>NZ_JBHZAK010000002.1:0-590728 GCF_042754165.1 Nocardia sp. NPDC059229
CCACCAATACTTTTTTTTTGTTGGGTCGTGGGTGTTTTTTTTTTTTATACCCGCCGGGGGCCCGGTCACACAAACCCCCGCGGGGGGGGTCCCAACCCCCCCCCCCCCCCCCCCGCCGCTCTGCGCGTTCTGCATGTCTCCTTCGGCTACTGCGCTTGTCTCCTTGCCCGGCCGTAAGGAGACAGCCGTAACCCCGCATGATGGGCGGGAGACGCCGGTAAGGGTGCAAGCCCGCAAACAACCCCCTGTCCGTCATGTTCAGGAGGGTTCGGGTTGTGGGTGCGGGGCGGCGGGGGCGACGAGGTAGTGGCGGCCGGGAATCGTCTGGGGCCGGTACCGCACGGCGGGGTCGCAGACGACGGGACGGTCAGCTGGGCTGGCGATGATGGTGACGGGGCTTGATTTCGGGGTCTGCATGCATTTCTCCGTGGGCAGGTTATTCGCCGAGGTGGGTGATGGGGCCGAATTGGCGTTCGTAGTTGCTCATGCTGTCGTTGAGGGTTTGCATGAGCCGGAAGATCAGCGCGGGTGGGAACTTCACCCGGGACGTGACCTGCACCGGTTGTCGCATCATGGGTTGACCGGCCGGGTTGACAGCGCCCGGTTCGGTGGGCAGGTAGACGAGGCAATCGAGGGTGAAGTCGGTGCGGTTGTACCAGCAGGTGAACCCGTTGGCGTACACCCCGGCACTGACGGTCTCCGGCACGATGACCTCGACGTCGACATCGGGTTCGTCCGCGGGCGGCGGAACTGGTCCGCTCACCGCGAACCTCCTCGGTAGCAGGGCCGGCGAACCGGCCACACCGGGTGCCCGGTGTGGCCGGCCGCCAGAACTTTGGTCACTGCGTCATCCTCGCCGGGTCAGCGGCCCTGCTGGAGGCGGGCTTGCTGGCGGATTTGCTGGAGCTGTATCTCCCACTGACCGGCGCGATCCTGTGCCCGGTTGGCCTGGTCCTCGGCCTGCTGCGCCATCTGGGTGGCCTGGTCGGCCTGGTCCTGGGCGGTGCTGGCCCGCTGCTGGGATTGATTGGCCTCGCCCTGGGCCTGCTGGGCCTGGCTTTGTGCCCGGTCGGCCTCGCTCTGGGCCTGCTGGGCCTGGTTGGTGGCCAGCATTGCCTGCTGGCGGGCCTGCTGTGCCTGCTGGTTGGCCTGGTTGGCGTCCTGCTGCGCATGCTGGGCCTGATGCTGCACCTGCCGTGCCTGCGCCTGCGCCTGGCGCGCGAGACCCGAGGCCTGCATCGCGTACTGGCGGGCGTTCTGTGCCTCTTGCCGGGCTTCGTCCATTCGCAGCCGCAGCAATTCCACTTCCGCCTGCACGTCGATGTCCCCGCGTCGAGCTTCCGCCGTCGCACTACCGCTGGTTTCCTGTGCCATGTTCGAGCTCCCTTTCAACGATGTGTGGATTGAGACACTGAGGTTGTTGCGGGAAGAACTCGTGTGACCGGTGCCATTCTGCCCAATGCATCACCGCCAGGTAGTAACTTTTCGGCAACCAGTACGCAAAGCCGACGAAACACACCCAAACCTGGCTCGGGGAGATACGGACAAGCGGGAACAGCAATACGCGATGGCAGCCACCTGCGGGGGCGTGACAGTACCTCGAACAGCCGAACCGGCTCGCCCCGTCGCCGTCTTCGGCAGCCTCGGCAACCGGTTCGGCCAATCGGTGGGCCGCTATTGGTGGCGAACGGCTGCTGGCAGTAGCTGAGAATGAATCCAGATGTCTTGCGCGAGCACGGTTTTCGCGCAAGCAGGCCCTTATTCAAGTCGGCGTGGCGGCATCGCTGCAGCCACCGTCGTCAAACGTACGGTGGACGCTTCTGCATCAGCAGTTGCGGGAACTCAGTGGCGGGTGGTTTGCGTGCGGTGGGAAAAGTGTGCTTTCTCGGCCTGTTCCATCAGACGCATGAACTGGTCGGTCTGCAGGTGGACGAGTGTCTCATGATCACCGGCCTCGAAATAGATATCCGGCTGCGTGGTGAGACTCTCGTCCATCAGCGTCGTCATGCCGTAGGCGGTGCACATGGGTGGGATTGCGCCGACCTCGCAGTCCGTGAAGGTTTCGCGGAAGTCCGATTCCTTGGCGAGCACCAGCCGCCGACCCGTTTGCGACCAGAGCTTCGCGAGTCGTAGGTGGTGGGTGGATGGCAGCACGGCGGCGACGTAGCCTTGCGCGTCTTCCAGGAGGACTGTCTTTGCGAGGCGGTCGCCAGGGATATGGGCGGTTTCGGCGGTTTCTGAGCTGTTGTGGCTATGCGGATGCGGTACGAGTTCATACTCGGCGCCCGCATCCGTCAGGCACTGCTGCACAGTTAGCGATATGGACATGACGGACCTCCAATGACTGGTTGGTACCACCATTAACCCCAGCGGACTGGGCTTTCAGCATAGGTCATCGAGGATTTCTCGCGCCGGGACGAGGGCCTCGTCCTCCTCAACGGTTCCGGTAGCGGCGAGGGTTCGAACAGATCGGCCGCGGGCTGTCCGGCCGAGGCTCGGGTGCCGCGTGGCCGGTCTCCTCCTCGTAGACCCGCAAACCCTCTTCGATCTTGCCCGCCGCATTCTCCAGCTGCTCGGGCGTGAGGAACCGACCGCGGGAGGCCGCAGCGAGCAGCTGGGCACGCACCTGATCGAGATTCATGCGTGCCCATTCCAGGCGAGGCGGTTCCGGCATGATCACAAGGCTACCTCGAGTCGAACAAACTTTCGATAGTAGGAGAGCGGTCCGACAGGTTCCGGACCCAGCACGACGGATACCGCCATCTACCAACTGCCGCAAACGCCCAGCGTGTAGTCCGAGCTCTACTTCGACGTGTAGAGACCGGCGAGGGCCGGTGGGAGCGGGCCCTCGTGCAGGACGCCCAAGCGCTGGGTGGCGCGGGTGAGGGCGACGTAGAGTTCGGCCGCGCCGCGGGGGCCGTCGGCGAGAATGTGCTCGGGCTCGACCACCAGGACCGCGTCGAATTCGAGGCCCTTGGTTTCGGAGGCGGGGACCGTGCCCGGCATGCCGGGCGGGCCGATCACGATGCTGGTGCCCTCGCGGCCCGCCTCGTCGCGGGTGAATTCCTCGATGGCCGACGGCATCTCGCCGAGGGCGAGCTGTCGCGCCCACGGCTGCACGCCACAGGAGCGCACCGACTCCGGCGGCGTCACCTCGGGCGCGAAGCCGGTCAGGACGGCGGCGGCCACGGCCATGATCTCCGCCGGGGTGCGGTAGTTCACCGTGAGCGAGCGGTAGGCCCAGCGGCCGGGGACGTACGGTTCCAGCATGGCGTCCCAGGAGGTCGCGCCCGCCGCGGACCGGCGCTGCGCGAGATCGCCCACCACGGTGAAGGAATGGCTCGGGCAGCGGCGCATCAGCACCCGCCAGTCCATCGCCGACAGCTCCTGCGCCTCGTCGACCACGATGTGCCGGTAGGTCCAATCCCGGTCCGCGGCAGCACGTTCGGCGAGTTCCCGGGTGTCGCGTTCCAGGAAGCGCTCGGCCAGGTCGTCGCCGTAGAGCAGGTCGGTGGCGAACAGGTGATCCTCGTCGTCCATGTGGTCGGCGCGGCCGACCAGCAGGTCGAGCACGCCTTCGGCATACGCGGCCCGGGCCTTCCGTTCCCGCTCGGCCGCCGCCTCCTCGGCGGAGGTGTCACGGCCCAGCAGATCGACCAGTTCGTCGAGCAGCGGGACATCGGACACCGTCCACCCCGCACCGTCCGCGCGCCACAGCGCCTCGCCGGCGCCCGCCGCGCGCAGCCGGTCGGTGGACGAAAGCAGCTCCGCCAGCAGCGTTTCCGGTGTCAGCGTGGGCCACAGCTCGTCCATCAGCGCCGTGAATCCCTCGTGCTCGGCGAGTTCGGTGCGCAGATCGGTGCGCATGTTCTCCCAGGCCTCACGGTCGTCGCGGGTCAGCCAGCCCTCGCCGATCCGCTTGATGGCGCGCTCGGTGAGCGCCCAGGTGAGCACCTCGAGGAAGGTCGCGCGAGCCTGGTTGTGCGGCAACCCGCTACCGCGCGCCTCCTCCCGCGCCCAGCCGGCGATATCCGCGCCGATACGCACCGTCACATCCGACAGTTCGATCGACACCGGCTCCTGCGGCACCCGCTGACGGTCCGCGATCGCGGCCTTCAGCACGTCGAGGATCCGCAGGGAACCCTTGAGCCGCACCGCTTCCGGTCCGTCCTCGGCCGTGATGCTCAGCCCGGGCATGAGATCACCGGTGGTGGTGAACACCACGTTCGTCTCGCCCAGCGACGGCAGCACCCGCCCGATGTGCCTGAGGAAGGCCGTGTTCGGGCCCACCACCAGCACACCGTTGCGTTCCATCTGCGCACGCTGGGTGTACAGCAGATACGCGACCCGGTGCAGCGCCACCACGGTCTTGCCGGTGCCCGGCCCGCCCTCGATCACCAGCACGCCCGGGTGATCGAGCCGGATGATCCGGTCCTGCTCGGCCTGAATGGTGGCCACGATGTCGCGCATGCCCTCGCCGCGCGGCGCGTTGACCGCCGCCAGCAGGGCCGCGTCACCGCGCTCGCCGTCACCGGGATGGCCGAACACCTCGTCGGTGAAATCGGCCACCAGCCGCCCGCGCGTGTGGAATTGGCGACGACGCCGCATGTTCTCCGGGCTCGCGGCGGTCGCGATATAGAACGCCTGCGATGCCGGCGCCCGCCAATCCAGCAGCAGCGGTTCGAATTCGTTCGCCTCGTCGAAGATCCCAAGGCGCCCGATGTACGAGTGCTCGCCGGTCACACTGTCCAGCCGCCCGAAACACAGCCCGTTGTCGGCCACCTCGAGGCGCTTGACCTCCTTGCCCAGCGCCCGCACCTCCGCATCCCGCTCCACCAGGGTGGTGCCGCGCGAGCGCAGCGTCTCGCCGTAGCGGCCCTTCACCCGGGCCCGCTCGGCGTCCAGCCGCGCGTACAGCCCGGTCACATACTCCTGCTCCGCGAGCAGTTCCTTCTCGTACCCCTGGTCCGACACCAGCACCACACCTTCCCGCCTAGCCATTCCCCGCTGCCCGCCCGCGCGCCCATTCGCGCAGGTTGCAGCCCTCGGCCAGCGATTGTGCGCCAACACCGGGGCCTTGCCGCAAGTCCCCCACTGTGTTATATGGTTGAAGGGGAAATGATGACGATCCTTTCCATTCCTTCCTCTTCCTCCTTCCGAATTCCTCTCGCCGCATCCGGGCTTTGCTAGGCCGCGGCAGGGCGTTGTCCGCCCGAGGCCAGGGTCAGGATGTCCTTGTTGCCGTCGGCCCACTGGGCTGTCATCACCATCGAATCCACCTTCCACTGGCCCCCGACCAGGTGCAGGCCGATGCGGTAGGTGCCGCCCAGCGTCCACCGCGGCGAACCGAATCGATTGGCCAGGATGTGGACCGCCTGGAAGACCGCGGTCAGTTCCGCGCGGTCGCCGTGCACGGTCACCAGGTGATTACCGAGCAGATGCTGGGTGGCGTCGAAGCTGCCGATCAGCTTCTCCCAGTCGGCGCGGATCTGCGCCGGGGTGACGGTCGCGGGCTCGCCGCCCCAGATGCTCGAGTAATCGAGGGTGACCTCGTCGGCGAAGACACCGGGGAAGGCGTCCCAGTCGCGAATGTCGATGAACCAGAACAGGCGGGTGGCGGCGTCGATGATGTCGGCACGCTGCTGAGCGGTGGCGGTCATGGCAGATCTCCTATTGGGCAATCGAATCGGTGGTGACAGGGAGCAGATCGCGGCCGGCGAGCACGCCGCGGGCAGCGCTCATGGCGGAGAGAACACGCGGAAATCCCGCGTAGGGGAGGGCCTGCAGGATCGCCTCGACGATCTCGCCCGGCGCCACACCGGCATTCAGCGCGGCACCGAGGTGCGCCTCCAGCTGCGGCCGGGTGTCCCCGAGCGCGATGAGCGCGCCCAGGATCACCAGCTCGCGCCGCCCGGCATCCAGGCCCGGCCTGGAATGGATGTCGCCATAGGCGAATTCGACGGCGAACCGGTGCAGATCCGGTGCGATATCCGCCAGCTCGTCATAGACCCGGCCGCGTACCCCTCCGCTCCCACCGAGCTCGGTTTGGCAGGCCGCTCCCCGCCGGAATCTCTCGTTCACGAGACCGAGCCTGCTCGCCGCGGCAGGACGTAACCAGTGCACGCCGTGCCTCGTACTCCCGGGGCCACCCACCGCCGCCCTGTGCCAGACTGCGGGCATGGCAGTGCGCGCGGACCTGGCGGAATTCCTGAAGTCCCGGCGGGCGCGGGTCGATCCGCACGAGTCGGGCCTGCCGCCGTCCGGCCTGCGCCGGGTGCCCGGCCTGCGCCGCGCCGAACTCGCGCACCTCGCCGGCATCAGCGCCGAGTACTACCAGCGCCTCGAACAGCGCCGCGCCGCCAACCCGTCGACCGAGGTGCTCGACTCCCTCGCCTCCGCGCTGCGGCTCAACCCCGTCGAGACCGAGCACCTGCACACCCTGGCCCGCCCGCCCCGCACGGCCGAAACCGCCGCTCCCGCACCGCGTCCCGAACTGCTGCGCATGCTCGACCTGATCGACAAGGCGCCCGCCCTGGTCATCACCGACCTGTTCGACGTGCTCGCCGCGAACCCGCTGGCGCACTACGTGTTCGGCCCCATGGCCGACGAGAACATGGCCCGCGCACTGTTCTCCGACCCCGCCGCCCGGGACTTCTACCGCGACTGGGACGGTGTCGCCGCCGCGACCGTCGCCCAGCTGCGCCGCGTCGCGGGCCTCTACCCCGCCGACCCCGCCACCATCGCCCTCGTCGACGAACTCTCCACCGGCAGTACGGAATTCGCCGCCCTCTGGCGCGCCGGCGATGTCGAGCAGCGCACCCACGGCGGCAAACTCGTCCGCCACCCCCACTCCGGCGACCTCGGCTTCTCCTACGAGAACCTCGAACTCCCCGGCGACCCCCGCCAGCGCATCGTCACCTTCACCCCCGATCCCGGCACCACCCTCCCCGCCCTGTAGTCCGACGAATGGCCTTGGGCGTCACCGTCGCCACGCCTCGGACGAGCAACAGGCCAGGCATTTCCTACTTCGATTGATAAACTGAGGTCATGGCTCAGCCTGTCTATGAAATCGGCGAAGGACCCGCGACGCGGGTGAGTCTGTCCCTACCCGAGGGGACGGCCGAGGCGATTCGCCGACGGGTCGGGAAACGTGAATTCTCCGCGTTCGTCACTTCCGCCGTCGAGCGCGAACTGCGCGGGTTGTTGCTGGACGAGTATCTGGCCGACTACGAGCGGCGCCATGGCGAGTTGCCGGAGGCCGCCCGGCGGCACGCCTTCGATCAGTTCGAGCAGGCGCTCGCGGGTGACGATCCATGGCCGGACGAAAGGTGAGGGCAGCGCGGTCGCAGCGTTCGCTGCAGGGCACGGTCGTGCTCGACTGCGAGGGGCTGTCGGGCCTGCTGTCCGACGATCCGACGATTGTCGCCCTGGTCGCAGAGGCGCGTGGGCGTCAGATGGAGATAGTGATCAGCGCCCTGACGATCATCGAAGCTACGTATCGAAAGACCGACCGGTCGCGATTGTCCTGGGTATTGTCCATCATTCGCGTAGAGGCGGTCGACGACGCCTGCGCCCACGCGGCATCCGAGTTGTTGCTCGCGGCGGGGCTACATGGTCACAAATACGCCAGCGACGCCGCCGTGGCCGAAATGGCAATGCGGCAGCCGCCGCCCGTGATCGTAATGACCTCGGATCCGCAGGATATGCACACTCTGTGCGGTGATGCGGTGCGAATCATCTCCCTGTGAGGTGAGCCCCGACGCGCCGAGCGTGGTTGCGGGGCGGGTTGGCGTGTTGTCGTTAGATTGTGGGTCAGGACGGATCGGCCGCGACGCGAGAATGGCCCGCAGGGAGGCGGGTTCGCGTCGGGGTGCGGGAATATCGTTGTGACACAACGTGCCACGCGAATGACAACGCGTGGTCATGTGGGGTGGAGTCGAACTATGACCTTGACCTCACTGGCCACGCACTGTGGTGGCACGGTCATACGATCCGGGGCTGACATATGCGGGAAGGCGAGTAGGCCATGGATCGAAATGCGTTCGTCGAGGTGATGAACGAGGCGAGCGGCATGCTGGACAGCGGCCGGGCCGACGAGGCGCTGGCCCGTTTGTCGGCGTTCGACGACGGGCTCGACGCGGCGCCCGATCCCAAGGAGTACGGCTGGATCGTCTCCTATCGCTTCCGATCGGCCTTCGCCGCGGGCGATTACGCGCAGGCCCTGCACCTGGCCGAACACGGCCCGGCCCGCTACCCGGCCGACATCCCGCCCGCCACGCTGGCCACCATGTACTCGATGGCCGTCGAGGCCGCCACCCAGCAGAGCCTGCCCGACAGCGCCGTCGTCATGGCCGACCGCTGTATCGACCTGCGGCGCGCCCACGGCGAACACGCCGAGGTGCTGATGGCCGCCATGACCGCGTGCACGCTGCTCGGCGATATCGAAAGACACGATCTGGCAAGCAGATATGCGCAGCTGCTGATCACCGAGGGCGTCGGCCACGACGACTACCGCGGCTACGGCTACTACGCGCTGTGCGCCGCCATCGAACAGGGCGTCGGCGGCCATCTCGTCGACACCCTGCGCGCCGGGCGCGAATGGCTGGAGAGTCAGGACAACGAATTCGCCCGGGTGGCACTGGAATACCTGGAAACCGCGCCCAGCCTGCAGGAACCCCTCGCCGTCAACCTGGATCTGGACGACCCGCTGGGCAACGGCGTGCCGCTGTCGGATCCGATTGCCCCCGACGCCATGCAGACCCAGTTCCTGCATGTCGGCGACGGCGTGCCTCAGGCGGTCTCCGGTCCGTCCCAGCCGCCGGCCGCGCAGCTCGCCGGCGGCGAGACCGCCGACGCCCTCATGGACGCCAACCGGCCCGGCATCGCCGCGGCCGCCTACCGGGCGCTCATCGACGACGCCCTCTCCAGCGGCAGTCCCGATCCGCTCATCATGGGCAAGTCCACGCTGGGCCTGCTCACCGCGCTCATCTTCGACAACCGGGTCGGCGAGGCGCACTCGGTGTGGATCGACGAGCAGGGGCCGACCTACCTGGGCATCTGGTCGCTCGAGAACGGCCAGACCTCGGTCCACGACGCCATTGCCTACAACCTGGTCGCGGCCTTCCTGCACTCGCTGAGCAGCGGCGACCCCAATGCCGCCAACCATGCCGTGGACAGTCTCATGATGCGAAACGTGGAGTGGGCCTACGAGAACGACCAGCAGGCCGTCCCCGCCATGATCAACACCTGGCGGCGTCACCTCTACGAGATCCACGGCGGCGAGCCCGCTCCCGAATACCGCTGGCAGCTCACCCAGGCCGAACAGCGCTGGGGCGCGCCGGTTCCCGAGGGCGGCCTGTACTGGATGCGCCCCTACCGCTGGGTCGTCGACTGGGTCTGATGTGCCGGTGAGCGGTGGCCCGGTCGCCGCCACCTAGGCTGAACCCATGGCAGCGACCGAAATCTGGCACAACCCGAAGTGCTCCAAGAGCCGTACCGCCAAGGCAGTGCTCGACGACACCGGCGCCGACTATGTCGAGCGCCGCTACCTCGACAACCCGCCCTCGGCCACCGAGATCCGCGCCACCCTGACCAAACTCGGCCTCGAACCGTGGGACATCACCCGCACCGCCGAACCCGAGGCCAAGGAACTGGGCGTCTCGGCGTGGGGCCGGACCCCCGCCGACCGCGACCGCTGGATCGAGGCCCTGGCCACGCATCCGCGACTGATCCAGCGCCCCATCGTCTTCACCGCCGACGGCCGCGCCTATCTGGCCCGCGACGAGGAAACCCTCGACGAACTCCGCTGAGCCTCAGGCCAGCGCGAAAACCGGGAAACCCGGGGCGATGTCGGCCAATTCGGCGTCGGTGGCGTGCTTGGTGACGCCCTCGAAGAAGCGGCCGACCTCCCAGCCCCAGCGGTCGAGGTAGGCGCGCAGCACCGGGATCTTGTCGGCGTCGGGGAGTTCGGTGGCGGTGAAGGTCTGGACCTTGCGGCCCAGGCGCAGTTCGCCGGATCCCGCGACGCGCAGGTTGCGGACCCACTGGGTGTGCCCGCGCGGGGCGACCAGGTAGCGGGCGCCGTCGTCGGTGGTGAGGACATTGACCAGGGTGGTGCGCCACTCGCCGGACTTGCGGCCGCGCACGGCCAGCAGCCGGGAGCCGGCGATGCTGATGCCGAGCTTGGGCAGCAGGTTGAAGAAGCGGTTCATGTAGGGGTCCAGGCCCTTCGGGCCGAGGTAGCGGGTGGCGGCGGTGTGGGCGTCCATGAGGCACTTCCTTCGACTTGTGAGAGCAGTGCTCTCTGATGTGATCAGTGTGCGCGCATGACGCTCGGGCTGTCAAGAGCAGTGCTCTCGAAACTTGTCGGTGATCCGATTCGTGGCACACTGTCGGAATGAGCGTGCCCCGTACCGCCCGTGCCCGCGCCCGCGCCGAGATCACCCGCGAGATCACCGACGCCGCGCGCCGGCAGCTCGCCGAATCCGGCGCACCCGCGCTCTCACTGCGGGCCATCGCCCGCGAACTGGGCATGGTGTCCTCGGCGCTGTACCGGTATTTCCCCAGTCGCGACGAGCTGCTGACCACGCTGATCATCGAGGCCTACAACGCCCTCGGCGATGCCGTCGAGCACGCGGTCGCGACCGAGACCGCCCCCCGCGCCCAGTGGCGGGCCCTGTCGAATGCCGTGCGGGACTGGGCGATCGCGCACCCCCACGAGTACGCGCTGGTGTACGGATCACCGGTGCCGGGCTATCGCGCCCCGCAGACCACCGTCGCACCCGCGTCACGCGGACCCCTCGCCGCCCTCGGCATCGTCCACCGGGCCTGGCAGTCCGGCACCCTGGCCACGCCCGCGGAAACCCTCACCCCCGAACTCGAGACCCAATCCGCCTTGATCGGGGCATTCCTGAACTCCGGCATGCCCGAACCGGCGGTGGCGCGCGCCATGCTGGGCCTGACCCAGCTGTTCGGCGTGGTCACCTTCGAGCTGTTCGGGCAGCTGGACAACACGATGGACCCGGCCGGGCCGTTCTTCGCCTACTCGGTCGAGACCATGGCCGACCTCATCGGGATCACCGAGTAACACTCGAACTTCGGTGCGCTACAGCGGAAACGGTGGCGCGCCGACCCCGGCGATCCGCAGATTCCCCCACGGGTCCCGTTCCTGGAGCACGCCGGGCGCGGGCGCGCTACCCGGCACGGTCAGGAACACCTGCCCGCGGCCGGGATCGGGCAGTTCGCTCCCGTCAGCCGCGGAAATCCGCCCGTGCCAGTGGAATTGACCGTCGATCGGATCGAGATGCCCGGTCAATGCCACGCGCACCGCCACCTCGGTACCGGGGGAGTCCAGCAGTGCGGGCCCCGAATAGTCCGGCGCCGCTTCGGGTTCGGTGAAGCCGGCGTGCGGGTCGGCCGCTGCGGGGGAGTCGTGCCGGGCCCGCCGGAATCTCACAGCAGCCCTCTCCGCCGCCAGAGACGCTTGCCGATCGGCCCCATCAGCCCCTGCGCGTCCAGGAACGCACCGAGATTCGCGGCGCCGAGCCCCAGCGCCCGCCGCGAATGCGGGTTGGCGCGGGCCACCTTCCGGGCCGCCCGCCCGTCCTCGATGCCCGCGCGGACGTACATGTGCCAGTTGGTCATCAGGTAGACCAACAGGGGAGCGGCGACCGCGACACACAGTCGCGTGTACTGCACTTCGGCCTTCGACATGGTCGGCACCCGGTCCGCCAGGGCCGCGCGCGCGAACCCGATGTGCCGGGCCTCCTCGGTGACGTGAATCCGCATGGCCCGCGCCACCAGCGGCTGCAGCTGTGGATCGTCGAGGGTGCGGCGCTGCAGCGCGTCGAAGATCTCCTCGCCCACCAGGGCGCCCACCCACACCATCGAGCCCCGCAGGAACCGTTGCAGGGCGCTGATCGTCCAGCGCTCGAACCGGTTCGGCCAGTAGGGCCGCGTGCCGATCCGCTCGATGACCTTGCCGAACATCATCATGTGCCGGCATTCGTCACCCATCTCGGTGAGCGTGTAGTGCGCGTGCCGGGAGGTCGGATCGCCTGCCATGAGCTCGCGCAGCAGCAGCCGGTTGAGCAGGTTCTCGAACCAGATCCCGACCGACAGCACATTGGCGAGCTCCTCGCGGGAAAGCTCGCGGCGCTGCGCGGGCGTCATGCCCTCCCACAGCGGGGTGCCGTAGAGCGAGACGACCTCGGGCGGCAGGAAGAGTTTGTCCGGATCCAGCGGGGCGTCCCAGTCCATGTCGACCACCGGGTCGTAGGTCTTCTTGACCGATCCGGTCAGCAAGCGTTGAGCGAAGGACTCACGGCTGGACAGTGCGGCGGCCGTGGGGGCGGAGACGGCGTTGTCGCCCATGACAGCTCCTGATTCGTTACTGATACGGGCTGTTACACTCAGATTAGTGCTACATACTGTCTCGGTCAACGGTGAGGTGAGTATCGTGAGGCCCGTGACCGGCACCCGACGCAGACCCGCGCAGCCCTCCCTCCGGGACCGAGAGCGGGCGGCCGACGGTCGCAGCACCCGCTGGAACGGCCACAAGGCCCAGCGCCGTGCCGACATGCTCGATGCAGCGCTGGCCGTCATCGAGGAGAACGGCACCGAGATCTCGGTCCAGCAGATCGCCGACCGCCTGCAGGTCCCGCGCCCGGTCGTCTACCGGCACTTCGACGGCCGCGCCGACCTCGACGACGCCATCCGCCGCCACATCCTGGAATCCCTGACCGCCGAACTGCTGCCGCGCCTGCACCCCGACGGCACCGTCCGCGACCTGGTGCGCGGCGCGGTCGGCAGCTACGTCGGCTGGGTCGAACGCCACCCGGAACTACACCGCTTCCTGGCCGCCGGCGATCCGCACGGCGAGGCCTCGACCGCCCTGGCCGGTGCTCGCGACCGCATCGGCGGCCGGCTCGCCGACCTGTTCGCCGACGCCCTCGAGCGCTTCGGCATCGACCGGAATCGGGCCCGCCCCATGGCCTTCGGCACCGTCGGCTTCGTCGACGGCGTAGTCAACAGCTGGCGCGCCGCCCCCACCCTGTCCTCCGAGCAAGTCGAGGGCATCCTCACCGAATCGGTCCTGGCGCTGCTCGAGGGCAACGCCCGCAGTCTGGATGTCCCGCTCACCCGCGACACCGTGGTGAGTGAACTGCTGTCCCGCGCGGATGCCGCGCGGGTGGTGTAACCAGCACAACCGAATCCGCCTTGCCTGCCTCCGCGACAGGCTCGGACGGTCGCTGAGTGATCAGCGGCTCCCGCGCCCGGTGAGCGCGCGGTAGCTGCGGTTCCACAGCCACTCGACCGGCCCGCGGTCGAAGCGGCGCAGCCAGACATGGGCGAATACCAGCATGAGCGCGCAGACCAGCACATAGATCCCGGCGGTGAACGGGACCCGCGCATTCGCCGACACCAGGCTCGCCAACCCCAGACCCCAGCCGTAGCACAGGAATCCCGACACCAAATTCTGAACGATATAGCAGCTCAACGCCATTCGGCCCACTTCGGCGAAGCGGCGCGCGACGAACCCGGGGTCCGGGCGGTGCGCGTAGCACTCCGCGACCAGGGCCAGAATGCCGAGCGAGACCAGCGGCGCGGTGCCGTAGCGGGTCACCAGGATCAGGTCGCCGCCGGTCAGGCCCAGGATCAGGTCGATAGGTGCGGCGACCGCGAACCCGATCACCATGAGGCGCTTGCGGATTCGCGCGCCCTCGGGCCGGAACACCCCGGACCGGAACAGCCGCGCGCCCACCAGGAACAGCGCGATCGACATCGGGAAGATGAAGATCGGCTCCAGCCGGAACAGCAGCACGTGATCCCAGCGGAAGGCCACCAGATCCCAGAACGACCCGTCCGCATACGGATTCGGATCCAGCGGCCGGTGCCCGCCGTCTCCGCCCCCGGGGCCCAGCACGATCGCCACGGCGATCAGCGACAGCATGGTCAGGTGGATGCCCGCCGCCATCATCAGCCAGCGCCGTTGCGCCTGCGGGCTCGTCGCCAGGATGAACGCCACCACCAGCCCGGTGACCGCGTACCCCATCAGCACGTCGAACTCGGCGACGAAGAAGAAATTCACCAGCCCGTCGAGCAGCAGCAGCCCGGCCCGGACCGGATATCCGCCCGGCCAGGCCCGGCCGCCGCGCACTGCCGATCGCTGCTGGATAGCCAGCCCGATGCCGAACATGATGGTCAGCAATCCCAGGAACTTCCCCTGCGCCAGCTGCTGCAGCAACCGCTCGGTCCACAGCCAGGCTCCGTGCGGTTCGTCACTGCGCGCGATATAGCCGAGCAGCCCTTCGGCATTGGTGAAGATCCAGATATTGGTGCCCAGCGTCCCCAGGATGGCGATGCCGCGCAGCACGTCCAGTGCCGCCAGCCGCCCCGAACGCGGCTGCGCGGAAACGGGATTCGGGTCCTCGGCGGGGGTGGGCGCGAGCGCCGGGCGCGGGGCGGAAGCCGATTCGACCATGCCGGCCATTGTGCCGTCGCCGCAGTTCGGCGCGGATCGCCCGGGAGAACGACCCCGGCTACGACCAGCGAATGACCCCAACCCGGACAGTCCACCCGCGTCCGGGCGTGCCTTTCGCCTAGGCTCGATCGCATGCAGCGCATCATCGGAATCGAGGTCGAGTACGGCATTTCGACGCCTACCGAGCCGTCGGCCAACCCGATTCTCACATCCACCCAGGCGGTGCTCGCCTACGCCGCGGCCGAGGGCGTGCCGCGCGCCAAGCGCACACGCTGGGACTATGAGGTGGAATCGCCGTTGCGCGACGCGCGCGGTTTCGATCTCGGCCGGCTCAACGGGCCCGCGCCGGTGATCGACGCCGACGAGGTCGGCGCGGCCAATATGATCCTCACCAACGGAGCCCGCCTCTACGTCGACCACGCCCATCCGGAGTACTCCGCCCCCGAGGTCACCGACCCGCTGGACGCGGTCATCTGGGACAAGGCCGGTGAGCGCGTCATGGAGGCCGCCGCCCGCTTCGCCTCCAGCGTCCCCGGCGCCCCGCGCATGCAGCTGTACAAGAACAACGTCGACGGCAAGGGCGCCTCCTACGGCACCCACGAGAACTACCTCATGAGCCGAGAGACCCCGTTCAACCAGATCATTCTGGGCCTGACCCCGTTCTTCGCGTCCCGCCAGGTGATCTGCGGCTCGGGCCGGGTCGGCATCGGCCAGTCCGGTGACCAGCCCGGTTTCCAGCTGTCGCAGCGCGCGGACTACATCGAGGTCGAGGTCGGCCTGGAGACCACCCTCAAGCGCGGCATCATCAACACCCGCGACGAGCCGCACGCCGACGCCGACAAGTACCGCCGCCTGCACGTCATCATCGGCGACGCCAACCTCGCCGAATGGTCCACCTACCTCAAGGTCGGCACCACCGCCCTGGTGCTGGACCTGATCGAGGCCGGCGAGGACCTCTCGGATCTGCAGCTGGCCCGTCCGGTCACCGCCGTGCACACCATCAGCCACGACCCGACTCTGCGTGCCACCGTTGCGCTTTCGGACGGCCGCGAACTGACCGGCCTTGCGCTGCAACGCATCTACCTCGACCGGGTCGAGAAGTTCATGGACCGCACCGGAAACGACGACGAGCGCACCAAGGACGTCATCGAGAAGTGGGCCCACGTGCTGGACCTGCTCGAGCGTGACCCCCTCGAAACCGCGGACCTGCTCGACTGGACCGCCAAACTGCGCCTGCTCGAGGGCATGCGCAACCGTGAGGGCCTGTCCTGGGCCGCCCCCAAACTGCACCTGGTCGACCTGCAGTACTCGGATGTGCGCCTGGACAAGGGCCTCTACAACCGCCTGGTGGCCCGCGGCTCCATGCAGCGCCTGGTGACCGAGCAGGACGTCACCGACGCCATGACCAACCCGCCCACCGACACCCGCGCCTACTTCCGCGGCGAGTGCCTGCGTCGCTTCGGCGCGGATATCGCGGCCGCGAGCTGGGATTCGGTCATCTTCGACCTGGGCGGCGACTCCCTGGTCCGCATCCCCACCCTGGAGCCCCGCCGCGGTACCAAGTCCCACGTGGGCAAACTCCTGGACGGCGTGCACACCGCCTCGGAACTGGTCCAGCAGCTGACCCACTAGGCCATGCGGAAGGGGTACGGGACCTGAATCCCGTACCCCTTTTTCGTGTCCGCGACATGGCGGCGGAGAGATCGCGGCAACAGCACAATGACGCTTAATCCGGCATGTTGTCCCCGCTGGTGGGTAGTGTTGGGGGACGAGCATCGGATCTTCTCCGGTGCTCGCCGATGATCACAGAGGAGGTCGGCTGCTATGGCACAAGAGCAGACCAAGCGCGCCGGTGGCGGCGACGAGGACGAGGGCCCGGTCGGCGACGGCGGGGCGGGACAGGAGCGTCGCGAGAAGCTGGCGGAGGAAACCGACGACCTGCTCGACGAGATCGACGACGTGCTCGAGGAGAACGCGGAGGACTTCGTCCGCGCATACGTGCAGAAGGGCGGCCAGTGACCCAAGGTGACCCCCTGCGGCTCCAGTTGGGGTTCGCCCAATCCTCTTTCTCCGAGTACCTGCGTTTGCACGCTCCGGAAATGTTGCCCGGCAACGGAATCCGATCCGACGGCACGCACCCCAATCCGGGCGTGCCGTCGGACATAGCGCCACACGGCACCACCATCGTCGCGGTCAGCTACCGCGGCGGTGTGCTGATCGCGGGCGATCGCCGGGCCACCCAGGGCAACCTGCTGGCCAGCCGTGACATCGAGAAGGTGTACATCACCGACACCTACTCCGCGGCCGGCATCGCCGGCACCGCGGGCATGGCGATCGAGATGATCCGCCTGTTCGCGGTGGAACTCGAGTACTACGAGAAGATCGAGGGCGTGCCCCTCACCTTCGACGGCAAGTCCAACAAGCTGTCGAAGATGGTGCGCGACAACCTCCCCGCGGCCCTGCAGGGTCTCGCGGTGGTGCCGCTGCTGGTCGGCTTCGACCCGGACGCGTCGGACCCGGACAAGTCCGGGCGCATCGTGTCCTACGACGTGGTCGGCGGCCGCAGCGAAGAGCGCTTCGGGTACACCGCGGTGGGGTCGGGTTCACTGTTCGCCAAGTCGTCGCTGAAGAAGACCTACGCGCGCGGGATCGATCAGGACCGGGCGCTGCGGATCGCGATCGAATCGCTCTTCGACGCCGCTGACGACGACACCGCCACCGGCGGGCCCGACACGATGCGGAACATCTACCCGACCGCGATCGTGATCGACGCCGAGGGCTCCGAGGAAGTGACCGAGGAGCGCCTGAAGGAGATCACGCGGGCGATGGTGGAGGAGCGGGCCGCGCTGGCGGCAGAGGGGATCGGCGAAGCATGACACTGCCGTATTACGCGTCGGCCGAACAGATCATGCGCGACAAGACCGAACTTGCGCGCAAGGGCATCGCACGGGGCCGCAGTGTCGTGGTGCTGGTGTACGACAAGGGTGTGGTGTTCGTGGCCGAGAACCCCTCGGCCACCCTCCACAAGATCAGTGAACTCTACGACCGGGTCGGGTTCGCCGCGGTCGGCAAGTACAACGAGTTCGAGGCGCTGCGCCGCGGGGGCATCCTGCAGGCGGATCTGCGCGGCTACCAGTTCGACCGCCGCGATGTCACCGGCCGCTTCCTGGCCAATCTCTACGCGCAGAGCCTCGGCACCATCTTCACCGACCAGCTCAAGCCCTACGAGGTGGAGATCTGCGTCGCGGAGGTGGGCTATCCGGAGCAGTCCTCGAACTCGGTGCTCTACCGCATCAACTTCGACGGATCCATCGTCGACGAGCGGGAGTTCGTGGTGATGGGCGGCAACACCGAGCCGATCACCACCGCCCTCAAGAATTCCTACCAGCCGGGCCTGGATCTGCATTCGGCCATCGCCACGGCGGTGGCCGCACTGCAGAAGGCCATCCCCGAGGGCGACAAGGACAAGCAGCGCTCCATGGGTTCCGGCTCGCTCGAGGTGGCAACCCTGGAGCAGTCCCGGCCGCGGCGGGCGTTCCGCCGCATCCAGGGCGCGGCGCTGCAGGAGTTGGTGACCGGCAAGGCGCCGACCGCGAACGCGGCGGCCGAGGCCGAGAAGCCGTCGAGCGGGGACCCGTCATAGGGCCCGCGCCGGCGTAGGCAAATCCCGCTATTCGGGATAAGGCTCCTTTGCACTCTCAATAGCAGAGTGCAAAGGAGCCTTGCTTTTTCGCAGGGTAGAGCGCGTGCAACGTTGCATCCCGTGCTAAATCGTTGTGAATACGTTTGCATCAGCTGTCCGACAAGCCCGTTACCGGCGACAACTCCGCTGTAATGTCGATAGGGTGCAGCGACGAATCATGGGGATCGAGACCGAATTCGGGGTGACGTGCACGTTCCACGGTCACCGTCGGTTGAGTCCTGACGAGGTGGCCCGGTATCTCTTCCGCCGGGTAGTTTCCTGGGGCCGTAGCTCGAACGTGTTCCTTCGTAATGGTGCCCGGCTCTACCTCGATGTCGGTTCCCATCCGGAGTACGCCACGGCCGAATGTGACAGCCTGGTGCAGTTGGTCACCCACGACCGCGCCGGCGAGCGGGTCCTGGAGGATCTGCTCATAGACGCCGAGCAGCGGCTGGCAGAGGAGGGTATCGGCGGCGATATCTACCTGTTCAAGAACAACACCGACTCGGCGGGCAACTCCTACGGCTGCCACGAGAACTTCCTCGTGGTCCGCGCCGGCGAGTTCTCCCGGATCTCCGACGTGCTGCTGCCGTTCCTGGTAACCCGCCAGCTGATCTGTGGTGCGGGCAAGGTGCTCCAGACGCCGAAGGCGGCCACCTTCTGCCTGTCGCAGCGGGCCGAGCACATCTGGGAGGGCGTCTCCTCGGCGACCACCCGTTCCCGGCCGATCATCAACACCCGCGACGAGCCGCACGCCGATGCCGAGAAGTACCGGCGCCTGCACGTGATCGTGGGCGACTCGAACATGGCCGAGACCACCACCATGCTCAAGGTGGGCACGGCCTCGCTGGTCCTCGAGATGATCGAGGCGGGTGTCGCGTTCCGAGACTTCGCTCTGGACAACCCGATTCGTGCCATCCGCGAGGTGTCGCACGATCTGACCGGCCGTCGTCCGGTGCGGCTGGCCGGTGGCCGGCAGGCCTCGGCGCTCGATATCCAGCGTGAGTACTACGCTCGCGCCGTCGAGCACCTGCGCAATCGCGACCGCGATCCGCAGGTCGACGCCGTGGTGGATCTGTGGGGCCGCACCCTGGATGCCGTCGAGGCGCAGGACTTCGCCAAGGTGGACACCGAGATCGACTGGATCATCAAGCGCAAGCTGTTCCAGCGCTACCAGGACCGCTACAACATGGAGCTGTCCGATCCCAAGATCGCCCAGCTGGATCTGGCCTACCACGACATCAAGCGCGGCCGCGGCGTCTTCGACCTGCTCGCCCGCAAGGGTCTGGCCAAGCGGATCACCGAGGACGAGGCGGTCGACGCGGCGGTGACCACGCCGCCGCAGACCACCCGCGCCAAGCTGCGCGGCGATTTCATCACCGCCGCTCAGGAGGCGGGCCGCGACTTCACCGTCGACTGGGTCCACCTCAAGCTCAACGATCAGGCTCAGCGCACGGTGCTCTGCAAGGACCCGTTCCGCTCGGTCGACGAGCGCGTGGATCGCCTCATCGCCTCCATGTGAGCAGTGTGAACGGGCCGCGAACCCTCCGGTTCGCGGCCCGTTCCGCGTTTGTCTCCGGCTGGCTGTGGGTAGATAGGGGGTAAAACGCGACCGCCCGTGCTCCACATCGCCTACGCGCCCATTACTCTCTACGGGGTGGCGATATCCAAGGTCGAGCGGTTGATGAATCTTGTTATCGCGCTGCTGTCCACCCGGCAGTTCCTGACCGCGGAGCGCATCCGGGAGTCGGTCGCCGGGTACGAGGAGTCCGCGAGCGACGAGGCGTTCAGCCGGATGTTCGAGCGCGACAAGAACGAGCTGCGCGATCTGGGCATACCCCTGGAAATCGGTCCGGTGAGCCGGTACTCGGGTGTCGAGGGCTACCGCATCAACCGGGATGCGTACGAACTGCCCGATATCGATCTGACCAGCGAGGAGTCCGCCGCGGTCGCGGTGGCGGTGCAGCTGTGGGAGTCCCCGGAGCTGGCCGCGGCCGCCGAGGGCGGACTGCTCAAGCTGCGCGCGGCCGGTATTCACGTGGAGCCCGACGCCGGGGTGTCGGCGGTGCCCGCGGTCCCGGCTCGCACCCGCGGCTCGGAACCGGTGCTCGGCAAACTGCTCGCGGCCATCGACGCCGGACGGGCGGTGACGTTCAAACACCGGCAGTCCCACGGGGATCCGGTGGAACGGGACGTGCAGCCCTGGGGTGTGGTCACCCACCACGGCCGCTGGTATCTGGTCGCGCACGACAATGTCCGTGACGCGCAGCGCGTGTTCCGCATCTCCCGCATCGACGAGGACGTCACCGAGTACGGCCCGGCCAACGCGGTGCACAAGCCCGAGGACCTGGACCTGCGGGCCGTGGTCGCCGAGGTCACCGCGCAGACGCCGATCAGCGGCTCGGCCACGGTGTGGGTGGCCGAGGGCCGTGGGCAGGAGATCCGCCGGCTCGGACCGGTCATGGAGGAGCGTGCGCTCGGCGGACGTTCCGGCTCGATCGTCGAGGTGCCCATCCGATCCCGGGACTGGCTGGCCCGGCTCATCACCGGACTCGGTGCGGACGCCCTGGTGCTCGCCCCGGAAGACCTGCGCGAGAATGTGATCGCGCGCCTGAAGTCGGTGCTGGAGCGGACGGAGGTGTCGGCATGAGCGAGGGTGCGTCGCGGAAACGCCGGGGAGACAATGTGATCGACGCCGGTGGCGCGCGCCGGGGTGGAACCGGTGACGGCGCACGGGCTTCCGATGGTGCGAAGGACCGGCGGGGGAGCGCGGCGGCCAGCACCAGCCGGCTCTCGACCCGGCTGGCCCGGCTGCTCAACATGATTCCGTACTTCCAGGCCAATCCGGGCATCAGTGCGGCGGAGGCGGCGGCCGAACTCGGCGTGTCCTCCAAGCAGCTGATGACCGACCTCAACCAGCTGTGGATGTGCGGCCTGCCCGGATACGGTCCGGGCGATCTCATCGACCTGTCGTTCTCCGAGGAGAGCATCGAGGTCACCTTCTCCGCGGGCATCGACCGACCGCTGCGGCTCACCTCCCTGGAGGCGACCGCGCTGCTGGTGGCGCTGCGGTCCATCGCGGACCTGCCCGGCATGGTGGATCCGAGCGCGGCGCACGCCGCCATCGCGAAGATCGAATCCGCCATCACCGGACGGGAATTCGCCGGACCGCCGCTCCCCGTGCCGGTCGAGGCCCCCGCCGTGGCGACCGTCCGGTCCGCGCTGGAGCACGATCACGCGCTATGCCTGGTCTACTACTCGGCGAGCCGCGACGTGGTCTCCGAGCGCATCGTGGACCCGATCCGAATCGTGCTGGTGGACAACAACAGCTACCTACAGGCGTGGTGCCGGCAGGCCGAGGGCGTGCGCCTGTTCCGCCTCGACCGCATCGAGGAGGCCACCGAACTCGACGAGCCGGCCCGCCCGCCCGCCGAGGCCGCCGCGGACGAGACCGCCGCCCTGGACCTGTTCGTCGACGATCCCGCGGTCCCGCTGGCGCGCTTGCTGATTCGCCCCGACTACGCCTGGGTGCTCGAGCAGTACCCGATGCACCGCGTCACCGCCCACCCGGACGGCAGCGTCGAGGCCACCATGCGCTTCGCCACCCTGGACTGGATGGCGCGGCTGCTGCTCGGCTTCGGCGCCGGCGTCACCGTGCTCGGCCCGGCCGAACTGGTGACCGCGGTGCGCGAGCGGTCCAGCTCGGCGCTGGCCGCCTACGCCGGGCTCGAGGGGGTCGGTCCCGCTTGAGTTTCCGTGTGACGGTGCTGGGGGCGGGCAGCATCGGCTGCTACGTCGGCGGCCGGCTCGCCGCGGCCGGGGCCGAGGTCACCTTCGTCGGACGGCCGCGCGTGGTGGAGGAACTGCGCACCTTCGGGCTGCGGCTCACCGATCTGGACGGCAATGACGCGCGCGTCGAACCGGACGACTTCCGCGCGGTCACCGAGCCCGCCGGTGATGCCGATCTGGTGCTGATCACCGTGAAATCCGCGGCCACCGCCACCGCCGCCGCCGAACTGGCCGGCCTGCTGCGGCCCGGCACGGTGGTGATCAGCCTGCAGAACGGCATCGGCAACGACGCGGTCATCCGCGAGCTCCTGCCCACCTGTGTGGTGCTGGCCGGGATGGTCATGTTCAATGTCGTTCATCACGGTCAGGGCCGCTTCCACCGCGGCACCGCGGGCACGGTCGACGTCGCCGACGACCCGGTGCTCAACCGATTCGGCCCGGTCTTCGCCAAGTCCGGTCTGGGCTTCGAACGGTATGCCGATCTGCTGCCCATCCAGTGGGCGAAGCTGCTGCTGAACCTGAACAACCCCATCAACGCGCTGTCGGGCCGCCCGCTGCGCGAGGAGCTCGGTGCCCGCGACTACCGCCGGTGCCTGGCGCTGGCCCAGCGGGAGGCCCTGGACGTGATGGCGGCGGCCCGCATCCGCCCGGCGCGGCTCACGCCGCTGCCGCCGGAAATGATGGCCCGGCTGCTGACCGTGCCCGATGGCGTCTTCCGCCGGATTGCCGGAAAGGTGCTGGCAGTCGATCCAGTGGCCCGCTCGTCCATGGCCGACGACCTGGCCGCCGGGCGCAAAACCGAAATCCCTTGGCTGTGCGGTGAAATCGTGAGTCTCGGGACCATGGTAGGAATACCCACGCCGGTGAACCAGAAGCTGATCGAACTCGTGTCAGCTGCGGAGAACGGCGACCGGCGCACCTGGTCGGGCCCGGAATTGCTGGAACAGCTCACCGACGCCGCGCGTGACGGCGCGGCGGACAAGGGTTGACAACAAGCTTCGCGATATGCGGGTCCGGTAGCATCGGACTCACCAGAGTCTTTGGAGGTAATGGAATGACAGGCGCCATCAGCCCGTGGCACTTGCTGATCGTCGTGCTGATCTTCTTGCTGTTCTTCGGTTCGAAGCGCATGCCCGACGCGGCCCGTAGCCTGGGCCGCTCGATGCGCATCTTCAAGACCGAGGTCAGCCAGATGCAGAACGAGGGCAAGACGGGCGAGGCCGCTCCCGAGGCCCAGGCCCAGCCGGTGCAGCCGCCGGCCCAGCTGCCGCCCGCCCAGCCGGTGCAGCCCACGCCGCAGCCGAACGACCAGCAGAAGGCCTGAGGCCACGACCAGCCGGGATGAGCGCCGCTCATCCCGGATGAGGCGTTGTCCGGGTCCGGTTACTCCGGATCTTCAGGGGCGTGCAGTCGCGCCCGCGTCTTCTTTGGCCGCAAGGCGGAGGCAGTCACACACACATGCGCATCCCGTTCGATCCCCGGCGCAGCAAGCGCCGCACGAACCCCGACGGCACCATGTCCTTGGTGGAGCACCTCTCGGAGCTCCGCAGGCGCTTGCTCATCGCGCTGGCGTGGGTCGCGATCGGCACCCTGTTCGGGTTCTTCTGGTACTCGCATTCGATCTTCGGGATCGAGAGTCTCGGTGAGATCCTGCGCGGTCCCTACTGTGATCTGCCCGCCTCCTCGCGGGCCAATCTGAGCACCGACGGCGCCTGCCGATTGCTGGCGACCGCGCCCTTCGAGCAGTTCACGCTGCGCCTGAAGGTCGGCACCACCGCGGGTGTGGTGGTGGCCAGCCCGTTCTGGCTGTATCAGCTGTGGGCGTTCATCACGCCCGGTCTGTACGCCAAGGAACGCAAGTACGCGGTCTCGTTCGTGGCGGCGGGGGCGGCGCTATTCGTCACCGGTGCGGTGCTGGCGTACTGGGTGGTCGCCCACGCGCTCAGCTTCCTGATGACCATCGGCAACAACGTGCAGATCACCGCGCTGAGCGGTGCGCAGTACTTCAGCTTCATCATCAAGCTGCTGGTCATCTTCGGTGTCAGCTTCGAAACCCCTTTGCTCATCGTGGGTTTGAACTTCCTCGGGGTGCTGACCTATCAGCGGCTCACCAAGTGGCGGCGCGGATTGATTTTCGGCCTGTTCGTGTTCGCGGCCATCGTGACCCCGCAGGACCCGATCTCCATGCTGTCGCTGGCGCTTGCGCTGACGCTGCTGTTCGAGATCGCGGTGCAGTTCGCGCGCCTCAACGACAAGCGCCGGGCCCGCAATGCGGAGGCCTGGGACAAGCTGGCCGACGACGAGGCGTCGCCACTGGACACCGCGCCCGGCGGTGTCGACGCCCCGACTCCGGTGCCGACCGCGGAACCGGTGGCCGCCACACCTCTCGAGAAAACAACGCGAGGCGTGTCGGATTACTCCGATACTCTCTGAAAAGTGACATCAAGGTCGCTTACTGGCGAACTGGCGGCATTCGCCACCGAACTGAAATTCGAGCTCGATCCGTTCCAGCGGCAGTCGTGTGAGGCGCTCGAGGGCGGGCACAGTGTGCTCGTCTGCGCGCCCACCGGCGCCGGCAAAACCGTGGTCGGCGAGTTCGCGGTGCATCTGGCGCTGGCCGCGGGCGGGAAGTGTTTCTACACCACGCCCATCAAGGCGCTGTCGAACCAGAAGTTCGCCGATCTCACCGAACGTTATGGTCGCGACGAGGTCGGCTTGCTGACCGGCGACCAGTCCATCAACCCCGACGCCTCGGTGGTGGTGATGACCACCGAGGTGCTGCGCAACATGCTGTACGCGAGTTCCGATGCGCTGCGCGGGCTTTCGTACGTCGTCATGGACGAGGTGCACTACCTGGCCGACCGCTTCCGCGGCGCGGTGTGGGAGGAGGTCATCCTGCACCTGCCGCCGGAGGTGCGCCTGGTCAGCCTGTCCGCGACGGTCTCCAATGCCGAGGAGTTCGGCGCGTGGATGGAGACCGTGCGCGGTGACACCGCGGTGATCGTGGACGAGACCCGGCCGGTACCGCTGTGGCAGCACGTCATGGTCGGCAGGCGCATGTTCGACCTGTTCGACCCGAAGTCCAGCGACGCCAAGGTGATCGTGGACGGGGACCTGCAGCGCTACATCAAGCACCGCGAAGCCGTTGACCGGATGGACAATTGGGCGGTGCCGGGTCGTGGTCGCGGTGGGCCGCGGCGCTCGTTCCGGCCCATGCCGCGGCCGGAGGTGATCGCCAGGCTCGACGACGAGGGGCTGCTGCCGGCGATCACGTTCATCTTCAGCCGCGCCGGATGCGATGGGGCACTGGCACAGTGCGTGCGCTCGCGGCTGGATCTCTCGCGCGAGGACGATCGTGAAGCGATCGACGCCATCATCGAGAAG
This sequence comes from Nocardia sp. NPDC059229, assembly GCF_042754165.1. Classification (NCBI taxonomy): domain Bacteria; kingdom Bacillati; phylum Actinomycetota; class Actinomycetes; order Mycobacteriales; family Nocardiaceae; genus Nocardia; species Nocardia sp. NPDC059229. The sequence goes on from NZ_JBHZAK010000002.1 coordinate 25,338, forward strand.
CACACCGGCGACCTGCCGCGCAGTGACCTCGAGGTACTCGGGTACTGGGAGTGGCGCGAGGCGCTGCACCGCGGTTTCGCCGCGCACCACGCGGGCATGTTGCCCGCCTTCCGGCACACGGTCGAGGAACTGTTCGTGCACGGGCTGGTGCGGGCCGTGTTCGCCACGGAGACACTGGCTCTCGGCATCAATATGCCGGCGCGGACCGTGGTGCTCGAGCGGCTGGTGAAGTTCAACGGCGAGAGTCACGCCGAGCTGACGCCGGGGGAGTACACGCAGCTCACCGGGCGGGCCGGGCGGCGCGGGATCGACGTCGAGGGCCACGCGGTGGTGCTGTGGCAGCCGGAGGTGGACACCAGCGCGGTGGCGGGTCTGGCCTCGACGCGGACCTATCCGCTGCGGTCGTCGTTCCGGCCGGGCTACAACATGTCGATCAATCTGGTCGATCGCATGGGCGCGGTGGAGTCGCGGGCGCTGCTGGAGCGGTCCTTCGCCCAGTTCCAGGCCGACCGGTCGGTCGTGGGCCTGGTGCGGGGCATCGAACGCAACGAGGCCCAGCTCCGCAAGCTGCGCTCGCAGCTCGGCGACGAGAGCTTCTTCGAATACATCCAGCTGCGCGAACGCGTCCGGGACCGGGAGCGGCACCTGGAACGGCAGGGCCGCACCGACCGGCGGCAGGCCGCGGTGTCGGCGCTCACCGCACTGCGGCGCGGGGACGTGGTGGTGATTCCGTCCGGACGCCGCCAGGGTCTGGCCGTGATCCTGGAACCCGATGCGACACCGGGTGATCCGCGTCCGCTGGTGCTCACCGAGGACAAGTGGGCGGGCCGGGTCTCGGCCGCCGACTTCCCGACCCCGGCCGAATCGCTGGGCCGGCTGCGGCTGCCCAAGCACGTCGACCACCGCACCGCGCGGGTGCGCCGTGACCTGGCGTCCGCGCTGCGCAGCACCGGCATCACCGCGCCGCGGCGCGGGCGGCAGGGCGGCGGCAAGTCCAAGGCCGCCGACGACCGCGAGCTGCAGACCCTGCGGCGGGCATTGCGCAATCATCCGGCGCACTCGCGGCCGGACCGGGAGCAGCTGGCGCGTATCGGCGAACGCTACAACCGGGTCGAGCGCGAGACCGAGCACCTGCGCCAGCAGGTGGCGGCCACCACCAACTCCCTGGCACGCACCTTCGACCGCATCCTCGGGCTGCTCGAGGAGCGCGGCTACGTCGAGCACGGCGAGGTCACCCAGGACGGCCGCCGCCTGGCCCGCATCTATGCCGAGGCGGATCTGGTTGTGGCGGAAAGCCTTCGGCAGGGACTGTGGCGCGGGCTCGGCCCGGCCGAGCTGGCCGCGGTGGTGTCCATCCTGGTGTACGAATCCCGGCAGGAGGGCGGTTACCTGGGCGCTTCGGGCCCGACCGCGCCGATTCGCCGGGCCGTGGACGCCACCATCGAGGTGTGGTCGCAGTTGCGTGCCGACGAGTCCCGGCACCGGGTGCAGCCCACCCGGGAACCCGACCTCGGTTTCGTCACGGGTGTCTACACCTGGGCCCGCGGCGACGATCTCGCCGATGCTCTGCTCGCCAGCGGCGATCGCGGAAACCCGCTCTCCGCGGGCGATTTCGTGCGCTGGTGCCGCCAGGTCATCGATCTGCTGGACCAGATTCACAGCACCGCCGACGACCTCGAGGTGGCGGCCACCGCGAGCAAGGCGGTGCGGGCCATCCGCCGGGGTGTCGTAGCCGTGGACGCGGCGTAGTAGATACGACTGTGCTTTGATTCTTGGATGTACCGACCGCAGTGGGAACACGAGCGTGTTCCCACTCGGGGGGCTAGCGTGAGTACAACGGATTGCTATTGGAGGCAAGCAGATGAGCGGCCCGTACGGACCGAATGACGCCCCTGGTCAAGGGGGAGGCAACGATCCGACGCAGCAGTGGGGCGGCCAGCAGCCCGCGCCCGGCGCCGGACCGACTCAGCAGTGGGGTGGCCAGCAGCCCGCGCAGCCGACCACGCAGTGGGGCGACCCGTCGCAACAGCAGCAGCCGGCCCAGCAGTGGGGGCAGGGCCAGCCGCAGCAGCCGTGGGGGCAGTCGCAGCCGCAGCAGCCGGTGCAGCAGCCGTGGGGGCAGAGCCAGCCGCAGTGGCAGCAGCCGCAGGGCGACCAGCAGTGGGGGCAGTCGCAGCCGCAGTGGCCGCAGCAGGGTCAGCCCGGACAGCCGGGTCAGCAGGACTGGAACCAGCAGGCGGGCCAGCAGTGGCCGCAGCCGCAGCAGCCGCCCGCCGGCAAGAAGAAGACCGGTCTGATCATCGGGATCGTGGTCGCCGTCGTGGTGGTGCTGGCCGCGGCCGGCGGTGGTCTGGCCTGGTTGCTGAGCAAGGACCAGCTGGACAACAAGGCCGTGCAGTCCGGGGTGCAGAAGGTGCTCAAGGACTCCTACGGCATCGACGACGTCCAGGACGTGAGCTGCCCGTCGGGTCAGAAGGTCGAGGTCGACAAGACCTTCGACTGCACCCTCAAGGTGGGTGGCGAGAGCAAGAAGGTGACCATCAAGATCACCAAGGATGACGGCACCTACGAGGTCGGCCGCCCCAGCTGATTTTTTTCGGGCGGGGGAATCTGGCCAATTGTGTTGGGCCCGGGCGTGATCGGACGATCGCGGCCGGGCTCTCGCGTTTGCCAGGGGTTGGCTGATCGTCGCCGACGAGTACAGTGGGCCGAAATCTTCTCGTTGATCGTGATCGGGGGGCAAGATGAATTCGACTGTTCATATCGTGGGCTGGACCGCGACCGTGGTGGCCGTGGCGAGCGCCGGGCTGGCATCCGCGCCGTTCGCGGGCGCCGAGGCAACCGGTCCCGTGGTCAACGACTGCATTACCAACAAGGCCGATGTGCAGCCTGCCGCCATGGTGCTGGCATGTGGCGACGGCGGGCTCAGCGTCCGCGACATCACCTGGAGCAGTTGGGGTCCCGACACCGCCGAGGGCGACGGCACCGAGTACCGGCGCGTGTGCCAGCCGAGCTGCGCCGCTGGGAACACCGCCACCGGTACCACCCACATCACCCTGCGCAATCTGCGGGACGGCTATTTCACCGAGGCCGCCATCACCGATCTCGACGGCAAGCCCGAGACCTGGCCCGTGGGCCCGCTACGACACTGATCAGCGCGTGGCCATGGCGGTGATGAGCCGCTTGACGGGGTTCTCGGCGTTGTAGACGGTGGCCAGTTCCGCGAGGCGATCCGGGTCCGCCGGAGTGACGGGCAGCAGGTCCGGGCCCGAGTGTGCGACGTCGGCATCCCGGACGACCCGGACGACGGGGGCCGCGGCCTTCAGATAGTCGTCGGCGGCAACGAGTTTCGCACGCACACCCTTGGCGAGATCGGAGTCCGGGTCGGCGGCCGCGGCGCGCAGGGCCTCCACCGAGCCGAAACGGGAGATGAGCTGGGCGGCGGACTTGTCGCCGATGCCCGCGACGCCGGGCAGGCCATCGGAGGCGTCGCCGCGCAGGGTGGCCATATCGGCGTAGGCGGGGCCCGCATTCTCTTCCGGCACACCGTATTTGGCGGACACCTCGGCCGGACCCCAGAGCTCCGCCTTGGCCAGGCCGCGGCCGACGTAGAAGACGCGCACCGAGGGTGCCGGGGTGTCGCGGACCAGCTGCAGCAGGTCCCGATCGCCGCTGACGACGATCACCTCGTCGGTGCCTTCCCGGGTGGCCAGGGTGCCGATCACATCATCGGCCTCCAGGCCCTCGGCCCCGGCGGTCGCGATGCCGGCGGCTTCGAGCACCTCCATGATCATGTCGACCTGCGGGGTGAGGGTGTCCGGGACTTCCTCGGCCACGACCCCGGCGACCGGCTCGCCGGCATCCTCGGCCACCCGATGGGCCTTGTACGACGGCAGCAGGTCCACCCGGAACTGCGGCCGCCAGTCCAGGTCCAGGCACACCACCAACCGGCTCGGCGCATGCTGCTTGACCAGCGCGGCGACCATGTCGGTGAACCCGCGCAGCGCATTGACCGGCCGCCCGTCGGGTGCCGTGATCTTCTCCGGGATCGCATAGAACGCCCGGAACCACAGACTGGCCCCATCGAGCAGCAGCAGCGGACCGGCGGCAGGGGTGCTCATAGCGGTCGACCCTACCGGGACCGGCCGACAGGTCCGCGCAGCGCGGTTGGGTAGTCGGGCGCATGGAATTCGTCTCCGCGCTCGTCGGACGCCGATACCTCGCCGCCCTGCGGCCGCGGAGTCCGGACCGGTGCTCCACGACGTGGGTGGTAGGTGCGCAGGCTGTTGGCCCCGGTCCACACGCCGCCCAGGGATTGCTCGTCGGAGTTGGCGTCGAGTCGGGTCGGTGCGGTTGAAACAATATGACGTTCGCGAGTTGGGCGAAACCTGCTGAGCGGCAGGGGCTCGGGGCGTGGTCCGGTGGTGGCACACAGTGGTGGGGGTGCGAAGTTCGGCGGTGGCTGGAGGGTGGCGGGGTTGGGGAGTAGCGTCGGTGGGCATGAGCGCTCATGACGAGTCACGGTTCGCAGCGGAGGTCTACGGGTCACGATTGGAGCGGGCGGCCGAGTTGGCGCGCAACGCTCATCTCGACGCGTTGCTCATCACACCGGGTCCTGACCTGCGGTTCCTCATGGGGTCGCGGGCGCAGTCCTTCGAGCGACTGACCTGTCTGGTGATCCCGGCCAGCGGGGAGACGCCCTCGGTGGTGATCCCGAAGCTGGAGCTGGCCTCGCTGAAGGGATCGGCGGCCGGTGAGCTGGGGCTGCAGATCGTGGACTGGGTGGACGGGGTGGACCCGTATCGCATTGTCCGGAACGTGCTCAATGCCGGTGCGCGGGTGGCGGTCACCGATGTCATGCCCGCCCTGCACCTGCTGCCCATCGCCGATCAGCTTGGCTCGCTACCGGTTTCGGCCACCCCGCTGCTGCGGGTGCTGCGAATGGTGAAGGACCCCAGTGAGATCGAGGCCCTGCGCCGGGCCGGCGCGGCCATCGACCGGGTGCACGCCCGCATGGCCGAGTTCCTGCGTCCCGGCCGCACCGAGGCCGAGGTGGGCGCGGATATCGCGGCCGCCATTGTCGAGGAGGGCCACACCGAGGCCGATTTCGTCATCGTGGGCAGCGGCCCGCACGGCGCGGACCCGCACCACCTGGTGTCGGACCGCGTTATCGAGCCGGGTGACGTGGTGGTGATCGATATCGGCGGTCCGGTCGAGCCCGGCTACTTCTCCGATTCCACCCGCACCTACGTGCTGGGCGAGCCGAGCGAGGAGGTGGCCGCGCAGTTCGCCGAACTGGAACGCGCCCAGGCCGCCGCGGTGGCCGCCGTGCGCCCGGGCGTCACCGCCGAATCCATCGACGCCGCCGCCCGCGATGTGCTGGCCGCGGCCGAGCTGGCCGACTACTTCGTGCACCGCACGGGCCACGGCATCGGACTGTCGGTGCACGAGGAGCCCTACATCGTGGCCGGCAACGACCTGGTCCTCGCGCCGGGCATGGCCTTCAGCATCGAGCCGGGCATCTACTTCCCGGGGGCCTGGGGCGCGCGCATCGAGGACATCGTGATCGTCACCGAGGACGGCTGCGAGTCGATGAACAACCGCCCCCACGGACTGACCCGCCTATAGATCCACCCCCACCCGATTTCGGGTCAGTGGGCAGCGTCGGCGTCGAAAGTGGCGGCGTGGCGCCAGAAGTCGCGCATGGTCGTATCTGGGGTCGGGCTGTCGACACCGACCTGGGTCAGGAGGATGGTGACGGTGCCGGTGGCCGGGATGATGTGGGCGCAGGTGCCGGTCCCGCCGACCCAGCCGTAGCGGCCCGGTATGTTCCACGGCTCCAGCCGGGCGATGTCGACCGTGCCGCCGCAGCCCCAGCCCTGGCCCTCCAGGAACAGATCGCCGTGGGCGCGCTGGGCCGGGGTGGTGTGGTCGGTGGTCATGAGGCGAACCGCATTGGCGGACAGCAGTTTCCGGCCCTCCGGGGTGACGCCGTCGGCGAGCAGCAGGCGCGCGAAGCGCAGCCAGTCGCCTGCGGTGCCCGCGAGGCCGCCGTGACCGAGCGGGAAGGCCGGTGGCGTGCTCCACTGGCCGTCGGGGGCGTCGGCCAGTTCGAGGCCGGTGTCGCCGCGGCGGTAGTAGCTGGTGAAGCGGTCGCGGTGGGCGGCGGGGACGGTGAAACCGGTGTCCTGCATGCCGAGTGGTTCGAACAGCCGCTCGGCGAGGAAGTCAGGGAAGGTTCGGCCGGAGGCGCGGGCGACGAGTGCGCCCTGCAGGACCGAGCAGGTGTCGTAGAGCCATGCGGTGCCCGGCTGGGCCAGCATGGGCAGCGCGGCCAGTTCGGCGAGCCACTCGTCCATGGACGGGTAGCTCTGCGGTTCCCGGCCGTCGCGCTGCACGGGGAACAGCGCCTGGACCGCGGGCAGCTCGAAATCGGAGGCCCAGCCGTAGCCGGCCCGGGAGGTGAGCAGGTCGAAGACGGTGATCGGGCGATGGGCGGGCACCACCTCGTCGAGGGGACTGCCGGGGGTACGGACCACGCGCGGGTGGGTGAGTTCGGGCAGCCACGGGGCGATGGGGTCGTGCAACCCGATCACCCCGTCCTCGACGAGCATCAGCACGGCCGCGGCGGTCAGCGGTTTGGTGATCGACGCCCAGCGGAACAGCGAATCCGCGGCCATCGGGACCGTCCCGCCCGCGTGGGCCAGGCCGACGGCGGCGGTCTCCACCCGGTCGCCCCGCGCGATCAGGCCGACCGCGCCGGGCACACCGCCGTCCTCGACGTGTGCCTGCAACACTTCTCGGAGCGTGGACATGGCTCTCCCTCTCTGGTGCGCACTCGAGAGATTGGACGTGCCGTGTGCCGCAAAGCAATCGGTCGCGCACCAACCGGGATCGGTGTCAGTGCCCGGCGGTGTCGCCCTTGAAGACGCTGCTGGCCATCACGCGCTGCACAGCGATGGCGATCACGACGCGGGTCGGGTTCTCCCGGGGCTGCCGGTAGCGCCCGGCGTAGCGCTCGACCGCGTCGGCCACCGCATCGGGGTCGTCGAGCACGGTGGCGGGACCCTCGAGGGTGATCCAGCGCGGGCCGTCGACCTGGCTCACCGCCGCGTAGCCCGAGCGCCGCACATTGTTGACCTTGACCGACCCGTCATTGGTGATGATGCGCGCGATGCCGGCCTCGGGATCCCAGGTGAACCCGACCGCGACCACATGCGGGGTGCCGTTGGCGCGCAGCGTGGAGAGGGTGGCGAGGTGGCGTTCGGTGACGAAGTCGGCGGCGGCGGGCGACAGTTCCGGGCGTGCGGCGGTGCTGGTCATGATCCGACGCTAGCAATCCGGCCTCGGCAGCACCGGACAGTGGTGCCCGGGTGGCAAACTGTGGGCCATGGGTTTCGGATCGCGGGACGTCGACAAGGGCGTCGTGCTGGTGCTCGGCGGGCGGAGTGAAATCGGGCTGGAGGTGGCGCGACGGCTGTCGCCCGGCCGGGTGGTGATTCTGGCGGCGCGCCGCAGTGACCAGCTACAGGAACAGATGAAGGAGTTGCTGATCGCCGAGGCGGCGGCGGTGCACTGCGTCGAGTTCGACGCCGACGACATGGCGTCGCACCAGCCGCTGCTGGAGAAGATCATCGCCGAGCACGGGCGCATCGGCGTGGCGGTGGTGGCGTTCGGGATTCTCGGGGATCAGGCTCGGGCCGAGGAGGATCCGGCGCACGCGGTCGAGATCGTGCTGACCGATTTCGTCGCCCAGGTGAGCGTGCTCACCAGTCTGGCGAATCTGCTGCGCGAGCAGGGCGACGGTCAGATCGTGGTGTTCAGTTCCATCGCGGGTGTGCGGGTGCGGCGCGGGAACTACGTGTACGGCTCGGCGAAGACCGGTCTGGACGGGTTCGCGTCCGGGTTGCAGATGGCGTTGCACGGCAGCGGAGTTCACCTGCTCATGGTGCGATCCGGATTCGTCATCGGGCGGATGACGGCCGGGATGGAGCCCGCGCCGCTGTCGAGCACACCCGATCAGGTGGCCGACGCGGTGGTGGCGGGGCTGTATCGGCGGGTGCGGGATGTGGCGGTGCCGCGGCGGATTCGGCTGCTGTTCGTGGCCATGCGCTATGTGCCGTACTCGGTGTGGCGGCGGATGCCGCGATGACCGGAACCTCACGCCCGATGGTGCCGATTCCGGTGATCGGCATCGGTGCTGACGGCTGGGACGGTCTGGGCGGCGCGGCGCGGCGCGAGATCGCCGCGTGTGAGGTATTGCTGGGCTCCGCACGGCAATTGGTGCTGATCCCCGCGGATGCGGCGCGGGCGGAGCGGGTGCCGTGGCCTTCGCCGCTGGTGCCCGCGCTGCCGGGGCTGCTGGAACGGTACGCGGGGCGGCGGCTCGGTGTGCTGGCCAGCGGCGACCCTATGTTCTTCGGTATCGGCGTGACCTTGACGAAACTGCTTGGAGCGCAGGCCCTGCGGGTGCTGCCGCAGCCGTCGTCGGCGTCGCTGGCGTGCGCACGGCTGGGCTGGGCACTCAACGAGACGCCGGTGGTGAGCGCGGTCGGGCGGCCTGTGGAGACGGTGCTCCCGGAATTGTCCGGCGGGCGCCGGGTGCTGGTGCTGAGCTCCGACCAGCACACTCCGGCGCGGGTCGCGGAGCTGCTGGCGCGCAATGGCTTCGGGGGGTCGGCGCTCACCGTGCTGGAACAACTCGGCGGGCCGGACGAGCGGATCGTGTGCGGTACCGCCGCGCGGTGGGACCACCCGGCCGGAGATGCGCTGAACGTCGTGGCCATCGATGGTGTCGCCGACCGGGTTTCGCTGCGCCTGACGCGGATGCCGGGCCTGCCCGACGAGGTGTACGGCGGGGATGGCCAGCTCACCAAGGCCGAGGTGCGGGTGCTCACGCTCGCGGCGCTGGCGCCCGCGCCGGGTGAACTGCTGTGGGATGTCGGGGGCGGTTCGGGCACCATCGCCATCGAGTGGTGCCGCACGAACCCGGCCTGCCGCGCCGTCGCCTTCGAGCGAATGGAGAGCCGCCGCAAGCAGATTGCGGCCAATGCCACGGCCCTGGGTGTTCCGGGTGTCGAGGTGCGTGGCGCGGCCCCGGAGTCGTTCACGGAGCTGCCCGCGCCGGATGCGCTGTTCATCGGCGGCGGGCTCACCCAGGACGACATGTTCGACGCCTGCTGGGAGCGGCTGCGCCCGGGGGGCCGGCTGGTCGCGAGCGCGGTGACCGCCGAATCCGATGTGCTGCTACTGCGCCTGGCCGAGCGGCACGGCGGTGCGTTGCGCCGTTTCCAGGTGTATCGGGCCGAGCCGCTGGGCGGCTTCACCGCCTGGCGGCCACAGCTGCCGGTGACCCAGTGGTCGGTCGTGAAACCCCGTGTGGCAGCGGGCTAGTCGATCGGGGGCAGGGCGAGCGGGCCGGGTTCGAACACGGTCACCAGCACGATGAGGTTGCCATAGGGCGCGTTCCCGTTGGCGAGGCGGTGCGCGGCCCGGGCGAGGGCGGTGCGCCACCCGTACTTGGCCTCGATCTCGGCCTGCACCCGGGGCACGAAAGTGCCCGTGCTCAGCAGGCGGGCCGTGCCCTGGAGCTGGCGGGAACCGAGTTTGGGATTGCCGCGCCAGTCGCCGGGCTGCACCAGCACCCGGCCGTCCTCGGCGAGTTGCTCGGCCTCGGTGGAGAACGACGAGGTCCGGAAGGCGAGACCGTTGTCACCGATGGGGACCACCAGCCGCGGCACGGTGACCAGCCGGCGCGGGCCGGTGGTCCGGGTCACCAGCACCGTTTTCGCCTGCTGCCAGACGGCGGCCGGGCCGGAGATTTCGCCGCGCGCCGGTATCGGGGCGGGCGCCGCCGCCCCGGGGCGGGCGAATTGGGTACGCGCGGCCGCCGGGTCGATCATCATGTCGGTCATCGCCTTCGATCCTTCCGTGCCGAATTCCACTGCCGGGCTCGGTGCCGGGCGCAGAGCGAGGCGGTGCAACGGCACCACACAGCGATTGCCATGTATTCGCTCATTCGGCGGCGACCATCTCGCTGTGGGCCGGTCCGGCACGGTGGCACAAGAGCGACACACAGGTCAGCCCATTGAGTTTCACCACATGGCACTCGTGGGCCACCCTGCCCCAACACTTCTCGACCACGTCGAGCCCGTCCCCTTCGATAGTCCAGGCGTTCCGCAGATCTGGCAACAACACAGGTCAGACGTCGTGAATCTGTAGCGGGGAGATCGCTCGGGTCGGAAGATCCATCACAGCAGGGCCGGAAGGATCGCTGCGAGGCCGCCGGGCCACGAGTTCGGCGAAGGTGAGCGCCAGGGGAGTGAGCGCCTCCCAGCGGCGCACCGTCCACCCGACCGTCAGTGGCCGCAGGAAAGGCAGGGGCAGGAACCGAGGGCGCCGCGACCCGGCAGGTGTGGAACATGGTTGCTCGACCTGCGGGGGTCGGGTTTGGCCTAGGCTGCTCGGCGTGAGTGCCGCTGCGTCGCGAACGATTGCTTTGCCGCACTGCCGGGTGAGCTATGCCGAGTACGGTGCGGGAGCGGGAATACCGGTTCTGTACTGCCACGGCGTGCCCGGAACACATTTGGAGGGTGAGGCTTTCGATGCGGCCGGGGTGGCGGCGGGAATTCGCGTCATCGGGGTCGATCGGCCCGGAATGGCGGAATCGTCGTTGCCCGCGGGGGAGCGGGTGGCGGACTGGGTCGGCACGGTGGCCGCGCTGGCGGATCGGCTGGGGCTGGGGCGATTCGGGGTCATCGGGGTGAGTGGTGGCGGGCCGTTCGCGCTGGCCGTCGCGGCCGGGCTGCCCGGCCGGGTTACGGGTGTGGCGCTCATTTCCGCGCCCGCGCCGCTCGGTGAACAGGCCGACGCCGCGGACCTCGATCCGGTGGCGCGCCGGCGTCGGCGCGGGCTGAATGTCCTGCGGCGGGCCCCTTTTCTGGTGTATCCGATCGCGATGGAGATGTCGCTGGTGATCCGCCGGCAGAAGGGGGTCGCGGGATTGGTTGCGCAGATGGCGGACGTGGATCGCGAGCGGGTCGAGGGCGATCCCGAGCTGGCCGACAAGCTGGAGGCCAATCTGCGGCGCAGTTTCGAGCAGGGCAGCCGCGGTTTGGCTTCCGACATTCGCCTGGTCTTCACCCGCGAATGGGGATTCCGGCTGTCCGACGTGACCGTGCCGGTGCAGGTCTGGCACGGTGAGGCCGACGGCAATGTCCCCGCCGACGATGCCCGCCGGCTCGCCGCGGCGCTCCCGGACGCCCGGCTGCACCTCGTGCCCGGTGCGGGCCACCTGCTGTTCGTCGACCGTGCGGCCGACATCCTCGCCTCCCTCGGAATCGGCAACACGCCGTGACCGGCGGGCGTCGGGCAACGGCGCAGCCGAGGTCAGAGGCCGACGAGTTCCGCAGGGGTGGACATGTCCTGCTACGCCCTGTGTCGATCGAGATGCGTTGCCGCGCTACCCCAGTGCGTGGGCGGTGGTGTATCCGAGCAGCGCCGCGCCGAGCCCCGCGATGATGCTCACGGCGACATTGAGCGTGGCGTACAGATACGAGCGCTGCTCGGCGAGACGAATGGTCTCGTAGCCGAACGTGCTGTACGTGGTCAGTGCGCCACAGAATCCGGTGCCGACGAGCGCGTAGGTGGGAGACGAGACCGCGGCGCCGGTGAGCGAACCCAGGACCAGGCAGCCGGTGAGGTTGACCGTCAGTGTGCCCCAGGGGAAGACGCTGTCGTGGCGGGTCTGGATGGCGCGATCGGTGAGATACCGCGCCGGGGCGCCGACCATCGCGCCGAGAATGACGAGCAGCGCGGTCATGCGGTGGCCTCCCGGCGTCGGGCGATCTGGTGGGTGCAGACCGCGCGGGTGAGACGGACCGCGACCAGGGTTGCCAGCAACGCGCACACCAGGGTGGCGGCCATGTAGGTGAATGCTGTTGCGACCGTGCCCGGTTGCAGCAGTCCGCGAGTTTCGTTCGCGTAGGTCGAGAAGGTGGTGAATCCGCCGAGGATGCCGACGCCGAGGAACGGGCGGACCAGCGGGTGGGCGGTGATGGTCTCGGTGACGATCACCATCAGCACGCCGATGAGGAAGCAGCCGGCCACATTGGTGAGGAAGGTGGCCCACGGGAACCCGGCGACCGGGGTGGGCCACTCCAGCGCGAGCCCGTATCGGGCCAGCGCGCCGAGCGCCCCGCCGATCGAGATCACAGCCAGGATCGCACCGTGCGATCGCGACAGTTCCTGTGGCTGCCCGGGCTGATGCAGATCGACATCGGGGTCGATCGGTTCGAAGGTCTCGACACCATGGGTCGAATCCAGCTCACTGCTCACACGCGTCTCCTACTCCAGCGCACCCCGAGGGTGTCATTGTGGGGTAGGGACTGTTGGCGGCCGGTGGCCGCGGTTGTTCCGTGAATTCGGAGCGGCGAGCCCCACCGCCGCATCTCGAACAGGATAGCGAGCCTACGCGGGTCTCCGCTGACGATGTGGGTCAGATCACGCCCCATGCGCTGCGGCTTCCGGGTGCGGACGCGGCATCCAGGGTCGCCGGCGGGTGGCCGTGCCAGCGCTGGAAGGCGCAGCGGAAGGAACCGAGGTCCTGGCCGAATTTCGTTGCGATGGAACGGATCCGGTGGGTCCGAAGGGAAGCTGGCCCAGCTGCGGGTGGTGAAATCGACGACTTCGAGCGCCGAGTAATTTGACTCGGTCACGTCCCCGGGTTCAGTATGGGTCGGTCAGCACCTCGCTAGGCGAGGCTCCTGTACGAACACAGGCCACTGATCCGACGACGTCGAGAGACGCCCAGGGTTAGGACAGATCTCCCCGGATTAAGGGGTGATCCGAAGTGGCTTCCCGTGAAGGGATACGTCGTGCAGTGCCGAAGCTCTGACGAGAGGGGTGCCCGCAATGTCACTGGTCGTGGCATTGTTTTTCCCCTCCGCCAGGTGCGACACCCGTAGATGTGGTCGACGCGCGTGCGTCCCGGCGGCAAGGAGGTGAGGGGCGAATGAGTTCCGGCGATAGTCCGTATCCCAGTCCGGTTCGAAAACCATTGTCGTTCCCGGCTTGCCGCGCACTGAGCGCTTCCTGAAGCATTCGGAATTCCGTGGCGGGCCGATCCTCCGAAGGAGTTCTCTCATGGCCGTCATCGCATTTCCGCGTACCCGTACCCCGCTGACCGTCCTGTCGGTGCTCGGCGAGTCCGCGCGGCGGGTTCGCGCGCGCCACCACCTCACCGAATCCGAGCGTGCCAACCTGCGCATCGCCCGCTCCCGGGTCGCGGTCTACACCGCCTCGCTGGGCGGTCACCCCTACCACGCGTAAGCCCTCGGGGCCGCGGGCCGACGCCCGCGGCCGCGGCGGGAGGGTGGTCTTCACAGCGGTTTCTCAGCGGCCGGGCGGCACAGTGTCGGCGTGACAAACCGTGTGACACTTCCTGATTCGGCCCGGTCCGGGCTGCCCGTCAAGGTCCCGCAGATCACCGCGCTGTTCTGGGTGATCAAGGTGCTCTCCACCGGAATGGGGGAGACCTTCTCCGACTTCCTCGTCAAGCACCTGCCGCCGCTGCTGGCGGTCGGCGGTGCGATGGTGCTCTTCACCGTGAGCCTGGCCGCCCAGATCCGCGCACCCCGCTACCGCGTCTGGACCTATTGGACCGCGGTGGTCATGGTGGCCATTTTCGGCACCATGGTCGCCGACATCGTGGATTTCGTGGTCGGAATTCCGCTGGGCATCTCGACCGTGCTGTTCCTGGCCCTGCTCGCGGGCGTGCTGCTGCTCTGGTACCGCGTCGAGGGCACCCTGGACGTGCACAGTATCGATACCCGCCGGCGCGAAGGCTTCTACTGGACCACGGTCGTGGTGACCTTCGCGCTCGGCACCGTCGCCGGCGACTTCACCGCCGCGACACTGCATTTGGGCTACCTGGTGTCGTCACTGCTGTTCGCTGTCGCGATCGCGGTGCCGGCGGTGGCCTGGCGCTGGGGCGGGATCGATCCGGTGCTCGCCTTCTGGGCCGCCTACGTGGTCACCCGCCCGCTGGGCGCCTCGGTGACCGACTGGCTCGCCTCCGACCGCAGCGACGGCCTGAACCTGGGTACCGGCTGGGTCACACTCGCCGCGGCGGTCCCCATGGTCGTGCTCATAGCGATGCTCGCGCGCCGTCAGGATCGGGTGCAGGCGGTCGGCGTGCACCCGTGACGTCGAGAAGGGCTGCAGCGCTGGGGGTTCGGGAAACCTGCCACGGTGTCGAATCCGCGCGCGGCAGGTTTCAGGGCTGTTCGCCGATATTGCCGATGACCTGGTTGAGGTGGGCGCGGCCGTCCTCGAGCTGATAGGTGACGCCCGCGATGGCGCAGCGGCCGGAGTCGACCGCGTGCGAGATGATCTGCGAGCGCTCCATCAGCACGCGGCTGGTCTCGGCCACGTGCCGGGCCTCGAGCTCGTCGACGGTGCTCAGGCCCTCGCGGCGGCCGAGCAGGATCGACGGGGTGACGCGTTCGACGAGGCTGCGGATGAACCCGCCGGGGACCGCCCCGCCGTCGAGCGCGTCGAGGGTGGCCTTGACGGCGCCACAGCTGTCGTGGCCGAGCACCACGATCAGCGGGACATTGAGGACCTGCACGCCATATTCGATGGAACCCAGCACCGAGCTGTCGATGACGTGCCCGGCCGTGCGGACCACGAACATGTCGCCGAGGCCCTGGTCGAAGATGATCTCGGCGGCGACCCGGGAATCGCCGCAGCCGAACAGGATGGCGGTGGGGTGCTGGCCGCCGACCAGCTCGGCGCGGTGACCGGCACCCTGGCTGGGGTGGACCTGGGTGCCCCGCATGAAACGCTCGTTGCCTTCGCGAAGAGATTTCCAGGCGCTGATCGGATTCGAGTGAGGCATATGTCCGATTCTGCACGTCGGCGATCGGGCGTGCCGACCCACCCCCGTCCGTTCGTGTTCCGGACGCTTGGTCCGATGACGCGCGGGATTCGGCGGTCGGACGATCATCAGTGCGCCTATTGGTTTGTGCAACAAAGGGATTCGTGACGTGCCGGGATCGGTGTGTCGCCTGGCGTGGCGCGGTGCCGGTTTACCCACCTCCGTGATATCCATTACAATCTCTTTGGTTTCAGTCCCGTTCGGCCCGGCCGGACGCGGCGGAGTTGTTCGACGTTTTCGGCGCACGGGATTGGAGACTGTGATGACGGTGTCGGCCGTGACCGATTCTCCCCTCGACCATGGCGCGATTCGCGTGCGGATCGATGCCGCCCTGCACGAATTCCTCGACCGGAAGGCCGAATCGGCGGCGGCCTGCCGGCTGCCCGCGGACGTGGTGGGTGCGGTCCGCTCCTTCTTGTTCGCCCGCGGGAACCGGATCCGGTCCCTGTTCTGTGTCCTCGGCTGGTACGCGGGCGGCGGGATCGAACTGCCGGACGCGGTGGTGCGGACCGCGGCCGCGGTCGAACTCCTGCACACCGCCACGCTGATCCACGACGACCTCCTCGACGATCGCGACACCCGCGACGGGCGGCCCACCGTGCATCGCATCGCCGCCGACCGCAGCCGGCGGGTCCGGGACGGGCACGCGGCCGAACGGTTCGGCGCGCGCAGCGCCATCGTCCTCGGCGACTGCGGCCTGGGCTGGGCCCAGGAGCTGCTGCACGGCGCCGGACTCTCCCCGGCGCAGAGCGCGGCGGCCGCGGCGGTGCTCGACACCCTGCGCACCGAGGTGAACTACGGCCGCTACCTGGAACTGGTCACCAGCGGCCGCCCGACCTCGGATCTGGATCAGGCGCTGGAGATCCTGCGCTATCGCACCGTGGCAGACATGGTGGAGCGGCCCCTGCACGTCGGCGCGGCGCTCGCCGACGCGGACGCGGACGTGATGGGGGCGCTGACCGCCTACGCCTGCCCGCTGGGCGAGGCCGCGCGGCTGCAGGACGAGCTGCGCAACGTCTTCCACGACGTCGAGCCGGTCGGCCACGCCGGCCTGCAGGATCTGCGCGAGGGCAGGCACACCGTCCTGCTCGCCCTGGCCCTGCGCCATGCCACCCCCGAGCGCCGCGACCACCTGACCGGGCTCGTGGGGAATGCGCGCCTGGACGAGTCCGGCGCCGCGCTCTGTCGCGACATCCTCTCCGTCACAGCACGTTTCGAAGTGGAGCGGATGATCGGGCAGCGCCGGATGCTGATCGGGACCGCACTCGACGACACCCGGATCCCCGAATTCGCGGCGGCGGGACTGCGCACTGCCGCCGACATGATCATCGGCTGAGGCGCGGCCGGCGGCCACCTCGCCGCCCGCGCCGAGCGCGAGTTCGCCGTTCTGACTCGTTGCCGTCGCGTAGGCCGGTTCCTCTGTTACGGTGGCCGAGGCCGGTCCCGGGATCGGCTGGAGCACAAGAGAATTGACTGGCTATGACGCATGGCGGCGTTGCCGATGGGGCACAGGCCGTGGGTGGAGAATCACGCGTGCCGCTGTACTCGGCCGAGTTCGCGGCGGATCCACATCGTATCTATCGTGAGCTGCGGGCGCGATTCGGATCGCTGGCGCCGGTGGAGCTGGCGCCGGGCGTGCCGGCCACACTGGTGATCGGGTACCGAACCGCACTGCGAATCCTCAACGACCCGGAGCATTTTCCCGCCGATCCGCGCGTATGGCAGCGCACCGCGCCGCCGGACAGCCCGGTCATGCCGATGCTCGAATGGCGGCCCAATGCGCTGCGCAGCAGTGGATCCGATCATCGGCGGTACCGAACGGTCAATGTGGCCGCACTCGACGCGGTGGATCCGCACGCCCTGCACGCCACAGTGGAACGGGTCGCGGTACCGCTGATCAACGCGTTCTGCGCGGACGGGAGCGCGGATCTGGTGTCGCAGTACGCGTTTCCGCTCGCGTTCCACATGGTCAACGCACTGCTGGGCTGCCCGCCGGCCATCGGGCAGCGCATCGCGGCCGGCCAGGCGGCGATCTGGGAGGGTGTCGACGCCGAGGCCGGGAACCAGATGATCACCTCGGCCGTGCTGGAGCTGGTCGTGCTCAAACGCGCCCAGCCCGGCGACGACGTCGTGTCGCGGCTGGTCGCGCACCCGGCGGAGCTCACCGACGAGGAGATGATCCACCAGATCGTCACCCTCTACGGCGCGGGCATCGAACCCGAGCAGAACCTCATCGTCAACACCCTGCGGCTCATGCTCACCGACACCCGGTTCGCGGGAAACCTGCTGGGCGGCAGCCTGTCCACCCGCGGCGCCCTGGACGAGGTGCTGTTCACCGACCCGCCCGGCGCCAACTACTGCGTCAGTTATCCGCGGCATCCGATTCTCGTCGACGGCGTGTGGCTGCCCGCGCATCAGCCGGTGGTGGTGAGCATGGCGGCCTGCAACAACGATCCCGCGGTCGGCGCGCGCGAATTCACCGACAACCGCGCGCATCTCGCGTGGAGCGTCGGACCGCACGCGTGCCCGGCCCGGTCACCGGCCTACCTCATCGCCCAGGACGCCATCGACCAGCTGCTCGACGCGCTGCCGGAACTGCGGCTCGCCGTCCCCGATGCCGAATTGATCTGGCGGCCAGGGCCTTTCCATCGCGCGCTGAGCGCACTCCCCGTCGTTTTCCCGCCGGCCCTGCCCATGCACGTGAACTGAGGAGAACACCGATGACCGCCGAACCCATCACCCTCGACCCCACCGGCGTCGACACCCAGGGCGAGATCGTCCGGCTCCGCGAGCGCGGGCCCGCCACCCTGGTGGAGCTGCCCGGTGGGGTGCGCGCGTGGTCGGTCACCGATACCCGCCTGCTCGAACTGCTGCTCACCGACGCCCGCGTGTCCAAGGACGCGCGTCAGCACTGGCCCGCGTTCATCAACGGTGAGGTGCAGCCCGACTGGCCGCTGTTCGCGTGGGTGGCGGTGAACAATATGTTCACCGCCTATGGCGCCGACCACCGGCGACTGCGCAAGCTCGTCGCGCCCGCCTTCACCGCGCGCCGCAGCGCCGCCCTGCAGCCGCAGATCGAGGCCATCACCGCGGAACTGCTCGACACGCTGGCCGCATTGCCGGCCGGTGAGGTGGTCGACCTGCGCGAGGCGTTCTGCTACCGGCTGCCCATCCGCGTCATCTCCGAATTGATGGGTGTCCCGGACGTAATGCTGCCCGGCCTGCGGGTCTGCGCCGACGGGCTGTTCGACACCACCCTCGGCGCGGAGGAAGCGGCTGCCAACTACTTCGAGCTCTACCATCTGCTCGGCGAACTCGTCGCCCGCAAACGCGCCGAACCCGGCGACGACCTGACCAGCGCGCTCATCGCCGCCCGCGACGACGAGGACGGTTCGCGACTGGCCGAACAGGAACTGGTCGACACCCTGCTGCTGGTCATCAGCGCGGGCCACGAGACCACCATCAACCTGCTCGACCAGGCCATCACCGCCGCCCTCGGGCACCCCGATCAGCTGAAGGCGCTGCGCGCCGGGGAGGTCGCCTGGCCCGAACTGGTCGAGGAGTCACTGCGTTTCGAGACTGCGGTCGTGCACGCCCCGCTGCGGTTCGCCGTCGAGGACATCGACTACGAGGACGTCCACATCGCCAAGGGCGACCCCATCATCGTCTGCTACGCCGCCCCCGGCCGCGACGTGAAGGTACACGGCCACACCGCCACCGAATTCGACCTCACCCGGGAGAACAAGAGCCACATGGCTTTCGGTCACGGCGTCCACCACTGCCTCGGCGCGCCCCTGGCCCGCTTGGAGGCGAATATCGCACTCCCGCAGCTCTTCCACCGCTTCCCGGACCTGCGCCTGGCCGTCCCGGAGAATGAACTCCCCGCACTGCCCAGCTTCATCTCCAACGGACACGCCTCGCTGCCCGTCCATCTCACCGCCGACCGGTAGCCCGCGCAGGCGGCGGTATCAGGGCACGATGACGGCGCGGCCGTGCATCGTGCCGCCGCCGGCCGCCGATACGCTTCCGGGCCTTTGTCGAGACCGAAGCGCTCGGTCGCGATCTCGAGGACACCCTCGTGCGCGAGACCGATCCTGATACCGAATCCGACTCGCGCCGTAGACTTTCCGTCGCTCCCGCCATCGCGGTGTCGACGGTCGGCTGGTAGCCGACGAAATCCAGCACCAGGCTCCCCGGCGTTGCCGGTGATCTTGGGGACGTTCTCGGCCGCCCGGTCGTTCGACAACACCGCCTCCTGTGCCCCAACGGATTTCGCGAACTTCAGCTTTTTGTCGGAGACGTCGAGGGCGATGACCCGCGCCGATGTCAGATGCCGCGGCAACGGCCTCAGGGGAAGAAGCGGGCGATGGCCGGTCGGAGGCGGGCGGATTCGAAATCGTCGTCGGGCAGAGCGAGTTGCTCGAGGATCAGGCCGTTGACGAGGGTGAGGAGATCGGCGGCGGCGGATTCGGGGTCGGCGGCTCCGGCGCCGCGGAGTTCGCCGGCGAAGGCGGCGCGCTGGGTGGCTCCCCATTCGTCGAGGCTGGCCCGGAGGGTGGGGCGGCGGGCGACTTCCAGGAAGAACTCGTAGCGGGCGACGGCGGCATCACGGTCGCCGGCCAGGGTTCCGGTCACATAGTCGACGAGGCGTGAAATTCGTTGGGGGACATCCACATCGGGTAAGCCATCGAACAGGGCGCGGACCTCGTCGATCTGCCGGGCGGCCAGTTGGCGCAGGGCTTCGTCGAGCAGTTGGTCGAGCGTGCCGAAGTAGTAGCGGGCGTTGCCGTGGGTGGTTCCCGCCTCCGCGGCGACGGCGCGGTGGGTCACCGCGCGGGCGCCTTCACGGGCCAGTAGTCGGATCGCGGCCTCCAGCAGGGCCTCGCGGCGGGCGGCCCCCCGGGCCATCCGCGGCTCGCGCACGGACGTCGTCATGGAGGTCATCGTACCGTCGACCTCGATTCACGAAACTTCTCCAAATGGAGAAAACTCGAGGTAAGGTGTGCGCA
This sequence comes from Nocardia sp. NPDC059229, assembly GCF_042754165.1. Classification (NCBI taxonomy): domain Bacteria; kingdom Bacillati; phylum Actinomycetota; class Actinomycetes; order Mycobacteriales; family Nocardiaceae; genus Nocardia; species Nocardia sp. NPDC059229. The sequence goes on from NZ_JBHZAK010000002.1 coordinate 45,285, forward strand.
GTAGACACAACGGTTGGCAGCGGAGGACGGCTATGACCAACACGATCATCACCGGGCGGGTACGCACGCTCGATCCGAACACCCCGGAGGCCGAGGCACTCGTGCTGTCCGGAGGACGCGTTCTGGCAGTGGGCGACCGCGACACCATGCGGGCGGCGGCCGGACCGGACGCCCGGCACGTCGAAGCCGGCGACGGCGTGATGCTGCCCGGACTCATCGACACCCACCCGCACGTCATGCACTTCGGGATGCTGGCGGGCGGGCTGGTGGATCTGACCGACGCGGTCGATCATGCCGATATCGTGGCGCGGATCCGGGCCAAGGCCGCGGACACGCCGCCGGGGCAGTGGATCATGTGCACGCCGGTGGGCGAGCCGCACTACTTCATCCGCCGTTCCGAGCGCGATCTGCTCGAGCGACGCCTGCCCGATCGGTGGACCCTCGACACCGCGACCGACGCGCATCCGGTGCTCATCCAGGCCTGGGCGCCCCGCATGCCGAATGTGGTGGCGTTCAACACCGCCGGGCTGCGTGCCGTCGGGCTCACCGCGTTCATCCCGGACCGGGTCTGTGATGTCGAGATCGAGAAGAACGACTCCGGCGACCTGACCGGAATCCTGCGTGGACCCGTGACGAACTATTACACCTACGACCCCTTCTGGGGTCAGATCCTCACCAAACTGCCACCGCCGGACATGGCGAACGCGGTCGCCGGGACGACGGCCGAAATGGCCCGTTACTCGGCGCAGGGGGTGACCAGCGTGTACGAGGGTCACGCCATGGAACCGGAACACCTTGCGCTGTACCGGCATCTGCGTGCCACCGATGCCCTGACCCTGCGCGTCCAGGCGACGCTGGATGCCGAGTCGGTCATCTTCTACCCGTTCGATCCGCTGACCGGCGCCGAGTTCGACGACCGGCTGCGCCACCTCGCCGAGCTGGCCTCGGATCTCGACGACGATCTGCTGCGCGTCGACGGCCTCACCCTGAGTCCCGGCGGCCCCTGCTTCTCGGGCTACTTCGCCACCTACGAGACCTACTCCGACCCGTTCGGCCGTCCCACGCGCGGTGTGCGCTTCGTGTCGCTGGAGAAGGAGGAGGCATTCGTCAGGTTCTGCGCCGCCAACGACATTCGCGCGAACCTGTGCCTCGGCGCCTACCGTGAGCACGACGACTTCCTCGACATCGCCGAACGCGTGGTGCGCGAACACGATTTCCGCGACCGGCGCTGGATTCTGCAGCACGCCATGACGATCACGCGGCGGCAGGCCCGCCGCTACGCCGACCTCGGTTTTCAGGTCACCACCAGTGCGGGCTTCGCGTGGGGGAAGGGCACGATGTACGGCCAGCGCATGGGTGAGCACGTCTGGCGCGATCTGGAACCGCTGCACCGACTCACCGAATGCGGCCTGGACCTGGCGGGCGGATCGGATTGGGGACCGAAGAACCCGTGGGAGCAGATCGAACTCGCGCACACACACCGGTTCGCCGGCAGCGACCACCGCAATGACGGCCCCGACCAGAAGGTGTCCCGCGCCGACGCGCTGCACATGTGGACCACGGGCGCGGCGAAGGTGCTCGGCTGGCCCGGAATCGGTTCGCTCGCACCGGGAAACCACGCCGATGTGGTGATCGTGGACCGCGATCCGGTGACATGCCCGATCGACGACCTGCGGGACACCAAGGTGCTGCGCACCTATCTGGGCGGCACGGTCGTCCACGACAGCGGCGATCTCGCCGCAGCCGCCGAGACTCAGGAGGTGCGCGCGTGAACGCCCAGGCAATGGATCGTGTGCTCGCTCGGATCGACGGCCTGCGTGACGAATTGGTGGCTGAGCTCGCCGACGCCATCGCCATCCGCAGTGTGAACCCCACCTATCCGGACCAGGACTACGAGGACCTGGTCGGCGGCGAGTCGGAGGTCTCCGGGTTGCTGGCCGGGCTGTACCGGCAGGCCGGGGCGGAGACCGAGCTGTTCGGCAAGGCGCCGGGCCGCGACAATGTCGTCGGGGTGCTGCGGGGTTGTGGTGGCGGGCGGTCGCTGATCTTCAACGGTCATGTCGATGTCGTGCCCGCCGATGACACCGCGCAGTGGACGCACGATCCGTTCACCGCCTTCGTCGACGACACCCACGTGTGGGGCCGGGGCTCGGTGGACATGAAGGGCGGACTGATCGCACAGGCCTTCGCCGCCATGGCATTACGGCAGGCCGGGGTGCGACTGCGCGGCGATCTGATCCTGCAGGGCGTGGCGGGCGAGGAGAATCTCGAACACCACATGGGGACCTCCGCGGTCCTCGAGCGCGGCTTCACCGCGGACGCGGCGATCATCGCCGAGCCCACCGGCGCCCGCGTCCCGCTGACCGTCATGCCCGCGACTCCCGGCGTGCTGGTCATGCGCATCACGGTCACCGGGCGTTCGGCGCACGCGTCGATGCGGTCCCAGATGCGGGCCGGGCATCCCGGCGACCCCGTTGCCGCCAGCGCGATCGACGCGGCCCTGCGCATCCACGACGGGTTGCGCCGATTGGAGGACGAGTGGGTGGTGAGCCGGGTCGATCCGCTGTTCGACAAGGGCCAGTTCACCATCGGTCTCGATGTGATCGACGGTGGCGCGCGCGGCAGTCGCAATGTCGCGTTCATTCCCGACGAGACCACCCTCGACTACGCGATCTTCTATCCGCCTGCGGCACCGGTGGCGGAGATCCAGTCGGAGATCGTGCAGACGATCACCGGCATCGCGCAGCAGGACCCGTGGCTGCGCGCCAACCCGCCGCGCATCGATTGGCCCATGCACTATCCGGGCGGGCGCACCGACGGGGATCATCCGTTCACCCGGACGGTGTGCGCGGCTCGTGAACGGGCGACGCTCGACGCCGCCTTCGCGGGTGTGCCCGAGGTGCGGCCGTTCCCGTCGGCCACCGATCTGACCTGGTTCACCGCCGCCGGCATCCCGGCCGTCGGACTGGGGCCGGGCCCACTGGTCATGGCGCACGCGGTGGACGAGCGGTGTGCGATCGATGAACTGGTCTGTGCCGCAAAGACATACGCGATAGCTGCGATCGACTGGTGCGGGACGGATTGAACGCACCCAAGCCCCGCCTGGTCGTCGGCATCTCGGGGTCGAGCGCGCCGCAGCTGGGCATCACCCTGCTGCGCGCGCTCGCCGAATCCCGGGCGGTGGAAACGCATCTGGTCATCTCACACGGGGCGCGGCGCTGCATCCGGCTCGAAACCGGTTCGAGCGTCGAGGAGGTGGCAGCACTGGCGGATGTCGTCCACCATCCCGCCGACCTGGCCGCCGCCATCTCCTCGGGGTCTTTCCGGACCCTGGGCATGGCCGTGGTGCCGTGTTCGGCGCGCACGCTCGCGGCCGTGGCCACCGGGCACGGCGACAACCTGCTGGCCCGGGCGGCCGACGTCACCCTCAAGGAACGCCGGCCCCTGGTGCTCGCGGTGCGCGAGACACCGCTCAACCTGATCCACATCCGGAACATGGAGACCGTCACCCTTGCCGGGGCGACGGTGCTGCCGCCGGTGCCGGCCTTCTATCACCGGCCCCGGACCATCGACGACCTGCTCCGGCAGACCGCCGGCAAGATCCTCGACCAATTCGGCATCGACCACCACCTTTTCGCCCGCTGGCACACTCCCGAAGAGGACCGATGAACCACGCCCGCACCGATTTCCGAGCATTTCTGGACACCCTCACCGTCGCTGGGCTGATGCATGGCATCGACGAGCCCGTCGACCCGTACCTCGAGGCCGGCGCGATCAACCGCCACCTCCTCGAATCCGGGCTGCCCGGACCGATCTACAGCCGCATCAAGGATTCGATTCCGGGAATGCGCTTGGCGGCCAACATGTTCGCGACCTTCCCGGGTGTCGCGATCGCGCTCGGCCTGCCCGCCGACACCGATGTGCACGACATCATCGACTGCTATCGCGAACGATTCGGCCGCACCGCCGAACCCGTCGTCGTCGCGGAGGGGGAGTGCCAGCAGAACGTGCTGCTCGGCGACGACGCGGACCTCACCGGACTGCCCGCCATCCACGGCCACCCCGGTGACGGCGGCCGGTATCTGGGCACCTTCGGCGTCAGCGTCACCAAGGACCCCGACAGCGACTGGACCAACTGGGGCATCTACCGCGGCATGATCCACGGGCCCCGGGCGCTCGGCATCACCCTGCATCCGCAGATCAACCACGGCGGCCGCATCATGGCCGCCTACCACCGCGAGGACCGGCCCATGCCGTACGCCATGTTCTTCGGCGGTGACCCGCTCTACACGATCCTGGGCGGTCCGGGCGCGCCGCCCGGAGTCTCGGAGGTCGACATCGCGGGCGGAATGCGCGGCCGCCCGGTCGAACTCGTGCGGTGCAAGACCGTCGATCTCACCGTCCCCGCCGATGCCGAGATCGTGGTCGAGGGCACGGTGTCCCCGGGTGACGTCCTGCCCGAGGGGCCGTTCGCCGAATACCCGGGCTACCTGGTCTCCGATCCGGCCCCGGCCCCGGTCGTGCGGGTCACCGCCGTCACCTATCGGCACCGGGCGATCCTGCCGACGTGCAGCATGGGCATCCCGATGGACATGGTGTTCCCGCAGATCCAGATGGCGGCGAACTTCAAACGCGCCCTGCTGCAGGCCAGACTGCCCATCGACAAGGTCGGGGTACCCCGGGCCGGTAATGGGATGGCCGTCGTCGTCTCGACCGACACCCCGATCGCGGGACTCCCGCAGCGCATCGCCGCCACGATCTGGTCCGACGCGGCCGGTAGCAAACTCACGCCCTACGTCATCGTGGTGAACACCGATGTCGACCCCATGGACACCGATGCCGTCCTGCACGCCATCGTGGCCAAATGCCATCCGGCACGGGACATTCACGTCTACCCCGGCTTCTACAACGCCCCCTTGCAGCCCTACCTGCCGCCGGGCCCGCACCGCGCCCTCGGGGCCGACGGCGCGAACGTCCTGCTCGACTGCACCTGGCCGATCGACCTTGCACCACAGGACATTCCGTTGCGAAGCGACTTCGCGACCAGCTATCCGGAAGACCTCAAACGCCGGATCGAGCACCGCGTCGCCGCCTGGAACCTGACCCCGATCGACGTCCGCGGAAAGAACTGAGGGCTTCGACATGAGTACATTCGTGCTGATTCACGGTGGGAGCCATGGCGCGTGGTGCTGGTACAAGATCGTGCCGCTGCTCGAATCCCGCGGGCACACGGTCGTGACACCCGACCTGCCCGGCCACGGCAGGGACCGCACCCCGGCCAAGGGATTGACCGGTGCCGCCTATCTCGACCGCGTGGGATCGGTCCTGAATTCGCTGGCGGACAAGGCGATTCTGGTCGGTCACTCGATGGGCGGCGTCACGGTGAAGGCGGCCGCGGAACGGTATTCGGACCGGATCGCGGGGGTCGCCTACGTCGCCGCCGACGTGGTCGCGGGCGGGCAGTCCCTCGCCACCGATCCGGCCCTGGCGGACATCCTGGTGACGCTGGGTCCGCACATCTCGGCCGACACGGACGCCGAGACCTTCGACATCGCGCACGAGGCGGCCACGCGATACTTCTACAGTGACTGCGACGCAATCGATATCGCCCTCGCGCTCCGGCTGCTCACCCCCGAGCCGACCGCGACCATCACCAGCCGCATCGACCACACCACCGACCGATACCTGGCCCTCCCACGATTGGGAGTGATCACCTCGGAGGACGTGCTCCTCCCCGCCGAGGTCCAGCAGACCCTCTACCGGCGTGACGGCATCACCGACACGGTCTCGCTGCCCACCGGACACTCCCCATTCCTGTCCGCTCCCGGCGCGCTGGCCGCACACCTGCTGAACTTCGCGAATCGCGTGGGATAGCCCGGCGACATCTTGCGATGCGCGTTCGGCGATGGCGTGGGCCGATGAGTTTGGGCGAGTGGCGCGGTCAGTAGGGAGGAACAACGAACCGCAGCCATGCCGCTGTGAGGTGACGGGTCGATGGCCGGGCCATCGCCGAGCTCTCACCGGCAGGCTGCGCTGAGCCGGGAGGTTATTTCGAGTGTCGAACGCTATTTCTCGTGACGAGTTGTGGGCCATGGCTCACGCCGAACGTGCGGCGCTGGCCGATGATCTTGCCGATCTGACCGATCGGCAGTGGGCGGTGCGGTCGCTGTGCGGAGAGTGGACGGTGGAAGAGGTCGTCGCCCACCTCACCGCGGCGGCGAGTACCGGCCGAATCCGGTGGCTGGTCAGCGCTTTCGGGGCCCGCTTCGACTTCGAGAAACACAATGCCCGGCGGCTGGCCGAGCATCGCGGCGCGACTCCCGCGGAGACATTGGACCGGTTCCGGGCGATCATCCCCAGCACCACCGCGCCGTTCGGCCATACGGCTGCCTGGCTGGGCGAGGTGGTCGTCCACGGCCAGGACATCCGCCGTCCGCTGGAACTGCCGCGCGAGCCGTCGATCGAGGCCGTCACCGAGGTCGCCCGGTTCTTCGCCAGCCGGGACTTCACCGTCCGCAGCCGCAGCGCTATCGAAGATCTGCGGCTCGAAGCGACCGACGGACCCTTCGCCATCGGAAGCGGCCCTCTGGTCAGCGGAACGACCATCGCCTTGACCATGGCGATGGCGGGGCGAGCCGCCTATTGCGACGACCTCACCGGACCCGGCGTGGCGACGTTGCGCAGTCGTCTCTGAGACTGTCTCGAACTTCGCCACGACTAGGGCCTGAGGACGATCTTGCCGTGGGTGTGGCGGCGTTCGAGTTCGGTGTAGGCCTCGCGGACCTGTGCCAGCGGGTAGACGTTCGCGATCGGGACTTCGAGGTGTCCGTCGGCGATCAGGCCGGCCAGCTCGGCGAGTATCGCGCCGCCGGGCCCGGCCTCCGCTCCGCCGTCGGTCTTCACCCCGTACCGCGCGGCTGCGGCGTAATCGGCGATGGTGTCGATCCGCTCGGTCGCGACGCCGAGGGCGAGAGCCAGCTCGACATACCCGTTGCCGAAGGTGTCGATGAAGGCGTCGACACCGCCGGGGGCGGCGGCCTTGATCCGGTCCGCGACGTCGTCGCCGTACGCGATCGGGATCACGCCGCGGCTGCGCAGCCACTCGTGGTTGCTCTCGCTCGCCAGGCCGATGACCGTGGCCCCGGCACGGCGCGCGAGCTGGACGGCGAGCGAGCCGACACCCCCGGCGGCCCCGGAGACGACGACGGTCTCGCCCGGCGTGAGCCGAACGGAACGCACTGCGCCCCATGCGGTTACACCCGCGACGTACAGGCCGCCGGCCACCTCCCATGGGACGCGCTCCGGCTTGCGGGTGAGGTTGACGGCCTCGACGAGGACCAGCTCGGCCTGGGCGGCCCGGTTCTCCGAGAATCCGATCACCTCGTCGCCGGGGGAGTATCCGCCCACACCGGTGCCGACCTCCTCGATGACCCCGGCGAGATCGCTGCCCTGCCCGGAGGGGAATGTCGAGGGGAACATATCGGCCAGCGCTCCGGTGCGGATGACCGCCTCGCTGGGGTTGATGCCGGCCGCCCTGACCCGGACGAGGGCCTGCCCGTCGCCGGGCACCGGGCGTTCGACCTCGTCGACCCGCAGCACGTCGATTCCGCCGAACTCGTTGTACCTGACTGCCTTTGCCATGATCTTCGACTCTCCTTCGGTTCGGCGCGTCATGTCGCCGACGGCCCGGGATCCCAACTGACCGGTAGCGTCGACCACGAGGACCGGGCCGGCCGTATTCGATGACGCGGACATGGCGGCTATTCCGTTCCCGCAGGGCGGAGTTCGAGAACGGGAATGGTGCGCACGCCGGCGGTTTGGCGTTCGTATTCGGCGAAGCCCGCATACCGCCGCGCTTGCTCGGCGTAGATGCGATCGCGCTCAGCACCGGGCACTTCGCGTACCGTCACCCGATACGCCTCGGTTCCGCGTTCGATGCGTCCGTCGCCGGCGGCGGTCAAGTTGTAGTACCAGTCGGGATTGGTGGGCGCTCCGCCCCTGGTGGCGAAGACGTAGATGATGTCCGGTTCGGTGTCGTCCGGGAGGTACATCACCGGGCTGACATACTCCCGTCCGCTCTTGCGGCCGCGATGATGCAGCAGGACGATCGGCGCACCCACGAATACTCCGCCGACCTTGCCGTCGTTCGCTCGAAACTCCGCGATCGTCTGTGCGTTCCAGTCGAGCGCCTCGCTCATGTCGAACTCCTGTCGTTCACGGTCCCTGGCGTACGCCGGGATCGAGTGGCCGGCCGTCGGCGGCGACAGTGCGAACTCCCTGCCGAACGATGCGGCCTATTTGTTGCTATGTAAACAAAACCACTGTAGGTCGCCAGAGAGTTACATGTCAACAAAAAGGGCGATCCCGGGTAGGCTCCCTGTCATGGATCAGGAGTCGCTGAACGAGCCGGAGACCCGCGCCTGGGTTGCGTTCCAGCACATGCGCATCGAGATCAACGTGGTGCTGGCCCGCATGCTGGTCCGCGACTTCGGGTTGACCGAGGCGGATTTCGTGATCCTGCTCAGGCTGTCCAATACCCCGGGGCACCGGTTGCGCGCCCGCGATATGGCCGCCGCCCTGCAGTGGGAACGAAGCCGCCTCTCCCGCCAGGTCTCTCGGATGGAGACGCGCGGCACGGTCGTGCGCGCGCCCAGTGAGGGTGACGCCCGGGGCTACGACGTCGTCCTGACCGATGCGGGCCGCGCCGCCTTCCAGGCCGCCTGGCCCTCCTACGTGGCGGGTATTCGCCACTGCTTCGCGGACGTGCTTTCCCCGGAACAACTCGATGCCCTCACCGACATCGCCCGGACGATCGATCGCCATTTCACCGCGGAGCACTACCCGGGCGGACTGGATGACCCGGCAAAGGCTCCCGGCGCCCACGCGACACCAGCCGGTCTCGAGCACTACACGGCAGAGGAATCGCTCGAATCAGCTTCTTGAGGACACGGCGGTGATCGCCTCATGTCCATTGATGCCGCAACCTCGGCGAATCCGCCGGCCACCACTACGGCATCGGTTCGGGCATTCGCCCTGGCGACAGGGATTGCCAACGGGCCGAGCCTATTCGGACTGGGAGCCCGACTCTTCGTGCGCCACACTTCGGTGCCTGCCGAACCTTTCCGGCTCTAGCGTGATGATCATGTTGGATCTTCCGGTACCGCCGCTTTCGCGCTTCCACCAGTTGCACTATCAGGACGAGCCGCTGCTGCTGCCCAATGCCTGGGATTTCGCCACGGCGGCCGCGCTGGTCGCGGACGGGTACCCGGCGATCGGCACCACCAGTCTCGGCGTGGCCGCGGCGCACGGACTGCCGGACGAGGCCGGATCGACGCTGCACGAAACCCTCGCGCTGGCAGGCGCACTCGTGCGGCTCCCGGTTCCGGTGACCGTCGACATCGAATCCGGGTTCGGCGCCGACCCGCGCGAACTGGCGGCGCGACTGTGGGACCTGGGCGTCGCCGGGGTGAACGTGGAGGACGCGGTGGGCGATGCCCGCGCACACGCCGACCTGGTCCGCGGACTCAAGGACGGTGCGCCCGGACTGTTCGTCAACGCCCGCGTCGACACCTACTGGCTGGGCCGCGACCACGACACCACCCTCGATCGCGCGCACCGCTATGTCGACGCCGGCGCCGACGGCATCTTCGTCCCCGGCGTCATCCGCGACGACGACATCACCGCTCTGGTCCGGGCAATTCCCGTGCCGCTCAACGTCCTTGCCCAACGCCCCCTCGCCGAACTGGCACGCCTCGGCGTCAAACGCGTCAGCACCGGTTCCCTCCTCTACCGCGCCGCCCTCGACGCGGCCGTGACCGCCGCACGCACGGTCCGCGACGGCGGCCGAGTCGAACCGGCGACAACCTATGGAGACATCGCCACCCTGATACCCACTCCGCCGGAAGAGGATTGAACCGCACCCTCACCTGGCGAACGCGGATCCCGGAGCCTGATGGGCGACTGTGCCGCGGTGATGACCCGATCGGAGTGGCGGCCGGGTCACGCCGGTGCCCAGCGATTCGCCGTGAGGGCGTATCCGGGCAGTCCTTCCGTGGACATGGTGGATTCGTAAATGCGTTCGTAGCTGGTGCGTTCGATCCGCCAGACGCCGTCCTCGCAGCGATAGGTGTCGTTGTAATAGGCGGCGCCTCGAATGATGCTGCTGTGTTCGGGAAAGATCACGGTGTCTTCCAGACACCAACTGCCGGTGGCGGATTCGCCATCGACAGTGATCTCCGGATGGTGCACGACGTGGACAGTGATGATATTGCCGCCCAGCGCACCACGCATGTACTCCACGATCTGCTCACGACCCTTGAACTCCGCAGGCATCTCACCGGAGGGCGACCCGTAGGCGGCGGTGACATCTTCGCACAGAGTGTCGCCGAATTCGTCCCACAGTTTGAGATCCAGCGTGCGCAGATACCGATATTTGACTGCCCGAATCGCCTCGAGTGCTTCATTCCTCATGCGCTCAAACTAAGCCCGCCCTGCACCGGACAAACCGCTTCCGCTGTTCGGTTCCGGTGAGTAGGACCGTTCACACCCTCTAGCCTGCCGGGTCGACGCTGCCTTCCATTGAAGAGCGGAAGGGGCGCACCTCAGCAGGGTGAGCTGGGGCTATAGTGCCTGGGTCACAGCTGGGGATGGGCCGATTGGCTTGATCTATAGTCGGTGGGTGACTCCGGAGCTGCGCCATCTGCGGTATCTGCTCGCCGTGGCCGAGCATGGGAGTTTCACACGCGCTGCGGAGGATTTGCATGTTTCGCAGCCCACGCTCTCGCAGCAGATTCGTCAGCTCGAGCGGCTGGTGGGTGCGCCGCTGCTGGATCGGACCGGGCGTGCTGTCCGGCTCACCGATGCGGGGGAGGTGTATGCCCGGCATGCTCGGCTCGCGCTGGCCGAACTCGATGCCGCCGATCGGGCTGTGCACGATGTCGAGGATCTGTCGCGCGGGCATCTGCGGCTGGCGTACACCCCGACTTTCGCGGCCTATCTGATCGGGCCGCTCATCGCCGAATTGCGCGCCCGGCATCCCGGGATCACTCTCGATATTCGCGAGACCAATCAGGACGTGATCGAATCCGGGCTGCTGGCCGACGATATCGACGTCGGGATCGGGTTCGCGGGCGGGCACCTGCCGGGCATCGAGGCCGCCACCCTGTTCACCGAGACGCTGAGCCTGGTCGGCGCCGATCGCTGGACTGCGCGCTCGCGCCTGCCGGCGGCGAAGCTCGCCGAATACGATCTCGCCCTGCTCAATCGGGAATTCGTCACCCGGCTGCACATCGACGCCTATTTTCGCGAGCAGGGTGTGAGCCCGCGAATCCTGGTGGAGGCCAACTCGATTCACGCCGTCATCGAGGCGGTTCAGCTCACCGCGCTCGCCACCATCCTGCCCGACGGCATCGCCCGCGATCATCCGCGCCTGACGGCCGTGGCGCTGGATCCGCCGCTGCCGACCCGGATCGCGGTTCTGCTCTGCCGCGAGAACGCGTATCGCACCGCGGCCGCGCGCGCTTTCTTCGGGCTCGCCCGGGACTGGAGCGCCCGCCAGGCCGTGTGAATCCCGCCTGCCGGTCAGACGTTCTGCCGATGGCCGGTATCGGTGTGGTCTATACCCGCCGGTCACGGCAATGGTGAGTGTGAACAGGACGGGGCGGGCCGATTGACGATCGGTGTTGTGTCAACAGACACTCGGAGGCCAGCACGCGCTGGAAAACTCCTTCCGCCATGCGAAATCGAGGATCTACCCATGCTGGTTCCCGACGACACCGCCCAGCTCGTATCGCCGGTGGGTGACAGTGCGATCGCGGCGAATCCCCGCCCGGCGGACGCGGCCGGCGTCGCCTTCGCGCCCGGCCTGAGCACCCGCCTCTACAACCGGGATCTGGCTCCCACCCGACGCGCCGGCCGGCGCTGGTCGGGCTACAGCATCTTCACCCTGTGGGCGAATGACGTGCACAGCTTGGGCAATTACGGCTTCGCGCTGGGGCTGTTCGCACTCGGCCTGGGCGGCTGGCAGATCCTGGTGGCGCTGGGCCTGGGCTCGGCGCTGCTGTTCGTGCTGCTCAGCATCACCGGGTTCATGGGCTACCGGACCGGCGTCCCGTTCCCGGTGATGACCCGGATCGCGTTCGGCGTGCGGGGCGCGCAGATTCCGGCGCTGCTGCGCGGTGGTGTCGCCGTGGCGTGGTTCGGCATCCAGACCTATCTGGCCTCACTGGTGCTGCGCGTTCTGATCATCGCGCTCGCGCCCGGTGCGGCGGATTGGGACCACAACTCGATCCTCGGCTTGTCGACGCTGGGCTGGATCGCCTTCGGATCCCTGTGGGCCGTACAGACTTTCCTCGCGCAGCGGGGACTGGAGATGATCCGCAAGTACGAGGCGTTCGCCGGTCCGGTCATCCTCGTCACCATGGCCGCGCTCGCGGTGTGGGTCTTCACCAAGGCGGGCGGCTCGATCGCCTGGTCGGTCGACCACCCGCTGACCGGGTTCGCCATGTGGCACGAGATCTTCGCCGGAGCGGCGCTGTGGGTGGCCGTCTACGCGACCTTCGTCCTCAATTTCTGTGACTTCACCCGGGCATCGAAAAGCCCCGGTTCGATTGTGCGGGGCAACTTCTGGGGCATCCCGATCAACGTGCTGTTCTTCGGCGCCATCGTCGTCGTCATGGCCGGCGGCCAGTTCAAGATCGATGGCCGGGTGATCGCGAGTCCCGCCGACATCGTGCACGCCATCCCGAATACCGCCCTGCTGGTGCTGGCGTCGCTGGCGCTGCTGGTCCTGACCGTGGCGGTGAATCTGATGGCGAACTTCGTCGCGCCGATCTACGCGCTCACCAACCTGTTTCCCCGGAAGCTGAACTTCGCCCGTGCCGGACTGGTCAGCGGCATCATCGGACTGGTCATCCTGCCGTGGAATCTGTACAACAGCCCGGCGGTCATCGAGTACTTCCTCGGCGGGCTCGGCGCGCTGCTCGGCCCGCTGTACGGCATCATCATGGCCGACTACTGGCTGCTGCGCCGCGGCCGCATCGACGTCCCCGCGCTCTACAGCGAGGATCCGGCGAGCGCGTACTTCTATCGGGGCGGCGTCAACCCGCGCGCCCTGGGCGCCTTCGTCCCGGCCGCGGCGGTGTCGCTGCTGGTCGCGTTCGTTCCCGCGCTCGACGCGGTGTCACCGTTCGCGTGGTTCATCGGCGCCGGATCCGGCGCCCTGATCCATCTCCTGATCGCCGACCGCAAGGCCGCGTTCGAGGACGTCTCGGGCGAGCCGATCGCCGTCGAGTGCACCCACTGAACCCACTATCCGGGAGGTAATCCGATATGCGGATTCTCGTCGTCAATGTCAACACGACCGCGTCGATGACCGACGCCATCGCCGCCCAGGCCCGCGCGGTCGCAGCCGAGGGTACCGAGATCGTGGGTCTCACACCGAGATTCGGCGCCGAATCGGTCGAGGGCAACTTCGAGAGCTACCTCGCGGCGGTCGGCGTCATGGACGCCGTCGTCAACTACCCGGAGCCGTTCGACGCGGTGGTGCAGGCCGGTTACGGCGAGCACGGGCGCGAGGGCCTGCAGGAGCTGCTCGACGTCCCCGTCGTCGACATCACCGAGGCCGCCGCCATGACGGCGATGCTGCTCGGCCACGCCTACTCGGTCGTGACCACCCTCGACCGGGCCGTGCCGATGATCGCCGACCGGCTCAAACTCGCCGGCCTGGACGCACGCTGCGCGTCCGTCCGCGCGAGCGGCCTGCCGGTGCTGGCCCTCGAAGAAGATCCGGCGGCGGCGGTCGTCGCCGTCGTCGACCAGGCCGAGCGTGCGGTCCGCGAGGACGGCGCGGAGGTCATCTGCCTGGGCTGTGGCGGCATGGCGGGCCTGGACCGCCGCATCGCCGAGCGCTGCGGTGTGCCCGTCGTGGATGGTGTGAGCGCTGCGGTCAAGCTCGCGGAATCGCTTGTAGCGCTCGGTCTGTCGACCTCCAAGGTGCGGACCTTCGCGGCGCCGCGCCCGAAGACGGTCACCGGCTGGCCGCTGTCGGGGGCCGCTGCCGAGCTGCTGTCCACCCTTCGCGCCTGACGCTCGCGCGGTATCGTTCCCGGCGATATCGCGGGGAATGCACGCGTCCGTGCGCTGCTCAAATGGGTCATTGGCATGAAAGCGGCTCCGCGCGCGAGGCATTCAGAGTGAAACGTGCGTAACTCAACGGTAGTGTGAATCCCCGTGACCCGATTGTTATCGGGTTCGATTCAGACTATTTGGAGATCGATGACTTCCATGAAGTACACAAAGTTCGTGGCCACCGCATTCATTGCCGCCGCCGCGACCGGTATCGCCGCGGGCACCGGCTACGCCGTCCCCGTCGACCCCGCCCCGGCGGTGGAGCAGTCCCCGTCGACGCTGCACGGCAACCAGCAGGGCGTCGACTACAGCGTGGCGCTCACCGACGCGAACGACATCGTCACCCAGGTGACCGGCGGCCGGTTCAGCCTGGATACGGCCAGCCAGACCGTGTTCCTGAAGAACCAGGCCGGCGATGTGGTGACCCAGGTGCCGCTGAACGGCACGCTGGCGGGCAAGCAGTATGGCCTCACCGCCGCCATCGACACCGCGGGCACCCAGCTGACCCTGACCCCGGTCTCGGCGCCGGTGTCGACCGCCAAGGACATCGACTCGCAGGCCGACTTCTTCGGTCAGCTGCAGCACGCCGCGCTGGGCGGCATCATCGGCGGCATCCTGGGCGCCTTCCTGTTCGGGATCGGCGCGATTCCCGGCGCGATCATCGGACTGCTGATCGCCGGCGGCCAGCCGCTGATCGACTCGGGCTCGGCCTATTTCAGCGGGCAGCCCTGAAAACGCTGATTCTCGGCGGCACCCGGGAAGCCCGGGAACTCGCCGATATCGCGTCGGGCGAGCGAGGATTCGACATCGTGTCCTCGCTCGCCGGGCGCGTGCGCGACCCCGTACTGCCGGTCGGCGAGGTGCGCTTGGGGGGCTTCGGGGGCGTCGCCGGTCTGCGGGAGTGGTTGCGCGGCAATGGAATCGAGGTCGCGGTGGATGCCACGCACCCGTTCGCCGGGGGAATCACCGCCAATGCCGCGGCCGCGGCCGCGAGTCTCGGGATACCGGTGCTGCACGTGCGGCGGCCGGGATGGACCGAGCAGCCCGGGGATCGATGGATGCGCGTTCCGGACCTGGCGCTCGCGGCGGAAGCCGCCGCGGCCCTGGGGAAACGAGTCTTCCTCACCATCGGCCGCCAGGGCGTGGCCGCGTTCGCGCACTCGGACGCGTGGTTCCTGATCCGGGCCATCGACCCGCCCGACGGGGCGATGCCGGTCGATCACGAATTGCTCCTCGCCCGTGGGCCATTCAGTGTCGCTGACGAGGCCGTGCTGCTGACCGAACAGCGCATCGACGTCATGGTGACCAAGGACAGCGGGGGAGCGCTGACCGAGGCCAAACTCACCGCCGCGCGCGAGCTCGGCATACCGGTCGTGATGATCGACCGGCCGCCGCTGCCCGCGGGCGCGGAGCAAGTGGAAACCGTTGCGGCAGCCTGGGATTGGCTGCTTGCCCGGCGTGGAACGGGAAGCTAGCCGGGGCTCAGGACAGGCGGCTGGTGCGGTCGAGCAGCTCCGGCAGCCGATCGAACCACTCCAGCACCGCGCGCTCGTAGCGGATGCCGAAATCCAGGGTGGCCCGCTCGTAGGGCGACATGCGCTGCTCGTCGTGGCCGGACAGGTAGCCGGACAGGCGCTGCTCGTGGACGGTGCGGCCGGTCGCGACGATGCGTTCGAGCCGCTGGGGGTCGACGAACTCGCCGAAGGAGAGGGTCAGCAGCAGCGGCACCCGGATGGTCTCCGCGCCGGGATCGCGGGCGATCCATTCGGCGAAGGCCTCCCGGCCGTCCTCGGTGATCCGGTAGGGGGTGCGGTCGCGGGCGCCGGCCGCACCCTTGTCCACCAGTCCGTGCTGGTGCATGGTGGCCAGTTCGCGATAGACCTGGCTCTGGGTGATGGTCCAGAAGTCGCCGATACGGTCCTGGGCCAGCGCCACCAGATCCCACCCGGACAGTTCGCCCTGGTGGAGGAATCCGAGTAGGGACGCGGCCGTCGAGTTGAGCGGGCGTCGAGCATTGTCTTCAGGCACCGGCACTCCTTCCAGCCTACGTTCTACAGTGGAATATTAGTCTCCGTAGCGGCGCGACGTGAACACCCGGGGTCCACCGGCCGCGTCGAACACCGTGGTGGTCGACGCGCCGATGATCAACAGGGTCCGCATGTCCACCTCGGCCGGATCCAGCTCCGCCAGCGTCACCACCCGCACCGACTCGGCCGGGCCGCCCACATCGCGGCCGACCACCACCGGCGTCTGCGGCTTGCGATGCTCGAGCACGAGATCGCGCATGGCCGCCACCTGCCAGGTGCGTTGCGACGACGCCGGGTTGTACACGGCGAACGCCATATCCGCCGACGCCACCGCCGAAATCCGTTGCGCCACCGTCTCCCACGGCTTGAGCCGATCCGACAGCGAGATCATGGCGAAATCGTGCCCCAGTGGCGCGCCCATCCGGCTGGCCACCGCACTGGCCGCGGTCACGCCGGGCAGCACCCGCACCGGCACCTCCCGCCACTGCGGATCCGCCGACTCCTCGATCACCGCCGCCGCCATGGCGAACACACCCGGATCGCCGGAGGAGACGACCACGACCTTCGCGCCCTGCTTGGCCATGTCCAGAGCCATTCCGGCGCGCTCGGATTCGACCCGATTGTCACTGGCATGCCGCCGCTGCCCCGGACGCACCGGCACCCGGTTCACGTACGTGGCGTACCCGACGATGTCGGTCGCCTCGGCCAGCGCCTGCCGAACCTCCGGCGTGGTCCACACCTCCGCGCCCGGACCGAGACCCACTACCACGACCTCGCCGACCTGTCCCGATTGCGCCGGGCCGGGTTCGCCCCCGGCGAGGGCCGCTGCGGGGGAGTGGGCGGCTGCGGTCCCCGGCCGCCCGTTCGTCGCGGGGGTGATACCGGAAACCGTAGTGGCACCGGTTGTTTCGGAGGATGTGGGCGCACTGTCGGGCGTGAGCGCGATCCGCGTGGCGGGTTCGGGGCCCGGCACTATCGTGATCGCGAAGTAAGGGACGCTCGCTTCGTCGACCTCCGCGGCGCGCAGCACCCGCTGGCGGGTCGAGCTGGCGCGTTCGACGTAGTAGGCGTCGTCGAGGCGCCCGGAGTCGGAAAGAGCCTGGCGGACACCGGGGTAGGTGCGGCCGAGCTTCATGATGGCGGCCGCGTCGGTTTCGCGCAGGCGGCGGGTGAGTTCCTCGGTGGGCATGGTGCCGGGCAGCACGGTGAGGACCTGGTCGCCTTCCACCAGGGGGGTGCCCAGAGCGGCGGAGGCGGCGCTGACCGAGGTCACGCCCGGGATGATCTCGGTATCGAAGCGGTCGGCCAGGCGGCGGTGCATGTGCATGAACGAGCTGTAGAACAGCGGGTCACCGGCCGCGAGCAGGGCGACGGTGCGGCCCGCGGCGAGATGGCCGGCCAGCACCCCGGCCGCGCGCTCGTAGAACTCGTCGATCGCGCCCTGGTAGCCGCCCGGGTGATCGGTGGTCTCGGTGGTCACCGGGTAGACCAGGTGCTCCTCGAGCTGACCCGCACGCATGTAGGGGGCCGCGATGGCGCGGGAGATGCTGCGGCCGTGGCGGGCGCTGTGGAAGGCGATGACATCGGCCTCGCCGATGACCCGCGCGGCCTTGACCGTCACCAGTTCCGGATCGCCGGGTCCGAGCCCGACACCCCAGAGCTTGCTCATTCTTGTTCGCTCGCAATCGCATTGAGGGCGGCGGCGGTGATGGCGCTGCCGCCGCGCCGGCCCCGCACGGTCAGGAATTCGACACCGCCGTAGTCGGCCAGGGCCTGCTTGGATTCCGCGGCCCCGATGAACCCGACCGGAATGCCGAGCACGGCGGCGGGCCGGGGCGCGCCCGCGTCCAGCATGTCCAGCAGGTGGAACAGCGCGGTCGGCGCATTGCCGACCGCCACCACCGCACCGTCCAGCCGGTCGCTCCAGAGTTCCAGCGCCGCAGCCGATCTGGTGTTGTCCATGCGGGCCGCCAGCTCCGGCACCCGGGGATCGTCGAGCAGGCACAGCACGTCGTTGCCGGTGGGCAGCCGCTTGCGGGTCACGCCCGAGGCGACCATCTTGGCGTCGCACAGGATCGGCGCGCCGCCCTGCAGCGCGGCCCGCGCCTTGGCCACCACATCGGTGCTGAACTCGACGTCACCGGCCAGATCCACCTGCCCGCAGGCGTGGATCATGCGCACCACCACCTGCGACACATCCGCCGGGAACCTGGTCAGATCGGCCTCGGCCCGGATGGTCGCGAACGAGCGCCGATAGATCTCGGCCCCGTCTTTGAGGTAGCTGGCACGCACGTCGGACATGGAGTCCACCCTAGATTTCGCCGTCGGGGCCGCGCTGAGCGGGTCGTGCGCCGGCACCTGGCGACCGGATTCGGGCCGCCTCGCGACGGGGTTCAGCTGGCACAGTGGACCGTTCACGGCCGGGCCGGATCACGTGCGGGGCCGTTCGAGCAGCCGGGACATGACGATATTGCTGCGGGTGCGCCCGACCCGCGCGTTCTCGCGAATACGCTCGACGGTCGCCTCGATCTCGGCCATATCGGTGGCCATCACGTGCACCAGGGCATCGGCCTCACCGGCGATCGTCCACACCCCGACCACCTGCGGAATGGGTTCGAGGCTGCGGCGCAGTTCGGCGGGGGAGATGTTGTCGCGGTAGAAGACTTCGACGTACGCCTCGGTGCGCCACCCCAGCGCGGCCGGGTTCACGACCGCGGTGAAGCCGGTGATCTGCCCGCCCGCCACCATCTTGTCGACCCGCCGCTTGACCGCGGGCGCGGACAGGCCGATCTCGGAGCCGATGTCCTGGAACGAGGCGCGCGCGTGCTTGAGCAGATGCGCCAGGATCTGCCGGTCCAGCTCGTCCATGCTCGCCCCTTTCGCAATGATGCGCACGCATGGGTGGCACGCAACGAATCGCCACTAATCCGGAGATCAGCGCAACGATTCGCTATTTCGAGCGCAACGGTACGCCACCTACCTTCAGATCAGCCCAGTCCGCGCCGCTTCCGAGGGAGTCTCGTTGACGTCCGTAGCCACGCTGCCCGCCCGTGATCCCGCCGCCCGCCTGCCCGTTCCCCGCCGTTATCTCATGTGCCGTCCGGAACACTTCGACGTCACCTACGCCATCAATCCGTGGATGGACGCCTCCGACCCGGTGAACCGCGCCCTGGCCCTGGCCCAGTGGGACGGGCTGCGCGCCGCCTACGAGGCGCACGGGCATCGGGTCGAGGTCATCGAACCGATTGCCGGACTACCCGATATGGTGTTCGCCGCCAATGGCGGACTCGTCATCGGGGACCGGGCGCTCTCGGCCCGTTTCGCCAATCCCGAACGCGCACAGGAAGGTCCGGCCTTCCACGCGTGGATGGCGGCCCGCGGATTCGCCACGGTGGCCGCCGCCCGCGAAACCAATGAGGGCGAAGGCGATTTCGCCATCGCCGCCGACCGGATCCTCGCCGGGACCGGATTCCGCAGCGCCCCCGGCGCGCACGAGGAGGTGGCGGAGTTCTTCGGACTACCGGTCGTCTCGCTGGATCTGGTGGATCCGCGGTTCTATCACCTCGACACCGCGCTCATGGTGCTCGACGACACCATCGCCTACTACCCGGGCGCCTTCAGCGGGCCCAGCGCCCGGCTGCTGGCCGGCCTGTACCCGGACGCCCTCATCGCCGACGAGGAGGACGCGAATGTGCTGGGCCTCAACGGCGTCTGCGACGGCTACCACGTCTTCCTCAGCGAGAAGGCCGTCGGCCTGGGCGAGCAGCTGCGGGCCCGCGGCTACCAGCCGATCGGGATCGACCTGTCGGAGTTGCTCAAGTCCGGCGGCAGTGTGAAGTGCTGCACGCTCGAATTGCACCGGGTCAGAACGGCAGCCGGGTCCGGAACGGACTGACCGCCGGATCGTGCAGCGGGTGCGCCAGGATCAGGAAGCGCAGCAGCAGGATCGCACCGCTGATCTGCAACAGCGCCAGCGGGATCTCACCGAGGATCGCCGTGCCCGCCGACACCCACACGTCCCGGGCATCGGCGGTCACGATATCGAACCAGGCGTCCACGAGCAGCAGGATCCCGGTGCCGAAGGCGGGGAGCAGCAGCACCACCCGCCGCTGCCAGCCCAGGTAGGCGGTGGTCGCCATCATCAGCACCAGCGCGATGTCGAATCCGATCCAGGCCAGCGGCCAGTTGTGCGCGTGATACTCCGTCGGCAGCGAGAACCCCAGGTACACGATCCACGGAATCAACCCGAGACAGCCGCCGACCATGAGCGCCAACCGAACCCGCCGATGCACCCGCACCACCTCCGGCCGCGGCAGCACCCGCTCGGGCGGCAGCCGCAAACGCCCGATCAGTTCCCGCCGCTCATCGTCCGACATCGCCGCGATCTCTTCGTCGCTGAGCTCCGGCACAGCCATGACCGCCTCCCGTCTCCGATGCTCGCCGCTGCCTTGGACCCACTACCAGCATGCGCGATAACCTGCGGCGGCATGCCCAGCGGGGACTTCGTGGTAGTGCGGCCTGGGCAGCGTGCCCGCAGGGCGGTGCGAATGGCCCGGCCCGGCAGGTGCGCGCTGCCGGGGTGGCAGACGGGGTCGACCGGTGGCGCGGGCGGGCCCGGCGGGGGACAGACGCGGGTTCGTGCTCGGTGACGGCGACCTCGGCCTACGGGGACGGGACGATGCGGTAGCCGTCGGTCGTGGCGATGATGTCGGTGACCGCGCCCTTGGGGCGGCCGCAGCGGCGGTCGCAGCCGGACCAGTGCTGGCGGCCGGCGGCCACGATGTCATCGGCGTCGAGGCCTTCGCGCGCGAATTGTGGTGCGCCGGTGGGGACTACGCGGCCGGTGTCCACGGCGTCGGCGGCGTCGGCGCGGACGTCGGTGAGCGACTTGGCGCAGCCGGGGCGGCCGGCACAGGCGCTGACCAGCAGCCAGGGGGAGTTGGCGTCGAAGATCAGACCCATGGGGGCGAGGACGCGGACCACCTGCTCGGCTGTCCATTCGTCGAGATCGGTGAGGACCAGGCTGCGCCACGGGGTGAGGAACACGGGACGCTCGACGGCGGCGATGAATTCGGCGGTGCGGGCGGGCAGCGAGCCGAGGCGCACGCCGGCGCCGAGCGCGACCCTGTCGTCGTCCTGATCCAGCCAGCCGATCGGAATGTCCTGGCGCACCGGCAGCTCGAGGAGATCACCGGACGCGTCGAGGCCGGGCCGGGCGGTCAGCAGGCGATCGGTCAGTCGGGCCCGGCCGTCCGGGATCTCGTGCAACCGCCACTGGCCGTCGCGCAGCTCCAGGAAACCGTGCGCTGCGGCGAGCATGAGATCCACCGCGTCGGCAGGGGATACGCGGATACCGGAGTCCTTGCCTGCCAACAGGAGTGCGTAGGTGTTCTCGTCGAGCGCGTGCACACCGATATCCCCGCCCAGTCCGCTGACATCACCACGACCGTCGTCGAGGGTGAACAGCACCCGGCCGGGCAGGTCGGCCAGTCGCGGATGCGCCTGCAAACCTTCGTCGAGCGCCGGCACCAGGGGATGCACATCGGTCCACCCGCCGACCCGCCCGGACAGCGGCGAGGCGACGATGTTCCGCACCCGCTCGTGCGTCGCGCTGGGTAACAGGCCCGCGTCGGTCAGCCGCTCGGTGAGCGCAGCCGCATCCCGCACCTGCCGGAACTGCACATTGCCGCGGGAGGTGAGCTCGATATTGCCGTCGCTCAGATCGACGGCCGCGGCGGCCAGGGCCTGCACCTGGCCGGGGGAGAGGTGTCCGCCCGGCACCCGGATGCGAGCGAGTGGACCATCGGCCGCTTGATGCAGGCGCAGCACGCCCGGGCAGGAATCGGGATCGGTTCGCGTCATGACGCCCCCAGCCTACGGAGGACGCCGAGGTCGGGCACCTACGGGCCGGGAACGGGACGGATCAGCTTCCATAAGTATCCACATCTAGAGATATTGCGATCTGGGCATGTGTTGTGTGCCCGTCGGTCCATGACGAACCAAGAGCGGGGATCGCGAAGCCGCAGTTGGTCTTTCAGCGAGGGGATGAACGCGGTGCGGAGTAATGAACGCGGTGCGGGGCGCGCGCCCCGGACAGAAAGATTCCGGGGTGTGAGCCCCGGAATCGTGGTGGAAGGTCGGGTGGGTCAGCGCATACGGTGGGGTTCGATGGCCCTGGGGGCGCCGCGGCGGCGGGCGAAGGCGGGGGTGGTTTCCCAGGTGTCGTTCAGGAGGCTCGGGACGTTGTGGTTGTCGACGTGGTCGCGGTGAACGGTGGTGGTCATGACCGTGATGCCGAACAGCATGGTCGCGGCGCAGACGATGCCGGCGAGCATGGCCCACTCGGTGTGACCGGTGCCGGCGGCCGTGAGGGCCATGGCCAGCGTTGCGAAGGCAACCAATACGCAAAAGTATCCCGACCAGGCAGCAAAGCGGTTCCGCCTGACCCATCCTGGAGTGGTTGGCATACGGGCAGCGTACGCGGCGCCCAGTTGGTCTCGGAGGAGCTCGGAGGAGCCTTTGCCGCACTGTGATCCGGGCGCGATACCGGCCCCGCGGAGTCGGCGCGATAGCATCGGCGAGCTCGTCGAACGGAAGAATCCGGTGCAATTCCGGTGCGGTCGCGCCACTGTGACAGTCAGACCTTCCCGGCGGGCGCCGTACCGTGCTGGGCGCGTCACCCTAGGAAGGCCTGAAACCTGTGATCCTGCTGCTGTCCACCTCCGATACCGACCTGCTGAGCGCGCGTGCGAGCGGCGCCGCGTATCGGCTCGCCAATCCCGCGCGCCTGCTGCCGGCGGATCTGCCCGCCCTGCTCGACGGCGCCGAGTTGGTGATCGTGCGCATCCTCGGCGGCAAGCGCGCCTGGGAGCCGGGGCTGGAGACGGTGCGCGCCAGCGGGATTCCGCTGGTCGCCCTCGGCGGTGAGATCGCGCCGGACGCCGAGCTCATGGAGTGCTCCACCGTGCCGGGCGGCGTGGCCGCCGACGCCCACAACTACCTGGCGGCGGGCGGACCGCGAAACCTGCTGCAGCTGCACAACTTCCTGTCCGACACGGTGCTGCTCACCGGGCACGGCTTCGAGCCGCCGGTGGAGATGCCGAGCTGGGGTGCGCTGGAACGGGATTCGCGCCCGGTCGCGGCGGACGCCCCGACGGTGGCGGTGGTCTACTACCGCGCCCAGCATCTGGCCGGGAACACCGGCTACATCGACGCGCTGTGTTCGGCCATCGAGGACAAGGGCGCGCGGGCGCTGCCGGTGTACTGCGCTTCGCTGCGCACCGCGGAGCCGGAACTGCTGGCCGAACTGCGCACGGCCGACGCGCTCGTGGTGACGGTGCTGGCGGCCGGCGGCACCAAGCCCGCGACCGCGTCGGCGGGCGGCGACGACGAGGCGTGGGATGTGGGCGCGCTCGCTGATCTGAATGTGCCGATCCTGCAGGGCCTGTGCCTGACCAGTGGCCGCGAGCAGTGGGAGGCCAATGACGACGGCCTGTCTCCGCTGGATGTGGCCACGCAGGTGGCGGTGCCGGAGTTCGACGGGCGGATCATCACGGTGCCGTTCTCGTTCAAGGAGTTCGACGCCGACGGCCTGTCGACCTATGTGCCCGATCCTGAGCGCGCGGCTCGGGTGGCGGGCATCGCGGTGCGATATGCGCGGCTGCGGCACATTCCGGCGGACCGGAAGAAGGTCGCCCTGGTGCTGTCGGCGTATCCGACCAAGCATGCCCGGATCGGCAATGCGGTCGGCCTGGACACGCCGGCCAGCGCCATCCGGCTGCTCACCGAAATGCGGCTCGCCGGTTACGATCTCGGCGCGGCGGGGGAGATCCCGGGTCTGGAAGAGGCCGATGGTGACGCGCTGATCCACGCGCTCATCGCCGCGGGCGGGCAGGATCCGGACTGGCTGAGCGCCGAACAGCTGGAGGGCAACCCGATTCGCATCGGCGCGGACCTGTACACGCGGTGGTTCGAGACGCTGCCGGAGGATCTGCGCGCGGCCGTCATCGAGGCGTGGGGACCGCCGCCGGGCGAGCTCTATGTCGACCGGTCCGCGGACCCGAAGGGCGAGATCGTCATCGCCGCACTGCGTTTCGGCAATGTGGTGCTGATCGTGCAGCCGCCGCGCGGGTTCGGGGAGAACCCGGTGGCCATCTATCACGACCCGGATCTGCCACCGAGCCACCACTACCTGGCCGCCTACCGGTGGCTGGCCGCGCCCGAGGGCTTCGCCGCCGACGCCGTGGTGCACCTGGGCAAGCACGGCAATCTGGAGTGGCTGCCCGGCAAGACCCTCGGCATGTCGGCCTCGTGCGGCACCGATGCCGCCCTCGGCGACCTGCCGCTGATCTACCCGTTCCTGGTGAACGACCCGGGCGAGGGCACCCAGGCCAAGCGCCGCGCCCACGCCACCCTGGTCGACCACCTGATCCCGCCCATGGCACGCGCCGAAACCTACGGCGACATCTCGCGTCTGGAGCAGCTGCTCGACGAGCACGCCAATATCTCCGCGCTCGACCCGGCCAAGCTGCCCGCCATCCGCCAGCAGATCTGGACGCTCATGCGCGCGGCCAAGATGGACCACGATCTGGGCCTGACCGAGCGGCCGGACGAGGAATCCTTCGACGACATGCTGCTGCACGTCGACGGCTGGCTGTGCGAGATCAAGGACGTGCAGATCCGCGACGGCCTGCACATTCTCGGCCAGGCCCCGGCGGGGGAGGCCGAGGTCGACCTGGTGCTGGCCATGCTGCGCGCCCGCCAGCTGTGGGGCGGCGAGGTCAATGTCCCCGGGCTGCGAGAAGCGCTGGGGCTCAGCGAATCCGGGGACGAGGCCCGCGAACGGGTGGACGCGTTCGAGAAGCTGGCGCGCGAACTGGTGCTGACCATGCAGGAGGTCGACTGGGATGTCGACTCCGTCGACGCGGTCAGCGAGACCCTGCTGGACGGCGAGCTCGCCGATGCGGCCGGGATCACCGAGGTCCCGGCCCGCCTGACCGAGGTGCGCAAGGTGCTGGGGTTCGCGGCGACCGAGGTGGTGCCGCGGCTGCGGCAGACCGGCGTCGAGATCTCGCGAATCCTGCACGCGCTCAACGGCGGCTTCATTCCGGCCGGGCCGAGCGGATCGCCGCTGCGCGGCCTGATCAATGTGCTGCCGACCGGCCGGAACTTCTATTCGGTCGACCCCAAGGCGGTGCCGTCGCGGCTGGCCTGGGAAACCGGTCAGGCCATGGCGGATTCGCTGCTCGCACGGTACCTGGCCGACCATGGCGAGTACCCGCGCTCGGTGGGCCTGTCGGTGTGGGGCACCTCGGCCATGCGCACCTCCGGCGACGATATCGCCGAGGTGTTCGCGCTGCTGGGCGTGCGGCCGGTGTGGGACGAGGCCAGCCGCCGCGTCACCCGGCTCGAGGCCGTCTCGCTCGAGGAGCTGGGCCGGCCGCGCATCGACGTGACCGTGCGTATCAGCGGCTTCTTCCGGGACGCCTTCCCGCATGTGCTGGCGCTGCTGGACGACGCGGTGCGATTGGTCGCCGAGCTCGACGAGCCCGCCGAATCCAACTATGTCCGTGCCCACGCCCAGGCCGACCTGGCCGAGCACGGGGACGAACGCCGGGCCACCACACGGATTTTCGGGTCCAAGCCGGGCACCTACGGTGCGGGCCTGCTGCAGCTCATCGACTCCAAGAGCTGGCGCACCGACGACGATCTGGCGCAGGTGTACACGGCCTGGGGCGGTTTCGCCTACGGCCGTGACCTGGACGGCGCGCCCGCCGCGGACGACATGCGCACGGCGTATCGGCGAATCGCGGTGGCGGCCAAGAACACCGACACCCGCGAGCACGACATCGCCGACTCCGACGACTATTTCCAGTACCACGGCGGCATGGTCGCGGCGGTGCGCGCGCTGACCGGCAAGAATCCCGAGGCTTACATCGGCGACAGTACCCGCCCGGACGCGGTGCGCACCCGCACCCTGTCCGAGGAGACCACCCGGGTGTTCCGGGCGCGCGTGGTGAATCCGCGCTGGCTCGAGGCCATGCGCCGGCACGGGTACAAGGGCGCGTTCGAAATGGCCGCCACCGTCGACTATCTGTTCGGCTATGACGCCACCACGAATGTGGTCGCCGACTGGATGTACGAAAAGCTCGCGGAATCCTATGTTTTCGACGAGACCAATCGGAAGTTCATGGAGCGGTCGAATCCCTGGGCGCTGCACGGTATTGCGGAGCGCCTGCTGGAGGCGGCGGAGCGGAAACTCTGGGAACAGCCCGAAAGTGACACCCTGGATCGGCTGCGGCAGATCTATCTGGAAACCGAAGGCGAACTGGAGTAATCGAATTCGATTCGACCGGTCTGTTCGATCGGTCGCGGCATGCCGGGGTGACGCGCAGGACAAGGGCGGACAACCCCGGCACCTCGGTCTTCCCTGCCCTCCAGCCTGAGGGGATCATGAGAATCGTCCCGGTGTCGCGTTCGGGGCGGACTTCGTACTCGTCACCAGGCACCGGGTCACCCGGTGACGTGCCAAAGGCGTTGCCGGGTCAGATAATTCGATGTGGGAATTTCCCCGATTCGCCGCGCCCTCGCGTATGCGAAGTCGCGTTGCAGTGTTCCGGCGCATCCCATGGATGCGTCTGCTCGGCCCTGCGGTGAATCGGCTCTTCGATCGCAGGGAACCATCATGAGAATTGCCAGAATTGCCGCTACCGCTTTGCTTTCCGTCGCCGCCCTGTGCATCGCCACGGTGACCGCGCACGGTGAACCCGCCGTCGCCGCCCCCGGAATCAGCGGCGCCGACCGAGGTGTCGATTACTCCATCGCGCTGGCCCAGGACCGCAGCGCGGTCACCACCACGCTCACCGCGGGCCACTTCGAGCTCACCGACGGCACGGTGAACATCGTCGCGCCCACCGGGGAGACCATCGCCGCACTGCCGCTGGTCTATCGGACCGCCGACCGCACCCTCGACGTAATACCCGAGGTGAATGTGGCCGGGACCGAATTGACGGTGCGGCCGTCGGATCCGGCCGATATCGCCGTACCGAACGCGGATGTCGCGGCTCTGCAGAATGTGGCGAGCGCCGGGTCGATCGTGGCCGGGGCACTCATCGGCTGCGTGGTCGGCGCGGTGATCGGGGTGTGGTTCTTCCTGATCGGCGCCATTGTCGGCTGCGGTGTCGGCGGACTCCTCGGCGCGATCATCGCCGGGGATCAACCGTAGCTCGAACCCGGGGCGGAAACACGCACGGCCGCCGGACCGGGTGAGCCGGTCCGGCGGCCGTGCCGTGCGCGAATACCGTTACGCCGGAACGATTTCGATGCCGATGGTGCCCGCACTGCCGCGACGCAGCTTGCTCAGGGTGATGCCCAGCCAGCCCTGAATGCCGTAGCGGCGCTTGATGAGATCGCGCACCCGCTCGGTGCCGGCCGCGTCGAGCACGGTCGCGCTGCCCTTCACGATCTCGCCGCGGGTCTTGCCGCGCAGATCGCACGCCTGCACCGTGACCTCGGGATTGCGGCGGACGCGCTTGACCTTCCAGCTGTCGGTGACGGTCCAGACATAGAGGCGGCCGTTGTCGAGCGCAGCCCACACCGGCGTGCCGACCGGCGTGCCGTCCTTCTTGTAGGTGACGAGATTGACGTAGTTCGCGGTGCCCACGGGCCCGAACGGGTTGTCCACCTCCGCAGCCTATCCGGAACCGGCGGGCGACGCGGATCACGCGCCGCGTCGTGGGCGGGGATCCCGGCCGGGTCCGTCCGTGGGTCGCGAACCGACCGGCGAGGCTGACCCGTTCGGCGCCTAGTGCGCGGAGACGGCTTCGCGGGCGGCGTCTCGCGCCGCCGCGAAGTCTGCGACCAGGTCGGCGAACGTCGCGGCATGCGTGAGCGGCAGATAGTGGCCCGCGCCCGGCACAATCAGGAGCCGGCCGTTCGCGCAGGCACGCACGAAACGCTGTTCGCCCAGACGGAAGTGGTCGTGACCGCCGTTGATCAGGCGCACCGGCCCGCGGTAGGTCGCCAGCGCGGCAACCGGATCGAAACCGGTCACGGCGGCGAGCACATCCGGAATCACCTCGGTGGCGATGCCGCCGCGAGCGATCGCCGCGGCCACCCGGGGCGGCACCGCACGGTCGAAGACCTTCTCGCTGAGGGCCTGTCCGCCGTCGGGCCGGGACGACAGGACGCGATGCATGAGCCGGAACGGGGTCGCCAGCGCGGGCCCGGGGACCAGGGTGGCGCCCGCGAGCATCACGCCCGCTACCTGGTCCGGATGGGCTGCCGCGGCCGCGATGGTGGTGAGGCCGCCCAAGGAATGACCGACGACCAGTGCGGATCCGCCGAGTCGATCGAGACCCGCGCGCACGGCCTCGACCGCCCCGGGCAGCGTGAAGCGCTCACCGCTGCGGGTGCCGTGGCCGGGTAGATCGATCGCCAGGACCGGGCGCTGCGGGGTGAGATGCTCGGCCACCTCCACCCAGCAGGTGCTGCTCAGCCGAATGCCGTGGACCAGCAGGACCGGCGTTCTCGTCATGACTACCTCCCGAATCGAAATGCAACGCTGCGTTGCGTTTCCATGAAAGCAGCGCAGGAAACACAACGCAACGTTGTGTTGTATTTTGGGGGAGTGACGACACCGGGACGGCGATCGGCGGGCAGGCCGCGACAGGCCGAGGCGATTTTCGGGGCGACCCTGGACCTGCTGGCGGCCAAGGGTTATGACGGGCTGACCATGGAGGCGGTGGCCGAACGGTCGGGGGTGAACAAGACGACGCTGTACCGGTGGTGGCCGGCCAAGGACGCGCTTCTGGCCGCGGCGCTCATCGACTCCGACGTACTGGCCTTCCCGGTGCCGGACACCGGCAGCCTGCGGGGCGATCTGCTGGCCCTCGCGCAGGCGATCGCGGGGCTGCTGACCGCGGAGGCGACCGCACCCATCGCGATCGCCGTGCTGGCGGCCGCCCCGGCGCGCCCGCACCTGGCGGCCGTCGGGGCATCGTTCTTCGCCGACCGGCTCGGCCGCGAGCAGCCGGTGTTCCGGCGCGCGATGGCCCGGGGTGAACTGGCCGCGACCTGCGATCCGGCGGCGATCATGGACCTGCTCGCCGGCGCGATCTGGTTCCGGCTGCTGCTGCGCGGCGAGCCTCTGACGCCCGAATATCTCAGCGGCGCAGTCGATCTGGTGATGGAAGGCCTGCCCGCGGCCGGCCGGGCGGGCTAGGCGGGATTCGCCCCGACCATCCGCAGCGCGAGCGCCGCGTAGTCGGCGCCGATCTCCTCGGGGGAACGGCGATAGTCCTTCTGGTACCAGCGAGCGGTGTCCACACACAGCGACATCAGCGCCAGCGTGACGGCATTGGTGTCGGAGACGTCGAAGACGCCGTCGGCGAGGCCCTGGCTCACGAGATCGCGGACCAGGCGGTGAATGGCGACCTGGAGGTCGACGACCTCGGAGCGGTGCTCGGGGGTCAGGTCGGTCATGTGGTGCAGGACCACGCGCACCGAGGCGGCGTGCTCGGCATGCCAGACGGTCAGATCGCGCACCACGGCGCTGAGATGGTCGGCGGCGCTGCCGGAACCGGCGGACGCGGCCACCGCGACCTGATGGGTCAGGCGCATGGACGACAGCGAGATGCGATAGAGCACTTCCTCTTTGGAGCCGAAGTGCACATACAGGCCCGCGGGGCTCAGCCCGGCGCGAGCGGCGATGTCGCGGGTGGTGGTGGCATGGAAGCCGCGTTCGGCGAAGGCGTCGATGGCGGCCAGGAAGATCCGGCGCTGGCCCTCGGGGAAGCGGCGCTGGGTGAGCTCCAGATGCGCCACCGCGGCGGTGTCACGAGAGCCGTCGGCGGCGGTGTCGCGGATGCCGTCCCCGGTGATCGGCGCGATGTCGTCGTTACCCATCGAATGAGTATCTCCCAGAGAGTGTTTCACCCGATCACCGGCCGGGCGCGAGAGGCGCCCGGCCGGTGGGGAGCGCCG
Source organism: Nocardia sp. NPDC059229 (assembly GCF_042754165.1). NCBI lineage: Bacteria > Bacillati > Actinomycetota > Actinomycetes > Mycobacteriales > Nocardiaceae > Nocardia > Nocardia sp. NPDC059229. The sequence continues at coordinate 75,422 of NZ_JBHZAK010000002.1, forward strand.
GGCCCGCGATGACGGGGCGGACCCGGTGCGGGCTCGGGTCAGCTCGTCGGCTTTGGGGCGGGCGGGGTGAAGGGGGCGTTGATGGTGGTGAAGTACTGCACCGCGGCGGCGAAGACCAGGTGGTCGGCAAACCGAGACCGGATTGCCGGCGCGGGTGACGTGGCTCCGGTCACATGTAGACTAAGCGGACGCTTAGTCCGGCGAGGCGTTAGCTGGATCACAACGACGTGGTCGAGCGCACAACGCACAGCCCGCGGTCGTGGAAGGGATCTATGTCGACCGGCAGACGGACAGCTGTGATGGGCGGCGTCCTTGTGGCCCCGAGACCGTGACGCCGGGATCCGCCGGGCATCCGCGTAGCCCGGACGTCGATCCCCGTCACGCGGCCGGGCGCGGAAACCCGACGTGCCGTCCGGGTTTCCGCGCCCAGGCCGGACCGGTCACGCCACGCGGGTGAGGACCTGCGGGCCCCCGTCGGTGATGGCGATCGTGTGCTCGGAGTGCGCGGTGCGCGAACCGTCGGCCGAGCGCAGGGTCCAGCCGTCCGGATCGGTGACGATGCGGTCGGTGCCGCGCGCGAACCAGGGCTCGATGGCGAGGGTGAGGCCGGGGCGCAGCCGGAAGCCGCGCCCGGCGCGGCCGTCGTTGGGTACGTGGGGGTCCTCGTGCATGGTGCGGCCCAGGCCGTGACCGCCGAATTCGGTGTTGATCGGGTAGCCGCCGGCGCGGGCGACCTGTGCGATGGCCGCGGACAGGTCGCCGATGGTGTTGCCGGGCCGCGCCGCCGCGATGGCCGCGTCGAGGGCCTGCTCGGTGGCGCGGACCAGGCGCGCGTCCTCCGGATCGGGGGTGCCGACGATGGTGGTGACCGCGGAGTCGGCGACCCAGCCGTCGATGCTCACCGCCAGATCCATGCTCAGCACGTCGCCGTCGCGCAGCGTGTAGTCGAACGGAAGTCCGTGCAACACAGCATCGTTGACCGAGAGGCAGACGGTGTTGCGGAACGGACCGCGACCGAACGAAGGGGAGTAGTCCCAGTAGCAGGAGACCGCGCCGCGCTCGCGGATACGGTCGCGCACCACGGCCTCCAGTTCCAGCAGATTCACCCCGATCTGCGCCTTCTCCCGCAGTTCGCTGAGCACTCCGGCCACGAACTGCCCGGTCACCCGCATGCGTTCGATCTCGGCCGGGCTCTTGAGCTCCACCATGACAACCTCCTCGTTTCGGTATTTTTATACCGACCATAGCGGGTTGCGGTATTTAAATACCAACCGTAGGGTGGCGGGCATGGTCCGACTGCCCCTCACCCCCGCCCAGCTGGAAGCCGGCCGGCGCCTGGGCGCCGCGCTGCGAGCCGCCCGTGGCGGCCGGGAGCTGCTGGAGGTGGCCGCGAGCGCGGGCATTTCACCGGAGACCCTGCGGAAGATCGAATCGGGCCGGCTGCCCACCCCGGCGTTCGGGACCGTGGTGGCCCTGAGCCGCGCGCTGGACATCCCGCTCGATGAGCTCGCCGAGATCTGGCAACCGGGCCACGCGAACCAGCGCTCGGCATCGTGACTGCGGGCCGATTCAGTCGGCGGTCAGTTCCACCGGCACCGCGATGACATCCACCATCGCGCCGTTGCGCAGCACCGTCACCGGCAGCGAGCGGCCGATGGCGTCGGCGAACAGCTGCCGCTGAATCCCCTGTGCGTCACGGATTTCGGTGCGCGCGATGCTGAGCATCAGATCCCCGCGCCGCAGTCCGGCGCGCTCGGCCGGGCCGCCCCGCACCACCTCGACGATGCGCAGCCCGGCATCCTGCCCGGTGCGGGTGGCCACGGCGGTGGGCAGCGGCGCGGGCACCCCGACCACGCCCAGGTAGGCGCGCCGGACCCGGCCCTCGGTGAGCAGGGTGCTGATGATGCGGCGGGTGGTGGCATTGATCGGAATGGCCAGGCCCAGGCCGATGCCGGCGACCGCGGTATTGATCCCCACCACCCGGCCCGCCGAATCCGCCAGCGCCCCACCGGAATTGCCGGGGTTGAGGGCGGCATCGGTCTGGATCACGTCCTCGATCACGCGGGCGGCGCGGCGATTGCCCACCGGCACCGACCGGCCCAGCGCGCTCACCACGCCCGCCGTCACCGACCCGGCCAGCCCGAGCGGACTGCCGACGGCGACCACCAGCTGGCCCACCACCAGGGTGTCGGCGTCGCCCAGCGCCACCGCGGTCGGCGCGCCGCCGCGGGCGCGCAGCACCGCCAGATCCGAGAGCGGATCCACGCCCACCACATCGAATCTCGATTCCAGCCCGTCGGCGAACACCACGGTCCCCTCGGCCGCCTCACCCACCACGTGCGCGTTGGTGAGCAGGAAGCCGTCGTCGGTGAAGACCACCGCGGAGCCCCCGCCGCGGCGGGTCTGCACGCTGGCGACGTGCGGTGTCACCGATTTGGCGACCGCGATCACCGTGCGCGAGTAGGCGTCCATCGCCGCGGCGTCGGGGGTTCCGAAGCCGGGCTGCGGGGTCGATGCCGCTGAGTTCGCGTTCTCGTCCATCGACGAGAGGGCAGCTTCGTCGTCCACGACGACCACCATCCCGATTACATGATTACGTTGCCTCAACCCAGGATGCGCGCGAACCACCGTCACGACAACCGGTTCGCCGACAGCGCAACCAGGCGGGAGGTCAGCGCCTCAGCGGAGGCGGTACTTCAGGTGGGTGACGCGGGTGCCGGCGACGATCTCGGGATCCTCCAGCAGAACCGGCGCGTTGGAGAGTTCACCCAGCAGCGGGACGCCGCCGCCCAGCAGCACCGGCACGATATCGACCCAGATCTCGTCCAGCAGGCCCTGTTCCAGGCACTGGCGGGCCACATTGCCGCCGCTGACGCCTACCATCTTCGCGCCGGCGATGCCGCACGCGACCTCCACGGCCTCCTTCACACCGCCGGTGACGAAGGTGAAGGGCGCATCGGGATGTTCGGCGACCCACTCGCCGGGCACGGTGTGGGTGACCACGACGATGGGCTTGTCCGCCGGGTGCACGCCGCCCCAGCCGTCGGTCAGGGTGAACAGGCGCTTGCCGACGATGTAGACGCCGACCCCGTCGAGCCAGGCCCGCAGATACGCGGCATCTTCAGGGGTCAGGTTGAACGGGATCTCGGGGTGGGTGCTGGGGATCGGGACATCGCCGCTCTGGTACCAGGCGAACAGGTGCTCGAATCCGGTTTCGGCCGGGCCCGCGATGTATCCGTCGAGGGACATGCTCGCGCCGGTGACTACCTTGCTCATTGCCGTACTCCTTCATGGGCGGAACGAAGCGGCGGGGGATTGCCGTCTCTGTGATGAAGTCGGAGCCGATATCGGCAAATCATCGTTCACGCCCCGAGAAGCTGTCGGGAAACCATGGCGCGGAGCCGAACCGGTTCACGCGCCGACCGCGCGCGGACGATCCGCGCGTGGTCGACGGCGTAACCGACCCAGCCGAAACCACCCGCCATCAGCAGCGCCCCGGCCGGCAGCACCCAGCGGCCGAACCTCACGGCCAGGCCGTCGGCGGCGGGCGCGGTGAGGAATCCGCCCGCCTCGACGCGGAGTATCCGCGGCGACGGACGGTCTCGGTGCACCGTGCCTCACGGTGGAACGGTGGCGCGTGCTCACACGCAGGCAATCGCCACCGGAGTCGTCATGATCGAGGTGTGAGGCGGCTGAAGGGCGCCCGGCGCGCCGCGGATCGCGCTGGGCGGCAATCGGATTCAGATGTTCGGTTCGGTGCCGCCGGGCCGGGCTAGGTCGCCTGGCTCACCGAGGACATGTGGAAGTCGGGAATTCGCAACGGCGGCATGGCCGTCCGGGTGAACCAGTCCTTCCACTCGCGCGGCAGGGTGATCTCGGTGCGGCCGGCCTCGCTGACGCGGCGCAGCAGATCCAGGGGGCTCTCGTTGAAGCGGAAGTTGTTGACCGCCGCGGTGACCTCACCGTTCTCGACCAGGTAGACGCCGTCGCGGGTGAGGCCGGTGAGCAGCAGTGTGGCCGGATCGACCTCGCGGATGTACCAGAGGCACGTCAGCAGCAGGCCGCGTTCGGTGCGTGCGATCATGTCCTGCAGGGTGGCCTCGCCGCCGCCGGTCATGAGCAGGTTCTCGCCCGGCACCGTGACGGGCGCGTCGAATTCGGCGGCCGTGGCGCGCGGGTAGACCAGTGACTCGATCACGCCCTCGCGGACCCAGTCGGTGCGCTGCGCGGTCAGGCCGTTGTCGAACACCGACAGCGACTCCGACGACGACGGCGTCGCCACGAACGGCCGGTACTCGAGCCCGGCCGCGCTGGGATCCGAGTACAGGGTGAGCGGAATCCCGGTCAGCCGCTCCCCGATTCGGGTGCCGCCTGCCCGCGAGAACGCGGTGTGGCCCTCGTGCGCGCCGCGGCCCTCCATGGCCCAGGCCATGTAGATCATCAGATCGGCGACCGCCGAGGGCGGCAGCAGCGTCTCGTAGCGGCCCGCGGGCAGGTCGACGCGGCGCTTGCTCCAGTCCAGGCGGCGCTCCAGTTCGGCCAGCAGGCCGGGGGTGTCGACATCGGCGAAATCGGTGGTGCCGGTGCCGACCCAGGCGCTGGCCAGCGCCGCGCCCGTGCCCCGCTTGCCATTGATCTCCACCGAGCCGGTGGGCTGCACCCAGCGCCGGCGCAGACCGGTGGAGGTGCCCAGCCAGGTGGAGTGCATCTGGTGGTGGGCGAAACCGTAGAGACGGTCGGCGCCGTCGAAGCCGGCGGCGAGATCGGTTGCCAGCGTGGTGAACACGCCGATGTCGGTGGTGGCCGGTTCGCCGTCCCAGTCGAGCAGCTTGTCGAGGGTGTCGGCGTCGACGGCGTCCGGATGCAGCAGCGGCATGGCGTCGCGCGCGGGTTCGGCGGTGCGGGCGGCGGTTTCGCTGGCGCGCACCACGGCTTCGATATCGGCGGGATCCACGCTGGTGGAGCTGACGCTGCCGACGCGGGCGGCGTTCGGGCCGTCACGGAACACCGAGACGACCGCCCAGTCCCGCGAGACCGAGGAACCGTTGGTGGTCATGGAATTTCCGGCCCAGCGCAGCGACGCCTCGTGGGCATCGGTGACGATCACCATGGCCTCGTCCGCGCGGGAGGCCCGCAGCGCGCGGTCGACGACCTCGGGGGCGGGGAGCACACTCACCGTGTCGGTCCTTTCCTACTGTCCGGCTTCGGCGCGGGTATTGAGAATATTGATGCCGCGCACCAGGACCGAGGGGCAGCCGTGCGAGACGGCCGCCACCTGACCGGGTTGCGCCTTACCGCAGTTGAACGCCCCGCCCAGCATCCAGGTCGAGGGCCCGCCGACCGCCTCCATCGAACCCCAGAAGTCGGTGGTGGTGGCCTGGTAGGCGACATCGCGCAGCTGCCCGGCCAGTTCGCCGTTGCGGATACGGAAGAACCGCTGACCGGTGAACTGGAAGTTGTAGCGCTGCATATCGATCGACCACGACTTGTCGCCGACGATGTAGATGCCGTTCTCCACGCGGGAGATGAGCTCGGCGGTGCTGGTGTCGCGCTCGGGATCGGGTTGCAGCGACACATTGGCCATGCGCTGGATCGGCACGTGGTGTGCGGAATCGGCGTAGGAGCAGCCGTTGGAGCGCTCGAGACCCAGGCGGGGCGCGAATACGCGATCGAGCTGGTATCCGACGAGCACGCCGTCGCGCACCAGGTCCCAGCGCTGCCCGGCCACGCCCTCGTCGTCCCAGCCGACCGTGGCCAGGCCGTGTTGCTGGGTGCGGTCGCCGGTCACGTGCATGATCGGGGTGCCGTACTGCAGGGTGCCCAGCAGGTCGGGGGTGGCGAAAGAGGTACCCGCGTAGGCGGATTCGTAGCCGATGGCGCGGTCGTACTCGGTGGCGTGGCCGATGGACTCGTGGATGGTCAGCCACAGGTTGGTCGGGTCGATGACCAGATCGGAGGGACCGGCCTCAACGGTCGGGGCCTTCACCTTCTCGGCCAGCCACTCCGGCATCCGCGCGAGTTCGCCGGCCCAGTCCCAGGTTCCGTCCGCGCCGGTCACGTACTCCCAGCCGCGCCCGGCCGGGGCGGCGAGGGTCCGCATGGTCTCGAACACGCCCGCCGACGGGTCGACGGTGATGGCCTCGAACTGCGGGTGCAGCCGGACCCGCTGCTGGGTGATGCGGGAGCCGAAGCTGTCGGCGTAGAAGGTCTGCTCCTTGACCTGCAGCACCGATGCCGTCACGTGATCCACGCCGTCGGCGGCCTGCAGGCGGCCCGAATAGTCCAGCAGCAGCGCCACTTTCTCCGGCGTCGGCACCTCGAAGGGGTCCACCTCGTAGGCGGAGACGTACTCCGCGCCGTCGTAGCGCGGCTCCGGGGCCAGCTCGACGCGCTCGCGATTGAGTGCGCGCAGGGTCTGCGCCACGGTGACCGCGCGGCGCGCCATCTCGGCGGCGGTGCCGGTGGTGAGGTCGGCGTGCGAGGCGAAACCCCAGGTGCCGTCGACGATCACGCGCACCGCGAACCCGAGATCGGTACTGTCGGACACCGATTCGACGCGTCCGTCGCGCAATCGGATGGACTGCTGCACGAGCCGATGCACGCGCAGGTCGGCGTACTCGGCCCCGGCCGCGCGGGCCGCGCCGAGCGCGGCGTCGGCCAGCGCGGCCAGCGGCAGCGCGCGGAACTGCTCGTCCACGACCTTGGTAGCGATGCTCACCCGCACCACGCTAGAGGCCGACACGCCGGGCGTACAAGAAACGACTCACCTCGAACCGAATTCATTCCGCGCAAAAGTGCATACGCTGCAACGATGCACGAAGTGTGAAGCAGCACAGCCTGAAACGGCGCGCACGACAGCTGGACATGCCACGTTTTGCTGACCGGATGCCGTACTGTCTGCCCGCGTGCCGCCATCCGCACTCCGCGATCGCAAACGGGAACGCACCCGCCGAGCCCTGCTCGAAGCCGCCGTCGAACAGTTCGAGAGCCGAGGTTATGAGGCGACCACTGTCGCCGATATCGCGGCCGCTGCCGAAGTCGGCACCCGGACGTTCTTCAACTACTTCGCCAGCAAAGAGGAACTGCTGTTCCCCGAGCCGGACGAACGTGTGCAGGCCGCCGTGCGCGCCATCGCCACCCGCCGTGCCGGGGAACGCCCCGTCGAGGTGCTGCTACGCGCCCTGCGCGCCGCCGGGGACAATCCCGGCGACCACCTCGGCGACACCCTCGCCGCCCGCATCGCCGTCCTGCGCGCGCAGGTTTCGCGCACCGTGCCCGCCGTCTCGGGTCGCGCCGCCTACGCCCAGCTCGCCTCCCAGCAGGAGATCGCGCGCCAGCTGCGCGCCGCCTTCCCCGACGAACTCGACGATGTCGGCGCGGCCGCGCTGGTGGGCGCGGTGGTCGGGGCGGTCTCGGGTGCGCTCACCGTGCTGTTCCAGCGGCCCGGCCTCGAGGACGGCGAAGCGCTGCAGCGCAAGATCCAGGAGACCACCTCGAAGGTGCTGGCGCCGTGGCTGACCCAGCCCGAGACCGCCGCGCCGCGCGAATTGCCCGGGGAGCAGACCGCATTGCTGTCCGACGGGCCACTACGCCAGGAGTCCGACGCCTTCCGGCCGGTGACCACCGTGCACCGGCTGGGCCCGGAGTCCTTGCAGCGCTCCGCCTTCGACGGCGGCAGCCCGCGCTCGCTGCCGGGCGGTCACCGGCCCGCCGAGGACGCCCGCGTCTGACCGTCGCGGGTCCGGGGTCAGCCCCCGAACTGCTGCCAGCCCAGGCGGATCACCATGGCGGCGACCACCACCAGCAGGACGGCGCGGACGAAGCCCGCGCCCTTGGCCAGCGCCATGCGCGAACCGACCACGGACCCGGCCACATTCGCCACCGCCATGGACAGGCCCAGCGCCCACAGCACGTGGCCGGTGCTCGCCAGGAACAGCAGCGAGCCCAGATTGGAGCCGCAGTTGATGACCTTCGCCATGGCGGCGGCGCGCACGAACTCGGTGCCGAGCAGGGTGGCGAAGGTGATGATCAGGAAGGTCCCGGTGCCGGGGCCGAGAATGCCGTCGTAGAGCCCGATCAGGCCCGCGGCCAGGGCGACCACCAGGATCGTCTTGCGGCGGGTCGGCGGATGGGTGGCCATGGTGACGCCGACCGAGGGGCGCAGGGTCACGAAGATCGCCACGCCCACCAGCACGACCATCACGATCGGGACGAAGTATTTCTTGTCGATCAGCGCCACCGCCGCGGAACCGCAGGCGGCCGCGATCGCGGCGATGACCGCGCCCGGGATCAGGACCTTCCAGCGCATCGGCACCCGGCGGGCGAAGGTGAGGACCGCGGCGCTGGTGCCGGAGAACGCGGCGATCTTGTTGGTGCCCAGGGCCGTCTGCGGGGCCAGGCCGGGCAGCACGACGAACAGGGTGGGCAGCACGATCAGGCCCCCGCCGCCGACCACCGCATCGACCCATCCGGCCGCCGTCGCCGCGGTCAGCAAGACCGCCCAGTCCGCAAGACTCACAGGGCGACCCAACCAGAAACCCCGGAGCAAGATCAAACGGTTGAGTGCCCAGGACACGCCGACCCGAGGCCACCCGCGGGCACGACCGTAGGGTGGACGGGTGCGCCGGTTCAGTTTGTGGCTGCGCGGCAAGCCGCTGATCACCGATTCCGTGGTGGCGCTGCTGCTGCTCACCATCGATGTGCTCGCCCTGAGCAACAGTCAGTACAAGCCGACCTACCTGGTCTTCAGTGTGCTGCTGCCGCTGCCGATCGTGTTCCGCCGCACCCACACCCGCGCCGCGGCGCTCGCGGTGGTGCTGCTGTCCATCGCGGCGTCACTGGTGCACGGGGCGGTCGGCGACACCTCCGTGCATCCGGCGCTGCTCGGGCTGGGCATCATGCTCTACACCCTGGTCGCGTATGTCGGCCGCCGCCAAGGTCTGCTCTACCTGGGCATCCTGCTTCTCGACAGCCTCATCTCGGCGGCCGCCATCGGCAAACCGTCGGGCACCGACATCGCCTTCACCGCCCTGTATTACGCGCTGTGCTGGACGCTGGCCGAATTCGTCGGCGCCCGCCACGCCTACGACGCCGAGGTCGCCGCCCGCCTCGCCGTCGCCGACTACGACCGCGAACGCCGCGCCCACGACGCGGTCGCCGCCGAACGCACCCGCATCGCCCGCGAACTGCACGACGTGGTCGCGCACGCGGTCAGCGTCATCATCGTGCAGGCCGACGGCGCCCGCTACGCCCTGCGCCACGACCCGGACACCGCCGAACAGGCACTCACCACCATCGCCGGCACCGGCCGCGACGCCCTGCGCGAACTGCGCCGCACCGTCGAACTGCTGCGCACCGAGCATGCGCCCGAACAACTTCCGCAGCACGGCACCGCCGGCATCGCCAAGGTGGTCGACATGATGCGCAGCGCGGGCCTGGACGTCTCCCTCGAACTCAGCGGCGAACTCGACACCGTCACCCCCGAGGTCAGCCTCGGCATCCACCGCATCGTCCAGGAATCGCTCACCAACACCCTCCGCCACGCCGGCCCCGACCCGCACGCCGACGTCCGCGTCACCCGCCGCGCCGCCGACGTCCTGCTCGACATCACCGACTCCGGCGGCGCCCCCGTCGAGCCCGTGACCACCCTCGGCGGCTGCGGATCCCCCAGCGCCCCAACCGCACTCACCGTCCTTCCACCCCCGGCCCGCATTCCCGGCAGCGGCCTCGGCCTGGTCGGCATGCGCGAACGCATCGCCGTCCTCGGCGGCACCCTCACCGCGGGCCGGAATCCCCACGGCGGCTGGACCGTCCGCGCCACCATCCCCCTGGACCGCGACGCCCCCGACTGACCGCCTCCCACCTGCGACGACCGGAGCATCCCGCGATCGGCCCCGGCCCGCGCACACCACCGCACCGGGCGGCCGGATAGGTTGTGGGGGTGCCGATCACCGTTCTCGTTGTCGATGACCAGGAGCTCATGCGGGCCGGACTGCGGATGGTGCTCGGTGCGCACCCCGACCTCGAGGTGGTGGGGGAGGCCGACAACGGGGCCACCGCCATCGCGCGGGCGGGGGAGCTGCGGCCCGATGTGGTGCTGATGGATGTGCGGATGCCGGTGACCGACGGGGTGACCGCGACGGCGCGGATCATCGAATCCGGGTGCGGGAGCCGGGTTCTGGTGATGACCACCTTCGATCTCGACGAGCACGCGCTGGGCGCGCTGCGCGCCGGGGCCAGCGGATTCCTGCTCAAGGACACGCCTCCGGAGGATCTGATCTCCGCGATTCGCAGTGTCGCCGCCGGGGATGCGGTGGTCTCGCCCAAGGTGACCAAGCGGCTGCTGGACCGCCTCATCGCCGAGGACCCGGCCGCCGGGCGCGATCCCCGGGTCCTCGACGTGCTCACCGCCCGCGAACGCGAGGTCCTCGAACACATCGCCGCCGGGCGCTCCAACGCCGAGATCGCCGGTGCGCTGTTCCTGTCCGAGGCCACGGTGAAGACCCACGTCGGCCGGGTGCTCACCAAACTCGGCCTGCGCGACCGGGTTCAGGCCGTGGTGCTGGCCTACGAGACCGGGCTGGTGCGGCCGGGCAGCGCCTAGCGCGTGTGACCGGCGACGCATCCGGGAGAAAAACCGCGCCGTCGCGCGTTGCACGGGTAGATCGATCGAAAGGATCGCCCGATGCCTGCCCTGTTGTTCCTCGCCTGGTTCGTCGCCGAGATCGCCACCCTCGTCGTGGTCGGCCACTTCATCGGCGTGTTCCCGACCATCCTGCTGCTGCTGGCGGGCTCGGCCGTGGGTCTGGTGCTGGTGCGCTCGCAGGGCCGGCGTGTGTTCCAGAGCTTCCGCCGAGCCGCCCGCGGTGAACTCGAACCCAGCACCGCTGTCGCCGACGGCGCCCTGGTCGCGGTCGGCGCGGTTCTGATGTTCGTGCCCGGCCTGCTCACCACCGCGCTGGGTCTGCTGGCCCTGCTGCCCTTCACCCGTTTCCTGTTCCGCCCGGTCGTGGCCGCCTTCGCCGCCCGCCGCCTGAGCCGCGTCGCCACCGCGGTCGGCCCCTACGGCTACCGCAATGTCGTCATCGACCCCGACGGCGAGGTCATCGACGCCACCGTCGTAACCGAGTACTACGACGACGGCCAGGGCAACGGATACAAGATGATCGACCCCCGCTGACCCACAGCGCTGCCCCTCACCCCGGTGTGTCCCGGCCTCAGAGCCGGTCACGCACCGGGGTGATGACGTTCTCGACCAGCCGCAGCGTGCGGTCACCCCAGCCGCCGATCAGCAGCGGCGGACGGCGGACCGGTTTGGGTTCGTTGCGATTGCCGCGCAGCGTGTAGTAGCGGCCGTGGCCGCGAGCAGGGTCCAGCCCTCGAGGATCGGACCGTTCGCGGGCCCGGCCAGTGGCAGCAGGTGATCCCGCGGCCAGGCGTCCGCGATCTCCGGCAGTTCGTCGCCGGACGGCTAGAGATCGAACCGAGCTCGCAGCGCCATTCGCACATTCTCGAGGGTCGCAGAGTCGAGCATCCCGATCTTTTCGAGGAACAAGGACGCGCTGAACGTGCCAACCCGGAAAACAGCTACCGCCTGATCGGTGCCTGCGATCGGAACGGTCAGAAGCGCACGGGGATTGGGAGCCTCGCGCGTGGGTATCACCATCGCCACCGCGATGAGGCCGCCCCGGACGACATGGGGCACCGAGTCGAGGACGACGACCGTATGCACGATGTCGCGGACGCCCCTCAATTTCCAGATCTCACCCTGGATGCCGGGGACGTCACTCATCGGCGGCCCACGCCTCGAGTGACGCCGCTTCGGACGCCTCGGCGAATACGTCGGCCTCGGTATCGGGCGTGAGCGCCGCCAGTTCCTCGGCCACGAGCATGCGGCGAGCGGCGCGATAGAGGAAATCGGATACGTTCGGCTGTTCCTTGATCAGCTCGGTGACGCGATCATCGGGAAGAGAGACGGAGATCTTCATGCGACCACGGTAGCACTGGAGTATTACCAGAGTGGCGGTCTTTGGTGCGCAGTGCGGTTGTGAGTGTGGCAGGCGCGTCGGGCAGACTGGAGACCCGTGAGTACCCAGTTGCTTGTCGGCGGTCGTATCTACAGTTCGAGCAATCCTGACGCGACGGCCATGGCCGTCAGTGACGGGACCGTGGTGTGGGTGGGGCTGGACAAGCCGGGGCGGGCATTGCATCCGGACGCCGAGATCATCGAGCTGGACGGGGCGTTCGTGGCCCCCGGGTTCGTGGACCCGCACGTGCACGTGACCGGGCTGGGACTGACGCTGACGGGACTCGATCTGGCACAGGCCCGTTCGCTGGAGGAATGCCTGCAGCTGGTGCGGGAGTTCGCCGCCGCGCACCCGGACGGGGTGATCCTCGGCGAGGGCTGGGACGAGACCACCTGGGCCGGCGGACGGCCGCCGGCACGCGAGGAGATCGACGCCGCAGCGCCGGGACGCCAGGTGTATCTGGCTCGCGTGGACGCGCATTCGGCGGTGGCCTCGACCGCACTGCTGGACGCGGTACCCGGAATCACCGAGGCGACCGGGTTCACCCGCGGTGAGCCGCTGCGCGCGGACGCCCACCATCGCGTGCGCGGGGCCGCGCTGGGCGCACTGAACCGGGCACAGCGTGATGCCGCCCGGCAGGTCGCGCTGGACGCGGCGGCCGCCAATGGCGTTGTGGCCGTGCACGAATGCGCGGGACCCGAGATCTCCGGCGCCGACGACGTGCGGGAACTCCTCGAATTCGGGCACGGCGTCGAGGTGCGCGCCTACTGGGGACAGGCCGTGCGCACCGCCGACGAAGCCCGCACGCTGGTCAAGGAACTCGGCGTGCACGCCCTCGGCGGCGACCTGTTCGTGGATGGGGCGCTCGGCTCGCACACCGCGTGGCTGCGCGAACCCTATGCCGACCGCGACACCACCGGCACCTCCTACCTCGACACCGAGGCCATCGCCGCGCACGTGCTCGCGTGCACCGAGGCCGGCATCCAGACCGGCTTCCACGTCATCGGCGACGCCGCCATGGACGCAGTCGTCGCCGGATTCGAGCGGGTCGTGGGCGAACTCGGCGGCCCGGCCGTCGCCTCCCGCGGGCACCGCCTCGAACACGCCGAGATGATGACCGCCGACCAGATCGGGAAACTCGCCGCCTGGGGCGTGATCGCCAGTGTCCAACCGGGATTCGACGCCGCCTGGGGCGGCCCGGACGGCATGTACGCCACCCGCCTCGGCGCCGGACGCGCCGCCACCCTCAACCCGTTCGCCGCCATGGCCGCCGCGGGTATCTCTCTCGCCATCGGCTCCGACGCGCCGGTCACCGCCCTGAACCCGTGGGAGGCCATCCGCGCCGCGGTCAACCACCGCACCCCGGGCCATCAGATCTCGCCGCGGGCCGCCTTCGCCGCGGCCACCCGCGGCGCCTGGCGCGCGGGCGGCGTCCGCGACGGTGTCGCCGGCACCCTCGTCCCGGGCGCCCCTGCCTCCTATGCCATCTGGGACGCCCGCGAGCTCGTCGTCGCGGCCGCCGCGGATACCGTGCAGCGCTGGTCCACCGACCCCCGCTCCCGCGTCCCCGGCCTCCCGTCCCTCACCCCGGACGCCACCCTGCCGCGCTGCCTGCGCACCGTGCACCGCGGGGTCACCATTCATGAAGCCTGAGCCCGACTCCGAGAACCGTACCGCCGCACCGCCTTCCATCGGAGCGGCCACGCCGGATCCCGGACCTCGCGAGAACGACGGTCCCGGCGCCGAAGCAGCTACCGGATCGGGACCATCGGCCAGCGATGCGGACACTGCCTCCGGGACTGCCGACGAGAGCCCGGATCCCGTGGCGACTGCAGGGGCCGAGCGTGACGGGGATCGCGCCGTCGGCGCGGCATCGAAAGGCGATGAGGGCGGCAGCATTTCGACGGTCACGCGGGCCGGGGTCGCGTCCGCGCCGGAGTCCCGGCCGGGGGTGGCGGCGCGAGCGATCGCGGTAGCGACGGCACGGCCGTGGCTGACGCGGTTGCCGGCCGCGGCGGTGGCCGGGCTGATGCTGTACGCGAGCTTCCCGCCCCGGACACTGTGGTACCTGGCCCCGGTCGGGATCGCCGTGCTGACCCTCGCCGTGCGCGGAACCTGCCGGGCGCGTGGAGGATTCGGATTCGGTTTCGTGGCCGGGCTGGCGTTCTTCCTGCCGCTGCTGCCGTGGACCGGGATCTATGTCGGTCCGGTGCCGTGGCTCGCGCTGTCGACCGTGTGCGCCCTGTATGTCGGTTTGTTCGGGCTGCTGACGCGGTGGGTGGCGACGCTGCCCGGATGGCCGCTGTGGGTGGCGACCGTGTGGTCGCTGACCGAGTGGGCGCGGGCCAGTTTCCCGTTCGGCGGGTTCCCTTGGGGGAAACTGGCTTTCGGTCAGGCCGACGGGTGGTATCTGCCCTTCGCGATGGTGGGTGGCGCGCCGCTGGTGAGCTTCGCGGTGGCGCTCACCGGCACCGGGCTGGCGTGGCTCGCGGTGAGTTTGCTGCGCCGCTTCGCATCGGGTGCGGAGGCTAGTGGTGAGCCGGTCGCGGCCGCCTCGGATTCTCCCAGATCGGGGGCTACCCGTCCCACATCCTGGAACCGGATTGTTGCTGCGGCAATGCTTGTGGCTATAGTTCCCCTCACCGGAGTGATCCTCCGGACCGCGCTGCCCGGCCCGGAGGACGGCAACCGGCCGATCACGGTCGCCGCCATCCAGGGCAGCGTGCCGCGCCTGGGCCTGGACTTCAATGCCCAGCGCCGCGCGGTTCTCGACAATCACGTCAAGCGCACCGAGGAACTGGCCCGCGACATCGCGGCCGGCCGGGCCCCGCAACCGGACGTGGTGATCTGGCCGGAGAACTCCTCCGATATCGATCCGCTGCGCAATGCCGATGCGGCCCAGGAGATCTCGCAGGCGTCCAAGGATGTGAAGGCCCCCATCCTGGTCGGCGCGGTGCTCGTCAACGACGACCGCACCACCACCAACTCGGTCATCGTCTGGAACGGCGACGCCGGACCGGGGGAGCGGCACGACAAGAAGATCATCCAGCCCTTCGGCGAATACCTCCCGTACCGCAACTTCTTCCGGCACTTCTCCGAATACGCGGACCGCGCAGGCTATTTCGTCCCCGGTACGGGCGACGGCGTGGTGCACGCCCAGCCGTTCACCGGCGGCGCGCCGGTGGCCATCGGCGTGGCCACCTGCTACGAGGTGGTCTTCGACCGCGCCTTCGAGGAGTCCGTGCGCGCCGGCGCGCAGCTGCTCGCGGTCCCGTCCAACAACGCCACCTTCGGCCGCAGTGAGATGACCTATCAGCAGCTGGCCATGTCGCGGGTGCGCGCGGTGGAACACGGGCGCGCGGTGGTGGTCTCGGTGACCACCGGTGTCAGCGCCATGATCACCGCCGACGGCGTGATCCGGCAGCAGACGCCGCAATTCGAACCTGCGGCGCTGGTAGCGACGTTGCCGTTGCGGAACAATACGACATTTGCCACTCGTTTCGGGCCCGTGCCCGAGGCGATCGTGTGTATCCTGGCCGCTGCTGCCACTGCGGCAGCGCTGATCCGGCGTCGGGCACTGCGCGCGTGACTCCGATCGACCGGATCTGATCCCGGAGGCTTTTCCGGCGTATTACCCGCGGGCACGCGTGAGAGGGCCGTCCCGCGTCGGCGAGACAGTTTCGCCAGTTCGTTGCCATGGCTTGTTGGAGTCTCCGGTCTGTCTGTGGTCGTGCGGTTTCCTTAGGCGAGTTAAGCGATCCTAGCGAGGTTTGCTATGGGGTAACTGAACTTAATCTTCGCGCCGTCAACGCCCGTTCGTTGCGGACAACTCGAGATCACCACCGATCCGCTCGGCGGGATGCTCCGAATCATAGGACGTGGATCACGTCCTACGGCTCGCGCATGCGCGCGATCGCCGGGCCATCGGGGCGGACCGTGATCGATTTTCGGGGCTCGGGGAGTTGCGTCTACAGCGGCAGAACGGAGTTTTTTGATGAGTTCATTGGCCACCGACCGTGTCGACCAATGTTCTTCGGGTGAATTCTCGGCTCAACCTTTCGCTCTCTCTCCCGCGCAGTCGGCTCTGTGGTACGCCCAGCGCATCCGGCCCGACATCCCCCTCACCATCGCGCAATACGTCGAGATTCACGGCGACCTGGATGTCGGCCGCCTGCTGTACGCCATCGAGCGCTACGGCGCCGAGAGCCAAGTCGGCCACGTGCGCCTGCTTGAGATCGACGGGGTGCCGCACCAGTTGGTGGACTACCACCGGCGGCCCGGCTGGGCCCGCTACGACCTGCGGGCCGAGACCGACCCGCGCGGCGCGGCCCTCGCCTGGATGAACGAGCACGCCAGCTCGCCCATCGACATCGAACACGATCCGCTCACCACCAATGTGGTGCTGCGGGTCGGCGACTCGGACTGGATCTGGTACAGCCGCGGCCACCACATCGTCATCGACGGCTACGGCGCCATGAACGCCACCACCCGCGCCGCGGAGATCTATACGGCCCTCGAAGCCCACGACGAGCCGGCGGACTCCCGGGCCACCCCGCTGGCCAGCATCTACTCCGACGAGAACCGCTACCGGGAGACCAGCCGCTTCGTCACCGACAGCGACTACTGGCGCCAGCAGCTCGACGGCGCCGGCGAGCCGATCACCCTGTCCAGCAATGGAATGCTGCCCGCGGTGTCCGACGCCGGCCGCCGCAGCGCGACCGGCGTGCTCGCCGATGACGCCCAGGCCGCCGTCGAGGCCGCCGCGACCGCGTTCGGCTCCAACAGCTCCGCGCTGTTCGTGGCCGCCCTGGCCGGTTACGTGCGGGCCGTCACCGGCACCCAGGACGTGGTGCTGAGCCTGCCCGTGTCCGCGCGCACCACCGTGGCGCTGCGGCGTTCCAGCGGTGTGGTCTCGAACGTGGTGCCCATCCGCGTGCAGTTCACCGACACCCACACCGTCGCCGACACCGTGCGCGCGGTCGAGCTGCAGATCACCGGCGCCCTGCGCCACCAGCGCTATCGCAGCGACGACATCCGGCGCGACTGCGGCTATTCGCGCGACGCCCGCGGCTTCTTCGGCCCCATGGTCAACCTCATGCTCTTCCACAGCGAGCTGAAGTTCGGCAGCCTGATGGGTGCCATCAACGTGCTGTCCACCGGCCCGGTCGAGGACCTGTCGATCAACCTGTACAACGGTCTCGGCGATCGCATCCACATCGACTTCGAGGCCAACCCGCGCCTCTACAGCGATGCCGAACTCGCCGCGCACCACGCCCGGCTGCTGGATTACCTGACCCGCTTCGTGTCCGCCGACCCGGAGACACCGGTCGCCGACATGCCGGTGCTCACCGATCCGGAACGCGAACGCGTGCTGCACGAATGGAATTCGACCCAGGTGGCCCGCCAGGAGGGCACCCTGGCCGGGCTGTTCGCCGATCGGGCCGCCGCCTCCGCCGATCAGGTCGCGCTCGACTTCGAGGGCGAGACCCTCACCTACGCCGCCTTCGACGAGCGCGCCAACCGGCTGGCCCGCGAACTCATCGCGCGCGGCGCGGGACCCGACACCCTGGTCGGCCTGGCCGTCCGGCGCAGCCTCGACCTGCTGGTCGGCATGTACGCCATCGTCAAGGCGGGCGCCGCCTACCTGCCCATCGACCCGGACCACCCGGCCGACCGCGTCGAGGCCGTCCTCGACCAGGCCCGGCCGCTGTGCGTGCTCACCGCGTCGCGCGACAGGCTCGAGATGCCCGGCACCGCACCGCGATTCGACATCGACACCGCGGACGTGTCGCGGCACCCGGGCCGCCCGGTCACCGATACCGATCGGACCGCGCCGCTACGTCCCGACCACCTCGCGTACGTCATCTTCACCTCCGGTTCCACCGGCACGCCCAAGGGCGTCGGCGTCACTCACGCCGCCATCGTGAACCGGCTGCGCTGGATGCAGGACGCCTATCCGCTCGACTCCTCCGACGTGGTGCTGCAGAAGACCCCCGCCACCTTCGACGTCTCGGTGTGGGAGTTCTTCTGGCCCTTGCAGATCGGGGCCCGCCTGGTCATCGCCGCCCCCGACGGGCACCGCGATCCCGCGTATCTGGCCCGCATCATCACCGAGAAGGGCGTCACCACAGCGCATTTCGTGCCGTCCATGCTGTCGGTGTTCCTCACCGACACCGATGTGCGGGGCTGCGCCGGACTGTCGCGGGTCTTCTGCTCGGGTGAGGCGCTGCCCGCCGCCACCGTCGCCGATTTCCACGCCGCCCTCGGCAGCGGCGCCGACGCGCCGCAGCTGCACAACCTGTACGGCCCGACCGAGGCCGCCGTCGACGTCACCGCCTGGCACTGCACTCCGGGCAGCACCGACGTCCCGATCGGCTCGCCCATCTGGAACACCCGCACCTATGTGCTCGACGCCCGGCTCCAGCCGGTCGCCCCGGGCGTCGTGGGCGAGCTGTACCTGGCCGGCGTGCAGCTGGCCCGGGGCTATGTTGGCCGTGGCGCCCTCACCGCCGACCGTTTCGTGGCCAACCCGTTCACCCCCGGCGCCCGCATGTACCGCACCGGTGACCTGGTGCGCTGGCGTGGCACCGGCACCGCCGGCGTCCTGGAATACCTGGGCCGCAGCGACTTCCAGATCAAGGTGCGCGGCCTGCGCATCGAACTCGGCGAGATCGAGGCCGTCCTGCTGGCCGACGCCCGCGTCGCCCGCGCCGTGTGCGTGGCCCGCCGCGGCCGCAGCGGGGACGAGCTCATCGCCTACGTCGTGCCCGCCCCCGGCGTCGGCGACCTCGACGTGTCCGACCTCACGGCCATGTTGCGCCGGACCCTGCCCAGCTACATGGTGCCGTCGTATCTGATGGTGCTGGACGAACTACCGCTCAGCGCCAACGGCAAGGTGGACCGCAAGGCGCTGCCCGCACCCGATGCGGGCGCCCGCCGCCCGGCCCGGCCCGTCGCCGCCCCGCGCACCGCCATGGAACACCAGCTCACCGGCATCTTCGCCGAGGTGCTCGGCACCGACGAATTCGACGTCGAGGACAGCTTCTTCGACCTCGGCGGCAACTCGCTGACCGCCGCCCGGGCGGTCGCGCGCGTGAACGCGGCCCTCGGCGCGTCGCTCACCATCCGCGATCTGTTCGAAACGTCCACCATCACCACGCTGGCCACCCGGCTCTCGGCCGTGGAGCCGGAGAACACCTCCCCGAAACTGGTGGCCGGGCAACGGCCGCAACAGCTTCCGCTGTCGCTGGCCCAGCAGCGGCTGTGGATCCTCAACCGGTTCGCCGAGCACGCGGCGGCCTACAACATGGCCTTCGCGGTGAAACTGACCGGGCCACTGGATATTCCGGCACTGCGGGCCGGCCTGGTGGATGTGCTGGAACGGCACGAGAGCCTGCGCACCACCTTCCCCGACACCCCCGACGGGCCCTGCCAGCTGGTGCACCCGGCCTCGGAGATCCCGCTCACCCTCGATCCCATCGACGCCACCGGCGAGGACGCGGTCGCGCTGGCGAGCGAATTCGCCGGGTACGGCTTCGATCTGCGCAGCCAGGCCCCGGTCCGGGTGGCGCTGTACGCCATCGGGCCCGACACCCACCTGTTCCTGGTGGTGCTGCACCACATCAGCGGCGACGGCTGGTCCATCGCCCCGCTGAGCCGCGACATCATCACCGCGGTCGCCGCCCGTGCCCAGGGCGCGGCGCCGCGGTGGACGCCGCTGCCGGTGCAGTACGCGGATTTCGCACTGTGGCAACGGGAACTGCTCGGCGACGAGGCCGACCCGGCCAGCGCCCTGGCCCGGCAGCTTGCTTTCTGGCGCGCCGCGCTCGCCGACCTGCCCGACCAGCTGGACCTGCCGCTGGACCGCCCCCGCCCGCGGCACCGCAGCACCGCCGGCGGCACCGTCGAGTTCGACATCTCCGCGCAGACCCGCCGGGCCCTGGCCGGGGTGGCCGCCGCACGCGGGGTCAGCACCTTCATGGTCCTGCACGCCGCGCTGGCCGCGGTGCTCGCGCGCCTGTGCAACACCACCGACATCGTGATCGGCACGCCGATCGCCGGGCGCAGCGATCCGGCGCTCGACGATCTGGTCGGCATGTTCGTCAACACCCTCGTGCTGCGCACCCGGGTGGACCCGGCCGCCGGCTTCGACCGCATGCTCGCCGAGGTCCGCGAAACCGACCTCAATGCCTTCGCCAATGCCGACGTGCCGTTCGAGCGGCTCGTCGAGGTGGTCAATCCCGAGCGCTCCGCCGCGCGCCACCCCCTGTTCCAGGTGATGCTGTCCTACGACAGCAACCCCGAGCTGGACGTCGACCTGCCCGGCGTGGAGACCGAGGTGGTGCCCCTGGCCACCGACGTCGCCAAGTTCGATCTGCAGCTGACCGTCCAGGAACCCGCCGGCATCCCCGCCGAGGACGCCGGGTTGACCGCCGAATTCGGTTATGCCGCCGACGTTTTCGACCGGACCACGGTGGAGGCCATCGCGCGGCGCTTCGGCGCGCTCCTGGCCGCCGCGGTTGCCGACCCGTCCACCCCGGTCGGCGACCTGCCGCTGCTGGACGTCCGGGAGATCGCGAAGCTGGTGCCCATCGTGGGTTCCCCCGCCGTGCCCAGCATCACCCTGGCCCGGCTGCTCAGCGACACCGCCGAGCGGGTGCCCGACGCGGTCGCGGTCCGCTACCTCGGCGTCGACACCACCTACCGGGAGCTCGACGAACGCTCGAACCGCCTGGCGCGGGTGCTGATCGAGCACGGCGCGGGCCCGGAGGTGGTGGTGGCAATCGCGCTGCCGCGCAGCCTGGAGAGCATCCTCGCGGTGTGGGCGGTGGCCAAGACCGGTGCCGCGTACGTGCCCGTCGACCCCGACTATCCGGCCGACCGCATCGCCCACATGCTCGCCGATTCCGGCGCCATGCTCGGCATCACCAATGCCGAACGGCGCGAGAACATGCCGACCACCTGGCCCGGAAATCGGGGCCGCCACCGCAAGAGCTACGTCGACTGGCTGCTGCTCGGCTCCGAGCAGCTCACGCAGGAGTGCGCGCAGTTCCCCGACACCCCGGTCACCGACGCGGACCGGCACCACCCGCTGCGCATCGGCGGCCCGGCCTACCTGATCTACACCTCCGGTTCCACCGGCAAGCCCAAGGCCGTGGTGGTCACCAATGCGGGCATCGCCTCGCTGGCGCACGAGCAGATGCACCTGTTCAAGGTCACCGATTCGGCTCGCACCCTGCACTTCTCGTCGCCCAGCTTCGATGCGTCGGTGCTGGAGCTGCTGCTCGGTTTCGCGGCCGGGGCCACCATCGTGGTGGTGCCCGCGGGTGTCTTCGGCGGCGACGAGCTGGCCCGCATCCTGCGCGAGGAGCACGTGACGCACGCCTTCGTCACGCCCGCGGCCCTGGCCACCGTGCCCGCCACCGACCTGCCGGAGCTGGAAGCCGTCATCGTCGGCGGCGAGGCCTGCCCCGAGGACCTCGTCGAGGTCTGGACCGCAGCGGATTCCCGGCCCGGCCGCCCGGCGCGGCGCATGCACAACATGTACGGCCCCTCCGAGGCCACCGTCGCCGCCACCGCCACCGGGCCCATGCTCGCGGGGCAGCCGGTGCCGATCGGCGGGCCCGTGCGCGGTATGCGGCTGTTCGTGCTCGACGGCCGCCTGCACCCGGTGCCGCCGGGCGTGGCGGGCGAGCTGTACCTGTCCGGTCCCGGCCTGGCCCGCGGCTACCTGGGCCGGCACGGCCTGACCGCACAACAATTCCCGGCCAACCCGCACGGACGGCGCGGCGAACGCATGTACCGCACCGGCGATCTCGTGGTCGCCGACCGGGCGGGACAGCTGCGCTTCCTGGGCCGGGCCGACGACCAGATCAAGATCCGCGGCTTCCGCATCGAACTGCGCGAGATCGACCACGTGCTGGCCGCGCATCCGGGAGTCACCTTCGCGCTCACCGTCGTTCACCACGACGAGCGCGGAATCCCGCGCCTGGTGGCCTATCTCACCGCCGACACCGACATCGACCCGGCCGCGGTGCTCGAGACCGCGCGCGGCCGGCTGCCGGGTTACATGGTGCCCGCCGCGCTCACCGTGCTCGACGCCGTACCGGTCTCCCCGGCCGGCAAGCTGGACCGCAAGGCGCTGCCCGCACCGGAGTTCGTGGCCGCCGCGCCCACCCGCGCACCGGAAACCGAACTGGAGCAACAGGTCGCGCTGGTCTTCGGCAGTGTGCTGGGCGGCCTGACGCCGGGTGCGGACGACAACTTCTTCGAGATCGGCGGCAACTCGCTGCTGGCCACCCGCCTGACCTCGGCCCTGCACAGCGAGTTCGGGGTGGAGTTGCCGGTGCGCGACATCTTCGAGCTGCCGACGGTGTCCGGGGTGGCCGCACGGCTGGCGGAAGCGCCCCGGGCCGAGCGTGTAGCGCTGGCTGTGCATACGCCGCGCCCGGAGCGCGTGCCACTGTCGTTGCCGCAGCAGCGACTGTGGTTCCTCAACAGATATTCCCCCGAATCCAGCGCTTACAACATCGCATTCGTGCTGCGGATCGATGGCGATCCGGACATCGACGCGTTGCGGGCGGCGCTGGCCGACGTGGCGGAGCGCCACGAGGTGCTGCGCACCGTCTTCCCGGAGGACACCCAGGGCGCCTACCAGGTCGTGCTGGACACCGCACGGTGCCTGCCGGTGCTGGACGTGGTCGAGACCGACGAGGTCGGCGCGCGCCACGCCCTGCGCTCCCTGGCGCGCCGCGGCTTCGACCTGACCCGCGAGATCCCGCTGCGGATGACCTTGCTGCGCACCGGAACCCGCCGGCACCTGCTCGGCATCGCGCTGCACCACATCGCCGCCGACGGCTGGTCGCTGGGCCCGCTGACCCGGGACCTGGCCATTGCCTACACCGCCCGCCACGGCGGCGCGGCGCCCACCTGGACGCCGCTGCCGGTGCAGTACGCCGACTTCAGCCTTTGGCAGCGCGAGATTCTCGGCACGGAGGACGACGCCGAGAGCGCCGCCGCCACCCAGCTGGCCTACTGGCGTACCGCGCTGGCCGAGCTGCCCGGGGAACTGCCGCTACCCTACGACCGGCCCCGCCCGGCCGAACCCACCCAACGGGCCGGGTCGGTACGGTTCGAGGTGCCCGAAGCCGTGCAGCGCAGGCTGGCCGAGGTCGCCCGGGCACACGGCGTCAGCGTGTTCATGGTGCTGCGCTCCACGCTGGCGGTGCTGCTGCGCGTGGTCACCGGCGGCCGCGACGTGATCGTCGGCACCCCGGTGGCCGGGCGCACCGACACCCGCCTCGACGATCTGGTCGGCATGTTCGTCAACACGCTGATCCTGCGCTCGGATGTGGACCCCGACCGCAGCTTCGCCGAACTGCTGCAGGCCGACCGCGACACCGAACTGGCCGCCATGGCGCACGCCGAGGTGCCCTACGAGCGGGTCGTGGAGGAATTGCAGTCCGCGGACGCGGGGCAGCGCCGCTACGGCGCGAGCCCGCTGCTGCAGGTCGCGCTGACCGTGCAGGACACCCCGGTGCCCGCGCTGCGGCTGCCCGGATTGTCGCTGCAGGCCGAGGAACTCGATATCGCGCTGGCCAAGTTCGATCTGGAGCTGCGGGTGCTGCCCGGCGCGGGCGAGGACCGGCGGGCCTTCGAATTCGTCTACGCCGCAGAGCTTTTCGACCAGTCGACGGTCGGCATCCTGGCCGAGCGCCTGGTCAAGGTGTTCGGCGCCGTCACCGCCGACGCGCACGTGCGCGTGCGTGACATCGACGCGCGCACCGAACTCGAGCACGACATGCTCACCCCGGCCTGGGGCCCCGCGCCGGAGCCGCAGTGCAGCCTGGCCGCCTACTTCGCGGCCACCGCGCACCTCCATGCCGACCGGGTGTTCCTGCGACTCGACGACACCGAGCTCACCTACCTGGAATCCGACGTGTATTCGAACCGCTTGGCGCGGGCCCTGATCCACCGCGGCCTGGGCCCGGGTGACCGGGTCGCGCTGGGCCTGACCCGGTCGGTGGAGTCGGTGCTGACGGCGCTGGCCGTCACCAAGTGCGGTGCGGCGTTCGTTCCGGTGGACCCCAACTATCCGGCGGACCGGGTGCAGCACATGCTCGCCGACTCCGGCTGCCGGGTGGGTGTCAGCATGACCGAGCACGCCGACCGGCTCCCCGCCGCCGGCGGCGCCGACACCGTGGAGTGGCTGCTGCTCGACGACGCCGTACTGCTCGACGAGCTCGAGGTCCTCGACGACGGGCCGATCACCGATGCCGAGCGCACCGGCACTCTGTGGACCACGGATCTGGCGTACCTCATCTACACCTCCGGCTCGACCGGAAAACCCAAGGGCGTGGCCGTCACCCACGGCGGCCTGTCCAATTTCGCCGACGAGGTCCGCGAGCGCGCGCGGGTCGACCGGGACTCGCGGATCATGCACTTCTCGTCCCCGAGCTTCGACGCCTCCGTCTACGACCTGCTGTTCGCGATCTGCGCGGGCGCGACCATGGTCATCGTCCCGCCCGACGTGTACGGCGGCGACGAACTGGCCGAGCTCATGGAACGCGAACAGGTCAGCCACACCTTCATGACCCCGGCCGCGCTGGCGACCATCGACCGGGACCGCTGGCCGCTGCCGCACCTGCGCGCGATCATGGTCGGCGGCGAGGCCCTGGGACCGGAACTGGTGGCGCGCTGGGCCCCCGGCCGCCTGATGTTCAACGTGTACGGCCCGACGGAGACCACCATCGTGGTCACCATCTCCTCGCCGCTACGGGTCGGCGAGCCCATCACCATCGGCAACCTGGTCCGCGGCGCCCGCGCCGTGGTCCTGGACGAGCGCCTGCGCCCGGTCCCGGTCGGCGTGCCCGGCGAGCTGTACATCGGCGGACAGGGTTGTGCGCGCGGCTATTTCGAGCGGTTCGATCTCACCGCCGCCCGGTTCGTCGCGGACCCGTACGGCCCGGCGGGCTCGCGCCTCTACCGCACCGGCGATGTGGTGCGCTGGACCGGCGACGGCGACATCGTCTACCTGGGCCGCAGCGACCACCAGGTGAAGCTGCGCGGTTTCCGTATCGAGCTGGGCGAGATCGACGGCGTGCTCACCGCCCACCGCGCGATCCGCTTCTCCCACACCGAGGTTCGCGAGATCGCGGGCGCGCGCCGCATCGTGTCGTTCGTGCTGCCCGTGGACCTCGCCGCCGCACCCGATCTCGAGGAGCTGCGCGCGCACTGCGCCGAGCACCTGCCGGCGCACATGGTGCCCAGCGCTCTTGCTCTGCTCGACCACATTCCGCTCACCCCGGTCGGCAAGCTCGACCGCGACGCGCTGCCGCAACCCACGGCCGTCGTCGCCGGGGTCTCGCGGGAACCGGAGACCGACACCGAACGCCTGGTCGCCGAGGTGATGGGGGAGCTGGTCGGCGCCGAGGCCCTGGGCGCGGACGACAGCTTCTTCGAGGTCGGCGGAAACTCGCTGCTGGCCACCCAGTTGGTGGCCCGGCTGGCCACCGTCACCGGGGTGCGGCTGGAGGTGCGGTCGGTCTTCGCCGCGCCCACCGTGGCCGGACTCGCCGCGGCCCTGGACGCCGGATCCTCCTCGGCGGATCTGCGGCCGGAACCGCGCCGGCGCACCCGGCCCGCGCGGATCCCGCTCTCCGCGGCCCAGCGGCGGCTGTGGTTCCTGGAGAAGTTCAACGCCGGCGAGCACGGAGAAGCGCTGGGCGCCTACAACGTTCCGGTCGCCCTGCGCCTGCACGGTGAGCTGGACATCCCGGCACTGCGCGCGGCCCTGCACGCCGTGCAGGACCGTCACGAGACCCTGCGCACCGTCTTCCCGGAGATCGACGGCGAACCCTGCCAGCGGATCCTGGAGCCGGGCGAGGGGGCGGTCGGCCTGCCGGTCCGGACGGTCGCCGCGGACGAGGTGCCCGGCGAGATCCGCCGCGTCACCGCCGGCGGTTTCGACCTGGCCACCAGCGTGCCGGTGCGCGCCGCCCTGCTGCGCCTGACCGGCAGCAAGACCGAACATGTGCTGGTGCTTGTCGTGCACCACATCGCCATGGACGGCTGGTCGCTGCAGCCGCTGGCCGCCGATGTGGCCGCCGCCTACCGGGCGCACACCGGCAAGCAGACCCCGGAATGGCCCGAACTACCCATCCAGTACGCCGACTACACGCTGTGGCAGCAGGATGTGCTGGGCCGCGAGGACGATCCGGACTCGGTGATCAGCCGCCAGCTCGACTACTGGCGGCACGCTCTCGACGGCATCCCGGAACGGCTCTCCGTTCCCGCCGACCGGCCGCGGCCGCCGGTGCCGACCTACCGGGGCGGCACGGTGGAGTGCAAGCTCGACGCCTTCACCCACCGCGAATTGCAGGCGCTGGCAGCCGAACACGGCGTCACCATGTTCATGGTGTTGCACGCGGCACTCGTCGCACTGCTGCATCGCCTGACGCACGACGACGACATCACGGTCGGCACACCCATTGCGGGACGCGGACATCCGGCGCTGGACCGCCTGGTCGGCATGTTCGTCGGCACCCTGGTGCTGCGCACCCGCATCGACGGCGGCGCCGCGTTCGGCGACCTGCTGCGCGCGGTCCGCGACACCGATCTGGAGGCCTTCGCCCACGCCGACGTGCCGTTCGAGCGCCTGGTCGAGGTGCTGAATCCGGTGCGCTCCCAGGCGCATCACCCGATGTTCCAAGTCATGCTCTCGGTACAGAACCAGCCCGCGCGGGTGCTGGAGCTGCCGGCCATGCGCATCGAGGCCGACGACGCCGACCCGGGCATCGCCAAGTTCGACCTGCAGTTCACCCTCACCGAATCCTGGACGCCGCGCCGCGAACCCGACGGCATCACGGTGTCGGTGAACTACGCCTCCGACCTGTTCGAGGCGGCGACGGCGCAGCGGCTGGCACAGCGGTTCGTGCGCCTGCTGGCCGCGGCCGCCACGCATCCGGCTACCGCCGTCGGCGATCTGGACGTGCTGGACTCGGCCGAATGGTCGGCGCTGGCGCCGGTCCGCGGCACCGAGCCCGGCCTGCCCGTCACCTTCCCGGAGGTGTTCGAGGCCGCGGTCGACCTCAACCGGTCGGGCATCGCGGTCCGCTCGGACGGCACCCAGATCTCCTACGACGCTCTGGACCGCTGGACCAACCGGCTGGCCCGGGTGCTCATCGGCTACGGCGTGGGCCCGGAAACCCTGGTCGCCATGGGGATTCCGCGTTCGGCCGAATCAGTGGCGGTGATGCTGGCCATCGCCAAGGCCGGTGGCGCGTTCGTGCCCGTCGACCCGAACTATCCGGAGCAGCGCATCAGCCACATGCTGCTGGATTCCGGTGCGGCCGTGGGCATCACGCTGTCCGGCTATCGGGAGCGCATGCCCGACGGGGCCAACTGGACGATGCTGGACGCGCCGTCGTTCCGGCGTCGGGTCCTCGCCACTTCCGACGCGCCGATCCGCGACGCCGAACGCATCGTGCCGCTACGCATGCACAACCCGGCCTACGTCATCTACACCTCCGGCTCCACCGGCATCCCCAAGGGCGTGGTCGTCACCCACGGCGGCCTGTCCAACTTCGCCGCCGAGACCGCGCAGCGCTTCGATGTCGGCCCCGATTGCCGGGTCCTGCACTTCGCCACACCGAGTTTCGACGCGGCCATGCTGGACCTGCTGCTCGCTCTCGGCGGGGCCGCCACCCTGGTGATCAGCCCGCAGGGTGTGGTCGGCGGGCAGGAACTGGGGCAGGTGTTCATCGAGGAGGGCATCACCCACGCCTTCATCACCACCTCGGCGCTGGGCACCGTCGATCCGGCCGGCGTGACCGCACTGCGGCATGTGCTGGTCGGGGGTGAGGCGCTGCCCCCGGACCTGGTCAGCCGGTGGGCCCCGGGCCGCAGGCTCTACAACGTGTACGGGCCGACGGAGACCACCATCGTCACGGTGATCTCGCACCCCATGACGCCCGGCGGGCAGATCACCATCGGCGGACCCATCCGCGGGGTCGGCGCGAGCGTGCTCGACACGCGCCTGCACCCGGCCCCGGCCGGGGTCACCGGTGAACTGCACCTGGCCGGCGCGGCGCTGGCGCGCGGTTACCTACGCCGCCCGGGTCTGACCGCACAGCGCTTCGTGGCCAACCCGTTCGGCAAGCCCGGTGAGCGCATGTACCGCACCGGCGACCTGGTCCGCTGGCTCGAAAGCGCGGGCGGCGCACGGGATCTGGAGTACGTCGGCCGCACCGACCACCAGGTCAAGATCCGCGGCTTCCGCATCGAACTCGGCGAGATCGACGCGGCGCTGGCCAAGCACCCGGAGGTGGAGTTCGCCACCACCATCGGGCACCGCACCCCGGCCGGCTCCACCGCGCTGGTGTCGTATGTGAAGCCGCGCACCGGAACCGCGCCCACCACCGCCGAGCTGAACGCGCACGTGGCCGAGCTGGTGCCCAACTACATGGTCCCGCAGTCGATCATGCTGCTGGACCGGGTGCCGCTGTCCCCGGTTGGCAAGCTCGACCGGAAGGCGTTGCCGGAACCGGTGTTCGCGGCCCGCGAGGGCTACCGTGCCCCCGCCACCCCGCTGGAGGAGGCGCTGTGCGCGGCCTTCGCCGACGTGCTGGGCGTCGAACAGGTCGGCGCCGACGACGGGTTCTTCGAGCTCGGCGGCAACTCGCTGCTGGCCACCAAGGTGGTGGCCCAGCTGCGGGCGGGCGGCATCGACTTGCCCGTGCAGGCCATGTTCGGCGAGTCCACCCCGGCCGCCATCGCCGGGCGGCTCGCCGCCGCCGAGGGTGACGCGGGCGCCGCGCTGACCGCGGCCCTGGGCGCGGTGCTGCCGCTGCGTGCGGTCGCCGATTCCGGTGTGCCGCCGCTGTTCTGCGTGCATCCGGCCATCGGCCTGTCCTGGTGCTTCGCCGGGCTGCTGTCGCATCTGCCGCAGGAGCGGCCCGTGTACGGCCTGCAGGCCCCGCACGTGGCCGGGGAGGACAGTCACCGCACCATCGCCGAGGCCGCGAAACACTATGTGGCGCACATGAAGTCGGTGCAGCCCACCGGCCCCTATCAGGTGCTGGGCTGGTCGCTGGGCGGGCTCATCGCCCACGAGATTGCCGTGCAGCTGCAGGAGGCCGGTGACGAGGTCGCGTTGCTGGCCATGATGGACAGCTACCAGCTGTCGGATCGGTGGCTCGAGGAGGCGGTGCCGTCGGTGGCGGCCGTGGTCGCCGAATTCGGTTCCGACCTGCTCGGTGGTGACGCCGACATCGATTCGCGCATGACGCTCACCGAGGCGGCCGAACTGCTCCGCGGGCGATCCGGGCCGTTCGCGGCGCTCACCGTCGAGCACCTGGAACGGCTCTACACCGGATACGAGAACGGCGCGGCGCAGGCGCACGGGTTCCGGCCCCGGGTCTTCGACGGTGATCTGCTGTTCTTCACCGCCGCCGACGACGAGATCAACCGGGCCGACCCGGACCGCTGTGCCGCGGCCTGGCAGCCCTACGTCACCGGTGCGGTGCACGACCAGCTGGTGCGCTGCACGCACGCCGGCATGACAACGCCCGAATCCCTCGCCGTCATCGGGCCGGTGTTGCGGGATCAGCTGGCAGCCATCCGAGCCCGGCGGGAGGGTATGCGATGAGTCTGGCCGTGGAAGTCCAAGGGCTGGTGAAGTATTACGGCAAGGTGCGGGTGCTGGACGGTATCGATCTCGAGATCCCGTCCGGCACGGTGATGGGCCTGCTCGGGCCCAACGGCGCGGGCAAGACCACCACGGTCCGCATCGTCACCACCCTGCTACGCCCGAGCGCGGGCTCGGTGCATGTCGCGGGAGTGGACGTGCTGAAGCATCCGGCCCGCGTTCGCACCCGGATCGGCCTGTCGGGCCAGTACGCGGCCATCGACGCCAACCTGTCCGGATTCGAGAACCTGCGCATGGTGGCCCGGCTGTACGGCATGAACCACAAGCGGGCCGCAGAACGCGCCACCGAACTGCTCACCGCCCTCGGCCTCGACCACGCCGCCGGGCGGCGGGCGGGCACCTACTCCGGCGGTATGGCCCGCCGGCTGGACCTGGCAGGGGCGCTGGTGTGCCGGCCCCCGGTGGTCGTGCTGGACGAGCCGACCACCGGCCTGGATCCGCGCGGGCGCCTCGACATGTGGCGTGTCATCGGCGAACTCGTCGACGACGGCACCACCGTGCTGCTCACCACCCAGTACCTGGAGGAGGCCGACCTCCTCGCCGACCGCATCACCGTCATCGACCGCGGGCGGGTCATCGCCCGCGGGTCGGCCGACGAACTGAAGACGTCCATCGGCGGCGACAAGCTCACCGTCACCCTCGCGCCCGGCCAGGATCCCGCCCCCGCCCAGCAGGTGCTGGGTGAGGTGGGCATCGGCGAAGCCGAATTCGACGAGGGCGCCGACACGGTCACCGTGGTGGTCGGCGACGGCAGCCGCACCATGGTGGAGGCGCTGCGCCGCCTCGACGACGCCGGGGTGCACGTGGTCGACGCCGTCGTGGAGCGGCCCACCCTCGACGACGTATTCCTTTCCCTCACCGGCAAACCCGGCGAACGCAAGCCGGACGTCCCCGCCCCCGAGTCTGTCCAAGAGGAGATCCTGTCGTGACGACCCTCCCCGCCGAACCGGAAGCGCCCGCGCCACCCGAGGAGGAACAGGGCCGCCCCCGCATCGAGGGACCCCTCATGCTGCTACCCCGGGTGGTGCGCGACTCGGCGATCGTGGCCTACCGCAACCTGCTGACCATCCTGCGGGTGCCCACCCTGCTGGTGACGGCCACCATCCAGCCGCTGATGTTCGTGTTCCTGTTCGCCTACATCTTCGGCGCGTCCCTGGGCGGCAGCCAGTACCGGGAGTTCCTGCTCGCCGGAATCTTCACGCAGACAGTCGCTTTCAACGCCGCGTTCACCACCGTCGGCCTGGCCAACGACCTGCACAAAGGCATCATCGACCGGATGCGGACGCTGCCCATGTCGCGGCTGGCGGTGCTGATGGGCCGCACCCTGTCGGACCTGGTGGTCAACATTCTGGCGCTGGCGGTCATGGTGGTCTGCGGGTACGTGGTCGGCTGGCGGATCAATGGGTCGATCATCGACGCGGTGCTGGCGTTCGGGGTGATCCTGCTGTTCGCGTTCGCCATGTCGTGGGTCGGGGCGATCACCGGGCTCATGTCGCCCAGCGTCGAGGTGGCCCAGAGCGCCGGTCTCATCTGGCTTTTCCCGCTGACCTTCATCTCCTCGGCCTTCATCTCCGGGGAGACGCTGCCCGGCCCGCTGCGCACCGTCGCCGCCTGGAATCCGATCACCGCGGTGTCGGCGGCCGGGCGCAAGCTCTTCGACAACGGTTCCCCGCCGTCGTTCAAACCGGCCACCGGCTGGCCCGCCGACCACTGCGTCGAGTACTCCGTCTACTGTTCGCTGGCCATCCTGGCGATCTCGGTGCCGATCGCCCTGCTGCAGTACCGGAAGGTGGCCAGTCACTGAGCCGGCGCGGGCAGCGCGCCGACCGCTCCCTCTTCGACGCCGCCCACGGCAGCCCGCACGACGGTGCCCGCTACCGCGACATCCTCGCGCCCCTGAGGACGGGCGACGGACTGCGGGTCGCCGACAGCTGCTGGGGTGTGCTGTGCCTGCAACTCCACCCGGCAGATCGCGGCCGCCCTGGTGGTGTCGCCGTTCACGGTGCAGCAGCCTGAAGTCCATCTTCGAGAAGTCCGGAGTGCACACCCGCCGGGAGCTGGTCGCCAATCTCCTTGCCGCCCACCACGGCTCACCGGGCTGACCCCGGGCAGGGGAAGGGCCCCGCACCGGTGTGGTGCGGGGCCCTTCCCGTTTTGTCGCTGTGCTCAGCCGCGGCGGCGGGTCTTGAGCAGCTCCATGCGCTCCTGCAGGAGCTCTTCGAGCTCCTCCTTGCTGCGACGCTCCAGCAGCATGTCCCAGTGGGTGCGGGGCGGCTTGACCTTCTTGGGCTCCTGAGTGGTGCCCTCGAGCAGGATGCCCTCCTGGCCGTTGCGGCACAGCCAGGTCGGAGGGATTTCGGCGTCGTCGGCGAAGGGAACGTCGAATTCCTCGCCGTTGTCGGTGCGGTACCGCGCCATCCGACGCGGCGCCAGGTCGTGGTCGCGGTCGGTCTCGTAGCTCACCGCTCCGAGCCGAGACCCCCGGAGTACGCGATCTGCCATGAGTGCGGTCCCTTCTCGCCTGTCGGCAATGTTCTACATCAGTGTTTCTGCAGCTGCGCTACCTACTGTCAACGCAGCCGCGCACGTGTCGGTTCCCGTGGGAGAACCCTGCCATCCTACTCGTCCGGCGCGCCCGCTCCGTCGCGGCGTGCCCTTCCGCCCGGTCGCGGCCGCAAACCGCTAATGTGACGGACCATGTCTCGACGCGTGCTGTCCTGCTGCCAATGGTGCGGGCGGGAGATCGCCGAATCGGAGATCGGACGCCGCCGGCGGTACTGCCGGCAATCGTGCCGCCAGCGGGCGTACGAACATCGAAACAGCGTGAAGGGCACCGGCATTCCCGAGGATTCGGTGGTGCTCAGTGCCCAGGAGGTCTCGGACCTGTCCGATCGCTGGTTCGCCGCCCGCTGCGCCGCCGAGGACGTGGCCACGGCGGTCGCGGAGGGCGCCGAGATGATCGAACTGGCCGATCTCACCGCGACATTGGTGGCGTTGACGCGCGAGGCGGAACGGCTGCGCTGACCGCGGCGTGGCGGCCGGCGGGCAGGGCGCGCACGCTCAGTGCGCAGACGATGCCGATGCCGAGCGCGGTGACGGCGGCGACAAGGCCGAGGGCGGTGAGCGTTTCACCGTCGGGCCGGGTCACCGGCTGCCCGCGCAGCGCCTGCCACATCAGCAGCGCCACCAGAGCGGTGTAACCGAGCGCCAGCACCCCGATCAGCCGGGTGCGGGTGCGCTCGGTGCGCAGCCATGTCACGGCCGGGGCGAGGCGGGCCAGCACGATGGCCGCCACGATGAGCAGTTGAATGCCGTGCAAGCCCGCGAAATGCGCGATCCGCATGTCGCCGCCCGCGGTGCTCCAGTGGGTGATCGGCATGCCCTCGACACCGTCGCGGACGGCGGGCTGCCCGCTGACGAAGGTGTGTCCCGCGCCCAGCCGGACCGGGTGCCCGTAGGCGTCGGTGGTCTGCTGCTCGCCGCTGAAGCCCATGGTGTAGCCCAGCGCCATGCCGAACACCGCGATGCCCAGGCCCGCGCGGATGGCCAGCGAGGTGGGCCGGTCGGTGACGCGCTGCCACGAAAGGGTCACCGCGATCACCAGATTCGCGAGGAACAGTCCGGGCACGCCGGTCATGAACACCCACTGGCCGATGGTGTTGACCGCGTCGTGCTGGGTGTTGAAGTGGCTGAAGGTGCCGCGCGCGGCCTGCACGACCACGAAGCCGACGTCCACGATGGCGGTGGCGGCGAAGAGGGCGCCCATCCACCAGGTCAGCCGCTGCCCGCGGTGCGGGAACGACACCAGCCAGGCCAGGGTGCCGCAGTAGAGGACCATGGCGATGGCGAACTTGAGCGGTTTGAGCCACACCGATTCGCCCAGCAGCATGCGGTCGTCGAAGGCCATGACACCCAGGGAGAACACCGCGAGGGTCGCCATGGCCGCGGTGGTGATGAGCAGGGGGCCGTGCAGCCGGCGAGCGGGGACGGCGGGGGTGAACGGCGCGAGCGGCGGACGGTCGAGCGTGGTCATGACGGTGACGCTAGGTCCGTGCGGCCGCCCGCCACGTCCCCCGGCGGTGGGGTGGGCACGTAGTACCCGGGTATGAGAACAGCCCCGGCGGTATGAGCCGGGGCTGTTCTGCGTGGGCCGCGAACGCCGTTGTCGCGCAACCGATCCGTGCACCCTCGTCGGGCGCCCGGATGAGTGGTGGGGTCAGTCGACGGGGATGCCGACGTTCATGCCGCGCCCGGCCAGGTAGGGCAGCGGATCGACGGGCGCGCCGCCGCCGGTGTGCACCTCGTAGTGCAGATGCGGTCCGGTGGAGTAGCCGCGGCTGCCGACCGTGGCGAGTACGTCGCCGGCGCGCAACTGCTGGCCCACCTGGACCAGGATGTCCTGCATGTGGCCGTAGACGCCGATGGTGCCGTCGTCCTGCAGCACCCGCACCCAGAGACCGAACCCGGAGGCGGGGCCCGCCTCGATGACGGTGCCGTCGGTGATGGCGTGGATCGGCGCGCCGAAGCCCTCGCCGAAGTCGATGCCGGCGTGCATGGCGCCCCAGCGGATGCCGAAGCCGGAGGTGAGCGGACCGGCGACCGGGCGCACGGTCCTGGGGCGGGCCTGTTCGGCGTGCAGGCCGTCGAGGAAGTCGAGCACCGGCTGCGGCACCACCTGCGGCATCTGCGCCTCGCGCGGGGTGAAGGCGGTGAATGTGCCGTCGGTCTGGGCGGCGTTTGCCACGGAGTCGCCCGTGAGCTCGTGTGTGGCGTGCGGGTCGGTGGCGGCCAGCGCGGTCAGGGTAGCGCCGACGACGGCGGTGACGGCCGCGGCACGGGTCGCGACCGAGCGGTACCGGCCGGTTCCATGCAGGAGAGATAACGGAACGGTTACGGGCATTGCTCGACCGTACGAGAACCCGGGTGTCGTTCAGAAGCCGAGTTGCGACCGTCACAGTGCGCCAAAAGTCCAGTTCGCGTATTACGAGAGGATAACGGCACGTGGGTAATTCTTGGATGACGTCGGCCTCCGGGGTTTGCCGGCGAATTGACCCCGGGAGGGCGGTGCGGGCACTCTGCTTAAGTGGTCGCTAATGGAGTGCGGGTGTTGAGTGCGCTCGCCGACGGTACTCGCCGAGCGGTGTTCGAAGCCCTTCCGCAGGGCTCCAGATCGGTGGGCGAACTCGCCGAGGCCCTGGGCGTCACCAGTTCGGCAATCTCCCAGCATCTGAAAGTGCTGCGTGAGGCGCGCCTGGTGATGATGCGGCCGCAGGGCAACCGCCGTCTCTACTCCCTGGACCCGCGCGGGCTGGCCGATGCGCGTGACTATCTCGAACAGTTCTGGCCCAGCGCCCTGGCCGCCTACTCCGCGGCCTTGTCCAGCGCGCAGACCGAATCCCCCTCCGAGTAGCGCGAACCCGGGGCAGGTCGGACGCGGCGGGAACGGACCGGGGTCGCACGAGTAGACGCGAGGCTGCGGGAGCGGACCGGAGTCGGGAGCAGGCAGCAGGGCCGCGCACTGGTGGATCGCCGAGACCCCGGGCGGGCGGGCGTTACGGTGGCGGGGTGGGTATGTCCGTCGTTGTCGAGAGTCCGCGCCGGACAGTGCTACCCGGCTGGTCGGTGCCGCTGATCTTCGTCGCGGGCGGCGTCTCGCAGTATCTCGGTGCGGCGATCGGCGTCCATCTGTTCGCCACGGTCGAACCCGCGACGGTGGCCTGGCTGCGTGCGGCGGCCGCGGGTGTCGCCCTGCTGGCATGGCGGCGGCCCTGGCGCCGGGGCTGGACCCGCCGCTCGATCGGGGTGGCTGCCGGGTTCGGCGTGGTGACGCTGGGCATGAATATCGCCTTCTACGAGGCGATCGCGCGGATCCCGCTCGGCACGGCGGTCGCCATCGAATTCCTGGGACCGGTCGCGGTGGCCACTCTCGGGTCGCGCCGGCCCCGCGATCTCCTCGCTGTCGCCCTGGTGGTCGCCGGTGTCTTCCTGCTGGCGGGCGTCTCCTCGGATGCCGGGCCGGCCGGTGTCGCGTTCGCCTTGCTCGCGGCCGCGCTGTGGGCGGGTTACGTCCTGCTGGGCAAGCGGGTCGCCGACGCGGGTTCGGGCCTGGACGCCCTGGCCGTCGGCATGGCCGCCGCCGCACTCCTGCTGGCCCCTATCCTGCTGACGCGCCAATGTGTGCTCGCCCCAGCCGTTTTCGCGGACCCGGGTACCTGGTTGCTGGGCGTCGGTGTCGGCGTGCTGTCCAGCGCCGTTCCCTACGCCCTCGATCAGTTGGTCCTGCGCACGGTCGGCCGCGCCCGCTTCGCCTTGCTGCTGGCGCTGCTCCCGGCCACCGCGGCGGTCATCGGCGCGGTCGCGCTGGCCCAGCGGCCCGCTGTCCCCGAACTCGCGGGCATCGCGCTGGTGATGGCGGCTCTGACTCTCAGTGCGACACAACGCAATAGCCGTCCGCGGTTGCGCGCGAGCGCGCGGCCGCCCGAATCGTGGGAATGAACGCGGGCGCGATCTCAGCGGGTTCGCGTGAAGCCCCTGAGAGCGCAGAGAGCCGGGCTCACCCCACCCGCCGGTAGGTCTGCTGAGCGCGGCGGTCCAATCCGGTGCCGGGCCAGGGGCGTTTGCGCAGTTGCTTGTCGACGGCGTTGACGACCTCGGGCACACCGATTTTCAGCAGCCCCGGGTCGATGTCGTCGGCGTCCGGGTCGCCGGTCTGCCCGGCCCAGAGCACGGCGTGGCGGCCGAGCAGGTGCGGGGGCGGGCCGCTGCGGCTGGGTGGGTTGGGGCCGAAGAGCAGCACGGTGCGGGTGCCGAAGGCGGTGGCCAGGTGGGCGACGCCGGTGTCGCCGCACACCACGAGGGCGGCTTCGGCGACGGTGGCGGCCAGTTCGATGAGGTTCTGCTGGCCCGCGAGGACTCGCGCCGATGAGAGTCCTGCGCGGGTGGCGACGCCGAGCGCGGTCTCGCGTTCGGATTCGTCACCGGTCACTACGACATCGCGATCCTGTACCAGCAGATGCCGGACCACGGCGGCGAACCGGTCGGGCGGCCAGCGCCGGGCGGCGGCGCCGGCGCCGATGTGCACGACCACGGCGTTGCGGTGGCTGGTGCTGGCCACCGGCGGCACCAGGCCGAGGTTGCGGCGGTCGGCGGCGATGCCGTCGAATTCGAGCAGATGGCACCAGCGGTCCACGTCGTGCATCTCGGGCTGCCAGTCGGGGCCGGGCAGGTCGGGGAAGGCAGGATTGCGGTAGGTGAGAATGCGTTCGGGCTTGGTCCGGGAGAGTTCGGCGATGCCCTCGGCGCCGTCGAGGTTGACGGCCAGGGCCGGCGATTCGCCGTCCCAGCGCAGTCCGACGGCGTCGTAGACCGGGACCATTTCGTCGACGGAGGCGATGAGGTCGACGATGGGTTTCAGGCGATGGGGTGCTGCCAGTGCGATGTGGTCGCCGGGCCGGGCCCGGCGCAGGGCGCGCAACGCGGGAACGGCGGTGAGGAGATCACCCACCCCGCGTGCTCGCAGCA
Organism: Nocardia sp. NPDC059229; assembly: GCF_042754165.1. NCBI lineage: Bacteria > Bacillati > Actinomycetota > Actinomycetes > Mycobacteriales > Nocardiaceae > Nocardia > Nocardia sp. NPDC059229. The sequence goes on from NZ_JBHZAK010000002.1 coordinate 112,676, forward strand.
CTAGTACAACCGCCACCTGAATTCTCCTAGCCGGCCACGCTGCCCACGACACTGCGGTCCGCCACCGGACGTGCGGGGACCATTGCGTGAGGACTACCCGGCCCGCGCGGGGGTGAAACCCGGGGGACCGGTCCGCACGATGGCGGAAAACCGCTGTTACTACCGGCTGTCGTTGTCGCGGGTGGATAGATTACCGTGTGCAGTCATGACGGTCGTCTACAACCTCATGGTCACGGCTCATCTGCTCGGTATGGCGGCGGTGGTCGGCGGGTATGTCGCCTCTCAGCCGCGGGTGTCGGAGCTGATGGTGTGGGGTGCGCGTGTGCAGATCCTCACCGGGGTGATCCTGCTCGGCATGGCCGAGTCGATCCATTCGCTGGGCAAGGACCCCGACATGGCGAAGATGATCACCAAACTCGTGGTGGCGGTGCTGGTTGCGGCCTTCGCCGAAATGGGGCGTGCGGACGCCAAGCGCGGCAAGGAGGTGGCGTGGATGACCCACGCGGCCGGCGGGCTGGCGATCCTGAACGTCTTCATCGCGGCGCTGTGGAAGTGAGCGGGCGCGAAACCGTGAGCGCGACAACCGCATAGCGTTTTCCTGCGTGAAAGGCGATGCCGCACAGGGTGCATGACTGCACCGCGTGCGGCATCGGGCGTTTCCGGGTCGGGCTCAGGGGTGCCGGACGAGCTCGGGCGGGAGTTCGCGGGCGGTGTGGCGGGCCAGGTTCTTGGCGATCTCGGCCGCGACCACCGCGTGCCCGGCCATGGTCAGGTGGATGAGATCGGCGGAGAGCCAGTCCGGGCGCAGTCGTGCGGGGTGGTCCCAGAATTCGGTGAGGACGGCGTCGTGGCGTACGGCGACGCGGCGCACGGCGTCGGCGAATCCGGCGAACAGCGGGCGCAGGGGAGCCATGCGCCCGGTGAAGGAGTCGGCCAGGGTGAACAGAGACAGCCGCGCGCCGGTGGCGGCCACCCGGGTGCACAGCTCGTCGAGGGCGGCCTCCACGTCGGGTAGCCGGGCATTGCGCAGGAACAGGTCGTTGCCGCCGCAGGTGACGTGCACCAGATCCGGGCGGAATGCCTCGAGCGCGGGCAGTTGCGCGGCGGTGACATCGACGATGACCGCGCCCAGGACGCCGGTGTTGAGGTAGTCGGTGCTGGGGTGGGCGGCGAGCAGCCAGCGCGCCACGCGGTCGGCCCAGGGCAGGGTGTCGTAGCCGGGCCAGGGGTCGCCGGTGCCGGCGGCGGTGGAGTCACCGATGACGGCGAACCGCCGGAACGGCACGTCGCGCAGGATTGCGGCGGCTGCCGGATCGGACAGGGTGAACGGGTCGGTGGCTTCGGTGCGGGCGGTCATGGCTGGGGCTCCTCGGCTCGGATCGGCAGGGCGGCGAGAACGGCTGTGGCGACGGCGATTCCGGCGCACACGGCGAACAGGGTGTGGAACGCGGTGAGCGGCTGGGTCGGGTGGGCGGCGAAGACCGCGGCGAGCACGGCCACCCCGAGTGCGCCGCCGGATTGGCGGGCGGTGAGGTTCATGCCGATCCCGGCCGCGAACCGGTGCGGCGGCAGCGATCGCGCGGCGGTGGTGCCGAGCACGGTGATGAGCAGGCCGATGCCGCCGCCACCGAGCAGTCCGGCCGGCACCCACGCCGTCCACAGCGCCGGGGTGGCGTCCCAGCTGCCGGTGCTCATGTAGAGGGTGGACGCGGCGAACATGACGGCGCCGAGCACGCCCAGCCACCGCTGCCACGGCACCGGCGCGCGCCCGGCCAGCACCGCGGTGACCATGGAGGCGATCGCGCCGACGGTCATGGCGGCCGCCGACTGCAGCACGGAGTAGTGCCACATGGTGTCCAGCCACAGCGGTCCGGCCAGCAGCCACGCGAACATGGTCGCGCCGAAGACGAAGGCGACGGCGTTGACCAGCGCGTAGTGGTGGCTGCGCCACAGCCCGACCGCGATCGCGGGACGAGGATGCGTCCGCGACCGCCACAGTGCGAGGCCCAGCAGTACGAGCCCGCCGAGACCGGTGACGAGGGTTTGCCAAGCGCCCCAACCCCATTGCTGTCCCTGGGTGACCGCGGCGACGACCGCGCCGATGCCGAGTCCGGTGGCGACGGTGCCGATCGGATCGGGCAGCCCCTGCGTGTGCCGCTGATCGCCGCGCGTGAGCCGCAGCCCGGTGGCGATGAGCAGTGCCGCGATCGGCACGTTGATGACGAAGACCGAACGCCAGCCGAACCAGTCGACGAGCGCGCCGCCCACGGCCGGGCCGACGGTGGCGGCGAATCCACCGGCCGCGGTCCAGGCGGCCATGGCGACGCCGATGCGGGCGGGCGGGGTGACGCTCAGGACCAGGCCGAGTCCGGCCGGGATGAGGAAGGCCGCGGTCGCGCCCTGCAGGAAGCGGCCGGCGATGAGCCAGTCCGCCCCCGGCGCGAGCGCGCACAGCAGTGAGGTGAGCGCGAATCCGGCCAGGGCGGTGAGGAATACGCGCCCGCGGCCGAGGGCGTCGGCCAGCTGTCCAGCGGGGGTGAGCAGGGCTGCGAAGGCGACGGCGTAACCGCTCACCACCCAGGTCGGGGTGGTGGCGGCGCTGCCGGGGTAGTCGCGGGTGATGGCGGGGAAGGCGATGTTGACCACGGACAGGTCCAGGAAGGACACGAACGCCGCGCCGGAGGCGACGAGCAGGGCGAGGCGGGCCGGGCGGTCGGAGGACGTGGTGGCCGCAGGGGATCGGCCGGCGCGAGGTTCGGTGCTCGGCGGGGAGGTATCGGGTGCTGCGGGCTGACGCTGGCTGATGTCGGTCATGACGGGCTCTCCACGGAACGGGTGTCGGAGCGGGATCAAAACAGTACGCACGATCGTTCGTATTTGTGAAAAGTACGACCGATCGTGCGTAAAAGCAACACTCGGTGCGAAGATGAAGAGGTGGATGAACCGGTGCAGCCTTCCGAGCAGGAGATTTCCGATCAGCGGCGGCTCAAGGGGGCGCGTGCCCGCGCGACCATCGCCCGTCACGCCGCCGATGTGGCCTCGGTCGAGGGATTGACCGGGCTCAGTCTGGGCCGGCTCGCCGGGGATCTGGGGGTCAGCAAGTCGGGGGTGGCGACATTGTTCGGCACCAAGGAGAACCTGCAGCTGGCCGCGGTGCAGTCGGCGCGCGAGGTGTTCATCGAGCACGTCGTCCGCCCCGCCCTGAGCGCGGACCGTGGCATGCCGAGACTGCGGGCGATCATCGACCACTGGTTCGACTACGTGGGTGAGCCGCTGCTACCCGGCGGCTGCTTCCGGGGCGCGAGCGTGCCCGAGTTCGACAGCCGCCCGGGCCCGGTGCGTGACGCCCTGGCGGCCGACCGCGACGACTGGTTCGCGGTGCTGGAGAAGGAGATCGGCCGCGCTCAGGAGCAGGGCTACCTGGCCGGGCTGGACCCGCACGCCGTCGCGTTCCAGTTGGATGCGGTTGTGGCGGCGGCGAATACGGCCGCGCGGATGGGTGACGACACGGCCCTGCCCACCGCACGCGCGATCATCGACGGCCTGCTCGGGGCCGGCCGCTGACCATCGCCGTGACCGGCGGGAATGTGTAATCCGTTCGCGCCCGGCAATTCTGCATCGACTGCACGTCGGCGCGATCCGGCGGCGATGCGTGGCATGCGTGAATGCGGTTCGGGCGCAGCTGGTTTCACGTGGAGCAATGCGACCGCGTGTCTCACGCCCGCGTGTCTCACGCCGAGCGCGGTGCGTACATGATGAGCCCGACCCCGGCCAGGCACACCAGCGCGCCGATCACATCCCAGCGGTCGGGCCGGAAGCCGTCCAGCGCCATGCCCCACAGCAGCGACCCCGCCACGAAGACGCCACCGTAGGCGGCGAGGATGCGCCCGAAGTGGGCGTCGGGCTGCAGGGTGGCGACGAATCCGTAGCAGCCGAGCGCCACCACCCCCGCCCCCATCCACAGCCAGCCGCGGTGCTCGCGCACTCCCTGCCAGATCAGCCACGCGCCACCGATTTCGGCGACGGCGGCCAGCCCGAAGAGCACGATCGATCGCAAGACGGTCATGGCAGCCCACCCTAGAGTCCGCGGCCGGTGTCCGGTCGGACCGCCCCGTGTGCGGTCCGACCGGACCGGATCATCGTTGGGCGTCGGCGCGGTCGAACAGCTGCTGTCCGAGGTAGCCGCCCGGGCCGGGCACGCCGGGCGGGACGGCGAAGACCGCCGAGCCGACCGGTGTGGTCCATTGGTTGAGGGCGTCGAAGTCGGCCAGTCGCTGCTGCACCGGCAGGTACTGGGCGTCGATGTCGCGCTGGAAGGACGCGAACAGCAGGCCCGAGTTGGAGACGTGCCCGGGGGCGGGCGCGTCGTCGTAGTTGTAGCCGCGGCGCAGGAACCGCTCCCCGTCGTGGGCGTGGTGGGCGCGGGCGATGTGGGAGGACGGCGGGATCTTCGGGATGCCGTACTGGTCCACGGCCGCGAAGTCGGGTTCGTCGAATTCCCGGCTGCCCGACAGCGGTGCCCCGTGCTCGACGGTGCGGCCGACGGTGATGGCGCGCCCGTCGGCGTCGAGTTCGTCCCAGGTCTCGAGGTTCATGGCGATGCGCCGCAACACCATCGAGGTGCCCCCGGCCAGCCACGGCCGCACCGATCCGTCGTCCCACACGAGGCGATCGAAATCGGTTGTGCCGGGCGCGATGTTGACCGTGCCGTCCACCGAGCCCATCAGATTGCGCATGGTCCGGCCGCGGGCGGCATTACGGAACCCGCGCTGCACCCACTTCACCGTGACGAGCGACTTCACATGCTTGGACAGCACCCGCACCGCGTGCGAGACCGTGGTGGCCTCGTCGGCGCAGATCTGCAGCAGCAGATCACCGCCGCACCAGGCGGCATCGAGCTTGTCGATGCCGAAGGGCGGCAACGGTTTCAGCCAGTGCGGCCGCTGGTCCTCGAGTCCGGCGACGGTGAACAACCGCGGCCCGAATCCGACGGTGACGGTGAGCCGGGCGGGCCGGGCGGCCAGTTCCGGCTCGGTGTCGGCGAGCGCCGGTCTGCCCTGGGTCAGGCGCGAGGCGTCGTCGGTCCAGATCTTCAACAGCCCGACGATGTCCTCGCGCTCTGCGCCCGCCACCAGGTCGAAGGCCACGAAGGCCGCGTGCAGCGGCGGATCCGTCGCGATGCCCGCCTGATGCGGGCCGTGGAACGCGACCGTGTCCAGTCCGGGATCGCGATCGTGGTCGCGGTGGGTGAGTGTGGCCGCGCCCCAGCCGACGCCGGCGGAGCCGGCAATTGTCACCGCGGCGGCCCCCGCTGCGGCGCCGCCGCCGAGGAGTCGCCGCCGGGACAGGCGGGGGTGCGGTTGCGGCCGGTCAGCCACCGTGGGCGGCGTTGTCGCCGGAGGGCTGGTAGTTCTCCTTGCCGCCCGCGAAGTCACGCACCTGCGCGGTGACCGTGGTACTGGAGCCGTCGGAGAAGGTGAGCGTGATGGGGGTGTCCGCGCCGGTGCGCAGCGGGGCCTTCAATCCCATGAACATGAGATGGTCGCCGCCGGGCTTCAGGGTCGCGCTGCCGTGGGCGGGGATGACGATGCCACCGGCCTTGGGCCGCATGGTCTTCTCTCCGGCCGCGTCGGGGACGATCTCGTGGATCTCCACGGTCGCCGAGGCCGGGCTGGTGGCCGCGACCAGGTTGATCGGCTGGTCGGAGGTGTTGGAGAGGGTGCCGAAGGCGGCGGACATGCCGCTGTCGGCGGCCTTGATCCACTGATCGGTCAGGGTGATCCGGTCGGCGGCCTTGCCGGTGGCGTCCGAGGAGGTCTGCGAGGAGGAGCAGGCGACGGGCAGCAGCGCCAGGGTCGCGACGGCGGCGGCCGCGCCGACTCGGCGCGCGAATCCGCCGGTGCGCAGGCGGAAGCTGTGGCAGGAGGGCATCTGGGACATGGGAAATGGACTCCGTGTGTCAGGGGGAAGAGAGGTCACCCCGGACCGGTTCACGGCGACACCCGTTCGGCGCAGGCCTGATTCGGCCACTGCGCCGGGAGGAGGCGTCGCGGATCTATGCCGGAGCGAGGTGTGGGAACGGTGCGCCGGCCCGGGGTGGGCCACGACGCCCGATCCCCGGACTGACGAGCAGGCGACGCGCCTCGGCACGATCGTCGGCGCGGCACGGGCGCCGGCGCGGCGCGGGCGGGCGCACGATCGAACCCAACGCGAGGATGAAGCGCCGCACGCTGGTGATGGCCCGGCGCATGCCGGACTCGGCGGCGCGAATCGCGAGCGCGCCCACCGGAATCGCCACCAGGTGGGCCAGCAGCATCGACGGCGAGGAGCTGTGATGGTGGTGCCCCGGCGACATCGACAGTGCCGCATGGCCGATGGACTGCCCGGCCGCCAGCATGGCCATGGTTCCGGCGATCCCGTAGCGGGGGCGCAGGGTCGCCACCACGACCCCGATCAGCGTGCACGCCGCGAACAGCAGGGCGAGCGCGGAACCGTCGAGCAGGGTCGCGCCGCCGCCGAGTCCGTGCGCGAGAATCGCCACCGCGCCGGAGGATGCGCCGACGGCAGCGCCGCGCAGGCGCGCGGTGTGATCCGTCGGTGAGCGCACCCGGCCATGCTACGACGTCGTGTCGCAGACGATGCTTCCAGGTGGTATGACCGGCGTCTCCACAGGATCTTCACAATCGACGCGAACCATCTCCACGGCGGTTGCCTAATGTCACCTGCATGGAAACCAGTGCGCGCCGGATCCTCGTCGTCGAGGACGAGCCGACCATCGCGGAATCCCTCGCCGCCCGCCTGCGCGCCGAGGGGTACGCGGTCGACATCGCGCACGACGGGCCCGCGGCCGTAGCCGCCGACGCGGCCGGGGACCCGGATCTGGTGGTGCTGGACGTGATGCTGCCCGGCTTCGACGGGCTCGAGGTCTGCCGCCGCATTCAGGCCCGCCGGCCGGTGCCGGTGCTCATGCTGACCGCCCGCACCGACGAAACCGACATGCTCGTCGGCCTCGGGGTCGGCGCGGACGACTATCTGACGAAACCGTTCTCGATGCGTGTGCTCACCGCCCGCGTGCACGCCCTGCTGCGCCGCGTGGACCGTACCGCCGCCCCGGTCGCCGCCATCGTGGTCGGTGATCTGCGCATCGACACCGATCAGCGGCGGGTGTGGCGCGGCGACGCCGAAACCCAGCTCACCCCACTGGAATTCGAGCTGCTGGTGCACCTGGCCCGCCGGCCGCGCACCGTGCTGGCCCGGGAACGGCTACTCAGCGAGGTGTGGGGCTGGGCCGACGCCTCGGGCACCCGCGCCGTCGACAGTCACGTCAAGGCGTTGCGCCGCAAGCTGGGTGCGGACCTGATCCGCACCGTGCACGGCGTGGGGTACGCGCTGGAGGCTCGATGAACGGCGGTGGGCGCGGATCGGAGGGGGCGCGGTGAGCGTGCGAGAGTGGTTGCGGGCGGCCGGGAATCGGGCGGCGGGGTCGATGCCGCGGCCGCTGGACCGGGTGCGGTCGATCAAACTGAAGCTGGCCATCCTCATGGTCGGGTCGGGGGCGGTCGCGTTCGGATTCTTCGCCTCACGCATCGGATGGCTGCCGCCGCGCACCACCATCGCGGCCACACTGCTCGCGCTGCTCTTCTCGCAGGTGCTCGCCCACGGCATGACCCTGCCGCTGCGGGAGATGACCGCCGCCGCCAAACGCATGGCGCAGGGGGACTATTCGCGGCGGGTGCGCGCCACCTCCCGGGACGAGGTGGGGCAGCTGGCGGCGGCGTTCAATCAGATGGCCGCCGATCTGGCCGCCGCCGATCAGCAGCGGCGCGAGTTCATCGCCAATGTGTCGCACGAACTGCGCACCCCCATCACGGCGCTGGGGGCGGTGCTGGAGAACCTGGTCGACGGTGTGGCCGAACCCGATCCGGCGACCCTGCGCACCGCGCTCGCCCAGACCGAGCGGCTGAGCCTGCTGGTGTCGGAGCTGCTGGCGCTGTCGAGCGTCGAGGCCGGTGCGGTGGCGCTGGACCGCGAACCCGTCGCCGTGGAGCCGCTGCTGAAAGAGGTTGTCGCCGAAGCGGAGGTGATGGCGGCCGCGGTCGACCGTCCCGTCCGCTTCACCATCGCCGCCGCTCCCGATCTCACCGTGCACGCCGATCGTGCCCGCCTGCACCAGGTCCTGCTCAACCTGCTCGACAACGCCACCCGCCACGGACCTGCCGGCGGTGAGGTCCGCATCCACGCCCACGCCGACCGCACCGGCACCGTCATCGATGTCGCCGACGACGGCCCCGGCATCCCGATCGCCGACCGTGCCCGCGTCTTCGAACGCTTCACCCGCGGCGGCCGGGCCACCGGCGGCGGCACCGGTCTCGGCCTGGCCATCGCCCGCTGGATCGTCCACCTGCACGGCGGCACCATCGCCGTCGCCGACCCCGGCTCCCGCATCCGCATCACCCTCCCCGTGTCCTGACCTCACCCCATCCGCAACCCGCAGCGCCCTGGCGCTCCCGGGTCGCTCCCGCACACCCATCGGAGGCCTTGCCATGCCCGAAAACCCTTCCGCCGCACCCTCTCCCGACGACCACCTGCCTGCGCCGACATCCCCATCGCCGGAGGTCTCGATCGTCTCCGGCGAACCGTGGCCGGCGCCCACCCCGCCGGCACAACAGTCCGGATCGTCGACGGCACGACCAGGTATCACGAATTCTGTTTCACCCCAGCGGGTTCCGCCCCGATCTGCCCGGGTGCCGGTGCCGAGCGGGCTGTTGGCCGCCACAGTCACGGCGGGATCTGCCGGGGCGATCCTGATACCCCTCGACCGACCCGGTGTCGGATGGCTGCTCGCGGGCCTGGCGATTACGGGCGCGGTGTACGCGGTCGACCGGTCGGCCCGGCAGACGGTTTCGACCGAGGATTCCGCTGCGGTCGAGTCGGCTGCTGCTCCCTCCGTCGGCGGCCCCGGTGGGCTCGAGGACGGTGCCGGGACCGGCAGTACGGGCCAGCGCCATCCCGGTGGGTCGGGGCGGACGGGCCGGGTGTCGTGGGATCGGATCTGGTGGGCGGGGGTGGCGCTGGCGCTGCTGGGTGTGGGTGTGTTCCGCGCTGCCCCTTGGCTTTTCGTGCTCTGTGTGCTCGGGGCAGCGATGGCCGGGTCGTTGGCGGTGGTGCGGCGGTCGGTGTACGGGCTGTGGTTCGACCTGCCTGCGGTGCCGTTCGCGGGACTGAATTCGCTGCCGTGGCTGTATCGGGCGATGACGGGGGCGCGTGGCCGCTTCGGGAAGGGTTCGCAGCGGGTGTGGTGGTCGGTGGCGGTGGCCGCCGCGCTGCTGCTGATGGTGGTGCCGTTGCTGGCGGGCGCGGATGCGGTGTTCGCCGGGCTGGTGGACGGGCTGATGCCGCGCATCGATGTGCCGGCGGTGGTGCGGTGGGGTTTCGTGTTCGTGATGGTCGGGTTGGGGACGGCCGGGGCGCTGTATCTGCTGGCGGGGCCGCCGCCGGTGGCCGACGATGCGGGGCCGGGCCGGGGGATGGATCCGCTGGGGTGGCTGGGGGTGCGCAGGTTCTCGCCGATCGAGTGGGGAATTCCGGTGGGCGCGTTGACGATCGTGTTCGCGGCGTTCGTGGGCACGCAGGTGGTGGTGCTGTTCGGCGGGGACGGGTATGTGCAGCGCACGGCCGGGCTGACGTATGCCGAGTACGCGCGCTCCGGGTTCTGGCAGCTGTCGATCGTGAGCATGCTGACCCTCGCGGTGATCGGGATGGTGCTGCGGCACGCGCTGCAGGACACGGTGATCGAACGGCGCTGGTTGCGGGGCGCGGTCACGGTGGTGATCGGGTTGTCGCTGGTGATCGTGGCGTCCGCGCTGCATCGCATGTGGACCTATCAGCAGGCGTACGGGTTCACGGTGATGCGGCTGCTCGTGGAGGTGTTCGAAGGCTGGATCGCGCTCGTCTACCTGCTGCTGCTGGCGAGCCTGGTGCGGTTGCGGCTCGGCTGGGTGCCGCGCGCGGCGGTCGGCGCCGCGCTCGCGACCTTGCTGGCGCTGGCGGTGGTGAACCCGGAACGGTTCGTCGCCGAACGCAATGTGGAGCGCTGGCAGGCGGGCAAGTCCCTCGACACCGGGTATCTGAGCACCCTGTCGCCGGATGTGCTGCCGGTGGCCGACCGGCTGCCCGACGCCGAGCGTGCGGCCATTGCGGACGTTATCCGCGCACGCCTGTCCGGTGATTCGTGGCAGGGCTGGAACTACACGCGCGCCACCGCCCGCCGGTGATCAGGAGCCGAAGCTGACCGGGGTCCAGGTGCGGCCTGCGTCCTGGGTGGCGAGCATCGTGGTGGCCAGGTGCTTGGACGCGGTCTGAGTCATGATCACGAAACCGGTTGTCTCGGTGACGAAATGGCCCGAGCTCTCGCGCCAGCCCGGGGCGGGTGCACGGTAGGTGGTCGTCCACGTTGCGCCGCCGTCGGCCGAGGTGAGCAGCTGGTCGTCGAGAGCGGCGACCAGATGGGTGGGGTCGGCGGGGATGAGCGCGGCAGCTGCGGAGAGCGTCGGTGACAGCTGCCCGGTCTCGGTGAAGGTGACACCGCCGTCGGTCGAGGTCATGAGCTGGGTGGGGGTGCCGCCGTCGGAGTACGGGCCGGATCGGCCACACAGTGCGACGAGCCGCTTTTCGGAGAAGGGGTGCCAGGCGGCGGGACCATTGCCGCCGCAGGGCAGTTTCCACGGTGTCCACGTGCCGTCGACCGATCGGGCACCGTCCGCACCCCGATTGGTGACGACCATCCAGGCCCGGCTGCCGAGAACGGTGACAGCGGCCGAGGGGGCCGGGCCGCCGCTGCCGGGTACCGGGATCTCGGTGGGACCGGTCCACGCATCACGGGTGAGTGGGCTGGTGAACAGCACGGTCCGTTCACCGGGCTGCACGGTGGCGATGTACACGCTGTCGTCGGAGATCGTGAACGACCAGGCGTCGACGACCGGATCGATGTCGAGATCGATCTCGCGCCAGGTCTTTCCGCCGTCGTGGGTGGCGAACAGCTTGTCGCCGGCCCGGATCCAGCCATTGCGGGCGTCGGCGAACTTCAGCCAGTGGCCCTTGGACCCGGGATCGCGCAGCGGCGCCGGGAGCGGGGCCTGCTGCCACGTCTGCCCGCCGTCGGTGGTGTGCTGCAGCGCCAGGCAGGGCTCGCTCGCGCAGGGGTAGGTCCGGCCCAGCACCCAGCCTTCGTCGGCGGAGATGAAGGTGATCGAATCGGGTTGGAAGCCGACCGGATCCGGCGCCGCGGCCTCGGTGGCGGTCGGCGTCAGGGCAGGCCCGGTGGTCGGGGCCGCTGTCGCGGGGGCTGTCGTCGTGTCGGTCGTCGCCGAGTCCGGGCCGCTCTCACCGGTTTTGATGGTGAGCGCCGCGACCACCCCCGCCGCCAGGACCGGTACTCCGACTCCGACGACTCCGGCCAGCACGACCGGATTCCGCAACCCCACCGGCCCGGACTCCTTTCAGCACATCACCGGGGCCTTGTTCCGGGCGGTCACCCGGCGGCCCTGCGGCACAACGGGATCGAGTATGCCCGGTGAGTGCCCGATTTGCCCACCCGGATCGGGTTTCGCCCAACCTGCTCGAATCGTCGGCGCGCTGGGCGGCCGGCGGACCGCGATATCGCCGATCAGCTGGTAGGCGACCGGCGCGTCCGGCAGTGCTGAGCGGATGGCAGCGCGCCGCTGCCGGGTGGGCGGCGGGCCGGACCGCGTGGCCGGTTCAGCCGCGCAGCCGGGCCAGTAGCTGCAAGGCGGCGTCGAGCATGCCGTCGAGGGAGTCGGTGACATAGAGCAGATCGATGAAGAAGTCGTCGAATCCGGTATCGGCGGCGACCTTCTCGATGGTGGCGGCGACCAGTTCGAGGTCGGTGCCCGCGGCGACGTTCACCCGCAGCACGGTGTGGATGTCCTTCGGATCGCGGCCCGCGGCGACCGCGGCCTCGTCGATGACGCCACGCAGCTTCAACAGCTGCTGACCCCAGGCGGGCGGGCCCGGCACCGGCACCACGGGCAGCCAGCCGTCGGCGCGGCGGCCGATGCGGGCCAGACCGGCCGGACTGAACGCGCCCAGATAGATCGGCGGCCGCGGCCGCTGCACCGGCTTGAGCTCACTGCGATGTTCGGGCACCGACACGTAGCGGCCGCGATATCCGGCGGGGTCGGTGGTCCAGATGGCTTCCAGCGCATCGAGGGTCTCGTCCAGCCGGGCGCCGCGATGGGTGAAGGGGACCTCGGCGGCCTCGTACTCCTCCGGCGACCACCCGATACCGAAGCCGGGAATCAGCCGGCCGTTGCTGACCACGTCGACCGTGGTGAGCGCGCGGGCCAGCTGCGCGGGCCGATACAGCGGCGCGATCAGCACATTCGCGCCGAGGGCGACCCGCTCGGTCACCGCGGCCGCGATCCCGAGCAGCAGCAGCGGGTCGAGCACCGAGTTGAACTCGTCGGGAATGGTGTCCTTGCCCGCGTAACCGACCTTCGGATTGGTGGCGGCGATGAGCCGCTCACCCACCCAGAGACTGTCGGCCCCCGCCTGCTCCAGCGCGGTCGCATAATGCGCCACCCGCGCGCCCTCGCGGGCCTGTGAACCATGCTGAGGAAGAGCAAAGCCGATTTTCACCCTTCTGGTGATACCAGACGCGCGATCACGCCGGCCCCGGGGGATCGCGGACAGGATGGGCGGGGTGGGAGAACACAAGGACCGCATGCTCGCCGGAGAGCCGTACCGCGACTGATGGGCGCGGCCATCTCCTAACCATCGGCGACAATGTGTGGCTCGGTGGCGGGGTCATCGTCTGCCCGGGAGTGAGCATCGGCGCGAACACGGTGGTCGGGGCGGGCAGCGTCGTCACCCGCGACCTGCCCGAAAAGGTGTTCGCCGCAGGCAATCCCGCGCGGGTGATCAGGCCGCTGTGACCGATACCGGCAACGGGCATGAAAACGGATCTGGTGCGACTTCGTTCACCGATGCGGAAGCTGGTTCGGGGCGACCTCAGCCGGGCAGGCCCGCCAGTTCGGCGCACAACCGGTGCAGGCGGGTGGCGGCCGCGTCGTCCTGGGCGGCGGGGGAGGGCGCCTTGACACGGTTGCGCTCGAAGTAGCAGCCGGATACGGAGGAGACGTCGGGGTCGGTCGCCAGGTAGGTGAGGGTTCGCGCGGCCGTGGCGGCGTCGGTCATGAACAGGCGTTTGCCGAGTGCCAGCGCGGGCCGGGCGAACCAGGGCGCGGCGTCCCAGATGCCGGTGGCGACGACCCCCGGATGGAAGGCGTTGGCGGTCACCCGGGTTCCGTCCAGCCGCCGGGCCAGGTCGCGCGTGTACAGAATATTGGCGAGCTTGGCGCGGCCGTAGGCGGTGGCGCCGCTGTAGCCGCGCCGCAGTTGCAGGTCCTCGAAGTCGAGGGCATTGCCGTAGTGCATGACCGACGAGGTGAACAGGATCCGCGCCGGGGCACTGCGGCGCAGCAGATCCAGCAGCAGTTCGGTGAGCAGGAATCCGGCGAGATGGTTCACCGCGAAGGTGGCTTCCAGACCGTCCCCGGTTTCGGTGCGCGACATGTGGAATGCGCCGGCATTGTTGGCCAGCACGTCGAGCCGGTCGTATCGAGCGGCGACGGTTGCGGCGAGCTGCCGCACCTCGGCCAGGGAGGAGAGGTCGCATTCGATCGCATCGACCGGCGCGGTCGCGGTCGCACGCACCAATTCGACAGCGGTACTGAGCTTTCCGGGATTGCGGCCGACCAGGATGACACGGTGCCCGGCCGCCGCGAGCTGCCCCGCCGCCGCCAATCCGATCCCCGACGTGGCCCCCGTGATCAGCATGGTCTTCATGCCCGGCCAGCCTGCCACACCCCGGCCGCACTGTCGCGGTACGCCGAACCGCGTATCCGGCGCCGAACCGCTGTCCGACTTCGCCGTTCACCGGTTCGCATCCTGAGCCCGGGCCGCCGCGGGCCCGGGCCGGTCAGACGGCCGCGGGAATCTCGCTCAGGCTCAGATAGATTCGCTTACCCTCCGCGCGCGCCTGTGCCACCATCCGATCGGCGCCCTCGGACGGACCGCCGATGCGCAGCACCGCGTCGCAGCGGGAGAGCAGCTGCTCGGCGACGGGATGGAAGATCTCGTCGTAGAGCGGGTCACCCGGGCGCGTACTGCCGGCGGTCTCGAGCAGCGGTAGCGCCAGCGCCTCACCGGTGACCGCGAGATGCCCGGCGCGGAAGAGGGTCAGGGCCGTCTCGTTCATGGCGCGCACATTCGCCGCCAGCTTGACCGGATCGTCACCGGTACCCGAGCGGTACGGTCCCGCGACCAGGATCATCTGAGAATTCGACACGGTAGCTCCTTCGATCATCGGTTCATACGCCAATTCGGTTCACGCCGTATGGAGGACGACGCCCGCCTCACGCAGGGCATCGAGGGTCTGCGGGCCGGCCGGATGGATCGCCGGGTCGGATGCGGAGCGGTCGGTGACGAACTCGTGCGCCGCGCCCAGCGCGGCCACCTGGCTGAAGGCCCGCACCCCGAGCTTGGTCGCATCCGCCACCGCCAGCACTCGCGCCGACTGCGCGATCCCGGCCTGCTTGACCGCGGCATCGTCGAGACAGAACTCCGACCAGCCGTATTCGGCGTGCACCCCGCCGATCGACATCACGAACACGTCGAACGCGAGTGACTCCACGGCGCGCAAAGCCAGAGGTCCGACCAGGGATTGCTCACCGGGCCGGGACCGGCCACCCGCCACCAGCAACTCGATCCCGGGACGATCGGCCAGGCACACCGCTGTCTGCAGACTCAGCGCGGTCACCGTCAACGGGCCGCGCTCGGCCAGCGCCCGGGCCACATGCACGGTCGTCGTCCCCGCGTCCAGCAGGACTCGCGACCCGGGTGCGATGACGGCCGCGACGGCCGCGCCCAGCCGATCCTTGGTGGCAGCCGACCAGCCCGCGCGATCGGCGAACCCGCCCGCCTCTGTCCGCGCCCGGGTCGCCACCGCCCCGCCGTGCACCCGCCGCACCAGGCCGCGCTGCTCGAGCGCGTCCAGATCGCGGCGCACGGTCATCTCCGAAACACCCAGGCGCTGCGCCAATTCCGCCACCGCGGCCCGCTCCGCGCCCTGCACCAGGCGCAGCGTCACATCCAACCGTTCACCGGCATCCACCCCACATTTCTAACAGAGATTTGTTCGAATGAACAGAGTTAAGTTCGTATCGCCCGAGGCTGGGCGCTTACCTCCCGGGTAATGGCCTGCGGTGGTTGATCATTCGTACGATCGGCACATGGCGACTCACACGGCAGGCGACCTCCTGCGGCACTGGCGCACCACCCGGCGACTCAGCCAGCTCGAACTCGCCGGCCGCGCCGAAACCTCCACCCGCCACCTCAGCTTCATCGAAACCGGCCGCGCCACCCCCAGCCGCCAGATGCTGCTGCACCTGTCCGACGAACTCGACATCCCCCTGCGGGAACGCAACCGCATGCTCCTCGCCGCCGGATACGCACCCGTCTACGCCGAACCCGAACTCGACACCCCCGCCATGCAATCCGTCCGCGACGCCCTCCGCCGCATCCTCACCGGCCTCGAACCGCACCCCGCCCTCGCCATCGACGCGAACTGGACCATGGTCGACGCCAACGCCGGCATCGGACTGTTCCTCGACGGCATCGACCCCGCCCTGCTGGCCCCGCCCGTCAACGCCCTGCGCCTGACCCTGCACCCCGACGGCTTCGCCGCCCGCATCACCAACCTCGCCGAATGGCGCGGCCACCTCTTCGAACGCCTGCAACGCCAGATCGAAGTGACCGGATCACCCGAACTCGCCGCGCTGCTCGACGAATTGCGCGCCTACCCCGGCGGCGAGGAATCACCCGGCCTGCCCGAACCCGACCAGGCCGTCGTCCCCCTGCGCGTGCGCCTCGACGGCCACGACCTCGCCTTCCTCAGCGTCACCACCGTTTTCGGCACACCCATGAACGTCACCGTCGCCGAACTCGCCATCGAAGCCTTCCTCCCCGCCGACGCCGCCACCGCCGCCCACCTCCGCGACCGCCTCACCGTCCGGGGAACCTGACCCCCGTAACCCGATCCGACTAGTCGGTCCGCGCGGGCCGGTCCTTACCCCACAATGAGATTCCATGGACGTGCCCGCGCACCTCACCCACCTCACCGGCACAGCCATCACCCGCGTCGACCACCTCGGCCACAGCCACGCCTGGACCCTCCACCGCGCCCACACCGCCGACGGCCGCACCCTCTTCGTCAAAGCCGTCCAGAACGGCACCGCCTCCGCCGTCCTCACCGCCGAAGCCGCCGGCCTCCGCTGGCTGGCCACCGGCCACCCCACCCTCGTCCCACCCGTCGTCGCCGCCGACCCCCACATGCTCGTCCTGCCCTGGCAGCCGCCCGAACCCGCCACCTCCACCGCCGCCGAACACCTCGGCCGCGACCTCGCCACCCTCCACGCCGCCACTCCACCCACCTACGGCGCCCCCTGGGACGGCTACATCGCCACCCTCCCTCTGGACAACACCCCCACCACCGGCGACTGGGTCCCCTGGTACGCCGAATACCGTCTGGCCCCCTACATTTCCGCAGCCGCCCCCGAACTCGGCTGCGACGGCACCCGCCTCCTCGACCGCGTCCTGGACCGCATCGACGACCTCGCCGGCCCACCCGAACCCCCCGCCCGCATCCACGGCGACCTCTGGTCCGGCAACATCTTGTGGTCGGACGGCCGCGCCGTCCTCATCGACCCGGCCGCGCACGGCGGGCACCGGGAGACGGATCTGGCCATGCTTGCCTTGTTCGGTGTACCCCACCTCGACCGCATCCTGGCCGCCTACCAGGAAGTCACTCCCTCGAGTTCGGGCTGGCGGCAACGGATCCCACTCCATCAATTACACCCGCTACTGGTGCATGTGGTGCTGTGCGGTGGCTCGTATCGCGGGATGCTGCTGGCCGCAGCGGCCTCGGCGCTGGCGGGGTAGCTGTGCGCCTGTCGGCCTGTGCGCGGCCGAATTTCCCTTTGCGGATCTTGATCCGAACGTCCCTGTTCATCGGGCCCGGCCATGCCCGGGAATCCGGGGTTCCTCACTTCCAGCGGCTACAGTGGTTGCTCGACTGACCGACAAACCAGCTAGGCGACTGTGTGTCATGTGACAGCTGGATTCTTGGTCATTTCCCCGACCGAAGGCACGGATTCGGCTGTCGTAGTGGCGTAGTGGCCGATAAGCGAAGTCATCTGGCTGCGAATTCTGTCCAGGGGGGCCGAGGATCTGGCGGCAACCGACATGACGATCGCGCCCTCGATCGCTGCAAACGTGGTGGTAGCCAGAGCAAGTGCGTCTTCCGGAGCGACGCGGTGTGCGACGAGTGCGTGGGCGAGCGTTTGTTCCCAGCGGCCGAATATGTCGGCGGCACTGTCGGCGGCCGTGGGTGTTTCGCAGCGTGCGAGCGCCGCGGCCGCGATGGGGCATCCGGCACCGAAGTCGTTGTTGACGAGCCGCTGTTTCCAATGCTCGATGATCTGGTCGATCATCCGGTGCGGTTCCGATTCTGTCGCCAGCGTCTCGAGGTACGCATGTGTTTGCTCACCCGCCCTGCGGGTGGCGAGATCGATCAATTCCGCCTTGCCGCACGGGAACTGGACGTACAACGATCGGCGCGATGCCTGGCTGTGGTCGAGAATCTCCGAGATCGAGGTTCCGACTACGCCTTTGCGCTGCATCAGCGAGATAGTGCTGTCCAGCAGCCTGTTTCGCACTCTCATCGTGATCTCCTCCAGTGTGGTGTTCGTTCTCCTGCGACAGGTCGGGAACTGCGGTGGCGGGGGGGCAAGGGGGTTTCCCCCCCCATAGCCCCCCCCCGGAGCCCCAGGTTTAATTTAGCGCCGGAAAAAGCTGAACCCGTGGGGGGTTTGGGGGGGGGGGGGGGGCTGCGGGGTCCCCCCCCCCGCCCCCCACCGCCGTAGCCCGGAGTTCTAGATGCGCTCGGAAACTGGCTGCCGGGCAGGTGTTTCGGCTTCGTCGCTGTTGTCCTGCCAGCTTTCGTGCAGGTCGCGGTTGCGGGTGAAGACGAAACCGATGACCGCGGCGATGCCGAGCAGGACGGCGCCGACCGTCATCATGTTGTTGAGTCCATCGACCACCGCGGTGTGGGCCGCCGATACTGCTCGCGTACCGAGGCCGTTGGGCAATGATGAAAGCACCGACGACCCGGCCGCCGCCGCGGCCTTCCCCTGATCATGGGCGGCGCTACCGATCTGCTGGCCGACGTCGGAGGCGGCGAAGTGGCTCGCGACGCGGGCTTCGAAGAAGGAGCCGAAGACGGCGATGCCGAGGGCTACGCCTATCTGCTGGAAGGTTTCGCTGACACCGTTGGACATTCCAGCCCGAGCCGGTTCGACAACGTTGATTGCCATCGCCGCGCGGGTGGGGTTGAAGATGCCCATTCCGACGCCGAGGAGGAGGAAGTTGACGAGCAGGGCCGTCCATGAGCTGTCTGATTTCAGGAGCAGTGGCACCGAAATCATGCCGGCGCCGACCGCCAGGGATCCGATGCCGAGCAGCCATCGTGGCGAGACCTTGGCCGTGAGCGAACCCGCAACGCCACCGATCACCATCATGACGGCCGACATCGGCAACAGTCGCAGGCCGGTGGCCATCGGCGAGTGCCCCAGCTCGATCTGCACGAACGACATCAACAGGAAGATCGCGGCCAGCGACGAACCCATGAGCAGCACGGTCACTGCCGCCAGACTGTCGAAACTCACGATCCGGAACAGGGACAGATCCAGCAGGGCACGTGGTCCGAGGGTCCGTTCGATCCCGACGAATACGATCAGCAGGACCGCCGATGCGATGAAAAGGCTCACGATCAGAGCGCTGCTCCAACCCTCGGTATTGCCGCGCAGGATCGCGAAGACCAGCATCGCCATCGCTGCGGAGAAGGTCACCAAGCCGGCCCAGTCGTTTGGATGAGGGGTACGGTCGCCGCGATCGGGAATTCGCAGCATTCCGGCGACGACCGCGAAGATGCCCAGGGGTACGTTCACCAGGAAGATCCACCGCCAGTCGAGGTACTGGGTGAGGACGCCGCCGACCACCGGACCACCGGCGATGGCCACGCCGTATCCGCCGGCGAAGATACCGAGGGCCTGGGCCCGTTCCTTACCGCTGAATTCCTGGGCGATGAGCGCGGGGCCGATAGCGAACAGCGCCGCGGCGCCGATGCCTTGTATGCCGCGCGAGAGATTCAAACTCCAGCTGTCCCAAGCCAATCCGCAGGCGAGCGAGGCTGCCGAGAACAGTCCGAACCCCAGCAGGAACATCAGCTTGCGGCCGTAGCGGTCGGCCAGTGAACCGGCCGTGAGCAGGAAGACGCCGAGCGTGAGCGAGTAGGCGTCCAACACCCATTGCAAGTCGGGCAGATTGGTGATCTCGAAGTCGGTTCGCACGCTGGGTAGCGCCACATTGACCGAGGTCAGATCGATCATGAGCATCGACGTCGCCAGGGTGACGATGCCGAGCGTCCACCAGCGGGCGCTGGCGGGTGGAGGTACCGAGGGGATTGGACTCGGTTTGCCTACATCATGGACTGACATTGTCGTTCGCCCTCCGAAGCCGCGTGGCAGGTCAGTTACTATTAGTTACAGAGGCCATGATCTGTGACCTCCAGCAGTAGCGGAAGAAGGCACTTTCATGTCACAGAGGAACACCGAGGTATCCATGCCCTACGACCTCGAAGATGAATGTCCCTTCCAGGAGGTTCTGGAACGCGTCGCGAGCAAATGGGTCGTGCAGGTCATTCTCGCCAGTACGGAAGGTCCCGTGCGATTCACCGAGCTCGAGAGTTCCATCGACGGGATCAGCAGGCGAATGCTCACTCTCACGTTGCGTCGGCTCGAACGCGACGGGCTCATCGAGCGCACTGTATACCCGTGTGTCCCACCGAGGGTCGAGTACATCGCGACAGAGCCCGCTCGCGAACTCGAGGAGGCCTTCCAGGCTCTCGCCGACTGGGCGCTCCGGCACCGCCCCACGATCGCCGCTGCTCGCCGCGCATACGACAACAGGTCCGTCGAGGCGGTCGGCGCGCAATAGGCATCGCCTCGGTGGAATTGCGTGACTTATCATGGTCTTTCTGGAGCTGGAGGCTGTAATACCGTCTGAGTTTCACTATCTCATAACCTGATTGTTAACATGACAATTCATTCCATCCACTCCAAATGGTGAGGATGGTCACATGTGTCCCCCATCTTCTGTGCTCGAATTGAAAGCTGATCGTGGAACTGCCACCATCGATGATGGTTTACAGCGTTTATATTTGGGTGGGCTATCGTGAGTGGAAGTGGGGAGAGGCGCCGAGTGGAACTCGCCGCATTCTTGAAGGCGGCGCGTTCGCGCCGTCGGCCAGAGGATGTAGGGGTGATTCCGACTCGCCAACGCCGTACACCTGGATTGCGGCGCGAGGAAGTGGCCGTTCTCGCGAATATAGGGATTTCTTGGTACAGCTGGCTGGAACAAGGTCGGCCGATCAAGGCATCGGCGCAGGTGGTGAATGCCATCGCGGACGCACTGGGGTTGGATGGCGCTGAGCGTGCTCATCTGCGGATTCTGGCCGGCCTACACGACGCGGAGGCTATTCCTACCTCCGAAGAGCGAATTTCCGGCGTAGGTGAACAACTGCAGCGTATAGTCGATAGTTTTATTGAACCCGCATACATCGTCGATAAATATTGGACCATAGAGATCGTCAATCTCGCGGCGCGCCGACTTATCGATGCGCCTATCGGTTCGAGTTGCCTGGTGCGGTTTTTCACCGAAGAAGGTTTCGCGTTGCGTTTCGTCGATCAGGATGCTGCTGCGCGTAGTTTGGTGGGCCGGTACCGTCGGCAGGTGGCAATGCATATCGACGATGCGAAGTTCATCGAACTCACGGAATCACTGCTCGGGCGGAGTGACGCTTTCGGCGTGCTGTGGCGCGAAATGATCGTTCACTCGGCTCTGCCGGAAGTGTTGGTGTATCAGCACGATTTACTGGGGCCGTTGCCGATGCGGACGAGCACCTTCGCGGTAGAGGCCGACCCGGAACGTACTTTGATCGTGCATTCGATCGATGGGCCAGCGGCGGAGCTGGCGCACCGCCACGTGCTGTGCCGTTCGTACTGTGGTGGACGTTGCGACTGCGGGGAGTGCGTCAGGATGGCGTTCCCTGCCTGATTGTGCGCATCGTCGACTCCGGTCGGGTAGTCGGCTCTGACGCAGAGTCGATCGCGGTGCTTCTCCCTCGTCTGGCTGGGCTCCCGATCGAGATTTCGGGGCAGCTCGAGCACCGTGCTGTCGGGACTGATTGCTACTGAACGAACTCGGTCACTGCCACTTCCCGGGTCAGCATCCAGCCTGGCCGGCTCTCGGTCGGCATCGGCCCCCAACCCTGTAGTGCCGCAACAGTACTCGCGTGATCGGTTGGCGTGCGGAGCTCGACGAGGTCGATGTCTTTCGTGTCGATGTTCCTGCGGAACGGGGACTTTCAACACGCATGGAGGCCGCGCATGCTGCGACGACGTCGTTGCCGACCTGTTCCATGATCGCCGTCGTCGGCATGTCCGGGAACTCGGCCTGCGGAATCCGGATGTCCGCCCCAATGCCGAGGGTCCGAATCTCACCGGAAGCGACACGCCTGGGTGGTAGCGCGAGTAACAGCATCGAGACACCCTGGCCGGGCGCACCACCCTCGCGCAGGATCGGATGCGGGACAACTCATCTCATCGATGAGAGCGGTTGCTTCCGATTCTTCCGGGACGGGTTCGTGCCGCCCGAGAGTTCTCGGCGATCCGAGTCGGCCCAACGTCGGGCACCACTTGCTTTCAGAGCCTTGCTCTGAGCCGCCAGAACTGCTGATAGCCATGAGGAGGCGAATTGTGACTGCAGACGCGCTCGACGATGCGATTGCCATCGTCGGTATGTCCTGCCGACTGCCCGGAGCGCCGGATATCGATTCTTTGTGGCGGCTACTCGATGGGGCCGGGGATGCGGTGAAGTCCGTCTCGCCGAGGGGGTTGCCGGATCGCTCGCCGGAGCCGGGCACAGTGGGCGGATTTCACGCGGGAGTAGTCGAGGATGTCGACCGATTCGACGCGGAATTCTTCGGCATCACAGCGCGTGAGGCCACCGCGATGGACCCGCAACAGCGTTTCGTGCTCGAGTTGGCATGGCATGCGTTGGAGCACGCTGCATTCGTGCCCGGGAGCTTGGTCGGCGACCGAGCCGGTGTCTTCCTCGGCGTCTGCAGTGACGACTACGCGAAGCTCGGCATTCGCCGGGGCACGGATTTGATCGATCAGCAGACCTTCACCGGTCAGCACCGGGCGCTGATCGCCAATCGGGTGTCGTATCTGATGCGGTGGCGCGGTCCGAGCCTGGTGGTCGATACAGGGCAGTCGTCCTCATTGGTTGCTGTGCAGATGGCCTGCGAGAGCATCCGATCGGGTAGGTCGACGCTTGCGCTGGCCGGCGGCGTGCAGCTGAACTTCGTCGCCGACGGGTTTGTGGCGGCGGAGCGTTTCGGCGGCCTCTCGCCGGATGGCCGGTCCTACGTATTCGATTCGCGAGCCAACGGTTTCGTTCGTGGTGAGGGCGGAGGACTGGTTGTTCTGAAGGCGCTGCGGCAGGCCCTGGCCGACGGCGATCGAGTGCACGCGGTGATCCGCGGCGGCGCGATCAACAACGACGGCGGTGGCTACAGCCTGACGACACCAAGTCGTGACGCCCAGGCAGAGCTGCTGGGTCGAGCCTACGAGCTGGCGGGCGTGGATCCGGCGCAGGTTGCGTTCGTCGAACTGCATGGCACAGGTACACCGGTCGGTGACCGCATCGAGGCCGAGGCACTCGGAGCCGTGCTCGGACGATCCCGGGCGGGTGGTGGAGCACCGTTGCCGGTCGGCTCGATCAAGACCAACATCGGTCATCTCGAGGCCGCCGCCGGGATCGCAGGTCTGTTGAAATCCGTTCTGTGCCTGCGGGAACGGCGTCTGGTTCCGTCGTTGAACTTCGAGGCTGCCGGGCCCGCGCTCGAGCCATTGGGGCTGACGGTGAATGCCGAAGCACTGTTGTTGGATTCGGCGAAGCTCTTCGCAGGCGTCAGCTCCTTCGGCGTCGGCGGCACGAATTGCCATGTCGTGCTTGCGGCCTGGGACGACGTCACCGAGCAGCACCATGGGGATGAGACCGAGGTGCCGGCGCTCGTGCTCTCGGGCCGGACCGAGTCGGCGGTTCGGGCCCATGCGGCGAGTATGGCCGCTCACTTGCGGGCGCGACCCAACACGCGGTACATCGATATGGCCTTCACCTTGGCAAGTGCCAGAACACACTTCGGCCATCGAGCCGTGGTCGGCGGAACCGGCGAACGGTCGGCGCTGCTGAGCGAGCTGGATGCACTCGCAGCCGGAACCGTCGAGGTGACAGCCGCGCCGGCGCGGAAGCGCCCGGTCTTCGTCTTCCCCGGCCAAGGCGCGCAGTGGGCGGGTATGGCCGTCGGTCTACTCGAATCGTCCCCGGTATTCCGGAAACAATTGCGCGAGTGCGCGACAGCGCTTGCCCCTTACATCGACTGGTCGCTCGAGCTCGCCCTCGCCGACGAGGCCTTGATGGAACGGGTCGACGTGGTGCAGCCGGTCCTGTGGGCGGTGATGGTCTCGCTTGCGGCACTGTGGCGTTCGTACGGGATCGAACCCGCGGCGGTGGTGGGCACCAGCCAGGGCGAGATCGCGGCAGCGTGTGTCGCGGGTGGCCTGTCGATCGAGGACGGCGCCCGCATCGTGGCTCTGCGTAGCCGACTGCTGACCGCACTACACGGCCGCGGTGCCATGGCCTCGATCGGACTGCCGGCTGAGCAGGTCAGCCAAGAATTACCCGCCGGTCTGTCGGTGGCGGTGCTCAACGGGCCGTCCTCGACAGTTGTCTCCGGCGACGGTGCCGCGATAGCCGATTTGATCGCGCGGTGCGAGTCCGCCGGGGTTCGAGCCCGTCGGATTCCGGTCGATTACGCCTCGCACTCGGCCCACGTGGCCGAGCTCGAGGACGAACTGCTGAAATGCCTCGACCCGATCCGTCCGCGCCACAGTCGGATTCCGTTCTATTCGACGGTGGTGGGCGCGCCGATCGACACCACCGAACTGACCCCGCTCTACTGGTATCGCAACCTCCGCCGGACGGTGCGCTTCGAGCCTGTCGTGCGCAGCCTGCTCGACGACGGTCACCAGGCGTTCATCGAGATCAGTTCGCATCCGGTGCTGGGAATGCCTCTCGAGGAGACCATCGAGGCGACGCGATCGCAGGCGGTGGCCCTGACCAGCCTGCGTCGCGGCAGCGGCGATCTCACCCGTATATATGCGGCGATCGGCGAAGCTCACGCCAGCGGTGTGTCGGTCGACTGGAACGCGGTATTCGACGGCACCGGCGCTCGGTTGATCGATCTTCCCGGCTACCCCTTCCAGCGCCAATCCTATTGGCTGGGATCAGCATCCGTGCAGGAGCCGATCGGTTACGAAGGCTTCGCTTCGGCGCTTGCCAGATTGCCGGAATCCGAGCGCGACCAGGCACTGTCCGACTTGGTCGTCGGCCGTGTGGCAGCGGTCCTCGAACTGGCCGGACCCGCTGACATCGATCCGGAAACAACGTTCCAGGACCTGGGATTGGACTCCGCTCGCGCGGTCGAACTGCGCAATATGTTGAGCGCCGCCATCGGCGAGCGCTTGCCGACGACACTCGCCTATGACCGCCCCACACCGATGGCCGTGGCGGACTATCTCCGGTCGCGAGTGTCCGGCGTGCCCGCGCCCACCGAAAGCGAGCCGGTGACCGTGCCGGCCGATGAAGATCCGGTCGCCATCGTGGGTATGGGATGTCGCTTACCTGGAGGGATTGAATCTCCTGACCAGCTCTGGGATTTCGTCCTGGCGGGCGGTGACGCGATCGTCGCGTTCCCCAGCGATCGTGGTTGGGATGCCGACCTGCCGACCGCCACGAGGTTCGGCGGTTTCCTGAACCATGCGGGCGAATTCGACGCGGATTTCTTCGGCATCTCCCCGCGCGAGGCGCTGGCCATGGACCCGCAGCAGCGACTGACACTCGAAACCACCTGGGAAGCGATGGAGCGTGCCGGGATCGACCCGATGCTGTTGCGCGGCAGCAGAACCGGTGTCTACATCGGCACATTCGGTTACGACAATCAGGTACCACTGTCGGCCGCGGATGCCGAAGGCGTTGCCGGGCACCGGATGACCGGTACCGCGGGCAGTGTGCTGTCCGGGCGGATCGCGTACGTCTTCGGTCTCGAGGGGCCTGCGGTCACTGTCGATACAGCCTGCTCGTCGTCGCTCGTCGCGCTGCACCTGGCCGCGCAATCGCTACGCGAGGGGGAGTGCTCACTGGCGGTCGTGGGTGGGGTCACGGTGATGTCGACTCCCGAGACCTTCCTGGAATTCAGCAGACAACATGGGCTCGCTCCTGACGGCCGATGCAAGGCGTTCGGTGACGGCGCCGATGGGACCGGCTGGGCCGAGGGCGTCGGCGTACTGGTGATCGAGCGGCTCTCCGACGCGAGGCGAGCAGGGCACCCCGTGCTGGCTGTCATCCGCTCATCGGCGATCAATCAAGACGGCGCGAGCAATGGGCTCACCGCACCGAACGGTCCTGCTCAGGAGCGGGTGATCCGCACTGCATTGGCGCGAGCCGGACTCTCTGCCGCCGACGTCGATGCGGTCGAGGCGCACGGGACCGGCACCCGGCTCGGCGATCCGATCGAGGCGCATGCGCTGTTGGCGACCTATGGTGCCGGGCGTCGCGCGGACCGTCCGCTGTGGCTCGGCTCGGTCAAATCGAACATCGGCCACACCCAGGCGGCGGCCGGTCTGGCAGGTGTGATCAAGATGGTTCACGCGATGCGAGCCGGCGTCCTACCGCGCACATTGCACGCCGATGTGCTGTCGACACACGTGGATTGGGATTCCGGCGCGGTGGAAGTGCTGCGCGAGCAGCAACCGTGGCCGCAGCGGGAACGCGCCAGACGAGCAGCCGTATCCGGATTCGGCATCAGCGGCACCAACGCACACGTCATTCTCGAGCAGGCACCCCCGCCGGTCGTCGCGCTCCGAGGAGATGCCGATGATCTGCGTACTGCGCCGCTACCGTTCATGTTCTCGGCCCGAACGGGGTCGGCGCTGCCCGCTCAGGCCGCAAGGCTACTCGAGCACCTCGACCGGCACGAGGATCTCGATCTCGTCGACCTGGCGTATTCGCTGGGTAACACGAGAGCCGTGTTTCAGCACCGGCGAGTGGTTTTCGCCTCGGATCGAGCAGGATTGCGCAGCGAACTCGCGGCGCTGGCCGACTCGGGGATTCAGGCACGACAGTCCGGCGGTGCCGGGCGAATCGCCTTCCTGTTCACCGGTCAGGGCAGCCAGCGGGTGGGAATGGGGCGGGAGCTGTATACGGCGTTCCCCGTTTTCCGCAAGGCATTCGACGAAGTGGTCGCGCATTTCGATGGGCCGGTCGCTGAGATCGTGTTCACCGATCCCGAGGGGGTCCTCGACCGTACGCGGTGGACGCAGCCGGCGCTGTTCGCGGTCGAGGTCGCGCTCTACCGGCTGGTGATCTCACTGGGCGTGCGGCCGGACTATCTCGTGGGCCACTCGATCGGTGAATTGGCGGCGGCTCACGTAGCCGGCGTGCTGTCGCTGGCCGACGCGTGCCGTCTGGTTCAAGCGCGAGGCCGTGCGATGCAGGCGCTGCCACCCGGCGGCGCGATGGTGGCGGTGCGCGCCGCCGAGGAGGAGGTGCGCGCGGCGATCGACGGACTCGACGAGGTCGGCATTGCCGCGGTGAACGGGCCGCGCTCGGTGGTGCTTTCCGGTGCCGAAACCGAGGTGTTGCGGCTCGGAGAGCGATGGCGCGGCAAGCGATTGCCGGTCAGCCATGCATTCCACTCGCCGTTGATGGACCCGATGCTGGACGAATTCCGTTCGGTGGCAGAACAGTTGGAGTTCTCGCGACCCACTGTCTCGATGGCCGGGCGGGTATGGGACCCCGAGTACTGGGTCGATCACGTCCGCGATACGGTCCGCTTCGCCGAGCAGGTCCAGTGGCTGCGTGAGGAGGGTGTCACCGCATATCTGGAGGTGGGTCCGGATGCGACGCTCATCGCGATGGCCGGCGAGAGTCTTCCCGGGGACGAACAGGCGCTGCTGGTCAGCGGGCTGCGACGGGGGCGCGGCGAGGTGGATACGTTCCTCGCCGCGCTGGCGGAGTTGTACAGCGCCGGGATCGATGTCGACTTCGGGACGTTGTCGGCTGGTGGCCGGTGTATCGAGTTGCCGACGTATCCCTTTCAGCGGCAACGATTCTGGTTGTACGCGGGAGACACTGGCAGACCGTCGGCGTTGGGTTTGGCCGAGGCGGCACACCCCTTGCTGGGTGCCGAGGTGGAGATCGCCGACACCAGTGGCACGGTGTTCACCGGGTTGCTGTCCTTGGCGCGGCATCGCTGGCTGGCCGACCACGTGGTCGCGGGCAATGTGCTGCTGCCGGGGACCGCGTTCGTGGAACTCGCATTGTGGGCGGGAGCCCGGGCGGGCGCGCCGAGCGTCGGCGAGCTGATGCTCGAGGCTCCACTCATCTTGTCCGAGAACGACACTGTGCAACTGCAGGTGTTGGTCGGTGATCGTGTGCAGGACGGAACCAGATCTGTCGCGATCCATTCGCGCATCGCCACCGAGCCGTGGATACGGCATGCGGTCGGGATACTCACGGCGGAGGTCTCGGCGCGACTGAGCGATCCGGGTGAATGGCCGCCGTCCGAGGCTGACGAACTCGATATCGACCTGCTATATGACCGGCTCGCCGACGCGCGGCTGCAGTACGGACCGGCCTTCCGGGGCGTGCGCCGGGCCTGGCGCCGGGGCGAGGAACTGTTCGCGGAGATCGACCTGGATTCGACGGAGGGCGACAAGTTCGCGGTGCACCCCGCGCACCTGGATGCGGCACTGCATGTCGCCGTATTCGCCGGGACCCTCGGCGACGGTGACACCACCCGGCTTCCCTTCGCGTGGAACGGGATTCATCTGCACTCGGCGGGGGCGAGCAGGCTACGGGTGCACGTGCGCCCGGCCGGCGCGGAGGCGATCGCGTTGACGGTCACCGACCCCGGCGGTCGGCCCGTGGTCTCCGTGGACTCCTTCGCCACGCGCCCGGTGACGGCGGGGCAGCTGCGGGCCTCGGCGCACCGGGACTCGCTGTTCGCCATCGACTGGCAGAATCTCCCGGTCACCGCAGTGAACGCGACGGTCTCGGTGGTGGGCGGCGAACTCGCCCGACAACTGCGGGCGGCAGGGATCGACGTCACCGAATACGACGATTTCGACGCAGTGACCGCGGTTCCGGACCGCCTGCTGGTCGAGAGCCGTTCGGCGGCATCAGTTCTGGCAGCATGTCAGCGATGGCTGGCCGACGAGGCTTTCGATTCCGCACAGCTGGTGTTCGTCACCTCCGGCGCGGCTGCCGATCCGGCGCTGGCGGCGATCTGGGGGCTGGTCCGCTCGGCTCAGACAGAGAATCCGAACCGCTTCATACTGCTCGAACTCGATGGCACCCGCGAATCGTCTGTCCTGGTCTCCGCGGCGGTCGCCTCCGGCGAGTCCCAGCTCTCGATACAGGCAGGGACGCTGACAGTACCGCGCCTTACCCGACCTCAGCTGTCTGCCGGCGCGAGCTGGAATCCTGACGGCACGATCCTGATTACCGGCGGCACCGGAGCACTCGGCGCGCTGGTCGCTCGTCATCTGGTCGCCGAGCACGGGGTCCGGCACGTCCTGCTGGCCAGCCGGCGGGGGCTGCAAGCGCCCGGCGCGGGCGAGCTGTCAGCGGAACTGACCGGGCTCGGTGCGCGCGTGACCGTCGCGGCGTGCGACATCGCGCACCGAGCAGAAGTGACGCGATTGCTCGCCGACCTTCCCGACGATCTGCCGTTGACCGGAATCGTCCATGCGGCAGGAGTTTTGGACGACGGAGTGCTCGCGGCGCTGACTCCCGATCGACTTGCCGCGCTGTGGCGGCCCAAGGTCGAAGCCGCATTGCTGCTCGATCAACTCACCCGCGATCTGGATCTGAGTGCATTCGTTCTGTTCTCCTCGTACGCCGCGACTTTCGGTGCTGGCGGGCAGGCCGGATATGCCGCAGCCAATGCCGGTCTCGACGCATTGGCGCGTCGCCGGGCCGCTGCCGGCCTACCCGCGACGGCCTTGGCCTGGGGGCCGTGGGCGGATGCGGGTATGGCCGCCGAGAGCCTGACCGAAGCGGACTGGGCTCGGCTGTCTCGCTGGGGGATCGCTGCCATGAGTCCCGCGGACGGGCTGGCGCTGCTCGATACGGCTGTCGCGGCCGGAACAGCCAATCTGGTGCCGGTTCGACTGGAAATGTCGGCCCTGCGCTCGAACCCTGATGAGCTGCCGGACATTCTCGGTGCGCTGGTTCGGCGGTCGGTGCGCGCCGCAGCCCCGGTAGCCCCGGCGAACGTGGCCGAGGGCGGACTGGACAGTGTCCTCGAGTTCGTCAGCGAGCAGGTTGCGGCGGTTCTCGGCGCCACGGGCAGCGCGGCGGTCGATCCCGACCGCACCTTCCAGGAACACGGGTTCGATTCCCTCATCGCGGTCGAGTTCCGCAACCGTCTGCAGCAGCTGGCCGGGATCCGGTTGTCTCCCACATTGATCTTCGACTACCCGACCGTGACCGCCCTCGCCGAGCAGCTGCTGATCCAGCTACGGCCGCCTGCCGTCGACCCGGCGCAGCGACTGTTCGCCCAGCTCGGTGAGTTCGAAGTGTCTCTCGCAGAACTCGACTCGGATCCGGCAGCCCACGCCGAAGTGATGGACCGGCTGCAAACCCTGCTGTCGCGGGCGCAGCGAGGCACGGGTGCGGCCGGCGGTCCGGCGCTCGACACCGCCACCGACGACGAACTCTTTCAGCTCATGGACGGAGGTTACCGAGCATGACGACGGTACCCGTAACGGACGAACGACCCATATCCAACGAAGCCAAACTCCGAGACTATCTGCGGCGCGCCATCGCGGACGCACAGCGAGCGACGGAGCGGGTTCGTGAATTGGAGGAACGGGCCGGCGAACCGATCGCGATCATCGGGATGAGTTGCCGCTATCCGGGCGGCATCGAATCACCAGAGGACCTGTGGCAGTTCGTCGCCGAGGGCCGCGACGCGATCGACGGGTTCCCCGCCGATCGCGGCTGGGACCTGGAGCGCCTGTACGACCCGGATCCGGACAGGCTCGGCACGTCGTATACCCGCTCGGGCGGATTTCTCAGCGGCGCTACACAATTCGATGCCGAATTCTTCGGGATCTCGCCGCGCGAGGCGCTGGCGATGGATCCACAGCAGCGGTTGCTGCTCGAGGTCGGCTGGGAAGCTGTGGAGCGGGCAGGCATCGATCACACCGCTTTGCGGGGCAGCCGGACCGGGGTGTTCGCCGGGCTGATGTACCACGACTATGCGGCCGGCATCCGTCGCCCGCCGGCGGGTGTCGAGGGCCAGCGAGTGACCGGTGGCGCGGGCAGTGTGCTGTCGGGGCGCGTCGCATTCACCTTCGGGTTCGAGGGGCCGGCCATCACTTTGGACACGGCCTGCTCGTCATCGCTGGTCGCGGTTCATCTCGCATCGCAGTCGCTGCGTCAGGGCGAGTGCACTCTGGCTTTGGCGGGCGGGGTGACCGTGATGTCCACGCCGGAGACCTTCATCGAATTCAGCAGGCAACACGGTCTTTCCGCGGACGGCCGCTGCAAATCCTTCGCCGACGCTGCCGATGGTACCGGCTGGTCCGAGGGCGTCGGAGTCCTGGTGTTGGAACGGTTGTCGGATGCCGAAGCCAACGGCCATCGGATTCTGGCGGTCATCCGGGGATCGGCGCTCAACCAGGACGGGGCCAGCAACGGCTTGACCGCGCCGAACGGCCCCTCCCAACAGCGCGTGATCCGCCAGGCGTTGACCAATGCCGGTCTGTCGCCCCGAGACATCGATGCCGTCGAAGCACACGGCACCGGGACGACGCTCGGCGATCCCATCGAGGCGCAGGCGCTGATGGCGACCTACGGCCAGGACCGCGAGCAGGACGTGCCGCTGTGGCTCGGTTCGGTGAAATCCAACCTCGGACACACTCAGGCCGCGGCAGGAGTCGCGGGCATCATCAAGATGGTGCTCGCCATGCGGCACGGGGTGCTGCCACGAACGTTGCACGTGGACAAGCCGACTCACCATGTCGACTGGGGATCGGGTGCCGTGTCGCTGTTGACCGAACCGGTGGCATGGCCCGAGACCGGCAGGCCCCGGCGGGCGGGTGTCTCGTCGTTCGGGATCAGCGGCACCAACGCACATGTCATTCTCGAGCAGGCCGCTCCGGAGCCCGGGCCCGCAGCCCCGACGGGACCGGCGGCGCTCGAGGTGCTGCCGTTCGTGGTCTCGGCCAGAACAGAGGAGGCATTGGCCGCTCAGGCCACCCGTTTGAGCGCGCTCGACCCTGAGACCGGCCTTGCCGAGTTGGCCTACGGGTTGGCTACCGCTCGCTCCGCGCATCCGTGTCGGGCCGTGGTCGTCGCCGGCGATCGGGCCGATCTTCTCGACGGGCTGACCGCTGTCGCAGCCGGTCGACCAGCTCCCAATGTTGTTCGCGGAGCTGCTGTCCGGCAGGGCGGCCTGGCGTTCCTCTTCACGGGGCAGGGCAGCCAACGCGCCGGTATGGGCCGCGAACTGTACGCGGCGTTTCCGGTTTTCCGGGCAGCCTTCGACGAGGTGTGTGCCCATTTCGAGGGCCCGGTCGCGGCAATAGCTTTCGATGACACCGAGGGTCGGCTCGATCGGACCGAGTGGACCCAACCTGCTCTGTTCGCGATCGAGGTCGCTCTGTTCCGACTGGTGACATCGCTCGGGCTGCAACCTGATCACCTGGTCGGCCACTCGATCGGAGAGCTGGCCGCCGCTCATGTGGCGGGTGTCCTGTCGCTCGCCGACGCCTGCCGACTCGTGCAGGCCCGTGGTCGGCTGATGCAGGCATTGCCGCCAGGTGGCGCGATGATGGCGCTGCGCGCCGGCGCCGAGGAGGTGTCGGAGGCGATCGCCGGGCTGGACGGCATCGGCATCGCCGCGGTGAACGGGCCGGAGGCCGTGGTGATC
This sequence comes from Nocardia sp. NPDC059229, assembly GCF_042754165.1. Lineage (NCBI taxonomy): Bacteria > Bacillati > Actinomycetota > Actinomycetes > Mycobacteriales > Nocardiaceae > Nocardia > Nocardia sp. NPDC059229. The sequence continues at coordinate 144,939 of NZ_JBHZAK010000002.1, forward strand.
GCCGGTGTGGAGACGACAGTCGTGAGGGTCGGAAAGCTGTGGAGGGGAAAGCGTTTGGCGGTCAGCCACGCATTTCATTCGCCGCTGATGGAGCCGATGCTGGCGGAATTCCGGACCGTCGCGGAATCACTGTCGTACTCCCGGCCCTCGATCGCCATGTCGGGCCAGGTGTGGGAACCCGAATACTGGGTCCGCCATGTCCGCGAGGCCGTGCGCTTCGACGAGGAGATGCGCTGGCTCAGTGAAGCGGGAGTGACCTCGTATTTCGAGTTGGGTCCCGACGCCATCTTGACGGCGATGGCAGCCGATTGCCTACCTTTCGACCACGGATCGGTACTGGCCTCTGCTCTGCGCCGCGGCCGCGGTGAGGTCGCCGCGCTGCTGAGTGGCCTGGCGCGATTGCACAGCACGGGTTCTCGTGTCGATTGGGCGGCGGTGATCGGTGAACAAGTTCCGGCCGAGCTGCCGACCTACGCCTTCCAGCCGCAGACATTTTGGCTGAGCGCCGAATCCGATGACATGGCGACGAACTCGGTGCACTCGTTGCTCACGGCGAGCATCGAACTCGCCGACGACGGCGGGCTGCTGGGCATAGGGACCCTGGGACCGAGGAAATCGCCGTGGCTCGCCGACCACAAGGTCTCCGGCGCTGTTCTTCTGCCCGGTGCCGCGTTCGCCGAACTCGCCCTGTGGGCGGCGGCCGAGATCGGATGCAACCTGGTCGAGGAACTGACTCTCGAAGCGCCGCTGCTGCTTTCCGAGTCCGGCGACCGGCGGCTGCAGGTCCGGGTCGGCCCCTCCGACGGGGGCCGCACTCCGATCACGGTGTATTCGCGCGGCGACCGGGATACGAGTTGGATCAGGCATGCCGCCGGAACACTGGCGGTCGCGGATGCCGCGACCGAGGAGGCCTGGGCTTGGCCGCCAGTCGGCGCCGAATCGGTGGATGTACAGGCACACTACAAGCGCTTGGCGGACCGTGGCCTCGAATACGGGCCGGGATTTCGCGGGTTGCGCGCAGCATGGCAGCTCGGTGAACACGTTTACGCCGAGGTCGGAATCGACCACGACACAGAGGGGTTCGGCATTCATCCGGCCCTGCTGGACGCGGCATTGCACGCACTGCTGTTGCAGACCGATCAGGAAGTCACGCTGGTTCCGTTCTCGTGGCAGGACGTCCGCTTGCACGCTCTCGGCGCGAATCGCTTGCGTGTGCGGATAACTCGCAACGCCGAGAATTCCTTTCAGCTGACCGCCGTCGACCCTGCCGGCGCGCCGGTGCTCTCGGTCGGCGCGCTCACCGTGCGACCCTTGGACACCAGCCGGTTGCGCGAGGTGGTCACGCACGACTCTCTGTTCGAGTTGACCTGGCAGCCGATCACTCTTCCGGCGGAGCCTGCCGAACACGACACCCTGCTGTATGTCATCGGGTTGTCCGCGCGGGAGAACTTCGCCGAAGCGCATGAAGCCGTGCGGACGTGGCTTGCCGACGAGCAAGCCGTCGATCAGCGGCTCGCCATCGTGACGCGCGGCGCGGTCGCGATCGGTGAGGAGTCCGCCGACCCGGAGGTGTCGGTGATCTGGGGGCTCGTACGGTCGGCCGAGGAAGAGAACCCGGGACGATTCGTATTGATCGATCTCGACGATGCCGAGGCGTCCACCGAGGTCATCGCTCGGGTGTTGGCTACGGACGAAGCACAGATCGTGCTGCGCGCGGGGGCGGCGTACGTTCCTCGATTGCGGCGGGTCCCCGCAGACCGTCTGGTGCCGCCGGTAGGGCCATGGAGACTCGACGCACCGGTGCGTGGCACGCTGGAGAACCTCGAACTGGTGCCGGCGCCGCAGGCGCTGGCAGCTCTGCAGCCCGGTCAGGTGCGCGTCAGTGTCCGGGCCGGTGGCCTCAATTTCCGTGACGTCCTCTTCGCCCTGGACATGTACCCCGACGAGATGGTGCTCGGCGGCGAGGGTGCGGGCATCGTCACCGAGGTCGCGCCCGATGTCGGTCGGCTGCGTGTCGGTGATCGGGTCATGGGTCTCATCCCCGGAGCCCTCGGTCCGATCGCGGTGGTCGACCACCGGATGCTGGCACCGATGCCCGACGACTGGACGTTCACCGAGGCGGCAGTCGTGCCGATTGTGTTCCTCACGGCCTATTACGGGCTCGTCGATCTGGGGCGCTCGAGTGCTGGGGAGTCGGTTCTCGTCCACGCCGCCGCAGGGGGAGTGGGTCTGGCAGCAGTCCAGTTGGCCCGCCACCTCGGCGCTGAGGTCTACGGCACGGCCAGCCACGGAAAGTGGGACGTATTGAGGGAATTCGGGCTCGATGATGAGCATCTGGCATCCTCGCGCACCCTCGACTTCGCCACGCACTTCCCGAAGGTGGACGTGGTGCTCAACTCGCTGGCACGCGAGTACGTCGACGCCTCCGCCGGCATGCTGCGGCAGGGCGGGCGCTTCATCGAAATGGGCAAGACCGATCGCCGGGCCGGCGACGACTTCGACGTGTTCTATCAGGCCTTCGACCTGATGGAGGCCGGGCTGGATCGGATTCAGCAGATGCTGACCGAGTTGCTCGAGCTGTTCGCCGCCGGAACGCTGCGACTCCCACCGATCAGCACCTGGGATGTGCGCGAGGCCGGTGCGGCGTTCCGGCACCTGTCCCAGGCCCGCCACGTCGGCAAGGTCGCGCTGGTCATCCCACGCGTACTCGATCCCAACGGCACTGTCATCGTTACCGGTGCGACCGGCGCGCTCGGAAAGCTGACCGCCCGGCATCTGGCGTCCGCACACGGTGTGCGGCACCTGATGCTGGCCAGTCGCAGCGGCGCGGACGCGCGGGGATTCGCCGAGTTCGAGGCCGAGTTGCGGGCTCTGGGGGCTGAAGTCACCGCTGTGGCGTGCAATGTCAGCGACCGCGATTCGGTAGCGCGACTGATCGGTTCGGTGCCGGCGGCGCATCCACTCACCGCGGTCGTGCACTCCGCAGGTGTGCTCGACGACGGGATCGTCACCGCGTTGACCGCCGAACAGGTCGATCGGGTGTTCGCCGTGAAGATCGATGCGGTGCGGCATCTGCACGAGCTGACCAGGGACCTCGACCTGGCTGCGTTCGTGCTGTATTCGTCCGTGACGGGCACCCTCGGTGGGGCCGGTCAGTCGAATTACGCCGCCGCCAACGCCTACCTCGACGCCTTCGCGCGATGGCGGCAGGCTGCCGGTCTGCCGGCGCTGTCGCTCGGGTGGGGCCTGTGGGATGTCGACGGCAGCATGGCCGGTGATTTGAGTGCCGCCGACCTGGCACGGATCAAGCGCGGCGGTATCGAAGCGCTGAGTGCCACGGAGGGTATGGAGCTTCTGGATGCGGCCCTGGTTCGCGGTGAACCCGTACTGCTGCCGGTGAAATTCGACCTTGCGGCGTCACGCACGGCAGCGGTTCCGCCTGCCTTGCGTGACCTGATCGTCCCGACGCGCCGCCGTGCGGCGGCTGTCGAGTCGGCCAGTTCGGAACGCTCCCTCGCGGATCGGCTCGAGGGGCTTGCTGTCGCGGAGCAGGGTCGGTTGCTCCTCGACATAGTGCGGACCGAGGTGGCTTTCGTGCTCGGTCATGCAAAACCGGAGGCGATTTCTGTGGCCGCCGAATTCCGCGCTGTCGGTTTGGATTCCCTGACCTCGGTGGAGTTGCGCAACCGACTGGGTGTGGCGACCGGACTGAGGCTGCCCGCCACCCTCATCTTCGATCATCCGACGCCGGAAAGGCTGGCAGCGCACCTGCATTCGGAGTATTTCGCCGCGCCCGACGCGGCGCCGGACATTGTCGCGGGCGCTGTGCCGGTGACCGGCGAGTCCGAATTCATCGATGCCATGGATGCCGACAGCCTGATTCACATGGCGCTCAACGGGCAAGATTCCTAGGAGAGACCCCGATGTCCGAGACTGCGAAACTGGTTGAGGCGCTGCGCGCTTCGTTGAAGGAATCCGACCGCCTGCGACGGCAGAATGAGCAGCTCACCACTGTCGCTGCCGAGCCGCTGGCCATCGTCGGCATCGGATGCCGCTTTCCCGGTGGAGTGCGTTCACCGGAACAACTGTGGGATCTGATCGCGGACGGGCGCGACGTGATCAGTGAGTTCCCGATCGACCGCGGGTGGGAACTCGAGCGACTGTATGATCCGGACCCCGAGCGGGAGGGCACCTCTTACACCCGCTTCGGCGGTTTCGTCGACGGTGTGGCGGACTTCGACGCCGACTTCTTCGGGATTTCCGCGCGTGAAGCCCTGGCAATGGATCCACAGCAGCGGCTGTTGCTCGAGAATTCCTGGGAAGCCTTCGAACGGGCGGGGATCGATCCACTGACGTTGCGCGGCAGTAGGACCGGGGTGTTCGTCGGTGGGCCTCGTCAGGATTACGGACCGTTGCTGCACGAGCCGGTCCATGGGGTGGTCGGCTACCGGCTGACCGGCACATCGGCCAGTGTGCTCTCCGGCCGCATCGCCTATACCTTCGGCTTCGAGGGCCCCGCGGTGACCGTCGACACCGCGTGCTCGTCCTCGCTGGTGGCATTGCACCTGGCTGCGCGCTCACTGCGCGCCGGCGACTGCGATATGGCGCTGGTCGCCGGTGTGACGCTGATGCCGACGCCTTGGCTGTTCGTCGAGTTCAGCAAGCAAGGCGGATTGTCGAAGGACGGGCGTTGCAAAGCGTTCGGCGCGGGTGCTGACGGAACCGGTTGGGCCGAGGGCGCCGGAGTGCTTCTGGTGGAACGTCTTTCCGATGCACGCGAGCGAGAGCACCGGATTCTGGCCGTCGTGCGTGGCAGCGCGGTCAACCAGGACGGTGCCAGCAACGGTTTGACCGCACCGAACGGGCCTGCCCAGCAGCGGGTCATCCGGGCGGCGCTGGCCGACGCGGGGTTGACGGGCGGCGATATCGACGCGGTCGAGGCGCACGGCACCGGCACGAAACTCGGTGACCCCATCGAGGCCCAGGCACTGATCGCCACCTACGGGCGCGAACATTCAGTGGACCGGCCGCTGTGGCTGGGCTCGGTCAAATCGAACATCGGGCACGCCCAAGCGGCGGCTGGAATGTCCGGAGTCATCAAGATGGTGATGGCGCTGCACAACGAGTCGCTGCCCGGGACGCTGCACGCGGACGAGCCGTCGCCCTTTGTCGATTGGAGCGCCGGGAGCGTGGCGCTGCTGCACAACGCTCGACCCTGGCCACGCTCGACCACTCCGCGGCGCGCCGGGGTGTCCTCCTTCGGTGTCAGTGGCACCAACGCCCACGTGATTCTCGAGGAAGCGCCCGCCGCGGAACAGGATTCACTCGATGAGCCCGCTTCCGTCGGACCCGTGCCGGTGGTGGTATCGGCGCGGAGTTCGTCGGCGCTGCGCGCACAGGCCGGCCAGTTGCGTGCGCGAGTAGCGGCCGACCCGGATCTCGACCCCGGTCAGGTCGGGTTCTCCGCCGTCACGGCGCGCACGGTGCATTCTCATCGAGCTGTCGTGGTCGCCGACAACCACGACGATCTGATCGTCGGCCTCGAGCGGCTGTCCAACCGTGATAGCGAGATCGCGGAAGCCACAGGCGGCACGGCGTTCCTGTTCACTGGGCAGGGAGCGCAACGGCCGGGGATGGGTTCTGGTCTGTACGAGCGCTTCCCGGTCTTCCGCCGAGCGTTCGACGAGATAGCAGCGAACTTCCACATCGATCTGCCCGATGTGATGTTCGGCGAGCGTACCGAGCTACTCGATCACACCGAGTGGACGCAGCCCGCGTTGTTCACCTTCGAAGTCGCGTTGTTCCGATTGATCACATCGCTGGGAGTTCGCCCGGATTTCGTCGGCGGTCACTCGATCGGCGAATTCGCCGCCGCGTACGTTGCGGGTCTCTGGTCGCTGGAGGACGCCTGCCGGCTGGTGGCGGCGCGTGGCCGACTGATGCAGGCACTGCCCGCCGGTGGGGCGATGGTATCGGTGCGTGCGAGTGCCGAGGAAGTGTCCGCGGCGATCGCCGGCCTCGACGATGTGGGCATCGCCGCAGTGAACGGCCCACGGTCGCTGGTGATTTCGGGAGCGGAGGAACCGGTGCTGCGCGTGGGCGCGCAGTGGAACGGTCGGCGGTTGAAGGTCAGCCACGCCTTCCACTCACCGCTGATGGATCCGATGCTGGCAGAGTTCCGTGCGGTCGCGCAGAGCGTGGAGTTCCGGGTACCGGAACTGCCTCTGCCGGAGGCGATGTCGGAGGTCGAGTACTGGGTGCGCCATGTGCGAGAGCCGGTGCGCTTCCACGACGACGTGATCAGGATGCGCGCGCACGGGGTGTCGACCTTCGTCGAGGTCGGGCCGGACGCGGTGCTGTCGGCCATGGCGTCGGAGTTCCTCGCCGATGCTGCGATCATCCCTACCTTGCGTCGCATCGGGGCCGAGGACGAGGCGTTGCTCGTCGCCCTCGGTTCGCTGTTCGCCCGTGGCATCGACGTCGACTGGACCCGAGTGATCCCCCGGCGCCGGCAGATTCCATTGCCCACCTATGCCTTTCAACGCAGGCGTTTCTGGCTGGGCAGTGCGTCGAGGCCCGCGGGGCATCCCCTGCTCGGCGCCGCGATGCCGCTGGCCGGGAGCGAGGATGTGGTACTGAGCGGGGAGATTTCGCTGACGACCCACCCGTGGCTCGCCGATCATGTGGTGCTCGGCACGGCGCTGCTGCCCGCGACCGCGCTCGTCGAACTCGCTACCCATGCCGCGCTGTCGGCGGACCGGGACGCGGTGGCGGAGTTGACGATCGAAGCGCCGCTGGCCGTGCCGGTAACCGGTTCCATCGAGATTCAGGTCCAAGTCGACGGACTGTCCGGCACTTTCGGCATCCATTCGCGACGCGGCGACCGGGCGTGGACACGCCACGCCTCCGGCAGGTTCGGGCGGTCGAACGCGCGGGCCGCCGGCGCGCTCGTCGACTGGCCTCCGGCGGGTGCCGAATCGGTCGACATCGCAGACCGTTACGGGGAACTCGACGCGCTCGGTCTGCGCTATGGTCCCGCGTTCCAGGGTCTCACCGCGGCCTGGTGCCGGGGCGCGGAGTTCTTCGCCGAAGTACGCCTGTCCGAGGAAACAGCGACGGATGCGGCACGATTCGGAATCCATCCGGCACTGTTCGACGCCGCGTTGCATGCGCTGGACCCGGGATCGCGACTGCGGCTGCCGTTCTCCTGGAGCGGAATCGAATTGCACGCGACCGGCGCCGAAGCTGCCCGGGTGAAGATCACCAGCACCGGTCCGGACACCGTGTCGATCACACTCGCCGATGCCACCGGGGCACCGGTCGCCGGCGTCGAGTCGCTCGCGTTCCGCCCATTCTCCGACGCCCAACTCCCGACTGGTGAGCGTCCCATCGGCGACGCGCTCTACGAGGTGGCATGGGAACCTGCCGGGTCGGCGCTCGACTCCGTTCCGGAAACTGTCCGTCTGATCGTCGAATCCAGCGAGGGAGACGTTCCCGCAGCGGCGGAAGCGGTCACCTCGGCCACCCTGGTTCGCATTCAGCACTGGCTTTCCGAGGACAGCAGCGCTCGCCTCGCGGTGGTGGTCGCTGCCGACGACCTGCGCCACGCCCCGATCCACGGGCTCGTGCGTTCCGCGCAGGCCGAGCATCCGGGGCGACTCGTGCTGGTGATCGCCGACGACCCTGCCGACGACTCGGCGGTCGCCGCGGCGCTGGCCACCGGCGAGGAGCAGATCCGTGTTCGTACCGGTGTGCTCACCGTGCCTCGACTGAAAAGGCTGGCCGCGCCCGGACCGCAAGGAATCACGGGCGCATCGGGGACGGCGTTGTTGACCGGTGCGACCGGGGCGCTGGGTCGCTCACTCGCACGACATCTGGTGTCGGCGTGGGGATTCCGGCATCTACTGCTCTTATCGCGCCGTGGCGACGACGCCGAGCTCGTGGCCGAACTTCGCAGCCTCGGTGCCGAGGCCACCGTCGTCGCATGCGATGTGGCCGACCGCGCCGCATTGGCCTCGGCACTGGCGGCGGTACCGGCCGAACATCCACTGACCGCGGTGGTGCACGCGGCCGGTGTCCTCGACGACGGAGTGTTCGCTGCCGTGACCCCGCAGCGGTTGGCGGACGTGCTGCGACCGAAGGTCCGCGGAGCCTGGAATCTGCATGAACTGACCAAAGATTCGGATCTTACCGCTTTCGTGCTGTTCTCCTCGGCTGCCGGTGTGCTCGGCACCACGGGCCAGGCCGCCTACGCGGCCGCCAATACCTTTCTCGACGCGCTCGCCGGCCACCGCGCCGACACGGGTCTGCCCGCGACCGCATTGGCGTGGGGTCCGTGGGCGGGCGGCGGGATGGCGGCCGAACTCGATGCGACCGACATCGCGCGGTTGTCCCGCACCGGCGTGACGGCGTTGCCGGCAGCGGAGGCGTTGCGACTGCTCGACGCTGTGGTGTCGGCCGGACCGACCCGAACCGTACCCATCCGATTGAATCCTGCGGCAGTGCGCGGTGAGCCGGCCCCGCTTCTGCGAGGTCTGGTGCGGCGGCGTGGTACCGCCGCACCGGCTCGAGCCGCGGCCGCCACCTTCAGCGACCGGCTGGCGGAAATGCCCGAGCAGGATCGTGTTCAGGCCGTGGTCGATCTCGTGCGTGCGCTCGTCGCCGAGACGCTCGATGTCAGCGACGCGGCCGCGGTCGACATCCGGCGCGGGTTCAAGGACTTCGGCGTGGATTCGCTGGTCGCCGTCGAACTCCGAAATCGCCTCAACGACGCGGCCGGACTGCGACTACCCGCGACGGTGGTGTTCAACTATCCGAGCGTGTTCGACCTGGCCACGCATGTGCTGGCGGAACTCGACGGCCGCGAACGCATCACGGCCACCACCAGATCCGCCGCGACGTCGAACGAAGCGATCGCGATCGTCGGAATGAGCTGCCGCTATCCGGGCGGTGTGAGTACCCCTGAGCAACTGTGGGAACTGGTGGCGGCAGGAACGGACGCCATCACCGGATTTCCCACCGACCGGGGATGGGACCTGGATCGGCTCTACGACCCGGACCCGGACCGGCCGGGCAAATCCTATGTGCGCCATGGCGGATTCCTGCACGATGCACCGAATTTCGACGCGGAGTTCTTCGGCATCTCGCCGAAGGAAGCCGTGGCCATGGACCCCCAGCAACGCTTGCTGCTGGAAACCTCCTGGGAAGCCTTCGAACGCGCGGGCATCGACCCGTCGAGCCTGCGCGGAAGCCGGACCGGAGTCTTCGCCGGCGTGATGTATCACGAGTACGCCTACCGGTCGCCGGAAGTACCGGAGGAGCTGGAAGGCTATGTAGGGATAGGCAACACGGGCAGTGTCGATTCGGGGCGCATCGCCTACACCTTCGGACTCGAAGGCCCAGCGGTCACTGTCGATACTGCATGCTCCTCGTCCCTGGTCGCCACACACCTGGCCTGTCAGTCACTGCGGCTCGGAGAAAGCACCCTGGCCCTCGCCGGCGGTGTCACCGTACTGTCGTCGCCGTTCTCGTATGTGGAGTTCAGCCGCCAGCGCGCGCTCGCCCCCGATGGGCGGTCCAAGGCATTCGGCGCGAGCGCCGACGGGACCGGATGGTCCGAGGGCATCGGAATGCTGCTGCTGGAACGACTTTCCGACGCCGAGCGCAATGGGCACCCGATCTACGCGGTCATCCGGGGCACTGCCGTCAATCAGGACGGTGCGAGCAACGGGCTGACGGCACCGAACGGCCCTGCCCAGGAACGCGTGATCGAAACCGCGTTGTCCCAAGCCGGTTTACAGCCCCGGGAGATCGACGTGGTCGAGGCCCACGGCACCGGCACTCCGCTCGGTGACCCGATCGAGGCACAGGCGATCCTGCAGACCTATGGCCGGGACCGCTCGGCAGAGCAACCACTGTGGTTGGGCTCGCTCAAGTCGAATATCGGCCACAGCCAGGCGGCGGCGGGGGTCGGCGGAATCATCAAGATGATCATGGCCATGCGGCATGCGGAACTGCCGCCTACGCTGCATGCCACCCCGCCGAGCCCCTATATCGACTGGTCCTCGGGTGCGGTGTCACTGCTCACCGAGCCGGTCCCATGGCCACAGACCGGTCGGCCCCGGCGGGCGGCGGTGTCGTCGTTCGGGATCAGCGGCACCAACGCGCATGCAATCATCGAGCACTATTCGCAGCCCGAGCAGATAGCGCCACCGGATAGGCTTGCACCCTTTGTTGTTTCGGCTCGCAGCGCCACTGCGTTGAGCGCGCAGGCAGCGCGGCTGACGACGGTACTCGACGATCCTGCGATCGCACTCGCCAGTGTCGGTGCGGCGCTGGCCACCCGCCGTGAGCAGATGGAATATCGGGCCGTAGTGGTCGGCGCCGAGCGTGACGCAGTCCGTGCCGGTCTCGCGGCCGCTGCTGCCGGCCAAGAGGCTCCCAACCTGGTCACCGGTGTAGTCCGAGACCGGGGCAAACCGGTGTTCGTCTTCCCCGGTCAGGGATCGCAATGGGTGGGCATGGCCGCGGAGTTGATGAAGAACTCGGACGTGTTCCGCGCCCGGATGGCTGAATGCGAATCGGCGCTGACACCCTATATCGACTGGTCGCTCACCGAGGCCCTCGAGAGCTCGTCCTTGCAGGAACGTGTGGACGTCGTGCAACCGGCGCTGTGGGCGGTGATGGTGTCCCTCGCCGCCCTCTGGCGTGCCCACGGCGTCGAGCCCGCAGCCGTCATCGGACACAGTCAGGGCGAGATCGCCGCGGCGTGCGTCGCGGGCGCGCTGACCCTCGACGACGGTGCGTTGATCGTGGCATTGCGCAGTCAGGCGATTCGTGACCTCGCCGGTGAGGGCGGAATGGCCTCGGTGGCGCTGCCGGTCGATCAGGTCTCGGCGCGACTGCTGCCCGGGCTGTCGGTGGCGGCAGTGAACGGGCCGACCTCGACCGTGGTCGCCGGTTCGGTCGGTGCACTCCAGGAATTCCTCGAATCCTGTGCGGCCGATGATATCTGGGCGCGGAATGTCCCGGTGAACTACGCCTCTCACTCGGCGCAGATGGAGCCGCTCGGGGCAAAGCTGTCGCAGGTGCTCGAATCTGTGCGACCGCGCGACGCGGATATCCCGTTCTTCTCGACGGTGACCGCGACCCCGTGCGACCCGCTCGAGCTCGACGGTGACTACTGGTGCCGCAATCTGCGGCAGACAGTCCAGTTCGAGCCCGCGGTGCGCGCGCTGCTCGGGGCCGGCCACACAGCCTTCCTGGAGATGAGCCCGCATCCGGTGCTGATGCTGCCGATCGCGGAGATCGCGGAGTCCTCGGATGTGGACGCGGTGATCATCGCCGGCCTGCGTCGAGACGACGGCGGTATGCACCGGTTTCTGCTGTCGGTGGCGGAGGCATACGCGCACGGCGTCAGCGTCGACATGACGGTGCCCTTCGTCGGTGTCCCGGCTGCCGAACTGCCGACATACGCCTTCCAGCGCCGCCGCTACTGGATGGACATGCCGGTAGCGGCGAGAAGTTCCTCGAATGATGGTGCGGATGCGGAGTTCTGGCGTGTGGTCGAGCAGGCCGACGCCGACGCCTTCGTCGCGGCTCTGGGTCTCGACGACCATTCGACTGCAGCACACGAGGTGCTTCCCGCCCTCACCGCGTGGCGAGCGCGCCGACACGAGCGTTCGGAGACCGCGTCGTGGCGATATCGCGCTACCTGGCGTCCACTGCCGGAACCGGAGGCGGCGCGGTTGAACGGGACCTGGCTACTGGCGGTGAACCCGGATGATCCGCGTGCCGACCACTACGAAGCCGCGCTCGCCGCCGGTGGCGCTGAACCGATTCGGATAGAAGTTCCGGCTACGGCCGGGCGGCAGGACGTGGCACGACTTCTGCCCTCGCACACGGACGGTGTGCTGTCGTTGCTGTCGGATGCGACGTTGCCGCTGATCCAGGCAATGGTCGACAGCGAGATCACCGGACCGATCTGGACGGTGACCTCCGGTGCGGTCGCCATCGACAGCCCCCGGCTCGAGCCCGCGCAGGCCCGCGTCTGGGGTCTGGGACGCTCTGCGGCACTCGAACATCCGGGGCTGTGGGGCGGGCTGGTCGATATCCCGGTCGATGCGAGCGTCCGGCAGCTCACCCGCCTGGTGCGGGTGCTCGCCGCGCCGGCCGATGAGGACCAGATCGCGATTCGCGACTCGGGGGTTTTCGCACGCCGATTGACCCGGGTCGGTGACGATGCGCGTGGTTCCGGCTGGACACCACACGGCACAGTGCTGGTGACCGGCGGCACCGATGGAATGGGATGGCACACCGCGCGCTGGCTCGCCGCGCACGGAGCCGAACGCCTCGTGCTGACCGCCGATGAAACCATCACGTTGCCAAGCGAACTCGGTGTTCCAGCGACCGTGGTGCGCTGTGACCTCACCGATCGGCAGGCGGTGGCGGACCTGGTGGCCGATCCGTCCTTGACGGCCGTGATCCACGCTGCCGGTGCGCTGCGGCCCGGGAGCGTGGTCGACACCACTCCCGCCGAATTCGCGGAGATCGTCGCGGCGAAGGTCGCGGGTGCGACGCTGCTGGACGAATTGTGCGGGGAATTGGATGCTTTCGTGCTGTTCTCCTCGATTTCCGGGGTATGGGGCAGCGGTGAGCAGGCCGCCCTCGGCGCGGCCAACGCGCAGCTCGACCTCATTGCCGAAAATCGCAGCGCTCGCGGCCTTGCGGCGACGGCGGTGGCGTGGGGTCTGTGGGCTGATGTCATGACCGGATCCATGGATGAGACGGTCGAGGCCGAGCGTCGAGATCGGCTGCGGCGCGGTGGAATCGGCGAGATGGTCCCCGAATCGGCCCTGCGCGCGATGTCGGATGCCGTCGGTCGCCGCGAGGCGTCGATCGTGGTAGCGGACGTCGATTGGGCTCGATTCGCGCCGGTGTTCACCGCTGTTCGGTCCAGCCCGCTGCTGTCTGATCTGCCCGAGGTGGTGAACGCACTGGCGTCCGTCGACTCCAGCGATTCGGCTACAGCAGCCGACCTCGCAGGACGGCTGGCCGGGCTCGCGGGTCCCGAACGCTACGCCCAACTGCTGGAGGTGATCAGGGCAGAGGTCGGCGTGGCACTCGGGTTCGCCGACCTGAACGAGATCGCGCCCAAGCGCGCGTTGAAGGACCTGGGGATGGATTCGATCGGCGCGGTATCGATCCGAAACCGGCTCGGTGCGGCTACCGGACTGCGTCTGCCTGCCACCCTCGTCTTCGACCATCCGACCCCGGCGGCTATTGCCGAATTCCTCGAAACACAGCTCACCGCAGCGGGACCGGAGATGTCGGTGGACGCGGAACTCGACCGCATCGAGGACGTGCTCGCCATTGCCGACGAGGCCTCGCGCAGGCAATTCCTCGCCCGCCTGCGCGGCTTCCTGAACAAAGCAACCGGCGCCGACGATGGCGCTGTCGCCGTGGCGGAACTGATGGACACGGCGAGCAATGACGACATATTTGCGTTCATCGACGGGGAACTGGGCGCCTGAAGAACCGGGGAGTAACAATGTCAGACGAGCAGAAACTCCGTGACTACCTCAAACGCGTCACGATCGAGCTCACCGAAACCCGCAGCCGGGTACGGCAATTGGAGGCCGAACGATCCGAACCGATAGCGATCGTCGGAATCGCGTGCCGTCTTCCCGGCGGTGTCGATACACCAGAAGCGCTCTGGCAGTCGCTTGTCGATCAGCGGGACCCGATCAGCGGGTTTCCCGAGGATCGCGGCTGGGATCTGTCGTCATTGTTCGACTCGGACCCGGACAAGCCAGGCACCTCCTATGTCAAGGAGGCTGGATTCCTTTACGATGCAGGCGATTTCGACGCCGAGTTCTTCGGTATCGCGCCGCGCGAGGCATTGGCGATGGACCCGCAGCAGCGATTGTTGTTGGAATCGTCCTGGGAGGCGCTGGAGCGCGCCGGGATCGTCCCAGCTTCCTTGCATGGCAGCCGGACCGGTGTGTTCATCGGCAGCAGTGTCCAGGACTACGGAATCATCCTCAATACGACGCCGGAAGATGTCGAGGCACATCGTCTGACCGGTGTCGCCGCCAGTGTCCTCTCGGGCAGGATCGCCTACTCACTCGGCCTCGAAGGGCCGGCGCTGACGGTCGACACCGCGTGCTCCTCATCGCTGGTGGCGCTGCATCTGGCGCGGCGCGCACTACTCGCCGACGAGTGCTCTCTCGCGCTGGTCGGCGGCGTGACGGTATTGACGACACCTGTCGGCTGGGTGGACTTCAGTCGTCAACGCGGATTGGCCCCCGATGGGCGTTGCAAGTCCTTCGCCGCAGCCGCCGATGGCACCGGCTGGGCCGAAGCCGTCGGCGTACTCGTCGTCGAACGGCTCCGCGCCGCGATCGACAACGGGCACACGGTATTGGGCCTGGTCCGCGGCTCGGCGGTGAATCAGGATGGAGCGAGCAATGGCCTGACCGCCCCGAACGGCCCGGCACAGCAGCGGGTGATCAAGGCCGCACTGACCGACGCCGGTGTATCGGCCGGCCAGGTGGACGCGGTCGAAGCACACGGCACCGGTACCTCGCTCGGCGATCCCATCGAGGCGCAGGCGATCCTCGCGACCTACGGCCAGGATCGTCCCGCCGATCGGCCGCTGCGCTTGGGGTCGATCAAATCGAACTTCGGTCACACCGGTGCCGCGGCGGGCGTGACCGGCGTGATCAAAATGGTTCAGGCAATGCGTCATTCGGTCCTGCCGAAGACGCTGCATGTTGATGCCCCGACGCCGTTCGTCGACTGGGATTCCGGTGCGGTGAGCCTGCTGACCGAACCCGTCGATTGGCCGAAGGGCCCCCAGCCGCGCCGCGCCGGTGTGTCGGCGTTCGGAGTGAGCGGTACGAACGCGCACGTCATCCTCGAGGAAGCCCCATCGCAGGCCGCGGACGAAAGGACCGAGCCCGACGCCGGTCCGGGCAGCACGGCGACCACACCGCTGGTGGTTTCGGCGAAGAGCTCTGCGGCACTGGCGAATCAGGCGCGAGCGCTGATCAACGTCGTGCACGAGTCCGATGACCGGTCCCTCACCGACATCGGATTCAGCCTCGCCGCCACTCGTACAGCCTTCGAGCACCGTGCGGTGGTCCTGGGTGCCGACCGCGCAGAACTCCGCGGCGGATTGGACGCCCTGACACTCGACGCGGAATGGCCCGGGCTGGTTCGAGGAACGGCCACTGACGTCGGTGCACCGGTCTTCGTGTTCCCCGGCCAAGGATCGCAGTGGCCCGGTATGGCCGTGCAGCTCCTCGCGGAGTCCGATGTCTTCCGAGCCGAGATGCAGCGCTGCGCACGTGCTTTGACGCCCTATGTGGACTGGTCGTTGCTCGACGTGCTCGATGAACCCGAAAGACTCGAACGCGTCGACGTCATCCAGCCGGCGCTGTGGGCGATCATGGTCTCGCTCAGCGCGGTGTGGCAGGCGAGCGGAGTGCAGCCCTCGGCGGTGGTCGGGCACAGCCAGGGCGAGATCGCCGCGGCCTGTGTGGCGGGCGCGCTCACCATCGAAGCCGGCGCCCGCTTGATCGCGTTGCGCAGCCGGATCATCGCGCGGCTCGCCGGACACGGCGCGATGGCCTCTGTCGGATTGTCGGACAACGAGGTCCGGTCACTCATCGAACGCTGGGACGATCGCCTGGCCGTCGCGGTGATGAACAGTCCAGAAGCGACGGTGGTCTCCGGTGATGTCGGCGCGATCGAGGAGTTGGGGCGCACTTGCGAGGACGCCGGCATCCGATTCCGGCGGTTGCCAGTCGACTACGCTTCACACTCTGCACAGGTCGACACCCTGAAGGTGGAGTTGCTCGATGCCGCCGCCGCTGTACAGCCGGTCTCGGGGACGATCCCGTTCTACTCGACCGTCACCGGAGACCTGCTCGACACGGCCGGCCTGGACGCCGGCTACTGGTTCGATAACCTGCGCCAGCCGGTGACCTTCAGCCGAACAGTGGAGACCCTGCTCACACACGGCAATTCAGCATTTCTCGAGATGAGTCCGCATCCGGTGCTCACCGTCGCGGTGATGGATGTCGCAGAATCCGCGGGCGCCGAGGTGGTAGTCGGTGGCAGCCTGCAACGTGGCGAGGGCGGACTGGATCGACTACTGAGATCGTTCGCCGAGGTGTATGTACGCGGAGTCGACATCGACTGGTCCAGCCTGCTGCCCGGTGGCCGGATCACCGACCTACCGACGTATCCCTTCGAACGCAAACGGTTCTGGCTCGCGCCTGCCGCGGGCACGCGCGCCACGACAGCGCTCGCCCCACCCGACTCATGGCGATACCGGGTCGTCTGGCGGCCTACCCGCGAGCCCACACCCGCCGCGCTCACCGGCGTGTGGGCGGTGTCCGGCCGCTCGGACACCGCGACACTGATCGCCGAAGACCTCGTGCGCCGCGGCGCCGAAGTCGTCGACGATACCGCCCGGCCGGGCCTGCGTGCGGTCGTCGCCGTCCCCGACAGCGTCGAGGACTTGCGGGAGCTGCTAACCGATGTCGGCGACGCACCGCTCTGGGCGATATCGCGAGATCCGCGTGTCTGGGGCCTCGGCCAGGTCGCCGCTCTGGAACAACCGACACGCTGGCGTGGATTGATCGAACTGCCGGACAACCCCGACGATCGTACGCTGGCCCGTTTGTCCGGATTGCTCGCGGCCGGCGGTCAAGACGATCAGTTCGCGATCCGTCCGGGGGGAGTCTTCGTCCGTCGCCTGATCCGAGCACCATTGCCCGATGCCCCGGTGCCGCAGTGGCTGCCGCCCGGGCCGGTCCTCATCACCGAGGGCGGCAACGGTATCGGACGCGAGCTGGCCCGCCTCCTCGGTGAACTCGGCGTGGAGCAGGTCGTCGTGACATCCGCGCTGGACGGCGCCGCCCTCACCACGCTGTTCGAGGAGCACGACTTCACCGCTGTGTTCCATACCGCCGAACTGCTCGACGAAGGCCCGCTCGACACATTCACGCCGGATCAGCTGGCGAATGTGCTCAGAACCAAGGTCGACACAGCGTGGATTCTGCATGAGCTCACCCTCTCGCGCGACATCTCCACATTCGTGTTGTTCTCCTCGGTCGCCGCGACGCTCGGCGGCATTCCGGGGCTCGGCGGCTATGCCGCCGCGAATGCGGCCATGGACGAATTGGTAGAGCATCGAACCGGACTCGGCTTGCCCGCCGTGTCGGTGGCGTGGGGCGCCTGGGCAGTGGCGGGACCAGATGAGGCGTTGCGGCAGCGCAGGCTCGCCGGGCGAGGGCTGCCGGCCCTCGCGCCACAACCGGCCTTCGACGCGCTCCGACAGGCGCTGGAAGCGGGCGAGTCTGCGGCCGTGATCGCCGATATCGACTGGCCCCGGCTGCTGTCGCACATGGGTGCGACGCGCCCGGTCGCGCTCTTCACCGAGATCCCGGAAGCCGCCGCGCACGCGCATCGCTCCGGTCGACAGCCGATTCAACTGGCCGGGCTTCCACCACAGGAGCAGCGTTCCCATGCGATCGAACTGATCCGTACCGAGATAGCGTCCGTGCTCGGCCACTCCGGACCCGAGGCCGTCCCTCCGTCCCGTGCCTTTCTGGAGCTGGGCCTGGATTCCTTGAGCATCACCGAATCTCGCAATCGCATCAATACGGCGACCGGGTTGAGCCTGCCCGCCCGCGCGTTCCTCGACGCGGGTACCCCCGATGCACTCGCCGGACTGCTGGTCGCCGAACTTGCCGGGCAGCAACTCCCGGAGACCGCAGGCGGTCTGCTGGCGTCGCTGCGCCCACACGACGGTGAGCAAGCGATGGAGTACCTCGACCTGCTGGCCGCGGCCGCTAGATTCCGCCCCACCTTCGACGCCGCAGCCACCGAGGTCGCCGAACTTGTGGGCCTGGCTCGACACGAGGACGCCGTCACGCTGATCTGCGTGCCGACGGTGCTGGTCACCTCGGGGCCCCAACAGTACGCCCGGCTGGCCGCGGCAGTCGCCGACACCCTCGATGTCATGTCACTGACGTTGCCAGGGTTCTCTGCGGGACAACGACTTCCGTCGTCATTCGATGCGCTCGTCGGCCTGCTTGCCGAGACGGTGGGCAACAGTGTCGCCCGGAAATCCTTCGCACTGCTCGGCTACTCCTCGGGTGGACCGATCGCTCGCGCGCTGGCTGCTCGGCTCGAGGCGGCCGGGCTACTGCCCGAAGCGGTTGTGCTCATCGATTCCTATCCGCTGGACAGAGAAACCATCGCGGCCATCGCACCTGCACTGACCGAGCGGATCGGGACCGACGGGGACAGCGTGATCACGGCCGATGATCAGCGGTTGACCGCGATGGGCAGCTACCTGAAGCTGCTCACCGACCTGCCACCTGCGCGGTATTCCGCACCGACACTGAACATTCGACCCGAGCACGCGATCGAAGGCACCGCGCATCGGCCCGGCGACGATGTGATCGTGGTTGCGGGGGACCACTTCTCGTTGATCGAAGATGACGCGCCCACCACCGGAGCAGCGATGCGCGACTGGATCGCACGCGTCGGACTTGTCCACTCATGAACAACACGGCGGAGGAGCCGTCCATGAAACAGAACACCACGGTACTCATCGTCGGAGCCGGGCCGTGCGGGCTGGCCTCGGCATGCCTGCTGTTGGCTCAGGGGATCGACGTCCGGGTCCTGGAAGCGGCCGCGGAACCACCGGAAGGGGCGCGAGCGATTCTGTTGTGGCCGCCGACGCTGGAAATCCTGCGCACCATAGGCATTCTCGCGCAGGCCGACGAACTCGGCTTCCGATCGCAGGCACTGAACTATCACCTCACAGGCGGCAAGCGGATTCGAGTCGGCCTGCGCCCACGCAACCAACCCCTGATGCTGCAACAGGACCGGACCGCGGCACTGCTCGAGCAGGCGCTCGAAAGACTCGGCGGAAAGGTCGAACGCGGTGTGCGGGTTACCGACGTCCGCACGGACGACCGCACCGTCGAGATCACGGCCGAAACCGCCGAAGGCACCCAAATCATGCGCGGCGACTGGTTGATCGGCGCGGACGGCGTCGGCAGTACCGTCAGGCGTCGACTGGGCATCGAATTCGAGGGCACGCCCATTCCGGCCACTTTCCTACTGGCCGAGGGCGACATGCAGGGTGACTTCGACCGTGACGAACTGCATTACGTGTTCGGGCACAGCGGAGCCCTGGTCTTCGCCCCACTGCCGGGTGGCATTGTCCGCATCGCGGCTCCGATATCGCCCGACACCCCACTGACGGAACAAACGGTGCAGCGCATCCTCGACGAGCGTGGCCCCGGCGGCTGGCAGATGCGGGTCAAAGGTCAGGTCACCTCGTTCACCAGCCAAGAGCGAATTGCGGCAGTGTTGCGCCGGAATCGTTGCTTCCTGGTCGGCGATGCTGCCCACACCCACTCGCCGGTCGGCGGGCAGGGCCTCAACCTGGGACTCCAGGACGTCGGCAACCTGATCTGGAAACTGACCGGCGTCATCGATGGGCAGCTGACGCCGGCGGTACTCGACTCGTACGACCCGGAACGGCGGTACGTGGCCGCGGAAGTCCTGCGGCTCACAGGAGCTCTGACCAAGCTCGCAGTGCTCGGTCCGATCGCGGCACGCGTACGGAACGTGGTGTGGCGACTGCTCGAGCAGTCCGGAGCGTTGCGCCATTGGTATGCACCACGACTGGCCGGTTGGCACGCGCGCTACCCGGAGCCGTATCCAGGTGCCAGGGTGCCACCGGCGGCGCTGGCCGACAGCGACTTCACGAGTCTTCGCCTGGTCACCACCGGCGGGCCGAACGATGCATTGGTGGCCCAGGCCCGATACCTCGCGCGGACCAGTTCCGTGCGGGTCCGACACGAACACATGACCGGGGGAAGACAGCAGTTCTACCTCGTGCGCCCGGACGGCTTCCTCGCCGCGAGCGGCCGCACGGTCTCGGACCTGCCCGGCGTCGTCGAATTCCTCGAAAAGGTAGGAGCACAACAGTGAGCGTCGAACAGATCAAGCTCGGCTATATCGACACAACGGTCCGCACGACCGACGAGACCTTCCTCTCCGCCCTGCGCGCGGGCCGGCTGCCGTGGGAGGCCATGCGGCCGTTCCCCGAACCCTCGAGCGACTACCTGCACGACGGTGATTCCGTGGTCGCCGAGATCGACGCCGTGTTCCG
Organism: Nocardia sp. NPDC059229; assembly: GCF_042754165.1. Lineage (NCBI taxonomy): Bacteria > Bacillati > Actinomycetota > Actinomycetes > Mycobacteriales > Nocardiaceae > Nocardia > Nocardia sp. NPDC059229. The sequence continues at coordinate 165,145 of NZ_JBHZAK010000002.1, forward strand.
AGCCCACATCAGCGGCCAGGAGCTCGAGACAACGGGCACATTCCCGGAAGCCCTCGTGGAGGCGATTCGAGTCCGCGGCTACAGCCGACTGCGTCAGCCGGAGGAAATGGGCGGATTCGATCTGGACGCCTACACCTTGCTGCGCGTCATCCAGCAGCTGGCCACCTGGTCGATGGCCGCGGCGAATACCCTCGCGATCACCAATACCGTTGGCCCCAACGCAATTCTGCGGGTGCTCGAACCGGGTCCGCTGCGCGACTACCTCATCGAACGGATCAGTGCCGGAGTCATCTGCGCGTTCGGCGACAGCGGCCCGGACGGGCAGAACAACCGATTCAGCAGTCTGACCGCGACACTCACCGACGACGGAACGGCATATATCCTCAACGGCCGTAAGCTGTTCACCGGCAATGCCCCGATCGCCGAGCTGATCGCGGTCTCGGCCACCACAGAGATCGATGGTCAGCGCGCGGTCGTGTTCCCGTTCCTCGACACCTCCAGCCCCGGGTTCCGCGTCCACTCCGAGATCGAATTCATCGGCTACAAAGGCTTTCCCGACGGCGAGATGCGATTCGACAACGTGCGCGTCCCCGCCGAGCAGGTGCTGACCGAGGTCGAACAACCCGAACGTCTCCGCACCCTCACCCCCGTTGCGGTCGAGGCCCGAATCTTCAACATCGTATCGATGGCGCTGGCATTGGGCCGCCGCTGCGCGGAGTGGTCGCGCGAATTCGTCAACCGTCGATGGATCGACGATCGGCCACTGGGACAGTACGAGGAGATCCAGCGCATCGTGTCGCTCAATCTCGCGGAGCTCTTCGCCACCGAGACAATCGCCCAATGGACGTTGCGGTCAGCCTCCGCCGACATCTTGTTCGAGCAGATCGCGGCCAAAACGCTTGCCGCACGGCTCGCTTGGCGCATAGCCGATCGTACCGTCACCCTGCTCGGCGGAGAGGGCGTGGAAACCGCGGCCAGCAAGGAACGCCGTGGCGCGCAACCGATCCCCGCCGAGCAGTACCTGCGCGACGCCCGGATTCTGCGCACCACCGCCAACGTCGACTTCCAGATCGACAACCAGGCCGGTCAAATCCTGCTGGCTCGCTTCTACTCCGGCACACCCTTCACCGACCCCGCGCCGAGGCGGGACGACGCGGGATTGTCGTCGGCGAATCAGCGATTGTTGGCCGCCACCGCCGATTGGTTCACCGAGCTGTCGGAACGATGTGTCGAAATCGTGACGGCGCATCCGGATCCGAAGGAACTGTTCGCACACGAACACCTGGTGATCCTGGTCAGCCGGATCGCCGCTGAACTGTTCACCGCGACAGCGGTTCTCGCCCGCTCCGTGGGCCACTCGGAAACCCAACTGCTCGCCGAGGTGTACGTCAGCGACGCCATGCATCGCGTCGCTGATCTGATGGCGCGACTCGACGCCGAATCGGGAATCGCGACTCCAGATTACGCCGCCCTCAGCGATACCTGGCTGACCGGCTCCGATCTCGACTTCCTGCTTCGAGTGTGAGGCGAGCAGATCGATGAACAGCGCTCGGCACACTGCCAGTAGTACGTCTTCATCCGTTGATGCACACGTGAATACGCTTCCAGAAGTACTCGAGGGGTTCGACCTCACCGATCAGGACCGATTCGCACTCGGCGTACCGCACGACCTGTTCGCCAGGCTGCGCAAGCACGCTCCGGTGCTATACCACCCGGCGGGCCGCTCGGCGGACGGAGAAGGATTCTGGGTGTTGAGCGGCTACGCCGAGGTCACCCGGGCCGCAACGGAGCCGGCTTTCTCCGCGCAGGGAGGTGGGGGCCGCACCGGCGGCGGCACCCATCTGGACGATCTTCCGGCCGAATACGCCGGCGTCCTGCTGCCCATGATGGACGACCCCCGCCACGACACCGTGAAGAAGGTCCTGAGCCCAGCGGTCACCGCCGACGCCGCCGCGCGGCTGGAACCCGAATTACGCGCGATCGCTGCCGAACTCATCGACGATAGCCTCGCGCGCGGCACGGTCGAAGCAGCCACCGATCTGGCCGAGAAGTACGCACTGCGCAGCGTGGGACTTCTACTGGGCGCGCCACGGACCGACTGGGATCAACTCGTCGCTTGGGGGCATGACACCGTTGGATTCACCAATCGCCGCACCGGCAAACCCGACGACACCAGCCGCCGCACGGTTGCCGAACTCACCGCCTACGCCGCCGAACTGCTGGCGACGAAGGTGAACCGGCCGACCGCAGACCTTGCTTCCCTCCTCGCAGAGACGGACCTGTCGGCACCGGAGCGCCAGTCCAACCTTGCGTTGCTGATCCTCAGCGGTGGCGAACAACCTCGCAACGTTCTGGCCGAAGGCATCCTGGCGCTGGCGAGGCATCCTGGCCAATGGCAGGCCTTGCGTGCCGATCGCGCACTGCTGCCGACGGCGATCGAAGAAGTACTGCGATGGTCGCCGCCCAACCCGTACAACCGCCGCACGGCCACCCGTGACATCCGACTAGGAGACACGTGGATACGTCGTGGTGAGAAAGTGACCATGTGGTGGCCCTCGGCCAACCATGACGAATCGATCTTCCAGGACCCCGAAGTATTCAACATCCGACGAAACCCGAACCCCCACTTGACATTTGGGCGCGGTACCCACTACTGCCTGGGGGTCGAAGCGGCGCGGCTCGAGCTGAGGGTCTTCCTGGAGGAACTACTCGACCGAGTATCGGACCTGACCGTCGTCGGCCCCGTTTCGCGAGCCCCCAGCAACAAGCACTCCGTCATCCTGGAACTGCCCCTGCTACTCGACTAGCACTGCCTTCGCACGCTTCCCCTGCCGTCGACGCCGGTTCGTCCCCTCGCGAACCGGCGCCGTGGCTCCGCCGGTGAATCCGGACGTCGCTTATCGGCGAACAAGGACGATTGGCTCCTGGTAGGCGGCCAGGATCCTGTCGAGGTGGGGCACGCCGCCGCGGAGCTGTCGGCTAGCGTCGGGGGAGTGGAGCTGCTGCGGGTTCATCATGTCGCGATCATTGCCTCGGACTATGAGCGGTCGAAGGCGTTCTATACCGAGGTGCTGGGATTACGAGTGGTAGCGGAGAACTATCGGGCCGAAAGATGTTCGTACAAGCTGGATCTCGCGTTGCCCGATGGTGGACAGGTGGAATTGTTCTCGTTTCCGGAACCACCGGCGCGACCATCGAGGCCCGAGGCTGCTGGGTTGCGGCATCTGGCGTTCTCGGTGGCGGATGTGGGGGAGGCTGTCACTGAGTTGCGGGGTAGGGGAGTGGCCGTGGAAGAGGTGCGGGTTGATGAGTACACGGGGAAGCGGTTCGTGTTCTTCGCTGATCCAGATGGTCTGCCGCTGGAGCTGTACGAGGCCTGAGGTCAGGGCCTCCGTTGGAGGCTTCTCAATTGAACATCAAGAAATGGAAATATGCGCATCTACGCATGTTCTCCTGTTTCGAACAAACTCCGGCACTCACCACCGCCCACCCCTGCCTGACCACACCCATCACCACCCAACCTCGAAGAGGGGAGCGGCTATTCGATGCCGCTCGGTCGCTGGGTTGGGGGCTCCCATACGATGGTCCGCATGACCAAAGTGCTCCTGAAGACCTCCGCCGGGGACATCACCCTGGAACTGGACGAGGCCAAGGCACCCAAGACCGTCGCCAACTTCGTCGACTACGTCAAGGCGGGCCACTACGCGGACACCGTCTTCCACCGGGTGATCCCGAACTTCATGATCCAGGGTGGCGGCCTGACCGCCGACATGCAGCAGAAGGCTGCCAAGCAGACTGTCGAGAACGAGGCCGCCAACGGCCTCAAGAACGACAAGTACACCGTCGCCATGGCGCGCACCTCGGCCCCGCACTCGGCCAGCGCGCAGTTCTTCATCAACACCAGCAACAACGCCTTCCTGAACTACCCGGGCCAGGACGGCTTCGGCTACGCCGTGTTCGGCAAGGTCGTCGACGGCGCGGCCGTCGTGGACGCCATCGAGGGTGTGCGCACCGGCAACAAGGCCGGCCACCAGGATGTGCCGGTCGAGCCGATCACCATCCTGTCCGCCGAACTGGTCTGATCAGTCCCTGCGGCAACTGAACAAACGGCCCGGAACCGAATGGTTCCGGGCCGTTGTCTTTGGCGCGTCGTGGGTTTCGGATCAGGCGTCGAGGACGCGGGCCTCGCGTTTGACGACGGGTGGGAGTACGGACCAGGGGAAGTTGATCCACTTGTCGGTGCGTTTCCATACGTATTCGCAGTCGACCTCGGAATGCGGCTTCTGGTAGATGACCGCGCAGCGCACCTCGGCGACGTGGTGGGAGCAGAAGTCGCGCACGAGTTTCAGGGTTTTGCCGGTGTCGGCGACGTCGTCGGCGACCAGGACGGTCGCGCCGGTGAGGTCGACGGCGCTGGGGACGGGCGGCAGCATGACCGGCATGTCGAGGCGCTGGTCGACGCCGGTGTAGAACTCCACGTTCATGACGTGGAGGTTCTTGACGTCGAGGGCGTAGCCGAGGGCGCCGGCGACGAAGAGCCCGCCGCGGGCGATCGACAGGATGAGGTCGGGTTCGAAGCCGTCGTCGGCGATGGCCTGGGATAGTTCGCGGCTGGCGTCCCCGAACAGTTCCCAGCTCAGTTCCTCGCGATCGCTCATGCCCGACTCCGTTCTGCCCGCTGCGGTGGTCTTCGGATCATACGAGCCGGGTTGCCGGTCGTTGCCCGGTCCGGCGCCGTTCGGCTCACGGATGGTGGGTGAGGGTGTACCAGAGCAGGGCGAGGGTGCCGAGGGCGAAGAGGGGAACCAGCACCATGGTCTCCATCTTGTTGCCGGTGTGGTCGATGATCGGGATACGGGTGCGGATCTTGAGTGGCCACAGCAGCCGGCAGCCGCGGTCGGTGAGGCAGTCGCCGACGAGGTGCGCGAGGGCGCCGAGTCCGACGGAGAAGGGCAGCCACGCGGGTTTGTCGCTGATCCAGTGGTCGATGGCGAAGGTGCCGCAGACGGCGAGGATGATGACGGTGCCCCAGGATTTGAGTCCGTCGCCGGTGGGTGCGAGACCGAGCGCCTTGATGGCGAGGGCGAGCAGGAAGAACACCAGCGAGAGTGTGAAGTAGCGGCCGAGCAGGTGTTCGCCGGCCCAGGTGCCGTAGGTGACGGCGGCGACGAAGGCGAAGGAGTGGGTGCCGTGGCGGTGCCCGCCGGAGATCCACGAGACGAACTTGCACGCGTAGTGCGAGATCGGCCCCAGCACATGGGAAATGGTGCCGGAGGGGTGATCGGCGTCGGGCAGCAGCGCGGCGCCCGCGGTGAGGAAGGTGCCCATCACCAGATCGACGGAGCCGATGGCCCCGGATTGCACTGCGGGATAGGTCAAGACGGTGAACGGTAGCGCCGCGGCCGCCGCCGACCAGGCGAGCGCGCCGCTGGTCGCATGTGAATGTCCTAGCACCGCTTGAAGGTTAGCGGATGTAACCGACAGGTCTTTCCGGCTCCGTGGTGCGGTGAGGGGCCTTGCTGGGCAGCGGATTCCGGTCGTACGAGGCAAATATGTTTCAGGACAGTCGGTTTGGTGTTGGGAGTGCTCTCCCGGTCACATTCGGGTGGCCCGTGTGCGGCCGGTCGGCGGCCTGAAATAGTCTCGGATCGATTGCGCTTTCCGCTCAGAGAGGAACGGACATGTCGGTAGCGTCCGCGGTGAAGGATCAGATCCAGACGATCGGTGGGGGATTCATGTTCTCCCGGGAAGCCCGAGCCTTCACAGACAGCACCGGTGTCCCCGGCTTCATGCCCGGCTACACCCGCGGCCGCGCCGGCGTCCTGGGTGATGTGGATGCCGATGTGGTGACCGCGGCCTTCGGTTTCTTCCGTCCCGAGGCGATCCGGGAGGCGTGGGAGGCCACGGCCTCGATGCCGGCCGCAGCAGCAGCCCAGGGATATCTGACGGCGTGCCAGGACTTCGGCCGCCGGAAGCTGGCCTCCTTCGAGGACTCCGGACGCCTGGCCGAGCTGCTACAGCGGGTGGTGGCGGCCGCGAATCCGGTGGGCGCGCCGCTGTTCGCGGGCTGGCGGGCCCTGCCGCAGGCCGAGGACGCGCCGGGCCTGGTGCTGCAGCTGATCCACGTACTGCGGGAATTGCGTGGCGGCCTGCACCTGATCGGCGTGCTGGGTAGTGGGCTGACCCCGTTGCAGGCGGTGCTGATCGCGGGCTCCCCGTTGAAGCCGGGTCCGGATCAGGCCCGCAATTTCGGCTGGCCGGAGCCGTTCGACGAGATCACCGCGGAGCTGAAGGGCCGCTGGATGCAGGCGGAGTCGATCACCGAGGATCTGATCGCGCCCGCGTTCGCGGTGCTCGACGACAAGGAGTGCGAGGAGCTGGTGACGCTGCTGAACGCCTGCCAGTTGGCGGTGTTCGGCGACCGCTGACCCGCTGCCCGGGTGGGCCGGTGAGCCCACCCGGGAATCCTGTTCAGCGGTGCAGGAATTCGAGGGTGACGCGTTCGAAGGCCTCCTTGGCCTCGTACATGACCCAGTGCCCGCACTTGGGGAACACATGGAGTTCGGCATTGGGGATCTGCCGCAGCGGGATGAGCGCCATATCGGTGGGGCATTGGCGGTCGTCGGCGCCCCAGGTCATGAGCACCGGGCTCTTGATCTTGTGCAGCATGGACCAGTAGGGCGGGGTGGGGGAGTTCTCCAGGAACTGTTGTTGCAGCGCAAGCGCTTCGGACCCGTACATGGCCTTGAGACTGGCCTGCGCGGCGGGTTCGGTGGCCGCGGTCCAGCGTTCCTCGATGAGGCTGTCGGTGATCATCTTGGGGTCGTATATCATGCAGCGCAGCCAGCGCTCCAGGCCCTCGCGGCTGGGTTGGTCGGCGAATTCCGACAGCAGCCGGGTGCCTTCGCTGGGGTTGGCGGCGAGCAGGCTGTGGCCGACACCGCCGATGGCGACGATCTTCTCTACCCGCTGCGGATGGTGCATGGCGACATTCACCGCGACGACGCCGCCCATGGAGTTGCCGATCATGGCGGCGGAGTCGATGTTCAACGCATCCATGAACCGGACGACGGAGTCGACGGCGGTGAGGACCGGGTGCCCGGGGACCGGGTCACTGACGCCGAAGCCCGGGAATTCCAGGACGTAGCAGTGGAAATGGTCGGCGAAGAAGCCGAGGTTGCCGCGGAAGTTGCGCCAGCCGTTGACGCCGATTCCGGAGCCGTGCAGCAGAATCAGAGGAGGACCGTCGCCGGCCTCGTGGTAGCGCAGGACGCCTTTGTCGGTGGCGATTTCGCGTCGGGTGTTCTCATAGGTGACATCCACGCCACCCACAGTAGAACAGGTTGCAGTTTGGAGACCGATGGCCGAGTTCGGAATCCCGGTGGGCGAGGTGACCGTCGCCGACGGAGGAGTGGCGACCGCACTCGAAGCGCGCGGACACGATCTGTCCGACGCGCTGTGGTCGGCGCGACTGCTCGTCGACGCGCCCGACGAGATCCGAGCCGTGCATACCGCGTTCTTCCGGGCGGGCGCGGTCATCGCGACCACCGCGAGCTACCAGGCCTCGTTCGAGGGATTCGCGGCGCGCGGAATCGATCGTGAACAGACCGCCCGATTGCTGCGGCGCAGTGTCGCGCTCGCGCGTGCGGCACGAAACGAGATCGACGATGGCCGTGAGCGCTGGATCGCCGCCTCGATCGGCCCCTACGGTGCGGCCCTGGCCGACGGTTCCGAATACCGCGGCCGCTACGGGCTTTCCCTGGCCGAGTTGAAGCGCTGGCACCTGCCGCGGCTGGAAGTGCTCGCCGATTCCGGGGCGGATGTGCTTGCGCTGGAGACGATCCCGGACATCGACGAGGCGGAGGCGCTGGCCGGACTGCTCGATGGCAGTGGCGTGCCCGCCTGGCTCAGCTACACCATCGACGGCGACCGGACCCGGGCCGGGCAGCCGCTGCGGGACGCGTTCGCAATCGCCGCCGCGGTTCCGGAGATCGTTGCCGTCGGGGTGAACTGCTGTGCGCCGGACGATGTCGCGTTCGCGATCGCCCTGGCCCGGGAGGTGGCGGGGAAACCGGTGATCGTCTACCCGAACAGCGGGGAGAAGTGGGACGCCGGGCAACGGTGCTGGACGGGGGAGTCACGGTTCCAGGCCCGCCTGGCGGAGGAGTGGGCGGGGCTGGGTGCGGCCATCGTCGGTGGATGCTGCCGGGTGCTGCCCGCCGATATCGAGCGGCTCGCCGCAGTGGTCGCCGCAGGCTAGGCGGCAGACGCCCAGGTCTGCCCAACGATGAATGTTCGCATGCAGACATGTGCATGTATAAACGTTGTTTCGACGTAGCGAACAAACACAACAGCCGCCAGGACAAGGCAGTGCCGGCTCCCGGCGTATTCGCAGCATCCAGGACCCTGCTTCACAGCGCCCTCACAGTGCCGGTTCGCATGCTGAGGTTCGAGCCCATACCCGGAGCGCCGGGCCCCGGGTGATCCGAGCGAACAGGAATCAGCATGCCGTCACATCCGAGTCTGCGGGCCGGGCGCACCGCGACCGCGACCCTGCTCGCGGTGACCGCGGCGGGCACGCTCACCGCGACCGCGCTGGCCTACGTCGACAACCACGGCAGTCTCCAGAGCGGCGGCAGCACAACCCAATCCGCCACCCCCGACGCCACCGCGGCCTCCGACGGCACTCCGGCGAACGTCACCACCGACCCCACCCCGGCGCCGCGCTCGGGTACCGGTCGCGTCCACGCTCGATCGAGCGGCTCGTGATCGCCGCTCCCGACCGCACGGCCTCGACCGAATGGCCGGTGTGGAGCACCACCGCGCGCGTGGTCGTCACCGACCCGGCGGCACTGCGCCCGGCCCGCACCCTGATCCGCGCCCACCTCGCCGAGGTCGACGCCGCCTGCAGCCGATTCCGCCCGGACTCCGAGATCAGCCGCCTGGCGCGGAGCACCGGGCAACCGGTGCGCATCAGTGCAGTGCTCGCCAGACATCTGTATGCCGCCCTCGCGGCCGCCCGCGACACCGACGGTGATCTCGACCCCACGATCGGTACCTCGCTCATTGCCCTGGGTTACGACCGCGACTTCACGCTGCTGCTCCCTGGCTCGGTCGCGCGAGTGGCCGAGGACCGTCCGGATGCGGCAGCTCGGAAGTCTGACTCGCGCACCGGGATCCGTGACCTCGAGGGCGCGGTCACCAGCCACGAAGGAGGTCGCTCCATACGGGGTAGCCAGACCCAGCGTCCTTCCGCGCCGGAAATCGTGCCGCTGGAAAGCCAAGGTGGTGGGGCAGGGCAGGCGACGTCTGCGGAGCGGGGCACCAAGGGTGAGACCGGAGTCGATCGCCGCGGTGACGTCGGAGTCGGCGGGCGCGGCCAAGGGCCTGCTGGGCTGCGGGTACCCGTGGCGCTCACGGTGCGCCCGGACTGGACGCATGTCAGGTTGGATGGCGATCTGCTGAGTGTGGCTGCCGGGGTGCTGCTCGATCTGGGCGCGACGGCGAAAGCGCTTGCCGCCGACCATTGCGCGCAGGTGGTCGCCGATCGGCTCGGCTGTGGTGTGCTGGTGAGCCTGGGCGGTGACATCGCCACCGCGGGCCCCGGCCCGGCGGGCGGCTGGCAGGTGCTGGTCGAGGATCGCCCCGGTGAACCTCGTTCCCGCATAGCCCTTCCCGCAGGCGCGGCACTGGCCACCTCGAGCACGCTGCGCCGTCGCTGGTGGCGGGGCGGCAGTCTGGTGCACCACATCGTCGACCCGCGCACCGGCCTCGCCGCGGATCCGGTGTGGCGGACGGTATCGGTCGCCGCCGGGTCCTGCCTGGCTGCCAATACCGCTGCTACGGCGGCCGTCATTCGCGGCCGTGACGCGCTGACGGGTTTGCGTGGCAACGGTTTTCCGTCGCGGCTGGTGAGTCGCGACGGTGAGGTCATCACCTTGTGCGGGTGGCCGCAGGCCGCGTCCGGTGACGACGAGCCCGGAACTCGGGAGAACGGAACCGAATCATGAACCGACGGATCCGAATCGTGAACTGGCCGGCGCAAGCGTCCCGGGGCGGTGAATGGTGATGGGGCAGGCGGGGTTCGACGAGGCGTTGTGGGCGTTCGGGCGGGGGACGGGTGTCACGGCGCTGGTGGTGCTGACGGTGGCGGTGGTGGCCGGGGTTGTCGCACGGTCGGGGCGGGTCGTCGTGTTGCCGCGGGCGGGGATGGCGGTGTTTCATCGGGGCGCGGCGTTGACCGCGAGTCGGGTTGGTGGCCGTGCATGTGGCGAGTCTGCTGACCGATCCGTGGGCGCAGTTACGGCTGGTGGATGTGGTGGTGCCGTTCGGCGGGGTGTATCGGCCGGTGTGGGTGGGGTTCGGCACGCTGGCCGTGGATCTGCTCGCCGCGGTGACGGTGTCGGGTCTGCTGCGGCATCGGATCGGCCCGAAGGCGTTTCGTGCGGTGCACTGGGCGACGTATGTGCTGTGGCCGATGACGCTGATCCATGTGCTCGGGGCCGGGACCGACACGTTCCGGCCATGGCTGGTGGCGGTGCTGGTGAGCTGTGCCGTCGCGGTGGTGGCCGCGGTGGGCTGGCGGATCAGCCGGGAATTCACCGAGATCGGTGCACCGGCCGGGCAGGTGGCCCGATGACCGTCGTCGAATCTGGGGGTCGCCGCGCGGTGGCGGTGCGCAGGCTGCTGGCCGCGCTGACTGCTGACCTGGCCGCTCACGAGGCCACGCATGGCCGGTTGCCCGCTGTCACACGGGAGTTGATCGATGCGGTGGCGGCTTCGGGGCTGCGCGGGCGTGGCGGCGCTGGGTTCCCAGTGGCGCGCAAGCTGGCGGCGGTGGCCGGTGGGCGTCGCCCGATCGTGGTCGCCAATGGTGCGGAGGGGGAGCCCGACAGTCACAAGGATGCCGTATTGCTCACTCGCGCACCGCATCTGGTGCTGGACGGCCTGGTCGCGGCGGCGGCCGCGGTCGGGAGCCGGGACTGCCGGGTCCATGCCTCGGAGGCGGTGCTGGAACCGCTGCGACGGGCACTGGTGGAACGGCGGACGGCCGGGTACCGCGAACCGGCGATCGAACTGACCGCCGCCGCCGAGACTTTCCTGGCGGGGGAGAAGTCGGCGGTCGTGAATCGTCTCTCCGGACGCGCGGCGCTCCCGGCCGATCAGGTCGTCTCCACGTCCCGCTCGGGTGTGGGTGGTCGCCCGACGCTGGTCCACAATGTCGAGACGCTGGCCCAGCTGGCGTTGATCGCCCGGCACGGCCCGTCGTGGTTCCGTTCGGTCGGTGTCCGGGATGAGCCGGGCACGATGCTGATCAGCTTGTCGGGCACCAGAATCGCCGGTGTTTTCGAGGTTGCGGCCGGTGCCGGGCTGCCGGAGGTGGTCGCCGGTCTGGGCGGCACCGACCCGGCCCGTGTGCACGCGGTGCTGATCGGCGGCTGGCATGGCACCTGGATTTCCGGCTCGACCCTGCCCGGAGCCGCGTTGTCGGCGCAGGGTTTACGGCATCTGCGTGCAGTCCCGGGCGCCGGGGTGGTGCGGGTGCTGCCTCACGGTGCGTGCGGGTTGCGTGTCACCGCCGAGATCACCGCCTATCTCGCCGCACAGAGTGCCGGGCAGTGCGGTCCGTGCCGCAATGGGTTGCCCACCCTCGCAACCCGATTCGAGCAGCTGGTCGACGGAGTCGGCGATCCCGCCGAGATCGCCCGGGTGGCCCGGCTGGTCGAGGGCAGGGGAGCCTGCCACCACCCCGACGGGACCGCGCGAATGGTGAAGTCCGCGCTGGAGGTGTTCGCCGACGAGGTGGCTCGGCATCAGCACGGCCACTGTGTAGTGGCTGCGCCGGCGCGGACAGGAGCATTGCGATGAGCGAACCGCTTCGCCTGCACATCGATTGGACCCGCTGCGACGGCCGGGGCGTGTGCAGTGAACTGCTGCCCGGCACCTTCGCCCGCGACGACTGGGGATTCCCGCTGACCCGCGATCACCGCGACCCGGTGCTGGAGCGCGCGGATCTGCCCGCCGCACGGGATGCGGTGCGGCTGTGCCCGCGCCTCGCTCTACGGTTGCTGCCGCTGGCATGATCGGGGGTCGACAGCGTCGGAAGGGGAGAGCATGGCGACGGCGATGATGGGCCGAATTCAGCGGCTGCGCAGTCTCATCGAGCATCCGCGCACCGGGCAGGCGGAGCGGGCGGCCGCGCAGCGCATGCTGGACCGGTTGCTGAGCAAGACCGGCGGGGGAGCGCGCCGCACCGGCGACCGCAGCTACGGTGCGCGCCACGATCGTCCCGGCCGGCACGCGAGCCTGTCCCGCATCGCCGACATGATCGGTGAGGACATCGCCCTGGCCCGCATCCTCACCCTTCCCGAAGGCGATGGCGACCTCGCCACCCGCAGCGCCCTGCGCGACGCCCCCGAACAGCTCACGTATACCGTCGAAACCCCTTATGACGCGGGCATTCTCATCACGGTCGGCAACATCCCGCCCGGGTGGGCCACCGACCCCGACGGCTTCGACACTCCAGCGCTGCGTGCGCTGGTCGAGGAACTGACCGAGCTGATGAACGCCTACAACCACGACGGCGCCGACATCGCCCGCCGCTTCCTCGGCCGCGTCCGCACCGAGACGTCCACCGGCTAGCATCCCGACACGCACGATGCCCCCGAACCGGGTCGGTTCGGGGGCATCGTGCTACTGGTTCAGACGGTTGTCGTCACGCCAGGTCGAAGCGGTCGAGCTCCATGACCTTGGTCCAGGCGGCCACGAAGTCGTTGACGAACTTCTGCTTGGAGTCGTCCTCGGCGTACACCTCGGCCAGGGCCCGCAGCTGCGAGTTGGAGCCGAACACCAGGTCAACGCGCGAACCGGTCCACACGGTCTTGCCGGTGGCGCGGTCCTTGCCCTCGTAGGTGCCGTCGTCGGCGGACGACGGGCCCCACTTGGTGGACATGTCGAGCAGGTTCACGAAGAAGTCCGTGGTGAGCGCACCCGGCTTGTCGGTGAACACACCCAGCTGCGAACCCTGGTAGTTCGCACCCAGCACGCGCAGACCACCGACGAGCACGGTCATCTCCGGCGCCGACAGGGTCAGCAGGTTGGCCTTGTCCAGCAGCAGGTACTCCGCCGGGATGCGGGTGCCCTTGCCGACGTAGTTGCGGAAACCATCGGCGGCCGGCTCGAGCGCGGAGAAGGACTCCACGTCGGTCAGCTCCTGGGTGGCGTCGCCGCGGCCCGCACGGAACGGCACCTCGACATCGAAGCCGGCGGCCTTGGCGCCCTGCTCGACGCCGACGTTACCGGCCAGCACCACCAGGTCGGCGAAGGAGACCGGCTTGCCGAAGGACTCCTGGATGCCCTCGAGCACCCGGATGACCTGCGCCAGCTCGTCGGGCTGGTTGACCTCCCACCCGGCCTGCGGCTGCAGGCGGATGCGGCCGCCGTTGACGCCGCCGCGCATGTCCGAGCCGCGGAACGACGAGGCCGCCGCCCACGCGGTCGACACCAGCTGCGCCACGGTCAGACCCGACTCCGCGATCTTGGCCTTCAGCGCCGCGACGTCGGCGGCGTCGATGAGCTCGTGCTCGACGGCCGGGATCGGGTCCTGCCACAGCAGGGTCTCTTCGGGTACCTCGGGGCCCAGGTAGCGGACCTTGGGACCCATGTCGCGGTGGATCAGCTTGTACCAGGCCTTGGCGAACTCCTCGGCCAGCTCTTCGGGGTGGTCGAGCCAGCGGCGGGTGATCTGCTCGTAGACCGGGTCGAACCGCAGCGACAGGTCGGTGGTCAGCATGGTCGGCAGGTGCTTCTTGGACCCGTCGAACGCGTCGGGGATGATCTCCTGGGCGTTCTTGGCGACATACTGGTGCGCACCGGCGGGCGACTCGGACAGCTCCCACTCGTAGCCGTAGAGGGTCTCCAGGAAGGAGTTGTCCCACTTGGTCGGGGTGGGGGTCCAGGTGACCTCGATGCCGGAGGTGATGGCGTCCTTGCCGACACCGGTACCGAAGGTGGACCTCCAGCCCAGGCCCTGCTCCTCGAGCGGGGCGGCCTCGGGCTCGGGGCCGACATTGTCGGCCGGGCCCGCACCGTGGGTCTTACCGAAGGTGTGGCCACCCACGATCAGCGCCGCGGTCTCGACGTCGTTCATGGCCATCCGGCGGAATGTCTCGCGGATGTCCACGGCCGCGGCCAGCGGATCCGGGTTGCCGTTGGGGCCTTCCGGGTTGACGTAGATCAGACCCATCTGGACCGCGGCCAGCGGGTTCTCGAGGTCACGCTCGCCGGTGTAGCGGGCGTCGCCGAGCCACTCGGTCTCCGGACCCCAGTACACGTCCTGCTCGGGCTCCCACTGATCGACGCGGCCGCCGCCGAAGCCGAACGTCTGGAAGCCCATGTCCTCGAGGGCGACATTGCCGGCGTAGACGATGAGGTCGGCCCACGACAGCTTCTTGCCGTACTTCTTCTTCACCGGCCACAGCAGACGCCGCGCCTTGTCGAGGGAGGCGTTGTCGGGCCACGAGTTCAGCGGAGCGAAACGCTGCATACCGGCACCGGCTCCACCGCGGCCGTCGTTGATGCGGTAGGTGCCCGCGGCGTGCCAGGACATGCGGATGAAGAACGGGCCGTAGTGGCCGAAATCGGCCGGCCACCAGTCCTGCGAGGTGCGCATGACCTCGACGATGTCCTGCTTGACCGCGGCCAGGTCCAGGGTCTTGAACTCGGCGGCGTAGTCGTAACCCTCGTCCATGGGGTTGGCGACGGCCGGGTTCTTCTGCAGGATGCTCAGGTTCAGCTGGTTGGGCCACCACTGACGGTTGGCGTTACCGCCCTCGGCCGGGTCGTTGAGCCGGCCGTGTACGACGGGGCAGCCACCGGCGGGTTCGGTATTGGCTTCACCGATGGGCGGGTGTTCTTCAGGCACGGTGTGTCCTTTCAGTGAGTGATCATCTGCGTGATCATCTTGCTGTCGGCCACGATTGTGGCCGCTACTTGTCTTGTGTCGCAGTAGTTTTCGAGCATTCGGGGCACAGGCCCCAGTAGATGACCTCGGCCTCGTCGAGCGCGAAACCGTTGTCGTCGGACGCGGTCAGGCAGGGCGCGTCGCCCACGGCGCAGTCGACATCGGCGATCACGCCGCACGACCGGCACACCACGTGGTGATGGTTGTCCCCGACGCGCGTCTCGTACAGCGCCACGGATCCCATCGGCTGAATGCGGCGAATCAGCCCCGCACTGGTCAGAGCCTTCAACACGTCGTACACCGCCTGATGTGAAACCCCGCCCAGCGTCTCGCGCACGAACCCCAGGATCGAGTCCGTATCCGAGTGCGGGTGAGTGTGCACTGCGGTCAGCACCGCCAGTCGCGGTGCGGTCACACGCAAAGCGGCCCCGCGCAACATGCGCTCGAAATCCGTAGGCGTGGGCACAACCCGAAGTCTGCCCCTTTTTCTGGAATCAATCAAGTCTTTGGGCCGGATCGGCGCCCAAAAAAATGATCACCCGGCGGCGGACGGCGACACCACCACCGGCGACGACTGCATGAAGAGATGTTCGATGACGATCACGACGGCATCGCGGCGGAATCGGTGGCGATCTGCACGTTCGAAGATCGTGGAGCGTGCTCGAGACCCCAGGTGCCCGCAGCAGTGCCGGCGACGGTGGGGAGGCATCGCGATCTGCATTACTTGACATAATGTTGATTATCGGCGCGGTTACGGTATAGTAGTTGATCTTGAAACTTGCAGTGTGGCCACGCTGTTGTTCGATCCGGAAAAGGTAGTCCGGCGCAGGTGCGTGTGCTCTTGATTCGGTCGATAAGAACCGGGAAAACCTGCGTGCGCGGCGCATTATTCACCGGCGTCTGCATAGTTATGCGATGATTGGTTATGTCACTGTGACGGATGTGTCAGGTGATGTTTGTGGGACTGTCGATGCATACGTGAACAAATATCCGGGCGCGCGTTGTGTGTGCCGAGGCTCGCGCGTCAACGAGCCCACTGCGGCGATGAGTGTGGCGTGGGGAAAGGTGTCGGTCGGGGCTGGCCGCGCCGGTTGGTCTCTGGGTCGACCTCGGGCGTCTTCTCCCCTCCCCGCCAGCCCCATCTCATTACGTCACAGTGACGAACCGATGGCCGGATCCGGGTGGAATTGATGTTGGTCCCAAGGAACCGGTGCCGTCGTTTGGGTGGGGTGTTTCGCGGAATCCGCCGTCCCGGTTCACAGCGTTGCGCTCTGGTGGTCTGCCGCCTCGACGTCGCGTTACGTGCGCACTTCATCTCCTTGTGCGTTTACACAACGCAGGTTCGCCGGTTTGTTGCGGATCGATGCTGGCGAGCGAGGTGTGACCCACGCATCATTGCTGTTGGGCTGACCAGGAGCACAGCCGATGAACACACAGCACATCGACTACGACATCGCCGACGGAGCCGACGTCCTCATCGTGGG
Source organism: Nocardia sp. NPDC059229 (assembly GCF_042754165.1). Lineage (NCBI taxonomy): Bacteria > Bacillati > Actinomycetota > Actinomycetes > Mycobacteriales > Nocardiaceae > Nocardia > Nocardia sp. NPDC059229. Next base: position 181,591 of record NZ_JBHZAK010000002.1, read on the forward strand.
CGCCGGCGCATCCGGCGGGGTGGCAGCACTGGAGTTGGCCGGCAGAGGCCTCGAGGTCGTGTGTCTGGAGCAGGGAGAATGGAACCTGCCCGACGACTTCACCGGCGACAAACCGTCGTGGGAGCTCACCCGTCTGAAGCAGTGGAACTCCAGCCCGAATGTGCGTCAGAACCCGGCCGACTATCCGGTCGATGCCACCGAGAGCCCGGTCGAACCGCTGATGTTCAACGGGGTCGGCGGCAGCACGATCCTGTTCTCCGGGCACTGGGTTCGGGCGATGCCGTCGGACTTCCGCGTCAAGACACTCGACGGCGTGGCCGAGGACTGGCCGTTCACCTATGAGGATCTGCGACCGTTCTACGACGAGGTCACCTACCATATCGGCGCGTCTGGGCTGGAAGGCGACCCCGCTTATCCGGATCCGCACACCTTTCCGCTGCCGCCGCTGCCGATCGGCAAGTACGGGCTGGTCGCGGCCAAAGGGATGGACAAGCTGGGCTGGCACTGGTGGCCGGCACCGAATGCCATCGCGTCGCGCGACTTCAGGAACCGCCCGGCCTGTCTGCGCTACGGCGCGTGTGAATCCGGATGTCCGACCGGAGCCAAGGCCAGCACCGACCTCACACACTGGCGTGACGCGATCGCGCTGGGTGCGGTGCTGATCACCGGTGCCCGGGTCAGCCGGCTCACCGTGAACGACCGCGGCCTGGTCACCGGCGCCGAGTACATCGACCGCGGCGGGAACCTGCGACACCTGGCGGCCCGGGTGACCGTGATGGCCGCGAACGGTGTAGGCACACCGCGCCTGCTGCTGAACTCGACCTCGTCGCTTTTCCCCGACGGCCTCGCCAACTCCTCCGGGCTGGTGGGCAAGCGTCTGATGACGCACCCGTACGCCTCGGTATTCGGCGCCTACGACGAAGAGCTCGAAACCTGGCTCGGCCCAGCAGGACAGGCGCTGCAGTCGATGCAGTTCTACGAGACCGACACCGACCGCGGTTTCGTGCGGGGAGCGAAGTGGAACCTGATGCCGACCGGTGGCCCGCTCGCCCACGCCCTGTGGGAGCGGGGCCAGGACTGGCGTGGGAGTTTCGGACCCGCCTTCCACAGCCGCCTCGAGCGCACGTTCGGGCGCTACACCGAATGGGGGATCACCACCGAGGACCTGCCCGACGAGCACAACGCGGTCGTGCTGGCCCCGGACGTCACGGACTCCGACGGGATCCCGGCCGCGAAAATCTGCTACACCATCGGTGAGAACTGTGAGCGAATGCTCGAATTCAACGTGGAGCGGGCGATCGAGGCGCATCAGGCGGCCGGGGCTGTCGAAGTCCACCCGATCCCAGTGGTACGCCACAGCGCCTGGCATCTGCTCGGCACGGCCACCATGGGCACCGACCCCGCCACCTCCGTCGTCGATCAGTGGGGTCGGGCACACGATGTACCCAACTTGTTCGTCATCGACGGCAGCGTCTTCGTCACCTCCACGGGCGTGAACCCGACCGCGACCATCATGGCGATTGCTCTGCGCTCGATGCGGCACCTCGCCGAAACCCACCACAGCATCCAGACCGCGTTCTAAGGACAGCATGATGCTCGATTCCGACCAGCGCCGCACCTTCGCACTTCTCGCCGACACATTGATTCCCGCGTCCGGTTCCATGCCCTCGGCGAGCGCTGCCGGAGTACCCGACGCGCTGCTCGACCAAGTTCTCGGCTACCGGCCTGATATCGCAGAGGCATTCGCCGCCGCCGTCGCCTCGTGCACCGGCAAGGACCCCGAAGCCGCTCTCGATGAGCTCGCCGCGCACCGGCCCGACCAGTTCGAGGCGCTGACGGTGCTGACGGCAGGCGCGTACTTCCTCAGTCCCGCCGTGAAGGCCGCGATGCCCTATGCCGCGGCACCGCGTCCGGCCCGCGACGACATGGATTCCTACGTCGATCTTCTCGCCGACGTTGTCGAGCGCGGCTTCGTCATCCGCTGATCGAGCCTGTCGCGGCCGAAACCGCGATCTCCCAACCTGCCCGGGGTCCTGCGAAAGGCGACACCAGTGAGTGAAAATCACAGCGGGCGTGAAGAATTTGTTTCCACCATCGAATCGGCCACCATCCAACCGATCCCGGCCGACCAGCGCCACGGGCGCAACCGGGACATGTTCACGATCTGGTTCGGAACCAACATCATGATCCTGGCGATCGTCACCGGGGCGTTGTCGACGACCCGCTTCGGGCAGCCCGCCTGGTCGGCCGCGCTGGCGATCATCGCAGGAAATCTCTTCGGTGCGATCTTCATGGCGCTGCACTCTGCTCAGGGGCCGCGGCTGGGTGTTCCACAGATGGTGCAGACCAAGGGCCAATTCGGTTCGCTGGGATCGATTCTCATCGTCGGCGTCGTCGTCTGCATGTACCTCGGGTTCTTCGTCTCGATTCTTGTCTTCGGCGGGCAGTCCCTCGCGTCAGCGATACCCTTCCTGAGCGATAGGGCCGGCATCGTGGTGCTCGCGGCGATCAGCGTCTGCGCGGCCATCTGGGGTTACACCCTGATCCACGCCTACGCGCGCATCATGACGTGGGCGTCGGGGCTGGTGCTGCTGATGGCGTTCGCCTGGGCGTTCATTGTCCACTCGGTGCCCGCTCACTTCTTCAGCACGGGCATCGCGACGCCGGCCGGCTTCCTGAGCACCTTCGGGGTGTGTGCGGTGTGGCAGATCGCCTATGCCCCATACGTTTCCGACTATTCGCGCTACCTGCCGGCAAAGACGGGCTCGAGGCCGGCATTCTGGATGAGCTACTGGGGCACCTGCATCGGCTCGATCCTGCCGATGTTCCTCGGGGCAGGCATCGGATTGCTGCTGCCCCACACCGACCCGGTTGTCGCCCTGACCCAGGCCACCGCAGGGATCAGCGTCGTGGTGGTCGTGGTCTTCAGCATCGGAGTCGCCGCTACGAACGCGATGAACCTGTACTGCGGCACGCTGTGCACGATCACGATTGCGCAGACGATCTTTCCGCGCTTCAATCCACGCGGCCGCGAACGTGCTCTGGTCGCCACCGGACTGGGCGCGCTGGGCTCGACTATCGCGCTCACCGCGGGCAGCGACTTCGTCGCCACCTACAAGAACTTCCTGGTTCTGCTGCTGGGTTCGCTGGTCCCGTGGACCGCCGTGAATCTGGTGGACTACTACCTGGTCCGGCATGGGGACTACGTCGTCGAAGATTTCTACAAGCGCGACGGCGGCCGCTACGGCCGGGTGAACTGGCCCGCGGTCAGCTGTTACCTCATCGGCGTCGCTGTACAACTCCCGTTCATGATCATCGGAACCGCTTTCATCGGACCGATCGCCAAAATGCTTGGTAACACGGACATCTCGTTCATCGTCGGATTGGCTGTCGTTTCACTGCTCTACTACTTCACAGCCACAGCTCTTGCCCGCCGCAGGAATCGTTCCACCGCACTTGACGCCTCGGCGACGCGACCGAAACGAAGAACCTACCTACAGGCGCCGGACCGGGCGCGGAAAGTACAGGCGAATAATCATGGCATCAACTGAAATTGGGCGATTCACCGTTCGGCGTCCCTCTCCGGATCAGATCCCGGTCGTTGACGTGCCGCCCGCAGGCCACTTCATCGGCGGATCGTTTGTCCGGGGCTCGTCCACGGAAGTCATCGACGTCCTCGATCCGACCACGGAGGAGATCCTCGGATCCGTCCCGGCAGGAACCATCGAAGATGTCGATTCGGCTGTGGAGGCGGCCGTCGAGGCTCAGAGATCGTGGGGCTGCACCACACCGAAGGAACGATCCGAGGTGCTCTCCCGGATCGCGGACATCGTAGAAGCCAACCGCGAAGTACTCGCAGTGCTCGAGTCCGCGAATACCGGCAAACCTCACAGCATCGCCGAGGGCGATGTCGCCAATACCATCGACACGTTCCGGTTCATGGCGGGGGCGGGACGGACGATGACTTCCGTGGCCGGTGGAGACTATGCACGGGGACAGACCTCGGTCATTCTCCGCGAACCGGTGGGAGTGGTCGGGGTGATCACGCCCTGGAACTATCCGCTGCTGATGGCCGCCTGGAAGATCGCCCCCATTCTTGCCGCCGGAAACAGCGTGGTGCTCAAGCCCTCCGAACAGACGCCGCTGTCGATACTGAAACTGGCCGGGCTCATCGCCGGACGCATCCCCGCCGGAACCGTCAATATCGTGACCGGCCTTGGCCGGACTGTAGGACAGCGCCTGGCCGAACATCCCGACATCGCACTTGTCGCGGTGACGGGAAGCGTTCTCAGTGGCCAGGCGGTCGCAGAAGCCGCCGCACGTTCGGTCAAACGCGTCCACCTCGAACTCGGCGGCAAAGCACCCGTCGTCGTCTTCGCCGACGCCGACCTCGGTGCGGCCGCGGCCGGAGTGCGCAACGCCGGATTCTGCAATGCGGGCCAGGACTGCGGCGCAGCCTGCCGGGTGCTGGTGCACGAATCGGTGGCGGACGAGTTCACCCAACTCCTGGTTCGGGAAGTCGGCAGCCTGGTGGTCGGCGCGCCGGCTGCCGGGGACGACGTCGAAATCGGTCCGATGGTTTCCCGCCCGCACTTCGAGCGCGTACGGAACTCGCTGGCCGAGGCGACGGCGGCCGGCCTGCACGCTGCCATCGGCGGCGCGGTCCTGGACGGCCCTGGCTACTTCATCGAACCGACCGTGTTCAGCGGGGTGCCGGCCGGGGCGCCGATCACCCAGCAGGAAATCTTCGGCCCCGTCGTCACGGTCGAAACGTTCAGCACCACCGACGACGCGGTCGCCAGGGCCAACGAGACACCGTATGGACTCTCGGCGTCGGTGTGGACCCGGGACGTGGGCCTCTCGCTCAGCGTGCCCAAGCGGCTCGACTTCGGCACTGTCTGGGTCAACTCGCACCTCGTGTTCGCGTGCGAGGTGCCATGGGGCGGGTTCAAGGGATCGGGCTACGGGCGCGACCTCTCGCTCTACGCGCTCGACGACTTCTCCCGGACCAAACACGTCATGATCAACCACAGCGCATGACCCCGGATACGGGGTGGGAAGTCAATGCGTCGCCGGCCGACGAGACGAACGCCCGAACATCGATCACGTGAACTCAGGATGGTCCTGCCCCTGCTCCAACCCACCTCGCGATCTGAGCCCGCGAGGTGAAACCCAGCTTCGTCAGGATGTGCTCGACGTGCCCCTCCGCAGTGCGCCGTGAGATCATCAATCGGCCCGCGATCGCGCTGTTGGTGAGGCCTTCGGCTACCAGTTCGGCGATCTGCTGCTCACGTTTGGTGAGGATCGACGCTCCGTCGGCGAGCGATGGGGGGTCTTCTTCGAGGCCGAAGGCAGCGGCCATGGCGAAACTCATCGCACCGCCCTTCTCCCGGGCTTTTTCGAATTCTCGTGTTCCGAGAGTCTCCTGTGCGCAGCGCTCGCATGCCTGGTGATAGGTGGCCAGGTTGGGGAACAGGATGGAGGAGCTACCTGCGGCCCGGCCCAGTGCTTCGGCAGCACCCATCAACACAGCGGCGCGGCGGACATCGTCGCGATCTGAAGCGATCCATGCGAGAGCTTCCAGACTGGTCGCAGCGATGAGTGGATCATCGACCGCGCGAGCATGACGAAGGCTCTCCTTCAACAGGTCCGTGGCTCGGTCGAGCGCACCCTGCCTCCAGACGGCCGTACCCATTGCCCACAACAGCCAGGAGCGAAATGACGTCTCTCCTCCGCGAGAGTCCGCGAATGCCAGCGTCTGCTCGTGACAGGCGACCGCGCGCCGGAGATCCCCACTGAGTTGGTATGCCCACCCCAGCATCAGGGAAGAGTCCATTCGCAATACGGGATCACTACAGCCTGTGACCAGTTCTCCGGCCTCCTCCAGGCGGGCGACTGCACGGCCGAGATCGTCGCTGATCAGCGCAGTGTAACCGTCCGCAACTGCCACCCACGTGGCGATCTCCGGGCCGGTCATCTGCCTGGCCAGCCCCCTGAGTTCTGTCACCCGCGCTGTCGCCGCGGCCAGGTCCGCCTGAGCCGCGGCAAGCATCCCGGCCGAGTAGAGCGCCTTGGCGCGATCTCGACTTTGTCCAACGACCGAGTGGGCCAGAGTTCGGTCGAGCCAGCTGCGGCCCTCGGTGATTCGGCCGCCCATGTACCAGAACGAAAACAGAGCTGCTGCGATCCTCATGCCGCCGGCACCGGCCTCGTCGAACTCCATTGCCTTGCGCAGATTCGGCAGTTCCTGCTTCAGGCGAGAATCCCACTCGAGTTGGCGGGGACTGATCCACTCGGCCTCGGCGTCGAACGCCAACCGCTCGTACCAATCCCGATGCCGGCGACCGATCTCCCGGTCCTCACCTGCCTCCTCGAGCGCTCTCCTGCCGTAGTTCTGCACTGTGTCGAGCATCCGAAACCTGACCGCGCCACCGGATTCCTCCCGGATCAGGATCGACTTGTCCACCAACGCGAACAATGCATCGAGCAGGTCGGGGTCGGGTGTGGTGGTGCCGCACACCTGTTCAGCTGCGTCGAGGTCGAAGCTGTGAGCAAAGATCGACAGTCGCGACCACAGCTGCTGTTCGCGTGGTGTGCACAGGTCGTAACTCCAGCCGATGCACCACCACAGAGTCTGCTGGCGCGTCGGGACATCCCGATTGCCCGCTGTGAGCAGGGTGTACCGGTCGTCGAGCCGTCGGAGGATCTGATCGACGGACAGCACGCGCAGCCGGGCCGTGGCCAGCTCGATCGCCAATGGCAGCCCATCCAGCCGGGCGCAAATCCGGGCTACGGCAAGCCGGTTGTCTCGAGTCAGCTCGAACCCGGGTAGTACCGCCGCCGCTCGTTCGACGAACAATTCCACCGCATCGTATCGGGACACTTCTCCCAGCGTGGGCGCACTGGACGGATCCGGAAAACCCAGTGGCGACACCGGCAGCACGGATTCGCCGCCGATTCCGAGGACCTCGCGGCTGGTGGCCAAGATCGACAGGTCCACGCAGGCACGCAGTAGCAACTCCGCGAGGTCCGCGACCGCCTCCACCAGGTGCTCGCAGTTGTCGAGCACCAGCAGAAGTTTGCGTGTCGACAGAAACTCGACCAGTACCTCCCTCGTCGGTCTGCCGGCCAGGTTCCGCACGCCGACGGAAGTAGCCACAATGTCGTCCACCAACTTTCGGTCGTCGATGTCGCCGAACTCGACCAATCTCACCCCGTCTGCGTAACTGCGGCGCACCTTGCTCGCCGCCCGCGCCGCGAGCCGCGTCTTGCCGACCCCACCGATGCCCGTCAGCGTAACCAGACGCGATTCCGACAGCGCCTTCTTCACCTCGGACAGTTGTGCCTTCCGACCGACGAAGCTTGTCAGTTCCAACCGAAGGGCACCCGTATCCCCGCTGCGACGGCACTGTCCCCGCGCCGGTACGTGCGCTTCCTGCACGTTGTCGGGTTCACCGCGGATGGTCATCTCATCGACGGAGTAACCATGGTCGCGCTGGATGCGTTGCAGCTGCTTACCGAAGGCGATAGCGGAGGGGCGCTGCGACGGATCGCGGTCCATCGCGGTCTCGATTGCCGCGCACACATCGTCGGGGATCCCGCCCGTGCGCAGATCCGGCACCGGATCGGTGGTGATCCGGAGAAACTGCGCAACGACCTGTTCCCCACTCCGGCGTTCGAAAGCGGCATGTCCGGTGAGCGCACAGAACAACGTGCTTCCCAGCCCGTACACGTCCGACGCTGGACCGGGCGAATGGCCGTCGAGAACCTCGGGAGCAGCAAAAGCCGGCGACGCCATCACCGTTCCGGCCTTGGTCTCGAATCCGCCGGCGAAACGGGCGACGCCGAAATCGCACAACGCCGGCTCCCCGTATTCGGTGAACAGGATATTCGCCGGTTTGACGTCACGATGCACGATACCGAGCCGGTGCGCCGTCTCGAGCGCCCCGGCCACCTTGATCCCGAGCCGCAGCACCTCCTCCACAGAAAGCGGACCGTCCCTGCGGATCCGGTCCTCGAGGGATCCGCGCTCGTGGCACTGCATCACCAAATACGGTCTCCCAGAAGAGATCTCGCCGATCTGCAAAACCCCGACGATGTTCGGGTGGCCGGTCAGTCGCCCCATCGCGCGTTGCTCCCGCAGAAATCGCGCTCTGCTTTCCTCGTCCGGCTCAGCCGTGGTGAGCACCTTCACCGCGACGACGCGATCCAAGTCGCGCTGGATGCAGCGGCAGACCACGCCGAACCCGCCCCGCCCGATCTCCTCGGCATCCTCGAACCCCACCGAACTCAGCTCCGCGACTGGTGGAGCCGCCATATCCATATCCCGGTGTGTTCTGAGGGGGTCATCCTCGACCATGTGGGTCACCTGCGATTCACGCCCCCCGAAACCCCCATGATAATCCGCTGTGCTGCCGAAGGACCCGATCAGGTGGAGCGCTCAGACGCGTTGTGTGCAGCGGTGAGGTGAATGATCGGGCCGCTGGAGTAGAGGCGGTGTGGTTCCTCCTGCTCCAGCGGCAGCCGGCCTGCTCGCATGTCGCGTACAGGCGGTCCCGGCGATCACTCGCCGACGAGATTCAGCCGACGAGATTCGACGACTTACGGGGTGGCCGCGGCAGCGGCCGCGGCGTGGCCGAAGGCGCGCGACTCGGTGAACGACGCGCTGCGAGCGTCCGGCGGCACGCCGACCACGTCGCCGGATTTCTTGTATCTCGCGGTCGCCATTGGATGCGTGTTCGGCTCCGTCTCCGGGGGCGGTCCGGGGTGGCATGGACGCTTCCCCATCCGGCGAGCGGGGTCGGCGGGCAATGGACAGGGCGGTGGATCGGGGTGGGGTGAGCGTGCCGGTTCGTCCACTGTGTCGTGGGTCTCCCATACGGCAGATTGGCTGCGGACGGACCCATCGCGCACAGGGAGTTGAACGGATGCATCGCGGAGTAGGCACCGGCACGCTGGACGAACAGCGGATCGATGCTGTCCCCCGGCTGGAATTCGAGCGGATCGCGGGTGAGCTGCCGTCGGCGCGATTGGTCTGGCATGGCGCGCCGCCGCATCTCACCACGCTGATCGAGGTCTTCTCGGCGCTGGGATTGCAGGTGATCACCCATGAGGTGAGCGGCGATGAGCTGCGCGCCGTGCATCGGTTCACCTTCCGCCCCACCGCTTTTCCGCTGCACGAGCGAACGGCCGAGCTGATCGCGGACGCGTTCCTGGCGGCCGTGGACACCGCCGTGGAGGTCGACGGGTTGATCGGGTTGGTCGGCACGGCCGAGCTGGCGTGGCAGGATGTGGTCCTGGTGCGTGCCGCGTGCCGCTATCTACGGCAGGTGGGCCTGCGCCTGAGCGAGGTCACGGTCACCGAGATCCTTTCCGCCCATGTCGAATTCGTGCGCGCGTTCGTGGAGTTGTTCCACGCCAGGTTCGATCCGGCGCGAACGGCCGGGCGGGCCGAGTCGGTGGCCGCCGCTGATGCGGCGGTGCAGCGACGGCTGGAGGCCGCGGCCACGCTGCCGGAGGATCAGCTGCTGCGTGGCCTGCACACCTTCTGCACCGCGGTGCTGCGCACCAACTGGTATCAGCCGGGTCGCGCGGTGGCCGCGTTCAAGGTCGATCCGGCCCGGCTCTCGATCTCGGCCCCGGTCACGCCCTATCGCGAGATCTTCGTGCACGCCGCCGATGTGGAGGGCAGCCACGTGCGAGGCGGCGCTATTGCCCGCGGCGGCTTGCGCTGGTCGGATCGCGGGGACGATTTCCGCACCGAGGTGCTCGGGCTGATGAAGACCCAGACGGTGAAGAACGCGGTCATCGTGCCGACCGGCGCGAAGGGCGTGTTCGTGGCCCGGCGCGGCAGCGATCCCGCCACTGTCGAATTGGCGTACTCGGCGTTCATCGGCGGTCTGCTCGATGTCACCGACAATATTGTCGACGGCGTGACGATCCCGCCCGCGCACTGCGTGGTGTACGACGATCACGATCCGTATCTGGTGGTCGCGGCGGACAAGGGCACCGCGCGCTTCTCCGATCTGGCCAATGGCATTGCGGTATCGCGGGGTTTCTGGCTCGGCGACGCGTTCGCCTCGGGCGGTTCCAGCGGCTACGACCACAAGGCGCTGGGCATTACCGCGCGGGGCGTGTGGTGCTCGATCCGGCAGCATCTGGCCGAGCTGGGCATCGACGCCGACGCGCAGCCGTTCACGGTGGCGGGTATCGGCGATATGTCGGGCGACGTCTTCGGCAACGGCATGCTCGAAACCGATCGGATTCTGCTGGTGGCGGCCTTCGACCACCGCCACATCTTCCTCGACCCGGACCCGGATCCGCTGCTGTCGCATGGTGAGCGCCGCCGCCTGGCCGGTCTGGAGCGCAGCAGCTGGGCCGACTACGACCGCGCCCTGATCTCGGAGGGCGGCGGCGTCTGGCCGCGCACCGCCAAGTCCGTCCCCCTCTCCCCCGAGGTGCGTGATCGGCTGGGCGTCACCGCGACGGAACTGCCCGCGCCCGAGGTGATCCGGGCGATTCTGAGCGCCGAGGTGGACCTGCTGTTCAATGGCGGCATCGGCACCTATGTGCGCGGCGGCGACGAGCCGGACACCGCGGTCGCCGACCCGGCCAATGACGAGGTGCGGATTCCGGCGTCGCGGCTGCGCTGCCGGGTGGTCGGCGAGGGCGGCAATCTGGGTCTCACCCAGCGGGCGCGCATCGAGTTCGCGGTGGCGGGCGGCCGGGTCAATGCCGATTTCATCGATAATGCGGCGGGCGTGGCGATTTCGGATCGCGAGGTGAACCTCAAGATCGCGCTCGCGGCCGCTGTGACCGCGGGTTCGCTGACCCCGGCCGAACGGGATCGGCTGCTGGCCGACAATGCCGGCGCGGTGGTCGCCGCCGTGCTCGCCGACTGCGATCGGCAGGCGCTGGCCATCAGCCTGGCCGAGGCGCACGCCCCCTTCCTGATCGATCGGCACGGCCGTTTGATCGAGAACCTGGAGCAGGCCACCGGTCTCGACCGCGCCGCCGAATTCCTGCCCACCCCGGCGGAGCTCACCGCCCGCCGCCGCGCGGGAACCGGCCTGGTGCGTCCGGAGATCGCGGTACTGCTGGCCATGGCCAAGAACCTGGTCCGCGATGAACTGCTGGCCGCCGGAATTCTCGACGATCCGGTGGTGGCCGGGACCGTGTTCGGCTACTTCCCCGATTCGGTGCGCACCGGGCTGGGTGCGGACGTGCTGCGCAAGCACCCGGTGGCCCGGGAGATCGTGGCCGTGGCGGTGGCGAACCAGGTGATCAACCGGGTCGGCCCCGGCATGATCCACCGCCTGGAGGAGCGCCTCGGCGCGGGCACCGCGCACATCGTGCTGGCCTGCACGGTGGTGCACACCGTGCTCGATATCGACGGTTGGTGGCGCGACGTCCTCGCTCTGCCCGGCGTCTCGCCGCGGGTGCGCATGAGCATCCTCAACGGCATTCAGGCGGCCGTCGAACAGGCCACCGCCTGGCTGCTGACCCAGCCCGGCTCCGGCTCCTGGTCGGAGGAGATCGACCGTCACGCGCCGCTGGTCGCGGAATTGATCACGGTGCTGCCGCGACCCTGCGGGCATACCGGACGCGACCTGGCGAACCTGCGTCTGCTGGCGCAGGCGCTGCCGCTGAGCGACATCGCCCGGCGCGCACAGCTTCCGGTGCCGCTGGTTGCGCAGACCTACCGCGAGCTGGGCGATCTCATCGGTTTGGACTGGCTGGCAACGGCTTTCGATGCGAAGCCCGTGTCGGACCGCTGGGAGAGCCTGGCTGCCGCCGTGCTGGGCGATGAATTGCAGTCGCGCTGGCACGCGCTCACGGTCGCGGTCCTCGCCGGGGCCGACCCCACCGCCTCGGCCCGCGATCTCGTGACGGCCTGGGGTGACACCGATTCCGCCGCCAGGCTGCGGGAACTGGCCGGTGGTCTGCGCCGCTCCGGCGTCGTCGATATCGCGCGGCTGTGCGTGGTCAACGCCGGATTGGCGGAGGCGGCCAAGGTCAGCGCCGGGCGATAACCGCCAGCAGCAGCTCGGCGCGCACCCGGGCGGTATCGAGCCGGCAACCGAGCACGGATTCGATCTTGACGATCCGGCTGCGCAGCGTATGCCGGTGCACGCCGAGGGCGTTGGCGGCGGCTTCCCATTGCCCGTGCGCCTCGAGGTAGGCGCGCAGCGAGTCCACCAGGTTGGTGTCGTGCCGCTCGTCATAGCCGACGAGCGGCGCGAGCATGGCCTCCGATACTGCGCCGAGCATCCGCCGCGCCTCCGGGAAGGTCAGCAGGGAGTGCCCGGCCAGCGCGGAGAGCTCCTGCGGGCTCGCCCCGGGCGGCGCCGCGGACGCGGCCAGCTCCGCGTGTTCGATGGCGGCGGCGAAGCGGCGCAGGGGATGTGGCGCGCTGATCCCGGCACGCACGGTGGCGCGCACGCTCGCGGGCACGGATTGCAGCAGCTGCTCCGCCGATTCCTCGGTCTCGGTGCCGGCCAGCAGAATGGCGGCCCGATCGTCGGCCAGATGGGCGAACAGCTGCCTGCTCAGCGTCGCCAGCCGCGTGTCGACGGCCTCGACGACCCGTTCGGCGGTGTCCGCCGAGGGACAGCGCAGCACCAGTGCGCGCACGCGCCCGGCCCGGTCGGCGGCCGGAGTCAGATGCCCCCACACGGTGTCGAGCGTGGTCGGTTCCTCGAGCAGCATGGCGATGGCCTGGGTGTTCAAGCGGTTCTGCGCGATGCGCAGTCGCGCGGGTTTCTCGAAGTCCAGGGCGAGCAGTGAGCTGGCGTGCCCGAGCAGCACCTGGTCGACAGGGCTCAGCGCGGTCGTGGTGACGACGGCGAGATGCCCGTGCGTGGCGGGCCCGGCCGCGATGGCCTGCACGGCGATGAAAACGTCGGGGGCGGTGTGGATCACGCCGCTGGCCGCGCCTTCGCCGCGGGTCCCGAGAAATTCGGTGATCTTGTCGATGATCTCGGCGGGCACCGGCCCGGGATGCGCGTCGGTCACCACGCCATCGGCTCCGACGACGATCGCGGTGGCCGACAGCGCCGCCGACAATTCCTTGATGACGGCGGGCACGCCCTGGATCGCGGCGCGGGTCATGCGCGGCTGGCTGCGCGAGGCCCGCAGCACCTTTTCGTACTCCTGTTCGGCGAGCCGCTGCATGACCTTCTTGGTGATCGCGCCGAACGGCGTCGGCAGCGGCACCTCGAACAGCGGCAGCCCGAGCTCGTCGGCGGCCTCGACCAGGTCCTCGGGCACGGCCGGGTGTGAGAGCCCGACTCCGAATCCGACGCCGACCACCCCCACCGAGTCGAGATCACGAAGGTAGCGCAGTCGATCGGGGCGACTGAGCGGCAAACCCATGCCGGTGGTGAGCACCAGTTCCCCGCCGGAGAGCCATTGCTGCGGTTCGGTGAGTTCGGAGGTGAGCGCGAGCGCGATCTCCCGGCCCAGTCCGGCACCGCCGCCCTTGAGCACCAATCCCAGCTCCGGCTGCGACAGGATCCATCGGACCGGAATTCCCACACTCATAGCTCTCCCACAGCAACTGGACACAATGGTGAAACCCCACTCTCGAGTCACGCCGATTCGGCAGGTGACGCAGGGGTGTGTCGCGCAGCACACTCGGTGGCAATCGAGCAGCACTCCCACATCGCACGAGAACGGGCAGACATGACCACGGAGATACTTCGCAACTACATCGACGGCCAGTTTACGGCCGCCACCGCAGCGGAGTCGTTCGACCTGATCAGCCCGGTGGACGAGTCCGTGACCGGCCGCAGCCCGATCTCCGGGCCCGCCGATGTGGATGCCGCCGTGGCCGCCGCCGCCCGCGCCTTCCCGGCCTGGAAGGCCGCCACTCCGAGCCGCCGCCAGGCCGCCCTGCTGAAACTGGCCGACGCCATCGAAGCCAATGCGCAGGCCCTGGTCGAGGCGCAGTCCCTCGATACCGGCCAGCTCAAGCATCTGATCGCCTCCGAGGAGGTCGCCGCGGGCGCGGATCACCTGCGCTTCTTCGCCGGGGCGGCGCGGCTGCTGGAGGGCAAGTCGGCCGGTGAGTACCTGGAGGGCTTCACCTCCTATGTGCGCCGCGAACCGGTCGGCGTGATCGGCCAGGTGACGCCGTGGAACTACCCGCTCATGATGGCCATCTGGAAGATCGGCCCGGCGCTGGCGACCGGCAATACGGTCGTCCTCAAGCCCAGTGACACCACGCCCCGCAGCACCCTGGTGCTGGCCGAACTGACCCGGGACATCCTGCCCGCCGGCGTCCTGAACGTGGTGCTCGGCACCGCGGGCACCGGGGCCGCGCTGGTCGCGCATCCGGCCCTGGACATGGTGGCCATCACCGGTTCGGTGCGCGCGGGCATCGAGGTGGCCACCGCCGCCGCCCATCAGGTGAAGCGGGCGCATCTGGAATTGGGCGGCAATGCGCCGGTCCTGGTGTTCGACGACGCGGATCTGGCGCTCGCCGCCGATCGCATCGGCGATGCCGCCTACTTCAACGCCGGTCAGGACTGCACGGCCGCCACCCGCGTGCTGGTGCACGAGTCCGTGCACGACGCCTTCGTGGAGGCCCTGGTGAAGAAGGCGCACACGGTGCAGCCGGGCCTGCCCGACAATCCGGATGCCGCCTACGGCCCGCTCAACAACATCCGCCACTTCGAGTCGGTCACCGGCAAGATCGCGGCGCTGCCCGCGCACAGCACCATCGCCACCGGCGGTGTGCGGATCGGCGAGCGCGGCTTCTTCTTCGCGCCGACCGTGGTGACCGGTGTGCGCCAGGACGATCCGATCGTGCAGGAGGAGATCTTCGGCCCGGTGATCACCGTGCAGACCTTCGCCGACGAGTCCGAGGCCATCCGTCTGGCCAATGACGTGGTCTACGGCCTGGCCTCGAGCGTGTGGAGCCGCGATCACGGTGTGGTGCAGCGGGTTTCGGCCGCACTGGACTTCGGCGCGGTGTGGGTGAACTGCCATATTCCGCTGGTCGCCGAGATGCCGCACGGCGGTTTCAAGCGCTCGGGCCACGGCAAGGATCTGTCCGCCTACGGCGTCGAGGACTACACGCGCATCAAGCACGTCATGAGCGCACACGACTGATTCCGGCTGCGCCGGCCCCCGAATTCCCTTCCGCAGAAAGACTGTCATGACAGAGATCAGCTACCGGATTCCGCAGCAGCGGGTGCTCCGGACCGCCCTGCCCGGCCCGCGCTCGCAGGAACTGGCGGTGCGCCGCAAGGGCGCCGTCGCCGCGGGCGTCGGTTCCACCGCCCCGGTGTACACCGCCGATGCCGATGGTGGCGTCATCGTCGATGTGGACGGCAATGCGCTCATCGATCTCGCCGCGGGCATCGCGGTCACCAGTGTCGGGGCGTCGCATCCGAAAGTCGTTGCGGCGATCAAGGATCAGGCCGAGCGGTTCACCCACACCTGTTTCATGGTGGCCCCGTACGAGGGCTACATCGAGGTGGCCGAGCAGCTGGCCGCGCTGACTCCGGGCGATCACGAGAAGCGCAGCGTGCTCTTCAATTCCGGCGCGGAAGCGGTGGAGAACGCCGTCAAGGTGGCGCGCCTGGCCACCGGCCGCCCCGCAGTGGTCGCCTTCGATCACGCCTATCACGGCCGCACCAACCTGACCATGGCGCTGACCGCGAAATCCATGCCGTACAAGCAGAATTTCGGCCCGTTCGCGCCCGAGGTCTACCGGATGCCGATGTCGTATCCGTTCCGCGACGGCGGTCAGGACGGCGCGGCGGCGGCGCGGGAGGCGATCACCCGGATCGAGAAGCAGATCGGCGCGACCTCGGTGGCGGCCATCATCATCGAGCCGATCCAGGGCGAGGGCGGATTCATCGTGCCCGCACCGGGATTCCTTCCGGCGCTGGCCGATTGGGCCCGTGCCCATGGCGTGGTGTTCATCGCCGACGAGGTGCAGACCGGTTTCGCCCGCACCGGCGACTGGTTCGCCTGCGCGCACGAGGGCGTGGTGCCCGACATCATCACCATGGCCAAGGGCATCGCGGGCGGGATGCCGCTCTCGGCGATCACCGGCCGCGCCGATCTCATGGACGCGGTACACCCGGGCGGCCTGGGCGGCACCTACGGCGGCAATCCGGTCGCCTGCGCCGCCGCGCTGGCCGCCATCGACGCCATCCGCGAGCACGATCTCAACGCCCGCGCCCGCCGCATCGGCGAGATCGCCTCGGCCCGCTTCCGCGCACTCGCGCAGCAGGTTCCGGCCATCGGCGAGGTGCGCGGCCGGGGCGCGATGCTGGCGCTGGAGTTCGTCCGCCCCGGCGGCACCGAACCCGATGCCGCCCTGACCACCGCCATCGCCGCCCGCTGCCTGGAGCAGGGTGTGCTCACCTTGACCTGCGGCACCTTCGGCAATGTGATCCGGCTGCTGCCGCCGCTGGTGATCGGCGAGGACCTGCTGAACGACGCCCTGGATGTGTTGTGCACCGCCATCGGTGATCTGTCCGCGTAATCGACTGCTGAGGAAATCTGTTGTCCGAGTTCGACTTCGTTCGCGCCCTCGTTCCCACCGGTGTGTGGATCGACGGAGTCGCGGCCCCCGCGTCCGGCGGCGGCACCTTCACCGTGACCGATCCGGCCACCGGTGACCTGCTCACCGAGGTCGCCGACGCGGGCCGTGCGGACGCCCTGCGGGCCCTCGACTCGGCCTGCCGGGTGCAATCCGAGTGGGCCGCGACGACTCCCCGCGAGCGCTCCGCGATCCTGCGGCGGGCCTGGGAACTGCTGGTGGATCGCACCGAGGAGATCGCGCTGCTGATGACCCTGGAGATGGGCAAGACCATCGCCGAGTCGCGCGGCGAGGTGGCCTACGGCGCGGAGTTCCTGCGCTGGTTCAGCGAGGAGGCGGTCCGGATCGGCGGCCGCTACACCACCGCGCCCGCGGGCACCGGCCGCATTCTGGTCACCCGGCAGCCGGTCGGCCCGGTGCTGGCCATCACACCGTGGAACTTCCCGCTGGCCATGGGTACTCGCAAGATCGGCCCGGCCCTGGCGGCCGGGTGCACCGTGATCGCGAAGCCCGCCGAGGACACCCCGCTCACCATGCTGGCGCTGGCCGCGATCTTCGCCGAGGCCGGTCTGCCCGAGGGGGTGCTGTCGGTGCTGCCGGGCAGCGACGCCGCGGCCGTCACCGCGCCGCTGCTGGCGGATTCGCGGCTGCGCAAGCTGACCTTCACCGGGTCCACCCGGGTGGGCACGCTGCTGCTGCGGCAGGCCGCCGGCAATGTGCTGCGCACGTCCATGGAACTGGGCGGCAACGCGCCGTTCATCGTGTTCGACGACGCCGATCTGGACCAGGCCCTCGATGGCGCGATGGCCGCGAAGATGCGCAATGGCGGTCAGGCGTGCACGGCGGCGAACCGTCTCTACGTGCACAATTCGCTGCGCGAGCAGTTCGCGTCCCGCTTCGCCGAGCGGCTGGCCGCGCTGCGCGTCGGCCCCGGCTACCAGCCGGACGTCGATCTCGGACCGTTGATCAACGAGCGGCAGCGCGCGACCGTGACCGCACTGGTGGACGACGCGATCGCCTCCGGCGCTGTGCTGCGCACCGGCGGCAAGCCGCTCGACGGCCCGGGCTGTTTCTTCGAGCCCACCGTGCTCGACACGGTGCCGCGCACCGCGCGGATGCACCGGGAAGAGATCTTCGGCCCGGTCGCCGCGATCTACGGTTTCGATACCGAAGCCGAGGTGGTGGCCGCCGCCAATGACACCGAATTCGGTTTGGCGGCTTATATTTTCACGAAAGACCTCGATCGCGCTCTGCGCGTGAGCGACGCCCTGGAAGCCGGCATGGTCGGCATCAATCGCGGTGTCGTCTCCGATCCGGCCGCTCCCTTCGGCGGAGTCAAACAGTCCGGCCTGGGCAGCGAGGGCGGGTCCGAGGGGATCCACGAATACCTCGACACAAAATACGTCGCGCTCACTCGCTGACGTCATCTCCCGGCACCCCGGCCCCTGCGCCGGATCTCGTGCCGAACCGGCCGTTCCAGGCCGGTGTCTCCACCGTGGCGCGGCGCCGGTGGGAGCGCGCTTCTCGCTCCCACCGCCGCCAGACCCTCGCAAGAGGAGCTCTCATGCTCATCCAGAATTCTCCGGGGATCGAATCCTCAGCCTCGAGCGGCAAGGGATTGGCTACCAACAAGGTCGGCGTGCTGGCCGGGGCCGTGCTCAGTATCGCCTCCATCGCGCCGGCGTATACGACGACGGCCAGTCTGGGTCTGATCGTCGCCGCTGTCGGCCTCAAGATGCCGGCGCTGCTGATCGCCGGATTCATTCCGATGTTCCTGGCGGCGTACGCCTATCGCGAGTTCAATGCCGAAACCCCGGATTGCGGAGCCTCGTTCACCTGGTCGGCACGATCCCTGGGCCCCTACGTCGGCTGGATGGCCGGGTGGGGTTCGGTGATCGCCGTGGTGATCGTGCTGGCCAACATCGCGGCGGTCGGCGCGGAGTTCCTGTACCTGTTCGTGGGCAAGCTGGTGGGGTCGGAGACCATCGCGACCCTCGGTGACAACAAGCCGATCAATATCGTGACCACGCTGGCGTTCCTGGCGGCGGCCGGGTGGGCGGCCAGCCGCGGCATCACGTCGAGTGAACGCCTGCAGTACGTGCTGGTCGGCTTTCAGCTGACGGTGCTGCTGGTGTTCGCCGGTATGGCGCTGTGGAAGGCGCTGGCCGGGGACGCGCCGTCCGGGCTGAGCTTCGATATCGACTGGTTCGATCCGTTCACCGGACTCACCCTGGGCGCGTTCGCCATGGGCTTGATCGGGTCGGTGTTCCTGTACTGGGGCTGGGATACCGCGCTGACCCTCGGCGAGGAGTGCAAGGATCCGCAGCGCACCCCCGGGCGGGCCGGAGTGCTGTCGATCCTGACCGTGCTCGGCACCTATCTGCTGCTGGCGGTGTCGCTCATGTGGTACGCCGGAGTCGGCGAAACCGGTATCGGACTGGGCAATCCGCAGACCTCGGACAATGTGTTCGGCGCGCTGGCCCAGCCGGTGCTCGGCGGCAACGGCGAGATTCTGCTGTACCTCGCGGTGCTGGTCTCCACCATCGCCAGCCTGCAGGCCACCTTCCTGCCCGCGGCGCGCGCCATGCTCGCCATGGGCACCTACCGGGCACTGCCCAGCCGGTTCGCTTCGGTGCACCCGCGCTATCAGGTGCCGCGGTTCACCACCGCGGTCGCCGCGATGGTGGCGGGCGGTTTCTACGCGCTGACCGCGCTGCTGTCGGAGCACGTCCTGCAGGACACGATCGCCGCGCTGGGTATCATGATCTGCTGGTATTACGGACTGACCGCGTTCGCGTGCGTCTGGTACTTCCGCAAGCGGTGGTTCGCCTCGGGCCGCGATTTCCTGTTCAAGCTGCTGTTCCCGCTGCTCGGCGGCGCCATGCTGCTGATCATCTTCGCCATCTCGGTGCGGGAGAGCCTCGATCCGGCAACCGGTAGCGGCGCCGAGATCTTCGGCATCGGACTGGTGTTCTATCTGGGGTTCGGGATTCTGGTGCTGGGCGCGGCGCTGATGCTGGTGCAGCGCTGGCGGGATCCGGCGTACTTCCGGAGCCGGACATTGCCGCGCGCGGTGTCGGGCGATCCGATGCCCACCGTGCAGGCGCCCACCGTCTAGCGAATCCCACTGCGCCGCAGTCCTATTCCCACTACAGGAGGAATCATGCACGTCGTCACCTGTTTCGAACCGCCCGTCTCGCACGCCCGGGTCGGCGAGCCGGTCCGCCCGCCGCTGCGGGTGGCCCTGGTACAGCACCGCTGGCAGGCCGACGCCGATGCGCTGCGCGCCGAGCTGAGCGCGGGCATCGCCCAGGCGGCCGAGCTCGGAGCCAAGGCCGTGTTCCTGCCGGAACTGACGTTGAGCAAATACCCGGCGTTCGTGCGCGGCGGCGACAACCCGGGCGCCGATGCCGAGGATCTGACGACCGGGCCCACCGTCACCTTCGCGGCGAAGGCGGCCATCGAGCACCGCGTGTTCGTGCACGCCTCGCTGTACGAGCGCGCCGATCAGGGCGACGGGCTGGGCTTCAATACCGCGATCCTGGTATCCCCCAGCGGCGAACTCGTCGGTCGCACCCGCAAGCTGCACATTCCGATCAGCGCCGGCTACTACGAAGACACCTACTTCCGCGCGGGCCCCGCGACCGAGGAGTCCTACCGCCCGCACACGCATCCGGAACTCGGTGACGTCCGCATCGGCATGCCGACCTGCTGGGACGAGTGGTTCCCCGAAGTGGCGCGGCTGTACTCGCTGGCCGGAGCGGAGGTGATCGTCTACCCGACCGCCATCGGCTCCGAACCCTCCTTCCCGGCCTTCGACACCCAGCCGCTGTGGCAGCACGTGATCGTCGGCAACGGCATCACCAGCGGCACATTCATGGTGGTGCCCAACCGTTTCGGCGACGAGGGCGAGATCACCTTCTACGGTTCGTCCTTCATTTCCGACCCCTACGGCCGGATCCTGGTGCAGGCCCCGCGCGACGAGGCGGCGGTGCTGGTCGCCGATCTGGATCTGGATCAGCGCGGCGACTGGCTGACCCTGTTCCCGTTCCTGGACACCCGCCGGCCCGACACCTACGCCCGCCTGACCGCGCCGGTGGATCACCAGCACCCCTTCGGGCGGCCCTGATGACCTGGCACATGCCCGCCGAGCACGCACCGCATCGGCGCACCTGGATGGCGTTCCCGCCCGCCGGGTCGGAGATCACCGCGACCCCGCAGGCGGTGACCGAGGCCCGCACGGCGTGGACGGCGGTGGCCCATGCGGTCGCCGAGTTCGAACCGGTCACCATGATCGTGGATCCGGCCGATGCGGCGGCGGCCCGGACCTGCCTGTCGAGTGCGATCGAGATCCTCGAAGCGCCCCTGGACGATGCCTGGATGCGCGATATCGGGCCGACCTTCGTGCACGCCGCGAACGGGTCGGTCGCGGCGGTGGACTGGGTGTTCAATGGCTGGGGCCAACAGGAATGGGCCAGGTGGGACCACGATGCGAAGATCGGCCGGGCGGTCGCGGCCGCGGCCGGGACGCCGGTGGTGGATTCGGCGCTGGTCAACGAGGGCGGCGGCATCCAGGTCGACGGCCGCGGGACGGTCCTCGTCACCGAGACCGTGCAGCTGGACCCCTACCGCAATCCGGGCCTGACCAAGGCGCAGATCGAGGCCGAGTTGCGCCGCACGATCGGCGTCGACACGGTGATCTGGCTGCCGCGCGGACTGTGGCGGGACTCGCAACGATTCGGCACCCGCGGGCATGCGGACATCGTCGCCGCGCTGCCCGCACCGGGTGTGGTCCTGGTGCACGACCAGCGTGATCTCGAGCACCCCGATCATGCGCTCAGCCGGCAGCTCATGAAGCAGCTGGCCGCCGAAACCGATTCGGCCGGAAAGCCTTTCGAGGTGGTGCCGGTGCCCGCCCCGCGAACGCTGCGGGACGAGGAGGGCTTCGTCGACTACAGCTACATCAACCACTACGTGTGCAACGGTGCGGTCATCGTGTGCGGATTCGACGACCGCAACGACACCGAGGCCGCGGCCGTGCTGGCCGATGCCTATCCCGGCCGCGCCATCGTGACCGTCGACGCGCGGGAGATCTTCGCGCGCGGCGGCGGCATCCACTGCATCACCCAGAACGAGCCCCTGCCCACGCGCTGACAACTCGGCCGGCACGCCGGAATGGCGATTGAGGGGCCGGCCGAGTCGCCGCAGTGGAGCGAGCGGGACCGTGAGCGCACCCACATACTAGAAACAGCAACCCTCGGGTTATCTCCAGGAAAACTCGATGTTCAGCAAGGAGTTCTCGTGCCTGTCATCACTCGCGACGTCGTGATCGTCGGCGCCGGGCCGTCCGGCCTGACCGCCGCCACCGAACTACACAAGGCCGGTCTGACCGTGGCCGTGCTGGAGGCTCGTGATCGAGTCGGCGGACGCACCTGGACCGGCGACATCGAGAACGCGATGATCGAGATCGGCGGCCAGTGGCTGTCCCCGCATCACACCGCCGCCCTCGAGCTGGTCGAGGAACTCGGCCTGAAGACCTTCTCCCGCTACCGCGACGGCGAATCGGTCTACCTCGCCGCCGACGGCACCCGCCAGCAGTTCACCGGCGACGTCTTCCCCGCACCCGCCGACACCGCCGCCGAGATCGACCGCCTCATTCAGCTGCTCGACGGGCTGGCCGCCGAGGTCGGCGCGGAGCAGCCGTGGGCGCATCCGCTTGCGGCCGAACTGGATTCGATCCCGTTCAGCCTGTGGCTGGAGCGGCAGTCCGACAACGACTACGCCCGCGAGACGGTGGCGTTCTTCGTCTCCGGAGCCATGCTGACCAAGCCCGCACACACCTTCTCGACACTGCAGGCACTGCACATGGCCGCCGCGCAGGGGTCCTACACCGCGCTGGCCACCGACACCTTCATGCTGGACAAGCGGGTCATCGGTGGCATGCAACAGGTTTCGCAACGCCTGGCCGCCGCCCTCGGCGACGATGTGCACCTGAATTCGCCGGTGCGGAAGATGCGATGGTCCGAGACCGGCGTCACTGTCTTCGCGGACGGCGATCTGGAGGTGCGCGCCGACCGCGTGGTGCTGGCGGTGCCACCGAACCTGTACTCCGGCATCAGCTTCGATCCGCCCATGCCACGCCGTCGCCAGCAGATGTACCAGCACATGTCGTTCGGTTTCGTGGTCAAGGTGCACGCGGTGTACCCGACCCCGTTCTGGCGCGCGAAAGGCCTGTCCGGCACCGGTTTCAGTGATACCGACATCGTGTCGGAGGTCTACGACAACACCAACCACGACGCCACCAACGGCGCGATGGTCGGCTTCATCGCCCACGAACAGGCCGACGCCGTGTTCGAGATGAGCCCCGCCGAGCGCAAGCAGGCCGTGCTCGACTGCCTGGTCCGCTACCTCGGCCCCGAGGCCGCCGACCCGGTCGTCTACTACGAATCCGACTGGGGCGCAGAGGAATGGACCCGCGGCGCCTACGGCGTCAGCTTCGACCTGGGTGGCATGACCCGCTACGGCCGCGACCACCGCGACCCGGTCGGCCCGATCCACTTCTGCTGCTCGGACCTGGCAGGGCACGGCTTCCAGCACGTGGACGGCGCGATCCGGATGGGCCGCCGCGCGGCCGCCGCCATCGTGGCCGAACGCAGCCTCGTGTAGCCACACCGTCCCTCACAGCCGGTCTGTTCTCGGGTGTGCGGCGGTTCCGGGCCGCACGCCGCACGCTCACCCCCCGTCGCCTTCCAGCCTCGCCCGCACGGCTTCCATGCGGTCGGCCAGGGCAGCCTCATCGATGACTTTTCTGGCGATCAGTGAGTGCGCCAGCGCGACGAGCTGATTCTCCGGGAACGGCAGTGTCGTGTACACCTCGGTGGAGAGGCGGTCCTCCTCGAGGCGACGCGTGAGAAGTGGCAGTACCGTTCCTTCCCTGTCGAGTGCGTCGCACATCCCGTCGAGACTCGACCGCCATGGCGGCACCGGATCGGCGACGCCGTACTTGTCGGCCATGCGCGACCACACCTGTCCGCGAGCGGCGATCTGCTCCAGCGTCCGCACTCGGACATGTGTGACGTCGTCTTCGGTCGGCATTGCTCGGCCTCTCGGAGTCAGTACTTCTCGGCCGGGTGGGTGGCAGGGTGCACGGGGCGGTCCACAGTCGCTCTCACGCCGGGCTTGGGAAGGGCGACGCCGATCAAGCAGTCCCGCGTCGCGATCTCTGCGAGCTGCTCCTCGGTCCAGCCCTCCGTGCCATCCGGCCGGACCGGCAGCACCATGAACCTGTGCTTGGAATTGGAGTCCTCGACTCGGATCTCGACGTCTTCCGACAGGAAGAGGCCGAACTCGGCGAGAACCTGGCGCGGCCAGCGCACCAGGCGGCGGCGATAGTTCGGCGTCCGATACCACTCGGGTGAGTTTCCGAGAATCGGACGCGGATAGCACGAGCACAGGGTGCACACGATCACGTGATGCAGCGTCGGCGTGTCCTTCAGCACGTGCAATGCCGTGAAATCGCTGGGCGTCCCGAAGCCGGTCGGTCGCAACCAGTCGATTCCCACCTCCAGACAGGCGGCGATGGGATCCTCGAGCAGCAACCGCTCGAAATCGGGATCGATCCAGGCCTTGGCGACGAGCCGGGCGCCGGGCGCCGGACCCAGCTGTTCGACGAACTCGGTATAGGTCCGGTGATCCTCGGCGGTGAACAACCCTTTCTCGATCGCCAACTCGCGCAACGAGATCTCGAGCACCTCGAAGTCGGTGACCTCCTCGACCATCGGCGCCGCGTGCCGTTCAGAACTGTCGTGACCCGACTCCCCATTCGCCGTCATGCCGATTCCTCTCGATGATCGCGGGCTTCGGTTCGGTTCGGCTGCAGCCACGTTTCCGAGATCTCCGCCTGCAGCGTGTCGTTCGGACAACCCGAATACGGCTCCCACAAATCGGTCATCTTGAACCGCACGATGTAGAACCACTCGGGCTTCTGATCCTCCCGGTCGAACGCCTCGTCTTCCGGTACCAGGCTCTCGTAGGACACTGCGACGACCGTGCACGGCTTGCCCCGCAGGTACTCCTGGGTGCGCGTGT
Organism: Nocardia sp. NPDC059229; assembly: GCF_042754165.1. Lineage (NCBI taxonomy): Bacteria > Bacillati > Actinomycetota > Actinomycetes > Mycobacteriales > Nocardiaceae > Nocardia > Nocardia sp. NPDC059229. The sequence goes on from NZ_JBHZAK010000002.1 coordinate 206,237, forward strand.
AGAAGATCGTCGGCAGATCCCGCACGCGCACCGCATCGCCCGCCGCGAACCGCGGGGCGCCGGCGGTACCGGCGAAACACTGCGGATCGCCTTTGCCGGCCGCCTCCGTGTGATGGCGGTTACGGGCCACAGCCTCCCCGTCGCCGGTCGTGCGAGGCACGGCTTCCAGCAGAGCGTTGCCGCCGCCGGCGCAGCGTTCCCGCACCTCGCTCACCCGCTCGATCAGCTCACCGAGCGTGATGTGACGCTTGTCGATGAGGCAACGCGCAACAGCCAGCACCCAGCGTCCGTAGTACGGAAACCCGAGATATGCCATACGCCCGACATCGACATTGCCGAGCCGTCGACGTTCCTCGGACGTCCAGATCCCCCGCCAGCCGAGAACCTCACACGTCACAAACGTATTGAGTTCCCACTGCTCTTCCTCTTTCTCCTCGAACGTCGCCGGGGCATCCGGTTCACCGCCGACATCGTGCGGCGTCTTCATATAGGCCCTGAACAGGGCGCTGTCGATCTCATCCGGGTAAGCCCAGTCCTGAAGCCGATGAAACCCGAGCCGCAGCTGACTGACCATGTCCCCCATGACTGAATTGGCCACGACCTCACCTCCGCCTTGGATGGGCAGCAAAATCACAGCAATCCGACTGTAGCGCCGATGGACCCTCGCCGGAACCGATCACCACTTCCGAACACCACCCCCGAGGGGGGCTGGTCTAGGACCGGCTGGTCGCGGTCGATGTGGTGTGTTCGCTGCGCCAGATTGCGGATTGGCCCGAAAGCCTGGGGTGCGCGGGCTGCGGGTGCTGCTGGAGTCGATCGAAGCGGTCCAGGTCGTGCATCGGTACGAGGCCGGTCAAGGTGAAGTTCCAGATCTGGCGGATGAGATTGCCTGCAGTACGCCGGGTTTCCGGGCGGGTCGCGTAGCGGCGAGCGATGGTCGGGAAGTCTTCGGGTTCGACGCCGGCGACATCACGGACATGGGTGGTGGGGCCGCCCACCTCCCAGGTTCCCAGCGCGGCCTCGAGCGCGTAGTAGCGCAAGCCGGACTCCAGGTACAGGTCGAAACCGAGTCGTTTCGCGTTCATGCGCACGGCCTTCATGAGCATCCGAGGGGGAACCTCGAGGTGGCGTACCCGTCGGCCCAACGCCTCACCCACGGCGTCGGCGATCTCTGCCCCGGTCAGCAGCGTGGGCCCGGTCGGGCGGTAGGCCCGACCGTCATGACGGTGCGGGTCCAGTAGCGCGCCCACCGCAACCCGGGCGATGTCGTCGTTGGAGGGAGGCGCGTTGCGTCGGCCCCCGGTCGGCGCGGGCAGCACGCCCAGCTGGGCGGCCACACCGATGAACTGCAGGTAGTTGTCGGCGAACCAGCCGGGGTCGACCGCGACATGGGCGGTATCGGGTAGCAGCTCGAACAGCTTGTCGATCAACCAGTGCTGGCGGGTCATCAGCGAAGGATGCTCAGGGCTGGCCAGCCACTGCCCCAGCGCCACCACCGCCTCGACACCCGAGCGCCGCGCGGCCACGGCGAAGGAGACCGCACCGTCGAGTGCATGGGGGTGGTACGGGGGGTTGAAGAACAGCCGGTCGACCCCGTCCATCGCGGCCTGTACCTGCTGGATATCGAAGATGTCGGCGACGACCGTGTCGGCGCCCAGGGCCCTCAGCCGTGCGCTGCGCGCATCGTCGCGATGCACCAAAGCCCTCGTCGGCACGCCCTTCTCCAACAATTGGGCGGCGACGGCACCGCCGATCTTTCCGGTGGCGCCGGTTACCAGCACGCGAGTGGTTGTCATCGGAGTTCCTTTCCGGGTTGGTGTCTCGGTTCGCGGACCTGCGGCTACCGCAAAGTTGCCACTGGTCACATCTCCGAGTGTGGGACGAGATGTGACCATTGTCAACATTGGGGTGGCATGCCAGCCTGAAAGTCATGAGCGGCACCTGCCCGCGCCGGGTCAACGCCAAGCCGCGCGCGGGTGACAGCGATCCGCGGCGGAAGTCCTACCACCGCGGCGCGCGGCGCTCGGCCTTGATCGAGGCGGGGATCCTCCGACCCCGCCCCCGGTCGTTAATTCGTCACAGTGACGTGTTGATCTGGACTGGCTGGACGGTGGAATCTGTTGCTGTCAGGGCGAACTCGCTCCCGGATCAGCTCTTCGGTGTCGCGAGACGGGGGATTTCGTGCATCCCGACCTCGCCCTGCGGTACGCGCCGGGATGGACCTCAGCCCGCGGGCTGGGTGCGCCGGATGCCTCGCCAGCCCAGTGGGAGTTGGACGCGGCCTGCCCGGATATCGCCGATGAGGTGGGCGTAGCCGTCACGAACTTCGCCGAGATGGACCCACGCGGAGTGCCGAAGCTCCTCGCAGTCGCTGTGCAGCACCGTCCACCACGCCTCGGCGTAGGTCTTCGCCACATGACTGATCACCTCGCCGAAGGTGTGCGTGTGGCGACGGGCGCATCGGGTGTGGCGTGTATAGGACGCGGCCCAAGAGTTGATCTTGTCGATGACCTTCGCGATATCCGCGCACAGCGCCGCCTCGGTGACCTCCGGTGCATTCCGCCGCGGATTCAGAACCGCCGAAATCAGCGCGGCATGCAGATCGCCGAGTTCTCTCGCCCACGTGATGAGCGGGAACGGCTCGGTGAGCCGCCCGGCGATCGCGGCCAATAGTTGGTCAGGCGAGAGCAGCGATACCGCATCCGTCGCCTGATCCCCGCACGCCGCTACATCCGCATTCATGGGTGACCACGTGGCGCTGCCAGAGAAGCCGGTCATGCGATATGTGCGAAGGCTCGTCGCTCAATGACGGCCTCGACGGAATGGAGGTGCTGATACATGGGCGGTAAGTCAACTTTTCGCGATGAATGGTTGATGTAGAGAACGCGCCGCTGCGGCTCGGGGCATTATGATAATACTGACTGCGCACTCAGTCAACGACTGGTCGAGCAGTCGGTCGGTGCGAGGGTGTCCGGAAATTTGGACGAGGAGGGGCGGGATCAGTGAGTGAACATGCGGTGGGACCGGGCAAGTCGGGCGCGATTCTCGATATTTTCACGCGCCATGTCGCCGAGAAGGGCTATGACGGAACGAGTTTCAGCGGTGTCGCCAGCGAACTGGGCATCTCGCAGGGCTTGATCGTGCACCATTACGGCACGAAGGCGCGCTTGATGGAAGCTCTGCACGTTTCCTATATGCGGCGCCGTGTCGATGAGGCGGAGCGAATCGTGTCGACCTTCGCCACACCGCCCGAGCAGCTGGCCGGGCTGTTGCACGCGGCCATGCTGTATCAGGTGCACGACCGAAACGGGACCGTCGCATTCCAGCGCGAGGTCGCACGACTCGCGCAGGAGGATGCGGATTCCGAAGGGCGCAAGCTGCGCAGACATTACATCGGAATCCTGCTCGGCGTCCTCGACGCGGGCATCGCGTCCGGTGACTTCCGGCCCGTCGATACCAGTATCCGGAGCCTGCTCATTTTCGGTGCCGCGCAATGGGCGTGGACGTGGTTCGAACCGGACGGGCGCCGATCTGCCGAAGAGGTCGGTGCCGAACTGGTCGATCTCGCTCTCGGATCTCTGTTGGTGGACAGGGCATCGTTGTCGCGCCTCCGCGATCCCGAAGGCCAAATCGTCGCAACGGTGATCGGCATCATCTCCACTGCTCCGGCGGCGTCTCGAGCAGCGCTGGGGAAATGACCAGCGCCGACCTGAACCATTCGGGTGCGCGGCAGCTCGAAAGGGGTTAGTCGAGACGGGTGGCGGCCACGGCCCACACGGGCACGTGCACCCGGTTGTTCTTCAGCAACGGCCCGATGATCTGGAGTTGTTCCATCATCGGCTTCATCCGATCAGCCCATCCGGAGTCGTCGCTCATCTCCTTGGTCATGTAGGCGAACGTCTCCGGGCTGAAGTTGGCCTGGTAGGTGGTGGTTCCCAGGTGGTCGATGACCCACCCGGCCGCGGAAAGCACGCGGTCGAAATTCTCCGCCGGCAAACCTTCGAGCTGAAGGCCGTTGACGTTGTGGCGGCCGAATTCGAACATGAACAGTCGCGCCCCCGGTCTCGTGGCGCGGTGCAGGGCCTGCGCGTACCGGATCTGGGTTTCTTCGTCGTCGAGGAACACGTGGTAGAACGCGCTGTCGATGACGGTGTCGAACCGATCCTCCAAGCCCTCGAGCTTGGTGGCATCGGCCACCTCGAAGTTCACCGTCACCCCGGCGCGCTCCGCGTTGCGCTTGGCCCGCTCGATCGCCGACGGCGACGAGTCGATACCGGTGACCGAGTAGCCCTTGGATGCGTAGTAGATCGCGTGATGTCCCGGGCCGGTTCCGGGGTCGAGCACCTCGCCCCGCACGGCGCCGTAGGCCACCAACTGCTGCACCACCGGCTGTGGGCCGCCGATGTCCCAGGGGATCAATGCGGGAGCACCCTGTTCCGATGCCGTGTCGTGGTAGAGCGCTTCGAAGTCCATCTGATCGTCGTGGTTCGGTTCCGTGCCCATGACTCCTCCTTCGATTGCGGATGGGCAACACATGAAGGGTCGTGCCAGCGATGAGACGAATTGTTCCGATGATGGGGCGTCAGTTCTCGGATCATCAGTTTAGTTGTTGCACCACCGACGGTTGCCCGGTGCTGTTGTTCATTCCGCGCTCGGTGTCGAACATGCTGATCCGGCGAATTGAAATCCTTTGGCGTATTTGGCTTTTGGTGAAAATTTCTGATTCGGCCGAAATTGGCGATGGCTGATGCTGGATGGTGTGGAACTGTTGCCACCAGAGCGAGTTGGTTCGGGTTGCTAACAGTTCCGCTCAGTGGGACACGGGCCGGTTGCCGTCCCGAAGTCTGGGTTACTGTCCGGTTGGTTCGATGATCAGCATCACATTCCGGGTAGCAGGGCTATGAAACTGACGTATTTGCTGTGGGGGGCCGAATTGAAGACAAGCCTGCACGATGGCGAACTGAGGCGGGCGCTGTCCTGCTGCGGTGTCAGCGAACTGCAGGTGAATATCCGTGACGAGTACGTCGCCGCGGCCGAGCTGTGGATGTGCACCTATGACACGCCCGTCGACGCCGTGGTGACGCTGCGTGGGGTCGAGGATCCCGATCAGATCACCGCGCTGCTGCGGCCGCTGGCCGATCGGCTCGACGGGTTCGTCGTCGACGAGCTCACCCCGTTGCGCCCGCCGCGCACCGACAGCGGTGTCCGCGCCGACGCATTGGCGCGCATCGCGGTGATGAGGATTCCGGCGGGGATGACCCGGGCGCAGTGGCTCGAGAACTGGATCGGCGACCACACCCAGGTCGCGCTGGACAACCAGGCCAGTCTGGGCTACATCCAGAATCCGGTGCTGGGCTCGATCACCCCCGATGGGCGGGTGGACGCCGTTGTCGAGGAACTGTTCCCGATGGCCGCGATGTCGGATCCGCACGCCTACTGGGGAAGCGGCGGTGACGACGCCGAACTCGAGCGGCGCTGCACCCGCATGCTCGACAGCATCGCCCGTTTCGGCGCCGACCGCGACCTCGACGTCATCCCGACCAGCCGCTACGTCTACTCCCTGCGCTGACCGGTCCACCCACCCGCCCCGGCCGCGTTGAAGGCCTGAGCCGACGCAGGGGGCCGAACCGTTGGAGCAGGTGGTTGTTCATGACTGCCCCTCGCGGTCGATGAGGACGCCCGGGTTGAGGATCCATGCGGGGTCGAGGGCGTGTTTGGTGGCGCGCAGGGCGGTGGCGAACGGTCCGGGTCGTTCCCGGTCGTACCAGGGCCGGTGGTCGCGGCCGACGGCGTGATGGTGGGTGATGGTGCCGCCGTTGGCGGAAATGGCTTCGGAGACAGCGGTTTTGATCTCGTCCCACTGTTCGACGGTGCTCCCCCACCGGCCGGCGGCGTACACGCCGAAGTAGGGTGCGGGGCCGTCGGGATAGACGTGGGTGAACCGGCAGGTCAGCACGCCGGTGACACCGGTGGACCGGAACGCGTCGGCGGTCGCGGTCTCGATGGCGGCGCGCAGCTGGTCGAATCGGTCCCAGGTGCAGGCGGTTTCGAAGGTTTCGGTGATCATCGACTGGGCGGCAAGGGCGTCGCGCTGGTAGGGCATGCGCAGGAACGACGAGCGCCAGGTGTCGGAGGGGTCGGCGTCGGATGCGGTGGCGGGTGCCTCGTCGCGGGTGCGGCCGCCGAAACCGGCGCAGATCTCGACGGCGCGGCGCAGGGATTCGTCGACGGGATGGTCGGCGGATTCGAATCCGAGGACCAGGACTCCCCCGGCGGCGAGGACTCCGGCGTTGAGGAACGCTTCGGCGGGGTCGAGCAGCCGGCAGTTGGCCGGGTTCAGCCCGGATTGGGCCAGGGTGCGGGTCGCGTCGACGGCGGCGCGGTAGTCGTCGAACAGGACCGAGGCCTTCGCGCGCCAGCGGGGCCGATCCTGCAGCCGCATCCACGCCTCGGTGATGACGCCGAGGACGCCCTCCGAGCCGAGGAACAGGCGGTCGGGGGCCGGTCCGGCACCGGAGGCGGGCAGCCGCCGCGATTCGCCGACCCCGACCGGGGTGACGACGCGCATCGATTCGAGCAGGTCGTCGATGTGGGTGTAGAGGGTGGCGTAGTGTCCGCCGGCGCGGGTGGCGAGCCAGCCGCCGAGGGTGGAGAACTCGAACGATTGCGGGAAGTGCCGCAGGGTCAGGTCGTGAGGTCGCAGCGCGGATTCCAGTGCGGGCCCGAGGATTCCGGCCTGGATGCGGGCCGCGCGGCTGGTGCGGTCGATCTCGAGGACCTGGTCGAGCGCGGTGAGATCGAGGGCGACGCTGCCGGGATAGTCGCGGCAGTCGCGGGGTTCGACGCCGCCCACGACCGAGGTGCCGCCACCGAACGGGATGACCGCGAGTCCCGCGCCGGCGCACCAGTCGAGGACGTCGACCACGTCCTGCTCGGTGCGCGGGCGCACGACCAGGTCGGGGACATCGCCGATGCGGCCGAGCAGGTTGCGCACGATATCGCGGAAGGCCTGGCCGTGGCCGTGCAGCACGCGGTCGGCCGTGTCGTTGGAGGCGATCCCGGCAAGCGCGTGCGGGGCGCGGGTGCGGGGTTGCGGGATCGGGAGTGCGGTGAGCTCGGGTGCCCGGTGGATGGTGAGGTCGGCGCCGGGCAGCAGGGCCGCGATCCGGTGGGTGAGTGCGGTGCGTTCGGCGCCGGTGACGGCGTCCTCGACGGTGCCCCATCCCCACCACGATCTGGTTGCCATGGTCGTATCCTCCACTCGCCACATTAATGACTGATGGGTAAATTACTACCTGGTCAATAAAGGTGGCGGCAAGAGGCAACATCGCGGAGACCGCTGCGCGGCCACCGGTTTCGAGTCAGGCGAACGCGGCGATGAGCCGGCGGGTGCGGGCCGCCATCTCCGGCCCCGGCACCTGCGGATGCCGCTGCCACCAGTGGATCAACGCGGTCACCGCGCCGATCCACACCTCGGTGAACGCCGCCAGATCCACCGGATCGGTGATCGCACGCGCGGCCATGAACGCCGACATCCCGCGCGCGGCCTGCTCCTCGATCCGCGTGCGCGCCGCGTTCGCGGCCTCGGCGGCCGGGCCGTCGGCGGGATGGGTGCGATCCAGCAGCACGTTCCAGTCGTGCGGGCGGTGCTCGAGCGCGCCGAAGATCGCCAGCAGGGTCTGCTCGGCCATGGTCAGGTCCGCGGTCGCCGACAGCACCGGCTCGACCGCCTCGGTGACGGCCCGGGCGGCCCGGTCCACACACGCGGCATAGAGCCCGTCCCTGGTGTCGAAACAGGTGTGCACCAACGTCTTCGACACCCCGGCCTGCTTGGCGACGGCCGCCATCGACAGACCCGCGTAGCCGACCCGCGCGATCTGCGCGGCGGCGGCGTCGAGGATCTGCTCCTCGCGTTCGGCGCGCGGCACATTCCTGCTGCCCGCGGTACGTGCCATCTCAGCCCTTCCCGGATGCGGCGGTCACGACAGCGCCGTGATCAGGCGGCGGCTGCGCACGATCATCGCCGCGGCGGATTGTTCGGGATGGCGGATCCACCACGACACCAGAGCGGTGACCGAACCCATCCAGATATCGGTGAACACCGACAGATCCTGCGGATCGCCGACCCCGCGCGCCCGCATCACCGCGCTCGCCCCGTGCGCGGCCTGCGCGGCGATCCGCCGGCGCGCCGCCCGGGCGGCGTCCGCGGCCGGACCGTCGGCGGGATGACTGCGATCGAAGAGCACATTCCAGTAGTACGGGCGATGCTCGAGAACCCCGAAGATCGCCGCGAGGGTGTTCGCCGCCATCTCCAGCTCGGCCGGACCGGCGATGACGGTGTCGATCGCGTCACCGATCGCCGCGGCGGCCCGCTCGACACATGCCGCGTACAACTGGTCCTTCGTCCCGAAGTAGGTGTACACCAACGGTTTCGACACCCCGGCCCGGGCGGCGACCTCACCGGGATTCAACCCGGCATACCCGACCGCGGCGATACGTTCGGCGGCGATCTCCAGGATCTGGTTCTCCCGCTCGGCGCGCGGCACACCCTTGGTTCCCGCCGTACCCATTCCACCGTCCTCGGTCACGCACCCTGTCACCAGCAACCTACCGAACCGGAGACCACGCCCGGCCCACCCGCAGGCGACCCGGACATGAGCGAGCCCCTCCGGGCAGGTCTTGGGTGCCGGAGGGGCTCGCACACTGCGTCCGGTCAGCGGATGGTGCCGGCGCCCGGGATCAGCGGCAGATCCAGCGGGGTGACCCAGCCCGGCGGCAGGGCGTTGACCGCGGGCACGGCGTTGAGGGCGCGCATGCCGGTGGCCAGGCACCCGGCGACGGCGGGGGTGCGGCCGGAACCGTCGGTGAAACGGAACGAGGTCTCCTGCGAGATCGACGGGCTGCCGAGAATGTCGACCCGGTAGACGTCGTCCTTGGTGCCCGCGGGCCAGTCGGGGGCGGCGTCGAGGCCGATGCGGTTGACGTGCTCGAGGGTGATGACCTCGCGGCCGCGATACACGCCGTTGATGGTGAAGCGGATCGCGGCGACCGTGCCGGCCTTGATGATGCCCTTGGCCGAGGGCCGGTCCTCGGGCGTCACCCACTTGTCCCAGGTGGTGGTGATGGCGCCGAGTTCGATCCCGGCGGCGGTGGCGATCATGGGAACCGTTGCGCCCCAGGCCATCACGAGCATGTCGGGGTGTTCGAGCAGGGCGGTGAACTCGGGCGGGTGGCCGATGCCCATCTCGAATTCGTAGTCGCCCTCGTAGTCGGTGTAGTCGAGCAGTTCGGAGGCGCGCACGGATTCGACCTCGCCGCACAGGCCCATCAGGGTCATGGGGAACAGGTCGTTGGCGAAGCCCGGGTCGATGCCGGTGGTGAAGCACGACGCCCCGCCGGCCGCGCACGCCTCGGTGATCGGGTCACGCCAGAACGCGGGCAGCTTGTCCATGTGCGGCCACACCCACGGGGTCATCGCGGTCGAGCACACGTCGATGCCCGCGCGCAGGAACGACCCGATGACGCGCATGTTCTCCTCGGCGAACGCCGCCGTCGGCCCGTAGTGCACGACCGCGTCCGGGCGCAGCGCGATCAGCTCCTCGACCGAATCGGTCGCGAGCACACCGGTTTTCGCGGCCCCGCACAGGTCCCCTGCGTCCTTGCCGACCTTGTCGGGATTGCTGACACCGACCCCGACCAGGTCGAAGCGCGGGTGGCGCAGGATCTCGGCCAGCACCATGGACCCGACCACGCCGGTGCCCCACAGCACGATGCGCTTGTTCACGGTTGCTCCTGTACTCATCGGTGGAACTCGCCGCAGTCGACGGTGAGCATCTGGCCGGTGACGGCGGTGGCGAGATCACTGGCCAGGAACAGGGCCGCGCGCGCGACCTCCTCGGGGCCGGCGAGGCGGCCCAGATCGGTGGGTGCGGCCTTCTGCCTATAGATGTCGTCGTGGGTGACCCCGGCCTGGCTGGCCAGCCAATCGAAATAGGCCTTGTTGATGTCCTCGTACACATACGACGGTGCGACGGAATTGACGCGGATGCCGCGTGGCCCCAGCTCGGTGGCCAGCGACGAAGCCAGGTGCGCGAGTGCGCCTTTGGACAGTTTGTAGCCCGAGTATTCCGGTTGCGAGCTGTAGGACACGCACGAGTTGAGCATGATGACCGACCCGCGCGAGCGTTCCAGCGCGTCGGCGAACAGCGCCGACAGTCGCAGCGGCGCGAACACATTGGTCTCGTTGGCGTGGCGCAGCGCCTCCACCTCGATCTGGGTGATCGGGTACATGGGCGGGATGGCGAAGGCGTTGTTGATCAGGCAGTCGACCCGGCCCATTTCGGCCAGCGTGGTCTCGACGAGCGCGGCGCGCTGGGATTCGTCGGTGATGTCGGTCTTGGCGACCACGGCGGCGCGGCCCAGGGCGCGGACCTCGTCGGCGTATTCGTGCAGGCGTTTCTCGGTGCGTCCGGCCAGCACCAGATCCGCGCCCATGCGGGCGGCTTCGATGGTGAGCGAATGGCCCAGGCCCGGTCCGACACCGGAGACCACGATGACCTTGCCGGTCAGCAGCGGCACCGGCTGGTAGGTGTCGGCGGGGGTGACCTGCGGGGCAGCTGACACGACTCCTCCTCGAGTCCTCAGCGGTTACAGGATGTAACGACTTTGATGTGACAGACTGTATCGACTCCTGCCCGCAGCGACAAGGACGGATTTCCGTGACCACACGCCACCGGCTGGGCCCGCACCGCGACCCCGCGGTGGACGCCGCGGTCCTCGACGCCACCCGCGCCCTCGTCGTCGAACAGGGCTACGGCGCCACCTCCATCGATGCCATCGCCGCCCGCGCCGGCGTCAGCCGCCCCGCCATCTACCGGCGCTGGCCCTCCAAGGCCCACCTCATCGCCCAGGCCGTGTTCCCCGACGTCGGATCCGCGGTCGTCGCACCCGATCTGCTCGCCGAGATCCGCAAGGTCATCCGCGGCACCATCCAGCTGTTCGGATCGGCCGAAACCCGCGCCGCCATGCCCGGACTCATGGCCGAGATGCGCCAGGACTCGGGCCTGTACGAGAAACTGTCCGCCCGCCTGGACACCCCCACCCGCGACGAACTCGCCGACTACCTGCCCGGCGACGCCGAACGCCCGGGCCTGGACCCGAACACCGTGCTCGACACCATCGCCGGAGCCGCCCTGTTCGCCATGTGCATCCGCGACATCGACGACCTGGACGGATTCGCCACCTCCCTCGAGGACCTGCTGCTCTACGGCATCCTGGGTACCCGCCCCGACACCGAATGACCCGGTGCGGCCACACATCTCGGCGAGACCGACACCGAGCATCAGGGGCCGCGCCAGCACCCCAGCACCCTCCACGACCAGGTCCTCGATGGTGTGCACCGAGCCCGGGAACCCCTGGGCGAAGCCATGATCGACGGTCCGGAAACCGTCCCGGTCGATACTGGTGCCATCGGGCATGGGCACGACCAGACTGTCCGCCGCCACCTCGTCGAGCGCCGAGGCGGGCACACCGCCCGCCGAAATGACATCGGTCGTCGAATAGAACTTACGCACGACAGTTTTCGGATCAGCAGCCATGGCCCGACCATGGCCCTCCCCATCGCCGCAGCACCGGAACTCTACCGCCCCCGCGCCGCCGACCTGCCAATCCCTCCCGGATGCCGTCCGCCGGGAGCGAATTTCGGTGGGCGGAGCGGTCTTTCGGCGGTAGCGTGCCCGCCATGGCGGCGAAGAGCAACAGCTATCTGGATCAGGTCGTGGCACAGCAGGCCGAGTTGGAGGAGGATCTGCAACCAGCGTTCATGCGGCGGAAGTACGGCGCCACCCCGCCGGCGCCGAGCGCGCCGAGCCCATCCGGTGCGCTGGCCAAACGCGCGGGACGGGTCGGCGCCACTCGCGAGCACACCCCGCAGGGCCCGGTGGAGGTGCGAGTCACCGGATTCTGGCGCTGGCAAACGGTTCTCGTGCCGCCCAACGCGTTCGTCGTGCACACCCGCCGTGGCGCGGCCGAGCCGCTGCACATCGGGCTGGGTGTCTCGTTCCGGTTCAACCCGGCCACCGACTCGTATCTGGTGGTGCCGGGTGCGATCCAGACGATCCTCATCAACGCCTACTGCATCTGCCGCGAACTGCAGGGCGTCCTCGTGCAGGGCTACGTGCAGTGGATCATCGACGATTTCGCCACCGCCTACCGCAAACTCGACTTCTCCGACCCGCAGGACCCGATGCGGCTGGTCAATGTGCAGCTGCGCGAGCAGGCCGAGGCCGCGATCAAGGACAAGGTGTCCACCATGGCGGTGCGCGATGTGCTCTCCGACAAGCAGCCCATCATCGAGGAACTCACCGCCCGCCTGCGCACCGTCGCCGAAGGCGCGGGCGAGGCCGGGGCGCGCGGCGGCCACGGGCTCGGCCTGTCCATCGTGACCGTGCAGATCAAGGAGGCGGTCGTCTCCTCCAACACGCTGTGGGAGAACCTGCAGAAGCCCTACCGCAGCGAACAGAACCGGGTCGCGCGCCTGGCCGAACTCGATGCCCAGGAAGCGGTTTCGACCCGCGAGGCCGCCGCCGGCCGCGCCGGGGAGGAACGCCGCATCGAGAACGAGCGCAAACTGGCCGAACTGCGCGCCCGCAACGACGCCGCCCGCTTCGACCGCGAATCCACCGAACGGCTGCGCCGCACCGCCCGCGAGCACGACGTCGACCGCGAGGTCGCCGACCTGGCCCAGCAGACCGCCCTGCACGCGCTGCGCCTGGAACGCGACAAGCACGCCGAACAACTCGAGAACGCCCGCCTGCAGCAGGAGCTGTCCCGCCTGCAACTCGAGGCGGAACTGGCACTGGCACAGGCCAGGACACGCGCCGCGCACGAGGCCGCGCTGCTCGACCTCGACCGTGAACGCGCCGGCATCGACAACGCCAACGCTCGCACCGACACCACCGTGCACGCGCAGCTGATCGAGACCCTGCCCGCCATCGTCGCGGGCCTGCCCGCTCCCGCCGAGCTGAAATCGGTGCAGATCGGCGGCGACACCACCGGATTGGCGGGCGTGGTCGCGCAGGTCAGCGAGATCGTGGCCGCGCTGCGGCCCATCCGGGGCTCCTGACCTGCCGCATTCGGGCCCGCGACAGCCACTCCGCCCCTTACCGTCTGAGAAGGCTTCGATGGTGAGTGGAACGAGAATTGTGATGAGCGAACCGAATACGTCCCCCGCCGCCTTCCAGGCGACCGCCGCGATCGACCCCGGCGCGGTCGCGGTCCGCGATATCGGCGGCACCCGCACCCTGACCTGGTCCGACTACGCCACCCAGGTGCGCGAGGTCGCCGCCGGGCTGGCCGCGCTGGGGGTGGGGCGCGGGGACACGGTGGCGTTCATGATGGCCAACCGCGTCGAGTTCTACCCCCTCGAGGTCGGCGCCCAGCACACCGGCGCCACCTCGTTCTCGGTGTACAACACACTCTCGGCCGAACAGCTGCACTACGTGTTCAGCAACGCCGGCAACCGGGTCGTGCTGTGCGAGGCCCAATACGTCGACCGCATCCGCGGCTGCGGGGTGCCCATGCAGACCATCGTGTGCGTCGATGAGCCCGCCCCCGGCACGCTGACCGTCGCGCAGCTCAAACAGTTGGGGCGCACCGATTTCGACTTCGACGCCACCTGGCAGGCGATCCGGCCCGACGACATCGTCACCCTCTGCTACACCTCCGGCACCACCGGCAACCCCAAGGGCGTGGAGATCTCCCACGCCAACCTCGCCTTCGAATGCCGCGCCTACGCCTCGGTCATGCCCGTCGAGTTCGGCGACCGCATCACCTCGTTCCTGCCGACCGCGCACATGGCCGACCGGGTCACCAATCTGTACCTGCACGAATACTTCGGCACCCAGATCACCGTCGTCCCCGACCGCACCCAGCTGCCCGCCGCCCTGGCCGACGTGCACCCCACCATCTGGGGCGCGGTCCCGCGCGTGTGGGAGAAACTCAAAGCGGCCGTGGAATATTCGGTCACCGCCGAAACCGACCCCACCCGCCGCGCCGCCCTCGCCTGGGGGCTCGAGGTCGCCGCCCGCAAGGCCGCCGCCCAGCTGGCCGGGCAGCCGATCGGCACCGACCTGGCCGCAGAATGGGACAAGGCCGATGCCGCGGTGCTGCGGCCGCTGCGCGCCAAACTCGGCCTGGACCAACTCAAATGGGCGCTGTCGGGGGCCGCGCCGATCCCGCCGGAAACCCTCGGATTCTTCTTCGGCCTGGGCATCCCCATCTCCGAGGTGTGGGGCATGTCCGAACTGACCTGCATCGTCAGCGTCTCCCCGCCCGCCGAAGCCCGCCTGGGCACCGTCGGTCGGCTGCTGCCCGGACTGGAATCCAAGATCGCCGACGACGGCGAGTTCCTGGTCCGCGGGCCCCTGGTCATGCGCGAATACCGGCACGAACCCGAGAAGACCGCCGACGCCCTCGACCCGGACGGCTGGCTGGCCACCGGCGACATCATCACCTGCGACGCCGACGGCTACCTGCGTGTGGTCGACCGCAAGAAGGAACTCATCATCAACTCTGCCGGAAAGAACATGTCCCCGGCCAACATCGAGAACACCGTCAAAGCCGCCACCCCGCTCATCGGCGCCCTGGCCACCATCGGCGACAACCGCGCCTACAACACCGCCCTCATCGTCCTCGACGCCGAATCCGCCGCACCCTATGCCGCCCAGCACCGGCTAGTCGACGCCTCCGCGGCCGCCCTGGCCACCGATCCGGCCGTCGTCGCCGAGATCGCGCGCGGCGTCGCCGCCGGCAACGCCAAACTCTCGCGCGTCGAACAGATCAAACGGTTCACCATCCTGCCCACCTTCTGGGAACCCGGCGGCGACGAGATCACCCTCACCATGAAACTGCGCCGCACACCCATCGCCCGCAAATACGCCGCCGACATCGACCGCATGTACACGCCCGCGCTCACCGACGGCGTCCACGAACCCACCACACCCTGACCCACACCCGCATCCGATCCGGCCGTCTCCGCACCCCGTCGCGGAGGCGGCCGGATCGTGTTCGCGCCGGGCTTGATTCGTGACCGGGGAACTGACCCCTTCATAACAGAGCACTTGCTCTGTTATGGTCGGTGCATGCCCCGCCCCCGCACCCACGACCCCGACCTCGTGCTCGATGCCGCCGAGGCCCTGGCCGTGCGATCCGGGCCCGCCGCGGTCACCATCCGCGCGGTCGCCGCCGCCACCGGCGTCTCCAACGGAGCGCTGTACCACACCTTCGGGTCACGCGCGGAACTGGTGGGGCGCACCTGGATCCGGGCCGCCCACCGGTTTCTCGCACTCCAGGCCGCCATGGTCGCCGAGGCCGGCGACGGCGTGGCAGCGGTCATCGCCGCCGCCGAGGCGCCCGCGGAATTCGCCGCCCGCCACCCCATGTCGACCCGGCTGTTCTTCACCGTCCGCCGCGACGACCTGCTCGGCGACGACCTGCCCGAACCCGTCCGCGCCGAACTCGCCGCCACCCAGGCCACCCTCGTCGAGCTGATGAAAACCCTCGCCCGCCGACTCTGGGACCGCGCCGACGCCGCCGCCGTCGACACCCTCACCCTGTGCCTGGTCGACCTGCCGACAGCGATCCTGCTCGACCGCGACCGCCTCGCCAATCCCCTTGCCCGCGGGCAGCTCCGGGCCGCCGTCCGCGCGGTCCTCGACCTCGGGCCCGCACCCGCACGACCGAAAACCTCCTGAGGAAGGACACACCCCCATGCCCACACTCACCTACCACGACAAGATCGCCGTCCTGGACCTCGGCGGCGACGAGAACCGCTTCTCACCCGAATTCCTCGACCAGATCGGTGCGCACCTCGACACCGCCGTCGCCGACGGCGCGCACGCCCTGGTCACCACCGCCTCCGGCAAGTTCTACTCCAACGGCCTGGACCTGGACTGGCTCTCGGCCAACGGTGAACGCGCCGAATGGTATGTGGCGCAGGTGCAGTCGCTGCTGGCCCGCGTGCTCACCTTCGAGCTGCCCACCGCCGCCGCCCTGCCCGGGCACGCCTTCGGCGCCGGTGCCATGCTCGCCCTCGCCCACGACTTCCGGGTCATGCGTGCCGACCGCGGCTACTTCTGCTTGCCCGAAGTCGACATCCACATCCCCTTCTCCCGCGGCATGGCCGCGCTCATCCAGGCCAAACTGACCCCCAGGGCCGCGGTCGCGTCGATGACCACCGGACGTCGCTTCGGCGGCCCCGACGCCCTCGCCCACGACATCGTCGACGCCACCACCGACCTCGACACCCTCACCGACACCGCGCTCGGGATGCTCACCCCGCTCGGGGCCAAGGACCCGGCCACCCTCGGCGCCATCAAGGCCACCATGTTCGCCGACGCCGTCGCCGCCCTGAACAACGCCTGACCCGGCACACCGGGTGCGGCCGGCCACCAACACCACCGGCCGCATCCGGTTGTCGCACGACGAGCACGCCATTCCGAGGGGCGACGTGCCCACGGGGACACAGGATCCGGCCTCACGGCGGCCACTGACCTATCCGGTGTGCGCGCCGGCTGCCCGTAGATGCGGCAACAGCAGCTCCGCGACCGCATCCGGGCGTTCGGCCTGCAGGAAATGCCCACAGCCGGGTAATTGCGCATGCTGCACGTGTGCATGCTCTGCCAGTACCCGCTGCAGACCCGGCGACATGCAGCCATCGCGCAGCCCGGCCAGCGCGAGCGTCGGCAGCGGAGCGGCCTCGGCCATCAGGATGTCGCCGAATGCGCGAGTCGCCCTGCGCTGCACCGTGAACAGAGACCGGTAATACCGCGTCGCCGCCCACGCCATCACCGGATCGGTGAAAACGGCTGCCACCGGCGCGAACTCGTCGTCGGTGAACGCCCACCCCGGCGACCACCGCCGCCACAGCGCCCGCACGAACCCCGCACCCCGGCGGGTCAGCAACCGCGGCGACAGCCCCGACTGCATGACCGGGATGTACGACGACAACACCAGCTGCCGCGGCAGATACCGCCACATGCCCGGCGCCACCCCGCCCCCGAACGGCGGAATCGCCAGCAGTGTCAACGACTCCCACCGCCGCGGATCCTGCTTGGCCAGAATCATCGCCACGAACGCACCCCAGTCGTGCCCCACCAGATGCGCGCTCGGCCCACCCAGCTCCACATGCCAGGCCGCCGCATCCGCACTCACCGCCATCAGGTCATAGCGCGCCGCCCGCGACGCCGACCCCGGCGTATACCCGCGCAACCACGGCGCCAGCACCTGATACCCCGCCTCGACCAGCAGCGGGATCAACCCGTCCCACGTGTGCGGCGTATCCGGAAACCCGTGCAGCAGGATCACCAGCGGCGCGTCGTCCGGACCGAAATGACGAGCGGACAGTTCCAGGCCGTCACGGCGCAACGTCAGCGTGCGCGCAACAGGATGATCGAACGGCATGCACACACCCTCTCACTAGTGTCGACTGTCGAATTCCTTGACACCTGAACATATTCGGCCCCGCGGCACGAGGCCTCGACCCGGCGGCGGGTTCGCCGGCGGCCACCAGCCGAACCCGCCACCGCCGCGGTCAGCGGCCCTGCCAGACCGGGGGACGCTTCTCCACGAACGCGCGCATGCCCTCACCGGCGTCCTGCGACGACAGGGCGGCCGCGGCGACCTGACCCTGCTTGCCGAACGCCTCGGCCACCGACCAGTCCGGGGCCTGCTCGATGATCTGCTTGCTCGCATCGATACTCAGCGGAGCGTTCACCGCGATCCGCTCGGCCAGCGCCAGCGCCGCCTCGAGCGCCTTGCCCGGCGCGGCGACCTCGTTGATCAAACCGATCTCGGCGGCCCGGGCCGCGGTGATCGGGTCACCGGTCAAAGCCAGTTCCATGGCGATCGCCCGGGGTAGACGCTGCGACAGGCGCAGCACGCCACCCCCGACGGCGACCAGGCCGCGTTTGACCTCCGGGATGCCGAACGTCGAATCGCTCGCCGCGACAATGAGATCGGCGGCCAGCGCCAATTCGCAGCCGCCCGCCAGTGCGGGGCCCTCCACGGCCGCGATGAGCGGCTTGCGCGGCGGCTGGGAGACGATGCCCAGGATGCCGCGCTTCTCGGTGACCGGCACCTCGCCACGAGCGGCCGCCTTGAGATCCATACCGGCACTGAAATATCCGCCCGCACCGGTGAGAATCGCGATGCGCGCATTCGAGTCACCCTCGTAGGCGTCGATCGCGCGTTCCAATCCCAGCGCGGTGGCCAGGTTGATCGCATTGCGCGCCTGGGGCCGGTTGATGGTGATGATCATGACGTGGCCGCGGCGCTCGATGAGCACCGGCGCGGGCGGCGGAGGCGGCAACGCGACCCGGGGCAGACCCGCCGTGCTCAACCCGTGACCAGGCGTCTCCGCCACCGTCGTAGCCGGAGCAGTATCGGTGGATACACCGGTATCGGTGGCGACGGCATCGGATTCCACCGCGCCGGACTCGGAGGTCACCGGGCCGACATCGGATTCCCCTGTGCTGGACTCGGATTCGCCGACCGGCGCCGGCCTCGGGACGATCGCGTCGCCGTCCACGATCACCGGCAGGCCCAGCCAGTCGTCCTCGGTGAGGGCGGTGAGCAGGGCGGAATCGGTGGAGCGCACCAGGACCCGCTCACCGTGCGGGGTCAGCACGCTCACGATCGCGGCCTCGGGACGGCCGTCGCGGCCGTAGGGCAGCGTGTAGGCCTCCACCACGGCCTCGCCGGTGTAGCCGGTGCGGGCCGGGCGGGCCGGGGGATGCTCGATGACCGGGGTCAGATGCCGGTAGGTCTGCCGGGGCGGAGTCGCCGAGTACACCCCGAGGGCGTGCTTGGTCAGATACCAGCCCAGAGACGTTGCCAGACCGAAGGATTCCGGTTCGGCGCGCAACCGCTGCACCAGCGTCGCCACCGCGTGACCGCCGTAATTGTTGCCAGGCCCGCCACCGAAGGTCAGGCCCCCGGTCACCGACAGCGGCCGCTTCGGATCCTCCGCCGGCAGCCCCAGCTCACGAGCCGCGATCTGCACCGCCACCGGGAAACACGCATACAGATCGACATGGGCCAGCGCGTCGGCGGTGATGCCCGCATGGTCGAGCACCGCCGCACCCAGCGTGCGGATCGCGGGAGACGCCGCCAAATCGCTGCGCTCACTGACGAACCACTCGTCGGTGCCCGAGGCGCCCGCGTGCAGGAACACCCACCTGTCCTGCGGAATACCCGCCGCCTCGGCGGCCGCCGCGCTGGCCACGATGATGCCCGAAGCCATGTCCACCGTCAGGTTCGCGCACTCGAGTTTGGTGTAGGGCGCGGAGATCATGCGATTGGCCTCGGTCACCGTCGCGATCTCGGGGGCCGGGAACTCCTGCGGCTGCCAGGCATTCGGATTGGCCGCCGCCACCGCCGAGAACCGCGACCACATCTCGGCCACCGCCGCCGCCTGCTCGGCCGGAGTACGGCCCAGCCGCCCCCGATTGGCCGACTCCAGCAGCGCGTACATATTGATCGGCGCCTGCAGCCCGGCCGCCGACTCGGCCGCATTGTTGGCCGCCTTGTCGATCCCCACCGTGCGCGTCGGCGCCACCGCCGGATCCTGTACCGGCCAATCCAATTCGATCCCGGCGCGCTGCGCCGCCGCCTGCGTGGCCCCGGCCTCGGCGCCGGTCACCAGCACGAGGTCGTAGTCGCCGGCCGCGATCGCCGCGGCCGCCTCGTTGAGCACCAGCTGCCCGCCGTCACCCCCGAACGGGCTCGACTGCACCGTCTCCGCGGCGCCCGCGCCGACCGCGCGCGCCACCAGCGCACCCAGATCCCGGTACTGCCACGACGTCGGCGACACCGCGAACACCGCATTCGCCTGCGCCAGCAGCGCTTCCCCCGCCCCGGCATCGGCGGCCGCCGCGCGCAACGCCCGCACCGCCAGCTGCGCGGGATCACCGTAGGACGGGTCGGGGGTGCGCTGCACCACCTGCCCGACGCCCACCAGCACCGGCGTGCCCGGCGCCAGCAGCGTCCCGGATGCCCGGTGCCGCACCGCCTTGTGCGCCGCCCGCCCGGTCGAGCTCGATTTGGCCGCCGCCACGGCCGCGGGCAGCGCCGCCAGGGAATCGCGCAGCGCGTCACCGAGCGCTCGCGCCACCGTCGCGCCCAGCGGCCCGTCGACCGGCTGCCCCGACAGGCCCGCGTCGAGGTACACACTCGACCCGGATTCGTTGGGCGCCACCGTGATCCACAACCCCAGGCCCAGCCCCTGCGGCCCGCGCCCGCGCATCGCCAGCCCGGTGTCGCCGACCTCGGTCACGGTCCACGCCACATCCGCCGGGATCCCCATGAACTTGGCCACCTGCGTGTACTCCACGCCCACCGCGGCTGCGCCCGGCGCCTCCCCACGCCAGCCCGCATGGAACACCACCCACTCCGGAAGCCGTTGCAGCTGCGCCAGATACGCCAGCGTCGCGGCCGGCCCGGTCTCGAGATCGTGCTGGGCGTGCGCGGTGCGCGGGTAGTCCGCCAGCCCAGCCGGCACCGCGTGCTCGACCGGTACCGCCGCCTCGCCGGTACCGCCGTGGCCGGTCAACCCGGCGATCAGCTCCCGCACGATGCGCGGATCGCGGCGCACGCTGTCGACCAGCTGCCCACCCGCGCGCAACTGTTTGCGCACCGACGCACTCCGATCGAGCCCCTGTTCGACCATCGCACGCAAACGCTCGAAACCCGGCACCGCACTCACGGCCCACCTCCTCACTGAGGGTCCACACCATCCGGCCCTCACGGTATCGGCCGCCGACCGGCCGCGGGAAGGGCGACGGCGACTTCGCACCCCCGCCAACCGGATTCGCCACCACCCCTTCCACCCACCTGCATGTAAGCGTAGACTTACGGTTCGTGGGTACTTACCAAAGCGCCGCTCTCGACGCCCTCGGTGACCCGACCCGGCGAGCCATCTTCGAACGCCTCGGCCGAGGCCCGTGCGCGGTCGGCGAACTCGCCCAGGAGCTTCCCGTGTCCCGGCCCGCCGTCTCCCAGCACCTCAAGGTGCTCAAACAGGCCGGCCTGGTCCGCGACGAAGCCGTCGGCACTCGGCGCGTCTACCGGCTCGACCCCAGCGGCATCGACGCGCTGCGCGTGTACTTCACCCACTTCTGGTCGACCGCGCTGTCGGCCTTTCGCGACGAAGTGAACCGCCAAGCCCAGCAGAACCACACCCAGGAGCAGTCATGACCCAGCACACCGACACCGTCACCGTCGAAGTCACCGTCGAAGCACCCATCGACAAGGCCTACCGCGTCTTCACCACCGGCATGGACACCTGGTGGCCGCGCGAGCACCACATCGGCTCCGGCCCACTGGCCGAAGTCGTCGTCGAACCCCACGTCGGCGGCCGCCTCTACGGCCGCGAAACCGACGGCACCGAATGCCCGTGGGGCCGGGTGCTGGAGTGGTCACCCGACAGCCACTTCGCCTTCTCCTGGGACATCGACCTGAGCTGGAAACCCGAATCCGACCCGGCCCGCACCAGCCGCGTCGATGTCACCTTCACCGCCCTCGACCCCGGCCGCACCGCCGTCACCCTGGTGCACTCCGGCTTCGAAAACCACGGCCCCGGCTGGGAATCCATGCGCGACGCCGTCGGCTCCCCGGGCGGCTGGCCCGCACTGCGCGACAACTACGCCAAGGTCGTCGCCGCCTGAGCAGGCACCCTCACAGCAGGCGGGTGAACCACACCTGATCCCGCAACCGGATCCCGTCCACCACGATCTCCTCCGCATACCCGGCCGCGGCGGTGAACACATCGGGCACCACCCGCGTCATCCGGAACCCGCACCGCTGATAGAACCGCAGATTCCCCACATCGGCGGTGGCGGTGGCCACCTCCAGCCGGCGCACCCCGGCGTCGGTGGCCACCGCCACCACCCGATCGATCAGCCGCCTGCCCACCCCGGTGCCCCGCACCGGTTCCGCCACAGCGGTATTGACGATCTCCCAGGTCGATTCCCCGGCCCCCGGCGCGGCCTGGATATGGCCGACCACCGCCCCGGAGTCGTTGCGCGCCACCCACACCCGCCCCCGGCCGATATACCCGGCCAGCGCCTGCTCGGAATCCTCGGCCATCCGGAACGACCACGCGATCTCGGCGCGATCACCGAGGAACTCCTCGATCCGCACCCCGCCCGCCGCCTCCGGCACCACGATCAGCATCCACCCCTCCGGATCCAGCACCGCGAACGCCCCCGCCGCCACCCAATACGGATTGTCCGGAACCACCTCGGCCACACCATGATCGGCCAGCCGCGCCCGCAACCGCGCGAACCCCGACCGCAGATACAGCACCACCGCATGCTCGGGGCCCGGCGGTGCAGGGGGCGGCGCGCCCTCGCGGCGCACCAGCTCCAGCTGCGCCGACGCGTCCGGCAGCCCGAACACGAATCCGCTGTAGCCGGCATGATCCTCGAACACGAAAAGTTCGGTCAGTCCGACGATCTCCCGATAGAACGCCGCACACTCCACCAGCCGATCGGTCTCCCGCGCGAAACGCGCCGCGGCCAGCGACCACTCGCCGCGACCGGCCTCCGAGGCAACCACAGGCACATCCTCCTCACAGACAACGACACCCGCAGGCCAGCATGCGCGGCCCGGCACCGCGCAGTCGACCCATTTCTCTCCAACCGCCCGCCCGCCCCCGTGACGCTGCGCACCTTGCCGAACCCGACCGTCCGAAACACGAACGCGCGAGCCCGGATCCGGGCTCGCGCGTTCGACTCACGCTCTTGTGCGGCTCAGAGCGCGACACCCAGCAGGGCGTCGACGGTGTCCTTGATCAGATCCGGCGCCGCGGTATCGGGTCCGCCGTAGGCCAGCGCCTGCTGCGCCCACGCGTCGATCGCCGCGATCGCCTTCGGCGTGTCCAGGTCATCGGCCAGATGCCGCCGCACCCGCGCCACGGTGTCACCGGCCTCGGGACCCGACTGCAGCGCCACCGCTGCCCGCCACCGCTCCAGCCGCGAAAGCGCCTCGGCCAGTACCGCATCCGACCACTCCCGGTCGGCGCGATAGTGGCCCGCGAACAGCCCCAGCCGGATCGCGGCCGGGTCGGTGTCCGCGCGGCGCAGCTTCGACACGAACACCAGATTGCCGCGCGACTTCGACATCTTCTCGCCGTCGAGCCCGATCAGGCCCGCGTGCACGTAGTGGCGGGCGAAACGGCGTCCCTTCACCAGCGCCTCGGCGTGCGCGGCCGAATACTCGTGGTGCGGATAGATCAGATCGCTGCCGCCGCCCTGCACATCGAACTCGGTGCCGATGCGGTTGAGCGCGATCGCCGCGCACTCGATGTGCCAGCCGGGACGGCCCGCCCCGAACGGCGCCGGCCACGACGGCTCACCCGGCCGCTCCGCGCGCCACAGCAGCGCGTCGATGGGATCCCGTTTGCCCGGCCGCTGCGGATCCCCGCCGCGCTCGGCGAACAATCGCTCCATCGTCGCCCGGTCGTAGCCGGACTCGTACCCGAACTGCTCGGTTGCGTCGTGACGGAAGTAGATGTCGGCGTACTCCGGATCGTCGACCACATACGCCGCACCGGAGGCGAGCAGCTTGTCGACCAGCTCCACCACCTCCTGCACCGACTCGATCGCGCCGATGTAGTCGCGCGGCGGGATCACCCGCAACGCGGCCATGTCCTCACGGAACAGGTTGATCTCCCGGGTGCCGAGCTCGCGCCAGTCGATGCCGTCGCGCTGCGCGCGCTCGAACAGCGGATCGTCGACATCGGTGGTGTTCTGCACGTAGTGCACCTCGTGCCCGCCGTCGCGCCACAACCGGTTGACCAGATCGAAGGTCAGATAGGTGGCCGCGTGCCCGAGATGGGTCGCGTCATAGGGGGTGATGCCGCACACGTACATCGTCGCGGTGGCGCCGGGGGTCACCGGGCGCACCTGCTTGTCGGCGGTGTCGAACAACCGCAACGCCGGTCCGGATCCGGGGACGGTCGGGACAGCGATATCGGACCAGGACTGCATGAATCGAGGTTAACGCTGTGATCGCGCCCCATCCCCGCCGCCCCCGCACCGGTGTGCCGCGCGACACCCACCCGCCCTGGCCGACCAGCACCCTAGTCGCGGGCGCGAGGGTGTCAAGAGTTGCAATCACGACGAGGCGAACGCCGCCGCCGGCCGGGTCAGAACGCGGGCCAGGGGATCGGGCGCTGACTGACCGGCATCGGCATCACCGGCTCCTCCAGCAGGGCCCGCCCGCGTGCCTCGAGCGCCTCGATCTCGGCGTCGGTGAGGAACTCCGCCAGCCGCTCACCCAGCTCACCGGGTAGCGCTTTGACGAAAACCGTGATGTCGGTGAGCAATTCGTCACCGATCGGCTCGCCGGCCCAGCCCCACAACACCGTGCGCAACTTCGGGTCGCGGTGCAGGCAGATGCCGTGATCGACACCGTAGACCCGCCCATCCAGCCCGACGAGCGCGTGACCGCCCTTGCGGTCGGCATTGTTGAGCAGCACATCCAGCACCGCCATCCGAAACAGTCGCGGATCATCGGCGTGCACCAGTGACACCGGATGCCCGCCCGGATCCAGCGCCCGCAACACCTCCCGATACCCCTCGGGCACCGCATCGACCGGGCACAGATCCACCAGATCCGGGCCCGGGGCATCCTCGGCGGTATCGATCCAGCGCTGCACCATGCCCGGCCCGAAAGGCCCCTCCCGTAACACGGTTTCGGGGATCACGCCCCAGCCGATCGCCTCCGACACCAGATACGAGGCCACCTCCCGCCCGGCCAGGGTGCCGTCGGGGAAATCCCACAGCGGCCGCTCCCCGCGCACCGGCTTGTACACCACCCGCAGCCCCGCGCCGTCGGTCTCGCAGACGAGCGTGACATTGCTGGCGGTGGTGACCTGCCCGATCACCGTCAGCTCGGCGGTGCGCAGCCCGTCCTCGCTCACGCCGTCATTCCTCGAGTTCATTGGCGCCGAAGATGTCGCCGCGCTTGTAGCCGTTGGTGCGCACGCACATGTGCCCCTTGGACGACAGCGGTTCCCCGCACAGCGGGCACGGCGGGCGTCCGGCGGCGATCACGCGCGCCGAGCGCAGCGCGAACTCGCGCGCCTGCACCGGGGTCAGGAACACCCGCACCGCATCGGGACCCTCCTCGGTGTCGTCGAGCACCACCGATTCGTCCACCTCGGTCTCGGTGATCGCGAGCAGCTCCACCACCACCGCGCCCGCGTCGGCGTCCCAGCCCAAACCCATGGTGCCGACCCGGAATTCGGCATCGATCGGGGTGATCAACGGCGCGGTGTCGGCCACATCGGAGGCCTGCGGCGGCACGGTGGTGCCGAAGCGTCGTTGCACCTCGTCCAGCAGCAGACCCATCCGATCGGCCAGCACCTTCACCTGCTGCTTCTCCAGCAGCACGCTGATCACCCGCGGGTCCTGCACGGCCTGCAGGTAGAACGCGCGGTCGCCCGGCTCGCCGACGGTGCCGGCGACGAAACGATCGGGGGTGCGGAAGATATGGATTGCTCGGCCCATTGCACCTCCATTCGGTTCACTCACACTTATGAATCGGGGCGTTCCGCTACCCCATTATCCGTACTGACGGTGGTACCCGTTTCTCCGCCGGGAACCGGCCCCGAGCGTGATTCGCCGCCGGTTCGCGGTGAAATCGCCGCCAACGCGGACAGGTCCGTCCCGGTGTCGTTGACCCGCCACACGTACGGGGCGGTCGGGGTGTAGCGGATGACGCTGATCGACGCCGGCTCCACCACGATGCGCTGGAACCCGTCGAGGTGAATGCCGAACGCGTCGGCCAGCACCGATTTGATGACGTCGCCGTGCGTGCACGCAATCCACAACACATCGCTACCATGCCGGGCCGCGAACTGCCGATCCCGTTCGCGGACAGCGGACACGGCCCGAAACTGCACCTGTGCCAAGGACTCTCCGGAGGGGAAGGTCGCGGCCGAGGCGTGGCGCTGCACCACCTTCCACAACGGCTCGCTCATCAGGTCGGCCAGGGCCTTGCCGGTCCAGTCGCCGTAGTCGACCTCGAGCAGGCGTTCGTCGGGTTCGGGTTCGAGTCCGAGCTTGTCGGCCAGGGGGGCGACGGTGCGCTGGCAGCGCAGCAGCGGCGAGCACACGATGTGTTCGATGGGCAGTGATCCCAGCCGCTCCATCAGGCTCTGCGCCTGTTCGCGTCCGCGGTCGGTCAGATCGACGCCCGCACTGCGGCCGGCCAGGGTGCGAGCGGTATTCGACGTGGACACGCCGTGCCGCAACAGGATCACCGTCACCGGGACAGCCTACTGGCTACGTCGCCGGCACGACGCCGGTCGTCAGCAGCACCATCACCGTCAACCCCAGCAGGATGCGGTAGCCGACGAACCAGTCCAGCGAGTGCCGCGCCACGAACTTCAGCAGCCACGCCACCGACGCGTACCCCACCGCGAAGGACACGATGGTCGCCACCAGCAGCTGCGGACCCGACGCGTTGAGGCCCTCACCAGCGGGTTCGAACGCGTCGGGGAGACTGAACAGGCCCGAGGCCAGCACCGCCGGGATCGCCAGCAGGAACGAGAACCGCACCGACGCCTCCCGGGTCAGCCCGCAGAACAGGCCCGCCGACGAGGTCGCGCCCGAACGCGACACGCCCGGAATGAGGGCCAGGCACTGCGCCAGCCCCATGATCAGGCCGTCGCGGGTGGTCAGCAGCTCGATCGGGCGGCGCCGGCGACCATAGGCCTTGCCCGAGTAGTACTCCGCGGCCGCGATCACCAGAGCGAACACGATCAGCATGATCGACACCAGCCACAGATTCCGTGCGCCGGTACGGATCTGGTCCTTCAGCAGCAGACCCAGCACCCCGATCGGGACGGTGGCGATGATCACATACCAGCCGATCCGATAGTCCAGCTCGCGCTGCACGTCGGGATCGGGGCCGAAGGAGAAGCGCCCGTCCTCGGTCAGCACCGGCAGCCGGGTGGTCGCACGCTCGGACACCGGCACCGAAACCCGTTGCGGCGCGGCCACCTTCGACCACATCGTGGTGCACCAGGCGACCAGGATGCGCCAGATGTCCTTGGCGAAGTACACCAGCACGGCCGCCTCGGTGCCCAGCTGGGTGACCGCGGTGAACGAGGCGCCCGCATCGTCACCGAAGAACACCGCCGAGGTGATCCGCAGATGCGCCGAGGAGGAGATCGGCAGAAACTCCGTCAGCCCCTGCACCAGGCCCAGCACCAGCGCCTGCACCCACGTCATCGACTCGCCCACACACCCTCCAGTCCCGAATCGTCGGCTCCCGGTGCGGATTTCGGCGCCACATCGCGCTCGAACCGCCACCGCCCCGGCGCATCCGCGCCGCAACACCGCAGCGACCCTACCGGGCGAGTGTCCGAATTCGGACATGCATGTGCGAAATGGGCGGAGTTGCCCGGTGCGGACGTCGACCCGCCGCGCTCGCCGCGGGCCGTAGCCCGGCAGATGCGACAGGTGGGCCTAGGCTGACGCGTGTGACGAAAGTGCAAGCGCGGTGATGGAACAACGGACGGTCGGCCGCAGCGGACTGCGGGTCTCGAGGCTCGGGCTGGCCACCCACACCTGGGGCAGGGAAACCGACGCCGAGGACGCGGCCGCCCAGCTGATGGCGTTCGTCGAAGCGGGCGGCACCCTGGTCGACACCTCCCCCGCCTACGGGGACGGCGCCGCGCAACACATTCTCGGCGAACTGCTCTCCGAGATCGGGCGCGAGGACCTCGTGCTGTCCGGAAGTGCCGGATACACACCGATACTCAGCGATGCCGCCGCCGAAGCGCCCGCCGCCGTGCGCTGGACCGTCGACGCTTCCCGGCGCACCATGCGGCGCCAGCTCGACCACACCCTGCGCCAGCTCGGCACCGACCACCTCGACCTGTGGACGGTCGCCGCCTGGGACCCGCACACCCCCCTCGAGGAGATCGCCGACACCCTGTCGTGGGCGGTGCGCTCGGGGCGGGTGCGCTACGCGGGCGCGCGTGGCTACGACGGCTGGCAGCTGGCCACCCTGGCGGCCGCGGCGCCCATCACCGCCGCGACCACCCAGTACTCGCTGCTCGCGCGCGGGGTCGAGCACGAATTCGTGCCCGCCGCACAGCATCACGGCATCGGCCTGATCGCCACCGCGCCACTGGCCGGGGGCATCCTCACCGGCAAATACCGCGACGGCGTGCCCGCCGACTCGCGCGGCGCCGACGAGGCCACCGCCGCCGAGATCACCGCCCACCTCGACGATCGCGCGGTGCGGGTGGTGGACGCGGTGGTCACCGCCGCCGACGGGCTGGGCACCTCACCGCTGGCGGTGGCGCTGGCCTGGATCCGCGATCAGCCCGCGGTGGCGACGATGCTGGTCGGGGCGCGGGATATCGGGCAGCTCACCGGGATTCTGGCCGCCGAAACCCTCGAGCTGCCGCGGGCCATCACCGCGGCACTGGGAGATGTGAGCGCACGCACAGAATGAGCAAGGCTAACCTTACCTGCATGAGGTGTCTCGTGAATGCCCGCTCGGCCGCACGCACGCTGCTGATCATGCTGCTCGGCATCGGCCTGGTCGCGGGCGTCACCGCCTGCAGCAGCGGCACCTCCGGCACCGGCGGCACCCACGGCCCGGTGACCGCCAGTGTCGGCGACCTGAACCCGGTGGCGATCGGGCCCGAACCCACCCCGGTGCTGCCCGCGACCGTGAAGTCCTTCGACGGCAGCGACGTCACCGTCACCGACGCCAGCCGCATCATCGCCGCCGACCGCTACGGCACCCTCGCCCAGACGGTCGTCGCGCTCGGCCTCCGGTCAAAACTGGTCGGCCGCTCCAACTCTGCGGCGTTCCCCGCCGTCGAGGACCTGCCCACCGTCTCCAGCGGCGCGGGCACCCTGAGCGTGGAATCGGTTGCGGCACTGCGGCCCACGGTATTCCTCACCGACACCACCGCCGTCACCCCCGCCCTGCGCGAGCAACTCAAGGCCCTCGGTATCACCGTGGTCTACTTCGATCCGCAGCGCACCATGGACGGCGTCGTCCCCCAGATCCAGGCCGTCGCCGCCGCCCTCGGCGTCCCCGACGCCGGCAAGGCCCTGGCCCAGCGCACCCGCGACGAGATCTCCGCGGCCACCGCCTCGGTGCCGCACCAGGATTCGAAGCCCAAGATCGCGTTCCTGTACCTGCGCAGCACCGCCATCACCATGATCGCCGGACCCGGTTCGGGCGCCGACTCGCTCATCACCGCCCTCGGTGGCATCGACGCCGGCACCGCCTCGGGCATCACCCAGGACTTCCTGCCCATCACCAGCGAAGCCATGATCGCCGCCGCCCCGGACGTCTTCCTGCTCATGAGCGACGGGCTGGCCTCCGTCGGCGGCATCGACGGCCTCGAGAAGATCCCCGGCGTCGCCCAGACACCCGCCGGACGTGACCGCCGCGTCGTCGACATGTCCGACGCCGTCCTGCTGTCCTTCGGCCCCGACACCGGCCGCGTCCTGGCCGCGCTCGTCAAGGCCGTCTACGGCACGAGCAACGCATGACCGACCCGCGAGCCCCGCAACCCGATTCGGCCACCCCACCCGGCGCTGCCGCCACACCGAACGGCGATGTGACCAACCGGGCCGTGGACCGCGCGGCGAACCGGGCCAGGGCAAACGGGACGACCTCTCCCACGGGTAAGCACGACGAGGCCGAGCGGGCGAACCCGGCTGCCGCCGTGGAGTCCGGCGGCTCGGCCACCGGTCGCGGGGCAGTCGAGGTCGCCGAATCGGCGATGGAATCGGTTGCCGCACATCGTTTGCCGGCGAGTGCGGACCCGGCTCCGGCCGATCGGCGCAGCCGGCCGCGCACCATGCTGATCTTCGCCGCGGGCCTGGCCGGGCTGGTGGTGCTGGCCCTGATCTCCGCGGCCATCGGGCAGGTGCCGACCAGCCCCGCCGAGGTCGCGGGCAGCGTGTTCCACCGCATCGGGCTCGACTGGGGGCCGCTGCCCCACCATCCCGCCGGCTACGTGACGTTGTGGGAAGTACGGTTCCCGCGCGTCGTACTCGCGGTGCTCGTGGGCGCGGCCCTGGCCACAGCGGGCGCGCTGCTGCAGGGCGTGTTCGCCAACCCGCTCGCCGAACCCGGCGTCATCGGCGTGTCCGCGGGCGCGGCGGTCGGGGCGGGTGCGGTCATCGTGGTCGGCGGCGCGTTCACCGCAGCCTGGTCGGTGGCGGCGGGCGCGTTCGTCGCCGGGCTGGGCACCACCCTGCTGGTGTATCTGCTCTCGCGCTCGGGCGGGCGCACCGAAGTGGTGACCTTGATCCTCACCGGCGTCGCCATCAACGCCTTCGCCGGCGGCGTCATCTCGTTCCTGCTGTTCAAGGCGTCCCCGGCGGCACGCGATCAGCTGGTGTTCTGGCAGATGGGCAGTCTCAACGGGGCCAGCTGGCAGGCGGTCAACGTGGTGTGGCCGCTGACCCTGCTGGGCATCGCGGCCGCGATCTGGATGGCCCCGCGCCTGGACCTGCTCGCCCTCGGTGAATCCGCCGCCCGCCACCTCGGGGTCGATGTGGAACGGTTGCGGCGCAATATCATCGTCGTCGTCGCGGTGCTCGCCACCGCGGGCGTCGCCTTCACCGGCATCATCCTGTTCGTCGGATTGATCGTGCCGCACCTGGTGCGCATGCTCGTCGGGCCCGGACACCGGGTGCTGATTCCGCTGTCGGCGATCCTCGGCGCGGGGGTGCTCGTCGCCGCCGACATCGGGGCCCGCGCCCTGGTCCACAACGCGGACCTGCCGCTGGGCATGATCACCTCACTGGTCGGCGGGCCGTTCTTCTTCTGGCTGCTGCGCCGCACCCGCGCACGATCGGGAGGCTGGGCATGAGCGGCCTACGCGAACTGGCAACGATTTTCGGGCGTTCCCCCGCACTGCCGGAGACACCCGAACCGGGCGCGGTCACCTTGCGCGCCCGCAACGTCAGCGCCAAGCGCGGCGACCGCACGGTCCTCGAGGGCATCGACTTCCCGGTGATCGCCGGGCAGATCGTGGCGCTGGTCGGACCCAACGGCGCCGGGAAGTCCACACTGCTGGCCGCCCTCGCCGGGGAACTCGAACTCTCCGGCGGCAGCGTCGAACTCGACGGGCACGCCCTGACCCACTGGACGCACCTGGACATGGCGCGCCGCCGCGCGGTGCTGCCGCAATCGCACACCGTCGGATTCCCGTTCCGCGCACGCGAGGTGGTGGCCATGGGACGCTCCCCGTGGGCACGCACCGACCGCCAGGACCACGACGACGAGGCGATCGCCGCCGCCATGGCCGCCACCGACGTCGAACGTTTCGCCGCCCGCCCCTTCCCGGCCCTGTCCGGCGGTGAACGCGCCCGCGTCGCCCTGGCCCGGGTGCTGGCCCAGGACACCGCGACCCTGCTGCTCGACGAGCCCACCGCCGCACTCGATCTCGGCCACCAGGAGCAGGTGCTGCACCTGGCGCGCGAGCGTGCCACCGCGGGCGCGGCCGTCGTGGTCGTGCTGCACGACCTCGGTGTCGCCGCCGCCTACGCCGACCGGGTCGCGGTCCTGGAAGCCGGGCGCATCGCCGCCGACGGCCCGCCCCGCCAGATCCTCACCCCGGAACTGCTCTCCCGCGTCTACCAGCACCCGGTCGACGTCTTCGACCACCCGGTGACCGGCGCGCAACTGGTGCTGCCCGTCCGCGGCTGATCCGCCGAAACCCGTGCGGGCCACGCACATTCGCCCCGGCTCGCACGGCGGCAGCGCCGGTCAGAGCTGCTGCTGACCCCACAGCAGCCGCAGCGCGCCGTTGCCCAGCCACACCGCGAACATCACCACACCCGCGACCGGAGTCCAGGCCAGGCCCAGCAGCACCGACGCCGCGCCGAACCACACCACCTCCAAAATGACACGCCGCCAACCGGTTTGCGGGAACCGGGGATCCTTGGCCGCACCGAACAGCGCCCACACCACGATGAACACCGCCGGGGCCGCCAGCCCCAGCACGATCCGCGCCGCGAGCGGCGCCGACACCGTGAACCCCCACCACGCGGCCGCACCCAGCACCAACAGTTCCAGCAGGAACATCACCAACAGGTTCGCGCCTTTGAGCACGCTCATCGCCAGACCAACTTCAATACCGCAGGAGTCAACAGCATGCGGATCACGGTGGCGTCCAACACCAGTGCCGCGATCATGCCGTAGGCAATGTATTTCATCAGCACCAGATCCGAGAACCCGAACGCCCCGGTCACCACGATCAGGATCGCCGCGGCCGAGGTGATCACACCGCCGGTGTGGGCGATGCCGTAGCGGATCGCCTCGGGCGCATCGGCTCCCGCCGCGCGCGCCTCGGCCATCCGCGACTGCAGGAACACCTCGTAGTCGGTCGACAGGCCGAACAGCACCGTCACGATCAGCACCAGCACCGCGAACATGAGCGGGCCCGGCGTGAAATCGAACAGGCCCGCCCCGTGGCCCTGCACGAAGATCCAGGTCAGCACGCCCAGGGTGGCGCCGAGGCTGAGCGCGCTCATCACCACCGCCTTGATCGCCAGCACCAGCGACCGGAACGCCGCGTACATCAACGCGATCGCCGCCACGACCAGGATCGCCGCCAGCAACGGCAGCCCCTTGATCAGACCCTGGATCGAATCCCGTTCCAGCGCGGGCACCCCCGCGATCATCACATGCACCCCGTCCGGTTGCGGGATCGAGCGCAGCGCCGCGATCACGCTGTCGGCATCGCGTTTGTCGCGCAGCCCGCTGGCCAGCACCGTCACCTGATCCTTGGTCGGCGCGGCCGGATCGAACGGCCCCGTCATCTCCGGGCCGACCATCTGATTGGCGGCGTAGCGGATGTCCGAGAGCTGCTGCGGGTTCGCGCCCACCACCACCAGCTTCAACGGCTCGGTCCGGAACTGCGGGAACAGGCGGTCGAAGTCCTGCTGCGCCACCCGCGCCGGATTGTCCGACGCCAGATATCGCTCGCTCAGCCCCCCGAACTCGATACTGCGGAACGGCAGGATCAGCACCAGCAGCATCAGCACCACCGGCACGATCACCAGCCACGGCTTGCGCATCGCGAAAAGCGCCAGCCGCGAGAAGAATCCGGCATCGATCTGCTCGGCGGTGCGCACACTGGCCAGCCCGTGCCATCCCCACAGATCGATGCGCCGCCCCACGATCGACAACACCGCCGGCAGCGCCGTCACCGACAGCGCCGCCGCCAGCAGCACCGACGAGATGCCGCCCAGCGGCACCGACCGCAGCACCCCATTGGGGTAGATGAACAACGCGCCCAGGCTCACCGCGATGATCGCCGCCGAGAACAACACCGTCCGCCCGGCCGTCGCCACCGTCCGCGCGGTCGCCTCCTCGACACTGCGGCCCGCCGCCAGCTCCTCCCGGAACCGGGTCACCGCGAACAGCCCGTAGTCGATCGCCAGCCCCAGGCTCACGAGCGTGACCACCGCCGAGGCGAACACATTGACCTGCAGATGATTCGTCAGCAGCCGCATGATGCCCTGACTGCCCAGGATCGTCATGCCGCCGATCAGCACCGGCAGCAGCGCCCCCACCACCCCGCCGAACACGAAATACAGCAGAATCGCCACCAGCGGCAGCGCGATCAGCTCCGCCCGGCGAATGTCGTCCTGCATGCCGGTGTTGATGCCCTCCACCACCGGCTGCAATCCGGCCAGCTGCACCGTCGTCCCGCCGGGCCCGGAACCGGTTGCGCCCGCGTGGAATTCGCTCTTGATGGCCAGGTAGTTGTTCACCGTGTCAGTGCCGCCGGCCCCGCGCAGCCCGATGCTGGCGAAGGCGTGCGTGCGCGAGGTGTCGGCGAACTGCCCCATCAGCGCGCCGTCCCAATACGAGTCGATCTTCAGGATCCGATCGGGATGCTCGGTGCGCAGCCGGGTCAACTCCGCCGCCACCGCCGAACGCACCGGCTCGTCGTCGACGGTCAGCCCGGGCGGGGCGGTGTAGATCGCGATCAGATCCGCGTCGGTGTCGCGCCCGAAGGTGGCATCGGCCAGCTTCGACGCCGCCACCGACTGACTGGACTCGTCGAACCAGCCCTCCTGGGTGAGGTGATCACCCAGGTCCCGCCCATAGAACCCCGATGCCAGCACCACCAGCCCGAACACGGCGAACACCGCAAACCGGAAACGGTGGATCAGCCGCCCCCACCGCAGGGATCCGGCCTCGAGCATCAGCCGCAGGCCGCGGTCTTGTAGTCGGCCGAACGCAGAATGCCGCACAGGTCGGTGCGCGAGATCTTCCAGCGCCCGTCCTTGTACACGAAATGCACCACCGTGGTGCGCACATCGGTGCCGGTGCCGTCCTTGTCCAGGCTCAGCGTCGCGGTCAGGGTGCCGTCGTGATTGTCGAACACCGGATCCTTGACCCCGTACACCGCGCGCGGATGATCGGCCAGCGCCTTGTACATGTCCGGGATCGCGTCCTTGAACGCCTCCCCGTCCTCGATCAGCCCGGTCCGGTCGCTGTCGGGCAGATTCGGATCCAGCGCGCTCTTGATCTGCGCGTCCAGCTCCTGCGCGGTCGGGATGGTCGGCTTGTTGGCGCTGCTCTGCGCGGCCGCGGCCGCCGACGACGAACTCAGTGCCGCGTACGCCGAGGACCGTGCCTGGGCCACTTTGGACTCGTCGTCGCCCCCGCCGCACGCGGCGATCGACGCGCCGAGCACGGTCAACAGGAGCGCTGCGGCGGCCGGTCGTCGAAGTCGCATCAACATCCTCGTCAGCTCGAACTGCGGTTGTGTGCCGTTAGTTTGTCACGCGCCGCGCCCGAGGGTGATTCCTGTGTCACAGACACCCGGTTCCGCGCGAGCGGCTCACATGCCGTCGATGACCGCGCTGAGCCGGCCCAGCAGCGCCCGCACCGTGATGGCCTCCCGCAGCTGCGCGGCCGGCACCGGCGTGGCCTGCGGAATCAGATCGCGCACCAGCGCCACCACGCTGCGCTCGTCGTCGAGATCGATATCGGTCACCGGTGCCAGCGCCACCGCTTCGACGTCCTCGGGGCCGGGCACGGCGGTGGCCAGCCCGAGCCGGTAGATCTCGAGGGTGAGGGTCGCGCGGTGGGTGCGGAAGGCGAAGGACCGCCCGTCCGCGGTGACCCCGAACCCGTGCGCGTAACGACCCACCGTCACGTCTTCGACGGTGAAGCCCGGAGTGCGGTCGGCTACCAACAGATCTCCCTGATACAGCACGCTTTTGCCTTCCACGGTAACCGCACCGACCGACAGCGCCACCGAAAGCCCATGTCACATCATGCAAATCGGCCCGGGAGGCGCGCGGCACGCCGCCGTGAAGACCCCCGCTTGCGGGGTGTGGTGACGGATCATGGTCAGATAAGAGAGCACGCATGATTTCGTCGGTCAGTTCGGTCAGTTCGGTCAGTAAGGAGTTCGCTGCATGCGCCGTCGCGGCTGGATCGGTTCAGCCCTCGCGGGTGTGACCGTGGTGACCCTGCTGGCGGGCTGTTCCTCCCAGGAGAACAACGCCGACAATGCCACTCGCGACCCGGCCACCCCCGCCGCCGCGCCCGTGGCCACCGCGGCCCCCGCCGGGGAGGTGACCCCCAGTACCCCGATCTCGCTGCTGGTCTCCGAACCGGCCACCGGAATCCTGGCCGCCGCGACCACCGTCGGCGACAAACCCCTGCTGCGGCTCACCGACACCGTCACGCCCGGCAACCACCGGACCACCGATGTCCCGCTGCCCGGCAAGGCCGCCTCGCTCGCCCTCGGCAGGCCCGGCGAGATCCTCGTCGCGGTGCCCGGCAGGATCCTTCGCGTCGACGCCGCCTCGGCCAAGGTCACCGAGATCGCGATCGACGGCGACGTGCACGCGGCGGCGCTGCGCCCCGACGGCTCGCTGGTGGCGGGCCTGGCCAACGGCAAGGTGCTGCTGCTGGACGCGGACGGCACTGTGCGCCACGCCATTTCGGGTCTGTCCTCCGCCGATGCCGTCGAGGCCGGCGATGGCGCGGTGGTCGTGCTCGATCGCCGCCAGACCGCCATCGTCCAGCTCGACGGCACCAGCAAGCTCGGGCTGTCGCTGCGCGCGGGCGACGGGGCGTCGAACATGATCGGCGACCACTTCGGCCGCCGCATCGTCACCGACACCGCCGGGCAGGAACTGCTGGTCTACACCGCCGATCCCTTGGTCCTGCACCAGCGTTTCCCGGTAGGCTCTTCGCCCTACGCACTCGCCTACGATCAGCGGTCCGAGACCGTGTGGGTGACGCTGACAGGCAGCAACGAAGTCGTCGGCTACGACCTGTCGACGGGTATACCGGTAGAGGTGGGGCGCTACCCGACGGTGCGCCAGCCCAACGCGGTGACCATCGACGGCCGCACCGGTGACATGTTCGTGGGATCCGCGACCGGTGACGGTCTGCAACGGATCGGCGCGGACCAGCGGAAGAGAGGGCAGTGATGGCTCGGGCCTCACGATCGGCGCACCAATCGCGCACATTGCCGGAGGGCTGGGAGGAATCCAGCGACGAATGGGAATACGTGCCCCTGCGGCTGCCGCCGGGCATCAGCAGGGTCACCGCCTCCATGCGACTGTCCATCCACGCCGAATACGGTGGCTGGGAGTTGTCGCGGGTGCGCGCCTACACCGACGGCAGCCGTCGGGTGTTACTGCGCCGCCGCAAGACGACCCCCCTGCTATCCCCGACACCCGAGGCGGTGATGTAACCCCCCATGTACGAGCGCCTGTACAGCCTGTTGCTGAAGGTGATGTTCCTGCTGCCGCCGGAACGCATCCACCACCTGGCCTTCGCCGCCATGCGGCTCGCGACCCGCTTCGCCCCGGGTCGTGCGCTGACCGCGAGGCTGCTGGTGGCCGACGATCCGATCCTGCGCACCCGCGTGTTCGGCGTGGACTTCCCCGCGCCCCTGGGTCTGGCCGCCGGCTTCGACAAGAACGCCGACGGCGTCGACGCGTGGGGCCCGCTCGGTTTCGGCTACGCCGAGATCGGCACCGTCACTGCCCAGGCCCAACCCGGCAACCCGGCCCCACGGCTGTTCCGCCTGCCCGCGGACCGGGCGCTCATCAACCGCATGGGCTTCAACAACTTCGGCGCGGCCGCCGCCGCCGAACACCTGGCTCACCGCCTGCCCGGCGGCGTCCCCATCGGCGCCAACATCGGCAAGACCAAGATCGTCGAACCCGAGGACGCCGCAGGCGATTACGCCATCTCCGCCGAACTACTGGGCCCGCTGGCCGACTTCATGGTCGTCAACGTCAGCTCCCCCAACACCCCCGGCCTGCGCGACCTGCAGGCGGTGACCTCCCTGCGCCCGATCCTGCAGGCGGTCCTCGACACCGTCTCGGTCCCCGTCCTGGTCAAGATCGCCCCCGACCTGTCCGACGAGGACATCGACGCCGTCGCCGACCTCGCCGTCGAACTCGGCCTGGCCGGCATCGTCGCCACCAACACCACCATCCGCCGCGACGGCCTGCGCACTCCCGCCACCGACGTGGAACCGATCGGCGCAGGCGGCCTCTCGGGCGCCCCCGTCGCCGACCGCTCCCTCGAAGTCCTGCGCCGCCTCTACAGCCGAGTAGGCGGCGAACTCACCCTCATCTCCGTCGGCGGCATCGAAACCGCCGACCAGGCGTGGGAACGCATCCTCGCCGGCGCCTCCCTCCTCCAGGGCTACACCGGCTTCATCTACGGCGGCCCGTTGTGGGCCAAGCACATCCACCGCGGCCTCGCCGCCAAACTTCGCGCCCACGGCTACACCACCCTGGCCGACGCGGTCGGCGCCGAACACAAAACCCGCGCCTGACAGCCGAAATCGGGCACTGACCTCGCATGGGCGGCGGCCGCAACCGCTGCCCGCGATGTGGAGGGACACGGCACGCCGGGATCCATGACGTCGCGCGAAGCGATCGACAGACGGCCCGACGCGTCATGGGGATCGATCGGGTGCGGCGAATCGTCGTGCGGGTCAGGTCGGTCAGGCCCACAGGTGGCGGGAGCGGGCGCCCGTCGTCGAGGGACGGTGGGTGGTGGCTGCCCATCCTGCGAGGATCGATTCGGGTCGTTCGTCCTCCTCGTCGGTCTCTCGGGGAGCGTCCTCGCGGTACATCCGTTCGGCCAGGCGTTGCGCGAGCAGGAGTACCGCGCGTTCGACGCCGATGCCCACTCGGGTGGCCAGGTCGGCGGCCCACAGGTGGGCGGCTTCGTCGTAGACGACGGCCGGATCGGACAGGATTTCGTCCAATTCCATTCCGGCGCGGGCCTGTTCGTGGGTGAGCCGGTGGGTCGGAAGCCAGCTCAGGCGCCAGACCGCTTCGCTGCCCCGGTGCTCGCGGATCGCATATTCGGGGCTGATGGTGCTGGTCATGGCGGTGGTGGTGATGTCGATCATGGGGCCCTCCCTCGGCCGTGCACGCGAGCGGCAGGATCGCTGCCCGTTCGCGCTGTGGTGCGCTCGGTCGCGGTCGATGTCCCGCGCCGGGCTGTTTGCTCCCTCATCGAATGCTGGTCGGTCGCAATGTCATCGAGTCTCCTGCTCCCGCCCTGAATGTCGGCTGTGCCAACTCCTTTCCCCGTTGTCGACCCACGGGGGTACCGCAGTCGAAGATCGTCACGACCCCGTTTCCGGCGTCGCTTGTGCTCATGCCGACCGCCGGCGCAGCAGAAACATCGCCTGCTCCACCGGAATCCCCAGTTCGCCCGCGCTGGCGATCAGGCGGCCCTGGACGATTTCGTCCCGCGGATACGGATCGACGGCGACGATTTCGGCCAGCACCATGGCCGCCAGCGCCTGAGCGCGGGTCAGCAGCCGATCCGGCAGCCAGCTGCACCGCCACGCCAAGGTCCACCTGTCGGCGACCCGCACGGCGTTCTCTCCGGTGACGTCGCTGGTCATCGTCCAGTCGTCGGTAGCGTAGATGGTCACGAGTCCCCCCGTTCCTGCCGGCGCCTGCGCAGGATGTCGCAGGCTGCTTCGATATCTATGTCGAGTTCGGCGGCGATGCTCTGCACGCGCTGCCACACCGTGTCGGAGCCGACGAGCGGGGTGCACAGGATTTCGGTGAGTTCCATTGCCGCCAGCGCTTGTTCGCGAGTCAGCAGCGGCCGAGACCGCCAGCTGAGCTCCCATGCCGGTTCCGGGCAGTCCGGGCGCCGCTGCGCCCATTCGAAGACTGCGATGCTGCTGGTGATCGAGTTGACACTGGGATAGATCACGGTGGCCCCCGGGGCGGAAGGTGTGTCGCCCTCGCGCGGCCGCTGGATGCCGGTACCGGCCGACCCTCGAAAGGCGACCGGCCGGTCGGCCGTCGCCTGCGAATGATGGTGCCGGCCAGAGCGATTGGCGACATGGATGGATGATGTCGGTCGCGGCGCGGACGGATTCCGTCCTAGCCCACCGCGACATCGATCTCCTGCTCCGCATCGCACTCGCTGGTCGCGCCGCGTCCGTGCCGGCGGATGTGTCGAATCAGTAGAAGCACTCCGGACACCGGACCTCCCGAACCTGCCTGGTGGGGGCGGTATTTCGCCACCGTCAGCATGGCATTTGCCGGGAGTTGGGTGTTTTTGCCGCTGGTCTCCGGCATTTGCCGCCGCATCCCGATTATTGCCGTATTCGCTGGTAGCTAAACCGATTTCGGCGGTATCGTTGGAGCAAATGGTGAGAGACAACAACGAACCAGGGCTCGCATCCACCATTGCGGTGCCCGACCACGCCGCGGATGCTGTCTGCGGAACCCTCATGCGTGTCAGAAAGCACGAGGGTTTGAACGTCGGCCGCATCGAGAGCAGTGAGATCGACACCAGGATTCTGCTGCAGCTCACAGCGGTACGCCGGTGCGCGCACCTGGAGCGCGTGGAGCCGAAGGATGCGCTCCCGGGAGCGATTCGCCGGATCGCCGACAAACTGTCGGTGACCGACCGGGTCGTCGTCGACGCCGAGCTGTGCCTGGGCCTGCTGCGTGAGATCGGTCCGCCGGGTGTCGATCTCGATCAACACTACGGCGCGGCACTTGCTCAGCGTCGCAGCTCCCTGGCCCGTCATTGGCGGACGCTGCACGAGGCATTCGGGGCGGTCGACATCCCGCCCGCGCCCACCGCGCGGGCGGTGCGCGGAGGCCGGTACGAGGTCCCGGCCTTCGGGTCCCTCGCGAAACTCTTGACCACCCTGTCCGATCCCGGCGGTAGTGAGCGGGATGCAGTGGTCGTCATCGGCGATGCTGTCATCGACCACATCCTGGAAGTCGACCACTTCCCCCGGCCGGGGATGTCGATGTGGGGCAAGGATTCCGGTAGTCGTCCGGGAGGAAAGGGACTCAATCGAGCGGTGGCGTTGGCGCGTCTGAACCTCGATGCGAGACTTCTCGCGGCGATCGGCGACGACGACGAAGGCCTCGAGATCCTCGGCTACCTCGACAGCGAACACGTCGATACCAGTCTGATCAAGGTCGAGGCGCTCAAGCGGACTCCGGTGACGACGGTGGTGACGCCGGCCGACGGCGACTATTCGTCCATTGCGATCAAGAAAGGGCGAACGCGGCTGACCTCGTCGGATCTCGAGCTCGCGCCCATCCGCCATGCGATCACCTCCGCGGCAGCGGTCGTGCTCACCTTCGAACAATCGGACAACGTGATCGAGAAGGTGCTGGAAATCGTTGGTGCGGTGAATGATTCGTCCGCGAGATCCGAATCTCCGTGGGTGGTCGTGAATGTGAGCCCGCCACGTCCTCCGACGCAGTACATGCGCGACCACCTCGCGGTCATCGATTACCTGGTCGGTTCCTCCGATGATCTGGCTCGACTGCGCCCCGATCTCCCGGCCGGGGCGGTCGCCGAAGCCCTGCTGAACGACGGGGTCGGTACGGTGTGTGAGATCGATCGGTCCCAATGCACGGTTCATCGGCGTGGTCTCGATGCCATCGAGGTCGATCGCTTCGGCACCGCGGTATCGAACGTCGCCGGCGCGGCCTCGGCCTTCTCCTCTGCTCTGACCAGCAGGCTCGTCAAGAACGCCCGGCCGGCCGAGACCGCGGACTTCGTGTGGGCGACCGCGGCAATGGCGACGCTGATCCATCGTGATGCCGGTGCGCATCCCGTGGAGAGCGTTCCCGACGGAATGCCCTCCGAGGAGAGCATCGACGAAATGGTCGAAAGTACGCCTGTCGGCGATCGTCGAGGCCCTGATGCCGACGCCGCAACTCCGCCGCGCTGATCAGCGCCGTGACGGCTACGCGAAAGCGACACGTCGCTCATGTATCAAAGACACGCCGACGTCTTGACGAGAGTCGTACTATGCTTCCCCGCGGCCGCAACTGGCTTGCGGGCACGGTCCCCACTCGTATGGGGTCGGAATGGTTCGACCTCACCCGGGAGGATCGGTTGCGTGCACCAGTAGTCGAGACCAAATGGTCTGATCGTGAGTACGTCGTCGCGCCGACTGCGAAAGCTCACTGCGACACTGAGCACCAATTCACTCGCAATGGACTCGATATCACCGTCCGTGTGATCGCGATAGAAGCGAACCAGGGGTATGCCCTCGTATTCGGCGACGGGTCGCATCTGGAAAACTGCTTGGTTCGTATCCACTCCAGGTGCCTTTACGGCGATGCTCTCCGTTCCGACGACTGTGACTGCGGCCCCGAACTGGATCTGGCCATGGACATGATCCAGGAAGAAGGCAAAGGGGTACTGATCTATCTCGAGCAGGAGGGGCGCGGCGCGGGGTTGATCAACAAGGCTCGCGCCTATCAGTACAGCCAGCAGCATGACGCCGATACCTTCGAGAGCTACGGAAAGCTCGGCCTGCAATTGGATTCGCGGCGCTACACCGCCGCGGCCATGACCCTGAACGAGCTCGGGCTGAAGCAGATTCGATTGTTGACCAACAATCCGGCCAAGGCCGACGACCTGCGTGAGGCGGGATTGGCCGTCGAGATGAAGCCGCTGCTGATTCCACCTCAGAATCCCACTGTGCACCGCTATCTCGAGGCCAAGCGCGCCCAGCGGCATCATCGATTGCCGAAGTCCTGGCGGTTCTACAAGTGGGTCGATCGCATGATGCAGGCGACCGGGCTGCTGGTATTCGGACTGTGTTGTGCCGCACTGGCCTTGGTGGCGCGTTCGACCATCTTGACCGTATGGGAGCGTGTCTGGCCCGGCGCTGCGGTGCCCGCCGGTGGATTCGTGATCATCGCTGTCGGTATCGCAGCCACAGTCGGACTGGCTGTCGGTAAGCGCGGTTCCACCCGGCGACGCCTGCAGAAGGCGCGGCTGGCCTCCCGCATAGCGTTCGTGCAGCTGCGGTAGGACACGATCCCCTCTGAATATCGTGCCCGTTTTGCGCGGATCGGGGCATGAACCTGGTCGCTCGGCCATAATTGCCAGAGGCAGGGCGGCAGGTGGAGTAGGCGTGAAAGAGCTTCAGGCAACCGCACATTCGTTGCTCCGGAACGGACGCGAGTTGCGGGTGCGTGTGAAGGAAGTGCACGACGAAACCGGTGTCGGGCACATGCTGATCTTCGGGGAGCCGGCCGATGGGTGCCTGGTACGGATCCACTCCCGCTGCCTCTACGGCGATGTGCTCGGCTCGCAGGACTGTGACTGCGGGCCCGAACTCGAGCTGGCCATGGACCTCATCCAGGGCGAGGGCGGGCAGGGTGTGCTCATCTATCTCGAGCAGGAGGGGCGCGGAGAAGGCCTCGAGGTCAAGGCAATGGGGTTGCATCTCGGTGAAGAAACAGGTGCGGACACCTTCGATGTCTACCGGAGGCTGGGGCATCCCGACGATTCCCGCACCTATGACCATGCCGCCTATGCGCTGGCCGCCCTGGGATTGCGAGCGGTGCGGCTGATGACCAACAACCCGGACAAGGTCGCCGCCGTGGAGGACGCGGGGCTGATCGTGAAGGCGGTGCCGCTCGAGACCGAGCCGCGCAGTCCGCAAGCGGCGCTGTACATGGCGGCGAAAGCCAAGCGCCGCAGCGCGTATCCGGGTCACTCGGGGATCGTGCGTGACACGGCGATCGCGCCGTGTGGGGGCACCTTCGATTCCGCCGCCCGCCACCAGGATCGGTAAATTCGGCCACCGATGTGGCCGTGTAGCCCGCGACACAACCGTGATGGTCTGGTTACGATGAGTGAGCCGCGCCACAGACGGCGCGTGGCCATCGCGTGATCGGGTTGGTCGTTCTCTCGGACGTCGGGGTTCGCGCAGGTGGGTGCGCGTGTGGCGGGTGAAGCGAGAGGCAATCGGGAAAAGGGTTATGACGACTGACATCGGGTATGCGCACGCATCTGGGAAGACCGTTCACACGATTCCGCAGGCGTTCCAGGAGACATTGACGCTGCGGCCGGGGCAGGTGGCGTTGCGGACCGTCGGGGGGACACAGCAGATCACCTGGCGGGAGTACGGGGACCGGGTGCGCGCCATCGCGGCGGGGCTGGCCGGATTGGGGGTGGGGCGCGGGGACACCGTGGGGATCATGCTGACCAACCGGCCGGAGTTCAATCTGGTCGACACGGCGGCGTTGCACGTTGGGGCGACGCCGTTCTCGATCTACAACACCAGCTCCGCCGAGCAGATCGCGCACCTGTTCACCAATGCCGAGAACAAGGTCGTGATC
This sequence comes from Nocardia sp. NPDC059229, assembly GCF_042754165.1. NCBI lineage: Bacteria > Bacillati > Actinomycetota > Actinomycetes > Mycobacteriales > Nocardiaceae > Nocardia > Nocardia sp. NPDC059229. The sequence continues at coordinate 249,937 of NZ_JBHZAK010000002.1, forward strand.
ACCGAGCCCGGGTTCCTGGACGTGGTGCGCGGGGCGGGCGTCGAGCTGGAACACATTGTGCTGGTGGAGGGTTCGGCGGCGGGCACGCTGACCCTCGCCGAGGTGGAGGCCGCGCCGAAGGCGGACTTCGACTTCGATGCCGCCTGGCAGGCGGTGCAGCCCGATGATGTCGCGACGCTGATCTACACCTCGGGCACCACCGGCCCCTCCAAGGGCGTGGAGCTCACCCACGCGAATGTGGTGGCCCAGATCGTGGGCCTGGTCGAGGGCCCGCTGACCGTCGGCCTCGACGATCGCTCGGTGTCCTACCTGCCGGCCGCCCATGTGGCCGACCGCATTTCGGGCCACTGCGCCAACCTGTTCACGGGCGTGCAGATGACGTGCGTGCCCGACCCGCGCGAGATCGCCGCCGCCCTGCCCGACGCCCGCCCGACCGCGTTCTTCGGCGTGCCGCGCGTGTGGCAGAAGATCAAGGCCGGGATCGATGCCAAGCTCGCCACCGAGGCCAGCCCGGTGAAGAAGGCCCTCGCCAACTGGGCGCTCGGGGTCGGCGCGCAGGCTGCCCGCGCGGATCTGGCCGGCACCGGCCGCGGCCCGCTGCTGGATGTGCAGCACAAGCTGGCCGATGCGCTGGTGCTGTCGAAGCTGCGTCACGCCCTGGGCTTCGACGAGTTGCGCGTCGCCGCCTCCGGTGCGGCCGCGATCCCGCCGGAGACCCTGGAATACCTGCTGGGCCTGGGCTTCACGGTGACCGAGGTGTGGGGCATGTCGGAGACCTCCGGCGTCGGCACCTACACCCCGCTGGCCAAGCCGAAGCCGGGCACCGTCGGTGTTCCGTTGCGCGGGCTCGAGATTCGCCTGGGCGAGGAGGGGGAACTGCTCGTCCGCGGCGGCATCGTCACCCACGGCTACCGCAAGATGCCCGACAAGACCGCCGAGGCCATCGACGGCGACGGCTGGCTGCACACCGGTGACGTCGCCACCATCGACGGCGACGGCTACGTCAGCATCGTGGACCGCAAGAAGGAACTCATCATCAACGAGGCGGGAAAGAACCTGTCTCCCACCAATATCGAGAACACCGTCAAGGCGGTGTCCTCGCTGGTCGGCCAGGTGGTGGCGATCGGTGACGCCAAGCCGTTCATCTCCGCGCTCATCGTGCTCGACCCCGACACCGCGGTGGTGCGGGCCAAGGCCCTGGGCACCCCCGACGCCGAGTTGAAGACCCTGGCCGCGCGCCCGGAGATCGTCGCCGAGATCAAGGCCGCGGTCGCCGAGGCCAACGCCAAGCTCTCGCGGGTGGAGCAGATCAAGCGCTTCACCATCCTGGATCTGGGCTGGGAGCCCGGCGGTGACGAACTCACCCCGACCCTCAAGCTCAAGCGCAACCCGATCGCGGCCAAGTACGCCACCGAGATCGCCGCGCTGTATCTGACCCCGCCGCCGGACGGCGTGATCAACATGAGCTGATCCGGGGTCGCGCGGCAACCGCACGCCACCGGAACAGAGGTGGGGCTGGACGAGTCGTCCAGGCCCACAGCCGTTTTCGCATCCGCCGCTACGGGCGCCGCATCGCCGGCGGGGTCACCCGCGCGCCGCGGCCGTCCGGGTCACCCGGGCCAGCAGATCGCTCATCGACTCGGCGATCCGCCCCATCTGGCGGTGACTGTGCTCGGCGGTGTCGTACTCCACCTGAATCGTCAGCCGATCTCCGACAGTGAAGATCGTCATCTTCGGCGGCATGCCGGCCGCCATCGCGAATACCTCGTCCCGCACGAACTCCAGGCCCAGCGGCATCGGATGCGCGGGCAGCCGGCCCATATTCGATAGTGCGATCGCCGGCGCACCCGACAGTATCGCCGCCACCTCCGGCGCCAGCGTCCGCTGCGAGGCCCGCATGAACAGCGCCGGGAACCGTGTGTCCAGCATCTGCCGCATGGTCGCGTCGACCACCGCGCCCAGCGCCCGCGGATCGGCATCCCGATCCACCAGCGCCGGGGTTCCCGCCCCCGAGGCGCAATTGAGCATCGTCGAGACCGGCAGTCGCGGCGACAGTTCCGGCCGCAGATCTGCGGCATGCCCGCACATCAACGGCAGCGGCCCGTCCTCGGCGAGCTCGGCGCGCACTGCCGCCAGGGCGGCACCGGCGAGCAAGCTGTTGACCGAGATCCCTTGTTCGCGCGCCACCTCCACCAGCTCGCCGGTGTGCCTGGGCGACAATTCGATGCGGCGCAACGCCAATCGCCCGCCGGGATCGCCCGACCCGTCGCCGTCGTGCGGCAGGGTCCGCGGCGCGCCCTCGGGCCCGATGGTCGCTGCCATCTCCATTACCTGCGCGAGGAATCCGTCGACCTCGGCGTCGGTGGTGACCCGCGCCAGCAGTTGATCGACCCCGTCGAGCAGGTCCCGATCCGAATCCGCCAGCGGTAGTGCCGTTCCCGCGAAGTGTGCGTTGTAGCGCCGCCACATCTCGTCCAGCAGCGCGAAAGCCGAACGCCCATCGCTGATCCCGTGATGGATGACCAGCACGATGCGGCTGTCCGCGGCCCCGCGCAGCAGCACCGCCCGGAACAATCCCGCACTCCAGTCCGGGCGGGTGTTGACCAGTTCCCAGTACTCGTCGACCTCGCCGTCGCGCACCTCCAGCGGCGGCACATAGGCCTCGTCCACGTCGAACCGCGACACCCCCGCCACGGTGACGGCCCGGCTGCGCAGCAGCGCATGACCGGCCGCGAGCTCGCCGAGCACCCGCTGCAGCACGGCGGGATCGACCGCACCGCGCACGGTGGTGCCGATGAACAGCGGCATACCACCGATCGGCACGCTGCCGAGTCGGGTGTCGGTGGCGAAGTAGCTGGTTTCGAAGGGGGACAACAGTCTCTGCTGAGTCATGTCGGGGCTCGTACTTCCGTGTGATGGATCGTGCCGAACTCGACCATACACACGTTTCATACGTCCGTGCAAAACAGATGTTTGAAACGGCTGTTACAAACGACCGTTTCACCCGGTGCTAGGCTCTACCGCCGTGGGAACCCGAGAAGACCTCCTCGCCGCGACCAAGCAGTGCCTGGCCGACCGCGGCTACGCCCGCACCACCGTGCGCGACATCGTGGCCGCCTCCGGCGCCAACCTCGCGGCCATCAACTACCACTTCGGCACCCGCGACAAGCTGCTGAACCAGGCCATGCTCGAGGCCACCGCCGCCGCCGTCCAGCAGATCCTCGACTCCCTGCCCGCCGATCGGGCCGGCGACCCGGCCGCCCGCCTGAACACCTTCTGGCACAAACTGATCGACTCGTTCACCACCGACCGGGTGATCTGGACCGCCAATATCGAATCCACGGCCCAGGCCCTGCACTCCCCCACCCTGCGCGCGGAAACCGGTGCCGCACAGCAACAAGCCCGCGCCGGCCTCACCGAAGCCCTCGGCGCCGGCGACCCCGCCATCGGCGCACTCCTGCAAACCCTCATCGGCGGCCTGCTGGTCCAATACCTCATCGACCCCGACCACTCACCCACGCCCGAGGATCTCGCCGCGGGCCTACGCGGCCTGGCCCAGCTCTCGACCCCCGACTAGCCACCTGCACCCGCCGGTGGGCACGCCCGGGGCGAGCCGCCGCCGCTGCCACACCGCGACGAGCCTCGGGTGTCCGAGTCGGGCGACCGGCCCAGTCTCGTTGGACCCCAGCGCTGTCCGGGTGCTGTCGGGTGTCTCCGCGGTCGGGACGCGGGTCGTAATGCCCGGACATGACTGTGGCCCCGAGCGAATTACTCGGGGCCACAGTCGTTTCGGTGTGGACGCCTACTTCTGCTCGTGAGTGCCGATGATGGTGGCGCGGCCGATGGCGTTCATGAACAGGTTGAAGCCCAGGTAGGCGGGCGAGGCGTTCTCGTCGACCTCGAGGCGCTCGACGCCGACGGCGTGCACGACCACGAAGTAGCGGTGTGCGCCGTGCCCGGCGGGCGGGAACGCGCCGGTGTACTCGTGCAGGCCCGCGTCATTGCGCAGGTGGATGGCGCCGGCGGGCAGGGTGCCGCCCGTGCTGGCCTGCCCGCTGGTGAGGCTGGTGGTGGTGACGGGGACATTGGCGAGGACCCAGTGCCAGAAGCCCGAAGCGGTCGGCGCATCCGGGTCGTACATGGTGACGGCGAAACTCTTGGTCTCGGCCGGGAAACCCGACCAGCTCAGCTGCGGGGAGATGTCCTGTCCGCCCGCGCCGCCCAGCGCGCTGACCTGATCCAGGTGCAGGGGCTTGCCGTCGCTGATATCGGTGGAGGTCAGGGTGAACTCGGGCAGCTGCGGCAGCGGCGCGTAGGGATTGTAGGAGTAGTCGGGCACGAGCAGTCCTTTCGAATCGTCAGCTGTGCAACAGGAAGTGTTCCAGTACGCGGGTGCCGAATTCGAGCGATTCCACCGGAACCCGCTCGTCGACCCCGTGGAACAGGGCGGAGAAGTCCAGTTCGGGCGGCAGCCGCAGCGGCGCGAAGCCGAAGCAGCGAATCCCCAACTTGGCGAAGGCTTTCGCGTCGGTGCCGCCGGAGAGCATGTAGGGCACGGTGCGCCCGTTCGGATCGTGGGCCAGGATGGCGTCGTTCATGGCGTCCACGAGGTGCCCGTCGAAGGTGGTCTCGTAGGAGTCGAGCTTGGTGATCCACTCCCGTTCCACATCCGGTCCGATGAGCGCGTCCACCTCCCGCTCGAATTCGGCCTGCCGTCCCGGCACCACCCGGCAGTCGACGACGGCCTCGGCGGTCTGCGGAATCACATTGGCCTTGTAGCCCGCCCGCAGCATGGTCGGGTTGGCGGTATCGCGCAGGGTCGCGCCGATGATGCGGGAGATGGTGCCCAGTTTGGCCAGCTGACCCTCGATATCCGGTGAGCCGGGATCGAATTCGAGCCCGGACTCCTCGGCGACGGCGGCCAGGAACTCCGCGACCGAATCGGAGACGACCAGGGGGAAGGTGTGGGTGCCCAGCCGCGCCACCGCCTGCGACAGGATCGTCACCGCGTTGTCCTCGTGCAGGAACGAGCCGTGCCCGGCACGGGCCTTGGCGCGCAACCGCATCCAGCCCAGGCCCTTCTCCGCGGTCTCGACCAGATACAGCCGCCGCTCGCTGCCGTCGGGCCGCGGCACGGTCAGCGAGAATCCGCCCACCTCGCCGACCGCCTCGGTGACGCCCTCGAACAGGTCGGGCCGGTGCTCGACCAGCCACTGGCAGCCCCAGCGCCCGCCGTTCTCCTCGTCGGCCACGAACGCCCACACGATATCGCGCGGCGGCACCGTGCCCTCGATCTTGAACTGGCGGGCCACCGCCAGCATCATGCCGACCATGTCCTTCATATCGATGGCCCCGCGTCCCCACACATAGCCGTCGCGCACCGCGCCGGAGAACGGGTGCACACTCCAGTCGGCGGCCTCGGCGGGCACCACGTCCAGATGCCCGTGCATCATCAGGGCCCCGCGTGAAGAGTCCGCGCCCTGCAGCCGCGCGAACACATTGCCGCGCCCCGGCGCACCCGATTCGACGTATTCGGTGGTGTACCCGGCCTCCTCGAGCTGAGCGGCCACCCACTGCGCGCATTCGCGCTCGCCCTTGGTGGTTTCCAGTTCGCCGGTGTTGGAGGTGTCGAACCGGATCAGCGTGCTGACCAGGTCCACCACCTCCGACACGGCGCGAGGGGTGCGGGTTTCGGCGGTTTCGGACACGTCACCTTTCCTACCACCTCCCCGGCACCCCGTCGCCCACCGCCGCCCGCACGACCCGGCCCGCCGCAGGTCGGCCGACGGCCGGGAGTTGGAATCATCCGTGGCACAAGGGTTCCCGTACCGGGCGGGAAAGCACCCCGCGCACACCCGATCGGCGACGGCGGCGCGCTCAGCGCAGGAAACGGATCGTGTTGGTCAGCGTGGCCAGCAGCGAATCCAGGTGCTGGTCGGCGATGCGGCGTTCGAGAACCTCGAGGTCCAGGCGGGTGGCGGTGGCCCACAGCTCGCCCACGCGGGCCTGGACCTCGACATCGGTCGCGGCCAGCACCCACAGCAGCGGCGGCCACAACCGGGCGGCCTGGGCCAGCGCGGGCAGCATGAGCAACGTGGGGGCGTCGAGGGTGGCCAGGTGCAGGCCCGCCCGGCGGCGCACTTCGGCGGGAGTGCGCGCCAGGGGTTCGAGAACCCCGCGCCACACGGCCAGGTCGCTGCTGCCGTCCACGGCGTCGACGAGGGTCTCGGCGACCTCCGGCAGCACCGGGTTGAGGGCCAGCCGGGTCAAGGCGTTCGGGCTCAGCCGGCCGAAGAAGCGCAGCATGTCGTCGGTGGCGTCGGCGGCGATATAGGTGGCGATCAGGTCCGCCACCGCCGAGGGCGGGGCCACCTCGAAGAGTATGTCGCCCACCGTGGCGATCACATCGGGCGCGCAGCGCGCGAACACCGACAGCGCCGCGAGCCGTAACTCCTTGGAACCATTGATGACCGTGCCCAGCAGCCGCGGCACCCGCTGACCGCTGCCCGCGAGCAACTGGCGCATCACCGCACTGAGCGATTCCCCCGAATACGCGTAGGCGGCCGAGCGGATGAGGCCCTCGTCATCGGGCACCCCCTCCTCGACCGCCTGGATCAATTCCGGTGTCGCATAGGCCAGGAACGGCCCCGCGGTGATGTAGTCGCGCCGCGCCAGCAGCTCGTTCACGATCGCCACCACCGGCGCGGGCGGCGCGTCGTCGGCGAGCTGGCCGACCGTGCGCGGATCCAGATACGGCGCACAGTCCGCGGCGTATCCGACATCCAGCCGCAGCAGCGCCTCGATCGCCTTGGCCGGATACTTCACTCCGATCGCGCCGGCCGCGCGCCCGGTCATGGTGGGCGGCACCAGCCGCTGCACGATCGGCAGCGAGATGCTCAGCGGGATGACGGGGACCAGCCTGGCGATGCGCTCGAACACCGGCGCATGCCGGTCGAAGAGGTTGCCCGCCATGCGTTGTTGCAGCTCGTGCAGGCGATGCGGGCCGAGCCGTTCGAGGTGGGCGAGCCGTTCCACCGGCACGTGCAGGGTCCGGGCCAGGAGGACGAGCTGGGCTCGCGTCACCAGTTCGGTCATATGCCCGGCCGCACCGTGTACGCGTGGCAACCCGCGAATTCGACTGTGGCGGACATACTTTCCCCGTTCCCCGGGTGACCCGAGCTGGGCCTCCGGATGTCGACCGCTCATCATAGAGGTGACCGCGGGGCGAAAAGTGCAAAAAGTGCAGAGTCCCTGTACACCGTTAGGATGCGGCCATGAGTCAACCCGCGGGGTGGTACCCCGAGCGTCCCGGATCTCCAGTACTCCGCTGGTGGGATGGCAGCCAATGGACGAATCACACTCAGCCCCAGCAGCAACCGGCGCCGGCGCCGCAGCAACCGGATCGGCCCCGGTCCGACCAGTTCGCGCAGCAGCCCCGCCCGCAGCACCCGAACCAGCCGCACGCTCAGCAGTCGCAGCCGCACCAGGTCCAGCAGCAGTACGCGCCGCAACAGCAGCAGTACGGCCAGCAGCCCCAGCAGCAGTACGCCCAACAGCCGCAACAGCAATACGGTCAGCGCCAGCTACACCCGCAGCAGCCGGGCCAGCCCTATGGCGCGCAACCGCAGCAGTTCGGTGGTCGCAGTGAGGCCAGTCCCTGGGAGCTCGAGGTCGGCAGCGCCGACAACCCTGCCGACATTCAGCGCCAGGTGCAGCAGCAGGCCGGGATCGCCCCCGCCCAGGCCGGTGGCGGCACTGTGTTCACCGAACCCGTGCTGGTGGTCAACCAGAAGGTCAAGTTGATCGAAATGGTCAACGAGTACAGCGTCTTCGACCAGCACGGCCGCCAGATCGGCGCGGTCGCCGAGGTCGGGCAGAGCGCGCTGAAGAAGGCCGTGCGCTTCCTGTCCAGCTACGACCAGTTCATGACCCACAAACTGGAGATCCGCGACGCGCACGGCCAGTGCCTCATGCGAATCACCCGCCCGGCCAAGGTCTTCAAGTCGAAGTTCCTGCTCGAGCACGGCAATGGCGCGCCGATCGGTGAGATCATCCAGGAGAACATGGTCGGCAAGATCAACTTCGCCTTCGTGGTCAACGGCCAGCAGATCGGCGGTATCCGCGCCGAGAACTGGCGGGCCTGGAACTTCGCCATCCACGACCACACCGGTCAGGAGGTCGCCCGCATCACCAAGACGTGGGAGGGCGTGCTCAAGACCATGTTCACCACCGCCGACAACTATGTCGTGCAGATCCACCGCCAGCTCCCCCAGCCGCTGCTGTCCATGGTGGTGGCCTCCGGCCTGGCCATCGACACCGCCCTCAAGCAGGATTCGCGCGGCTGGAACTGACCGCGCAAGCGGTGCGCAAGCCGACGCAAGCGCCCGGTGATCGGCCACCACCACAGTGACTCTCATGAACGAGACACGAGATGTGGTGGTGGCCGGGGCCGGACCGGTCGGGCTGATGCTGGCCTGCGAGCTGCGGCTGGCGGGAGTGGACGTGCTGGTCGTCGAGCGCCTCGCCGAACCCGATACGACGATCAAGGCGGGCGCGATCAATGTGCCCGCCGCCCAGGCGCTGGGCCGACGCGGTCTGGTGCCGGAGCTGCGGGCGGCCCATGAGGCGGCGCTGGCCCGCATGGGCCGGATGTTCGCGGGCGCAGCGGTTCCCACCGCACCGCGGCGTACACCGGCCGGTGCGCACTTCGCCGGGATCATGCTGTGGGCCGACAATGTCGACGGCGCGGATCCGGCCTTCGCTGATCTGGGCCCGGCGGCCGAATACCGCTTTCTCGATCAGCAGACCATCGAGGCCGTCCTGGCCCGCCGCGCCGCCGACCTCGGAGTACCGGTGCGTCGCGGGGTCGAGCTGACCGGATTCGACGACGACGGCGTCGGTGTCACCGTCGACTGCGGCGGGCACACCGTGCGCGCCGGCTGGCTGGTCGGCTGCGACGGCGGCCGCAGCACGGTGCGCAAACTGGCCGGATTCGAATTCCCCGGCCTGGACCCCGAAATCACCGGCCGCCAGGCCCTGGTCGTGATGACCGGCGCGGAAAACGTGCCCCTGGGCTGGCACACCACCCCCACCGGCATCTTCGTCAACGGCCCCCAACCCGGCCGCATCCTGACCGTGGAACTCGACGGCCCGCCCGCCGACCGCACCAACCCGGTCACCGCCGGGGAGCTCGAGGACAGCTTCGAACGCGTCACCGGCGTGAAAGTGCAGATCTCCACGGTGGTTTCGGCCACCCGCTTCACCGACAACACCCGTCAGGTCCCCGACTACCGCAGCGGCCGGGTCCTGCTGGCCGGCGACGCCGCCCACGTCCACTCGCCGTTCGGTGGCCAGGGCCTGAACCTGGGTATCGGTGATGCGGTCAACCTGGGCTGGAAGCTGGCCGCCGTGATCCGCGGCCGATCCCCGGAGGCGTTGCTGGACACCTACGCTCGCGAACGCCACCCGATCGGCGCCTGGGTGCTGGACTGGACGCGCGCGCAGATCGCGCTCATGCGCACCGATCCGCGCAGCCGCGCGCTGCGGGCGGTCACCACCGACCTGCTCGACACCCCGGCGGCCACCACGCAGGTCGTGAAGAAGCTCTCCGGCGTGCTGCACCGCTACGACCTGGGCAGCAGCGACCCGCTGGTCGGTGCGGCCACACCCGATTTCGAGCTGTCCGACGGCACGAGCGTGTCCGGTCACTTCGCCGACGGCCGTGGCCTGCTGCTGGATCCGACCGACTCCCCCGCACTGCGCGCCCAGATCGAGCCGTGGGCGGATCGCATCCGGATCGTCACCGCCAAACCCGCCCAGCCGCGCGAGCCGCTGTCACTGCTGATCCGCCCCGACGGCATCGTCGCCTGGACCTCCGCCGAGCCGCATGGGCTCGAACAGGCCTTGACCACCTGGTTCGGCAGCCCGGCGTGACCGATCCCGCGGCACCGGCCTGCGGTCGGCAGCTCACTCCACCACCGCGATCGACGCCAGCAGTTCCCGTGGCCGCGCCGGTGGTATCCGGTGAGTGAGACAAGCGTTTTCGGTCGGCGCGACGGGCTGGGACCGTTCGCGGTGGACGAGATGGAAGGACGGTGCGGTCGTGGCCGACTCGGGTGTGGCGTGGGATGTCGAGGCCGATGTGGTGGTCGTGGGTTTCGGCGGGGCGGGCTGCGCGGCCGCCGTCGCGGCCCACGATGCCGGGGCGCGAGTGCTGGTGCTGGACAAGGAATCCGGTGGCCGGGCCGGTGGCAGCACCCGGGTGTCGGGCGCGGTCTGGTTCGACAACCGGGATCCCGAGCGGGCCGCGGTCTATCTGCGCAGCCTCAGCGCCGGACGGCCGATCCCGGAACCGGTGGTGCGGGTCTGGGCGCAGGAGACCGCCCGCAACAGCGAGTGGATGGAAAGCCTCGGCATCCCGGTCGGTTTGGCGGTGCCCGCGCCACCGGAATTCCCCGACCTCGACGGCAGCGATGTCATGTGCGGGTGGATCGGCGTCGAGGGCCGCATGGGTGACGGACTGCTGTGGGCGGCCCTGTCGGGGGCGGTCCGCGCCCGCGGCATCGAGGTCCGGTTGCAGACGCCCGCACGCGAATTGATCACCGGCGACGGCACGGTGCTCGGCGTCCTGGCCACCGCACCGGACGGGACCGCCCTGCGGATCCGCGCCGACCGCGGAGTCGTGCTGGCTACCGGCGGATTCGAGGCGAACCCGGAGATGGTGCGCGATCACCTGCGCCTGACCGACCCGGTGGTCTGGGGCACGCCCGCCGCCACCGGCGACGGCCTGCGCATGGCGGTCAAGGCCGGAGCCGACCTGTGGCACATGTCCAATATGATGACCCTGCCCGGATTGCGTGCTCCCGGTTACGAAGCCGGGTTCTACACCGCGTTCCCCAACACCAACAGCTTCGTCTACCTCGGCCTCGACGGTCGCCGCTACTGCAACGAACGGGTGGCCCTGGGCCACGGCCATGCCCGCATCAACGGCAGCTACCAGCTGTTCCCCACCACCCCGATGCACATCGTCTTCGACGAATCCGCCCGCCGCGCAGGCCCGATCGTGCCCGGACGCGAGCGGCTCGCCGTCGGCTGGGCCAGTCTGATCGAAGGCTACGACTGGAGCGCCGACAACAGCGCCGAGATCGGCAAGGGCTGGATCCACCGCGCCGACACCCTCACCGAACTCGCCGCCATCCTGCACGTGCATGCCGACGTCCTCCAGCAGACCGTCGACCGCTACAACGCCGCCTGCGCCGCCGGGAAGGACGACCAGTTCGGCCGCCCCGCAAAGACTCTCGCACCCCTGTCCGAGCCGCCCTACTACGCCTTCACCGCCGCCCCCATCCTGGCCTGGAGCAACGGCGGCCCCCGCCGCAACGAGAACGCCGAAGTCCTCGATCCTTTCGGCGCGGTCATCCCCGGCCTCTACGCGGCGGGCAATGTCAGCTCCACCTACTCCTGGTGCAAGGACGGCGGTTTCCACATCGCCGACGCCCTCGCCTTCGGCCGCGTCGCCGGGCGGCACGCAGCCGAACGCGGCGGGAGCGCGTAGCACCTAGCTCCGGGACGCGGGACTGGCAAACTCGCCAATATTCAGCAACCCCGAGATCTCACCTCCGATCGGAGCCACAGATGAAGGCAGTCCGTTTCAGCCGGTTCGGGGGCCCGGAGGTCCTCGAGCTCGTGGAACTCCCCGACCCGCACCCTGGTGCGGGCGAGGTCCGAATCGTGGTGCGCGCGGCCGGGATCAATGCCAGCGACTGGAAGAAGCGCCAGGGCCTGATGGACCAGGAGCTCCCCCAGACCCTGGGCTACGAGCCCTGCACGCGCTCACCGACATCGGCGACCTGATCGACTCCGCCCGCTTCTCCCTCCCGGTCGCCCGAACCTTCCCCCTCTCCGAGGTGGCGGACGCACACCGCCTCGGCGAGAACGGGCACCTGCACGGAAAACTCGTCCTGGTCGCCGACTCTCCTGGAGACAAACCTCTTCGTAAGTAGCTGAGCTATTTGTGCGTACTTGTGGGACGACTCCGTAACCGGCAGCCTCGAATTCAGCGCGCGCCGGAACCACTCGCCAATGAGCGACAAGGAGTTGTCCTGTAATGACGAACATCCAGCACAGCCCGGTGACCGTACTCGGCCTCGGTGCGATGGGGCGGGCGCTGGCGGCCGCGTTCCTGAAGGCCGGCGTGGCGACCACGGTGTGGAATCGGACGCCCGGGAAGGATGCCGAACTGGTTGCCGCGGGCGCGGTTTCAGCCCAGACGGCCGGGCGGGCGGTGGGCGGCGGTGAGCTGGTCGTCACCGTGCTGCTCGATCACGCGTCCGTGCATGAGACCCTCGATCCGATCGCGGCCGAGCTCCGCGGCAGACAGTGGCTCAATCTGACCAGCACCTCACCGGAACAGTCGCGGGAACTGGCCGCGTGGGCGGCCGGGCACGGCATCGATTTCCTCGACGGCGGGATCATGGCGGTCCCGGACATGATCGGGGCGGAGGGCTCGAGCATTCTCTACAGCGGGTCGCAGACGATTTTCGACACCCACCGCCCCACCCTCGAATTACTGGGCTCGGCCGAATATTTCGGCACCGACGCGGGCCTGGCCGCGCTCTGGGATTTCGCGCTGCTGTCGACCATGTACGCCATGTTCGGCGGGTTCTTCCAGGGCGCGGCCCTGGTCGGCTCGGCCGGAGTTCCGGCCTCGGAGTTCGCGACTCGCGCGGCGGCATGGGTGACCGCCATGTCCCGGACGCTGCCCGCCTACGGCCGCATCATCGACACCGGCGACTACACCAGCGACGTCTTCCAGGACCTGGTCTTCACCAAAACCGCCCTGGACACGTTGCGTCAAGCCGCATTCGATGCCGGAATCACCGCCGAACCGCTCGACGGGATCGCCTCGCTGGTGGACCGTCAGGTCACCGATGGACATGGTGCGGCCGCGTTCGAACGCAGCATCGAGGCCCTGCGCGGGCAGTGACGGACCGCGCGCTCGGGCCGTGACCGCGCCATCGGTGAGTACCGAAAGCCGCTGCGGCCCAAGCGACTCGAATGTCGCCGGGGCCGCAGTGTCGGCGACACTATTGCGTGAGCTGCAATGTTGCGATCAGTGTCGTCAGTTGCTCGCCCAGGCCGAGATCGGCGATGCGCTGCTCGATCTCGTTGCGCTCCAAGGCCGGCAGCGGCGACCACAGCTCCCCGATCCGCGACTGCGCATCCGGCTCGGCGGTGGCGAGGACCTTCAGCAGCGGCGGCCACAGGTGCGCGGTCACCGCCAGCCCCGGGAGCCCGGTCAGCGTCGCGGTGCCGAAATGCGAGATGGCCCCGCCGATCCGACGCGAGATGCCCGGCTCGGTGCGCTCGGCCAGCTCCAGCAGACCCCGCCAGACCGCGGCCTCGCTGCTACCGTCGGCCGCGCCCGCGACGGCGTCGATGGACTCCGGTTCGGTCAGAATCGAATTGGCCGCGAGCAGGTCCAGCGCCGCAGGACTCAGCTGCCCGGCGAAGCGCAGCGTCTCCGGGACCGCCCCGGCGGAAATGAAGGTCTCGACCAGATCGGCGATCTCGTCGGCCGAGCCCACATCGAAGAGGATGTCGCCGATCGCCACGATCACATCGGTGTCGCAGCGGGCGAACACCGACAGCGCCGCCAGCCGCAACTCCTTGGAGCCCTGCAAGATGGTGCGGGCCAGTTTCGGGATCCGCCGCCCCTCGCCGGTCAGCAGGTGCCGGATGATCACGCTGATGTTCTCGCCGGAGAACGAGTACGACGCCGACCGGATCAGGCCCTCGTCGTCGTGCACGTCGCGCTCGACCGCGTGCACCAGATCCTGTGTCGCATAGGCCAGGAACGGTCCCGCCGTGATGTAGTCCCCGCGGCGCAGCAGCTCGTTGATGATCCGCATGACCGGCTCGGCCGGCGCGATATCGGCCAGCTGCCCGACACTGTGCGGATCCATGTAGGGCGCGGCCTCGGCCGCATAGCCCGGATCGAACATGCCGACCGCCTCGGCCGCCTTCCGGGGGTGATCCACCCCGATCGCCCCCGCGGCACGACCGGCCATCACCGGCGGCACGAGCTTCTGCACCAGCGGCAGCGAAATGCTCAGCGGGATGATCGGTACCAGCAGCGACAGCCGCGAGAAGATCGCATTGTGTTCGGCGAACATCACCTGCGCCATGCGTTCCTGCAGTTCGTGCAGGTTGGCGGCGCCGAGCTTCTCGAGATATGAGAGCTTGTCCTCGGAGACGTGCAGCGTTCGCGACAGCAGGGTGATCTGCGCGCGGGTGACCAGGTCGCTCATCGCCCCTACCCGAGCTTGTTGCCGAACATGATCTTCTTGGCGGCCGTGCGCAACGGCCACGGCAGCGCGCCGACGGTCTTGTCGACGGCCTCGACCATGGCGATGTTCTCGGTGCGCTGCGCCTGCTGGAAGATGGCCAGCAGATCGGCGGTCTCGGCCTCGGTCAGCAGATCCAGCGCGGCCAGCGACCCACCCAGTTCCCGTTCCAGTTCGGCTCTGGCACCCATTGATTCGTCCCCATCCTCCGGAATGATCCGGATCACCCCTTTTGTGCTTACACCAATCTCTACCAAGATCACGGGTGGTGCGCCAGAGGGATGACGGGGCGAATCCGGTCAATTGAGGTCGGCTGCAATCAGATCGGCGGCGCGGAGCGCGAAGGCCATGATGGTGACCTGCGGATTGACCCCCAGCGACGACGGGACGACCGAACCGTCCGCGACATACAGACCGGTCGTGCCGAATACCCGATGGCCGAAGTCCACCACCGCCGTCCGGGCATCGGAGCCCATCCGGGCGGTGCCCAGCGGGTGCGGCCCCATCATGCGGAATTGCCGCGGACTCAACCGGATCTCGGCGACGGTGCGGGCCTGATCGAGGGTGCGGATTGGCGGGGTCCCCGCGATCGGCAACGCCACCGACTCCGCCCCGCCGTGCAGGAACAGCTCGGCCAGGCTCGCGCAGGCGTGCTGCAACGCGGCCTGGACGCGCGGGGTCAGGTGATAGCGGATCAGGGTCCGCCCGCCCGGACCGTGATGCACGCTGCCGGTGCCGGTGTCACGCACCATCGCGCCGAACTGCTCGGTGTGGGTCCACCGGTTCATCCATTCGGTGAGCCGCGCACCATGGAACGGCAGCGTGCCGCCCGCGAACTGCGGTGGGATGGCCACGCCTTCGAAGGTGACCAGCGGATCGCCCAGTCCTTCCACCTGATAGCCCTGCGGGATCCCCGACCACGGCGTTCCGGGCGTCGGCATCATCGCCACCGCGCCGAGCGACGGATGCACCGACAGGTGGCGTCCCAGCGCGGGCAGGGTCAGGCCGTTGCGGCGCAGCAGCAGCGGCGTCATGAGCGTGCCGGCCGCGACCACCACCGCGCGGGCGCGGATCTCCACCGTCCGCGGCGCGCCGTGCACGTCCTGGCCCTCGGCCAGCACACCGGTGGCGCGGCTGCCCGACAACAGGATTCGGGTGACGGTCAGATTCGTGAACAGCTGCGCACCGGCCTTCAACGCCCGCGGCACCCAGCTGACATTGCTCGAGCGTTTGGCCTCGGTCGGGCAGCCGTGCACGCACTGGCCCTGCCCGTCGCAGCCCACCGCATTGCGCGGCAGCGGACCGTGCGCCGCGCCCAGGGCGTCCGCCCCCGCGCCGATGATCTCCGCGACCCGGCCCAGATAACGGGGATCGGCGGGGCCGATACCCAGTTCGGCGGCGACCTCGTCCAGATAGGGCGCGAACGCCTCGGGGGTGAAGTCGCCGGGGAAGCCCAGGTCCAGCCATTCCCGCAGCACCGCGTCCGGAGTGCGGAAGGCGGTGCCGGAATTGATGGCGGTCGTCCCGCCCACCAGCCGACCCGTGCTGACGCCGAGCACCGTATTGCCGAGTGCCAGGTTGTATCCGCCATCGCGCCAATACTTCTGGGTGCGCTCCCCCAGATCCCCGCGGAACTGTGCGCGACCGGCGTAGTCGCCCTCCTCGACCATCACCACGCCGAGGCCGTGCTCGGTGAGCCGGGCGGCCGCGGCCGCACCGCCCGCACCGGTGCCGATCACCACGACATCGCAGTCGATCGTCTCCCGCCGCGACAGCTCGGTCGGGGTGGTGACATTGGCCATCCAGCCCGGCCGCTGCTCGAGCACGGGCTCGTCGTAACGTGGCGCGCCGATCGCATCCAGATAGCGGCGGTCACCGAAATGCGCGATCCGCAACGGAGTCTCGACGGCATCGACCGCGTGCCGCAGGGCGCCGGCGCGCCGGGCCTCCTCCACGAGGGCCCGGCGTTGCGGAACCGTCAGCGCCGCAGCGCGTTTGCCGTGCCTGGCGCGCGCCGCCGCATCGAGGCCGCGCAGTGCCGCCCGCAGCCCGGATTGCATGAGCGGGGTCATATTGCCGATATAGGCGTCGACCCGGTCGATGGTGGCGGTGCCGACGGGCGGCACCGACCCGCCCGGCTCGATCAGCACCTCGGCCAGCGCCGCGAGAGTCTCGCGATGCCCCGGGCCGAGTATCCCCTCCGGATGGCGACCCTCGGGCAGGTCGACGCGCAGCGACACCCACGGCTGGAACGAGCGCAGAAGACTCGGATAGTCGTTGGCGAAGAACTGCATTCGCCCCTGCGCGACCTGTTCGCCCTCGCACGACAGGGTGGTGGCGAGGTTGGTCAAGCTGGCGTGCGCGCCGCGCAGCCACCGCACATCCTTGCGACCGCTCAGCTGCCAGGCGCGACCGTCGTCGTCGCGGAACTCGAGTTCGTAGCTCATCAGCCGCTTGGTCACCGGTAGCGCGATCAGGGTGCCGAGCACCGCCGCGCCGTCGGCCCACGGCAGGGCCCGGATGGTGCCGGTGATGCGCGCGCGCCCATTGGTGACGAATCCGCGCGCGTGCCCGGATTCGCAGCGCAGATCCATGGCCACGTGATGAGCCAGCCCGTCGGCGTCGTAGAGCTCGCCGCGCATGGTCTCGAAGAAGGTCAAAGGCATAGCGAGCTCTCTCAGACGATCGGGGACACCGACGCAACCGGGTGCGGGACAAGGAATTCCAGCGCGCCGCCGTGCGGGCTGCGCAGCTCGAAGGCATTGCCGTTGATCGGGGCGACATGCACGGAGACGGCGGCGGTCTTGGAATTGAGGCAGTAGCTGGTGTCGCGCGCCGGGTTCCGGTAGGCCAGGCACACCATCTGCTCGGGCTCGGCGTGCATGCGCAGGTCCGCGGTGCCGTGGCGGCCGCGCATGCGCAGGGTCCATACGGGGAAGTCGAGCCGGGGGCGCTGCCGCCACAGGTCGACAATGCGGTCGAACCGGAATTCCTCGTCGCCGCGGCGGATGACCAGCATGGACAGCAGCGGCGAGGTGCGGCCCGCGACGCGGGTGCGGCCCGAGGCTGCCTCCAGTACGGCGAAGGGTTCGCCGCCCCGGGCATCGGTGAAAACGCACTGGCCCCAGGCGTATTCGGGGCTGTGTTCGCGGCCCCAGTTGTGGCCCTGCATCCCGTGCCAGCCGCTCAGGTCCCAGTGCTCGCCCTGCCACTCCAGCCGGCCCGTGCAAGTCAGCACCGGAAACGGGGTCACCAGTTTGTTGTTCGGCACCGGAGTATCGAGCAACCGGTCGCCGGGCAGCAGCGACATCGGCTCACCCAGGCCCGCCACCTTGCTGAAGCTCAGATCCCAGGCGACGGTCTGCGCGGCATCGGACAGTGTGCCGCCGGTCATACCGCCGTTCCCGGTCAACGACAGGGTCAATGGACCGACGGTGACGTCCTGCCCGATCGCGTGCGCCTCGAATCGTGCCGCCGCCAAGGGAACATCGAGACACCACGCGTGCGTGCGCTGCCCGTCGAAGACGCTGCACCACGCCTGCGCCAACGCGGTCCCGTCGCGCGCGGTGAGCACGGTCGCCTTGATCCACACCGCGCGCGGCGAGTGCGGGTCATTGGCGCGCACGAACCACGATTCGACGTGATCGGCCCCCGCCCGCAGCCGCGGCGCGTTCTGGGCGATGGCGGTCAAGACTTGGTTGTTCACCGATTCCCGTCCTTCAGAGTTTCGGCTGCCGGCTGAGCATGCCCAGCAGCACGTGACCGGCCCGCCCGTATCCTCGCAGCCGAGCCGCCGCCCGCGGCGTGACCGCGCCGGAGGCCAGCGCCCGCATGGCGTCCTCGAGTTCGGGCCCGTACGGATACCACCAGGGCCGCTTCGGCCCGAACGCCGGGCCGCGCGGCAGATCCACCACCTGCACCCAGCTCACATCCAGCAGCGCATCGACCCCGTGCGAGCGGCCGAAGCCCGACCGGCCGACCCCGCCCCACGGCAGCTCCGGTGTCGAATACATCGTCGCCGCAACATCATTGATCGACACCGCGCCCGCCCGCAGCCGCTGCGCCAGCGCGCGGGCGCGTCCGACATCGGCGGAGAACACGCTGGCGGTGAGCCCGTACTCGGTCGCATTGTGCAGCGCCACGGCCTCGTCATCGGACCCGAACCCCGCGATCGCCGCCACCGGCCCGAACGTCTCCTCCCGCCACACCTCGGCCGCCGTGACACCCGCACCGCTCACGAGCGCGGGCGAAATGTGGCAGTCCCGCAACGGTTCTCCGCCGCACACCTGCACGCCGCTCTGCCGTGCCGCCGCGAGATGGCGCTCCCACACCCGCTGCTGGCGCTCATCGATGGCCGGCGCCAGATCCCGCCCGGTGTCGATGCGCCGCACCTTGTCCTCGAGCCGGACCAGGAACGCGTCGTGCAGCGAGTCGTGCACCAGCACCCGCTCGATCGAGCAACAGGCCTGTCCCCCATTGAAATTCGCGCCCCAGGCCACCGCCGAGGTGGTGAACTCCAGGTCGGCATCGTCGAGCACGATCGCGGCGTCGATTCCGCCCAGCTCCAGCCCGACCGGAATCGGGAAGCGCGCGGCCGCCGCCATCACCGTTCGCCCAGTGGCCACCGAACCGGTGAACAGCACCTTGTCCGGCCGCCCGGCGATCAACTCGGCGCCGACCGCCCCGTCCCCGACCGCCAGTTGCAGCACCCCGGCGGGCAAACCGCAGTCGGAGATCAGCTCGACCAGCGCCTCGGCCACCCGCGGTGTGAGCTCGGAAGGCTTGAGCACCACCGCATTTCCCGCGATCAATGCGGGCAGCACCTGACTGAACGGAATCAGGAACGGCAAGTTCCAGGGCGCGATGGCGACCACTGCCCCGTAGGGCCGATGGGTGCGCAGCGCCTTCCGATGCGGCACGGTCGCCGAGCTGATCCGGGTCGCGCCCAGGGTGGCGACGGCACTGTCGAGGTGATGGCGAGCCAGGGCGATCGCCGGGACGACCTCATGGGCCAGCGCCTCGGTGAGTGGTTTGCCGTTCTCGGCGACGATCCCCTCCGCGATCCGGTCCATCCGGTCGAACAGCAGCTGCGGGAGCGACCCCAGCACCTGGACTCGTTCGGCGACCGTCAACACAGCCCACTCCGGCTGCACTTCCCGCGCCCGCTCGAGCAGCGCGGCCGGGGCAACCACGTCCGGCCGCTCGGCGCGAGCCTCGCGTTGCGATTGCAGAGGGGGCGTCATACGCGTACCGCCTTGTCCAGACAGATGATCTTGGCCTGATGGCCAAGTGGTCAGACCAATATATCGATCCAGTGTCGAAACACAAGACCGTCGTCCGGCTCTGTCCGCTGTGCCCAACGGTCGCCGGGGTAGGGCTCGGTACGCGCGACGATCTACGCGCGGCGGCCGGGGCCGTGCGGGCGGGTGTCCTACGCGCGGGCCGGACCGGTGCGAGCGGGCTTCCTATGCGCGGGCCGGACCGGTGCGAGCGGGCTTCCTATGCGCCGGTTCGAGCCTGCCGCAGAAATGCGTCGAACGACTCCGCCGCGATCGCGAGCAGGGCATCCGCCGCCGCCCGCGCCTCCTGAGCGTCGCCCGCGATGACCGCCTCGGCCAGCCCGCGGTAGCGATCGATGCTGCCCACCTCACCGGCCATCACCCCCGCCAGCGCCTCCACCGCGGGTTCGTACACCGCCCGCAGATCGTTGTAGAGCAGCCGGTACACGATCGAATCCGCACCATCCACCAGGTGATCCCAGAAGGTGACCGCCGACATCTGCTGTGTCACCGGATTGTGTTCCGCCGCAAGCGCTTCCACCGCCGCCTGCAGTGCCTCGGCCAGCCCGCCCCAGGCGCGCTCGGCGGCCAGCCCGGCCACCTCCCGCCCGAGCACGCGCCGCGCCTCCAGGATCGACCGCACCACCGCGTGGTCCAGCTCCCCCTGCCGGATCAGCAACCGCGGCAACATCTCCAGCCCCGCGTGCCGTCGGAAATCCTGCACCGTCGTCGACCCGCCCTGCCGCACCTCGACCAGCCCGGTGTGCGCCAACCGCTGCAGCGCCTCCCGCACCGTCGGCCGCGACACCCCCAGCGTCTCCGCCAGGGCCCGCTCCGCCGGCAGGGCCGCCCCCGGCGCCAACTCTCCATCCAGCACCTCACCCACGAGCTGCTCGAATACAGTGTCCGGCACCGTCCGCCGATCGATACGCTTGAACGCCATCCCCGAACGCTAAATCCGCCCACCCAACAGGTCAAGCGGCCAGACCAGTCGCGGCCAACTACCTCATACCCAGGCCGCCCGCGCGGCAACATCGGCGACTACAGGGGTTTCTGCAGCAATCGCCGAATTTCGGGCGGATATGGCGTAATCGCTGGTCAGATCACCGGCGGCGATCTGCACCTGGGCCGATGAAGCTGGCGAGGTCGCGCATGGCCTGGGGTGACGGCTTGAAGTAGCGGCGCAGGTTTTCCGGCTTGCGGTGCCTGGACTTTGCCATCAACTCCAACAGGCTCGCGCCGGCCTCGCCGAGATGGGTAAGACCCGAGTGCCGAAGTTCGTGCAGGTCCATCCGGTCCCGGGCCCATCGACGGCGGTGGCGGCGCCAATCAGGTCGCGGGCCTGGTCGTAGGACAACCGGGCCCGCCCGGTGTCGGGGCACACGTCACGGTCGGCGAGGTACTCAGGCGCCATATCTGCGGTGGCGGTCGGCGTAGTTGCGTAGCGCGCGCAGGAAATCGATCTCGCGGAAGGCGGGCCAATATGCTTCGCAGAAATACAGTTCCGCGTAAGCGGTTTGCCACAGCAGGAAGTTGGATAGGCGTTGTTCGCCGCTGGTACGGATGACCAGGTCCGGATCGGGTTGATCAGCGGTGTAGAGGTGTGCGGCGAGGTCGTCGACGGTCAGGTTGTCGGCAATCTCGCCGGTCGTCTTGCCGTGGCTGACACCTTCGTAGAGCAGATCGCGGAACGCGTCGATGATTTCCTGACGGCCGCCGTAACCGATCGCGAGCGTGACGTGCGCGCCGGTGTCGCAGGCGCGGGTGGTCTCGATCGCCTGTTTCAGCGCTGCGGCGGTGGTATCGGGCAGCAGGTCGAGCGATCCGGCAATATGCAGTCGCCACCGGGAATCCGGACGTCCGAGCCGGTCGGTGACCAGGTCCTCGACCACACGCATGAGGAATTCGATCTCATCGTTGCGTCGGCTCTGCAGATTCTCGGTGGAGCACAGGAAGACGGTGACGTGGCGGATGTCGAGGTTTTCGCACCAGCGCAACACGTTCTCGGCGTGCTCGGCGCCATAGCGGTGCCCCATCCGGGCATCGGGCAGCCCTTGTTTGCGGGCCCAGCGGCGGTTGCCGTCCATGATCAGCCCGATGTGGCGCGGCAACGATGCGCCATCGAGTCGGCGGCGCAGCCGGCGGGTGTAGAGCGCATAGAGGGGATCGGCGAGTCGCATCCTGAGCTTTCTGTTCGGTTGCGGGAAGCGGGATTTCGTGTGCGTGAGGGCCTGTGGGCTAGTCGTCTGCGAGAGATGGGAGCTCGCAGAGCGCTGCGGTTCCCGCGACCCCGAACACCAGCGTGAGTGCACCGCAGATGGCTGCGAACGGATCGAATCGGGCACCGGAGAAAGAGAAGATCAGCAAGACCGCGCCGGTGATCACGGCGACCGCGGCCAGGACCACGCCGCCGGCACCGACTCGCCGACGACTCGGTGCGATGACGGTGTCCGGGCCAAGGTTGGCCAGGACTCGTGAACCTGCGCCGACGGCCAGCAGCCAACCGATCCACCACAACGACACGACAGCTAGCCGGATCGGCACCGGCGGAGTCCGGGGCAGCACACCGCCATGCACGGTGATCACCACGGTGGCGACCAGGACCACCGGAACAGCGAAATATCGCATGGACCGCCGTACCACCGCAGCCAGCCCGGTCCGGTTCGGGTGTGGCAACGGTGCCACCAGCCCGCACCCCACCAGCAGGGCCGCTGCGCAGCCTCGCAGCACCTGCCTGAGGACGGGGTCGGCGTCCTCGGTAATGAGATTCGCGATGAACCATCCGCAGCCCGCGACCGCGAGGACCATCGCGGACGCGCGGGCGGTGCGCTGCCCGCGGTGACGAGGCGGCCAGATCGCCGGTTGCAGCCAGATTGCGGCCGCGCTCGCCACCAGATTCGGCCAGGATCGCCACCCTTCGGAACGCGCAGCGTCGCACAGGTCCTCACCCCACCGGTCGAGGTAGGGCCGCGGATACAACAGCCGCACAAGGATTTGCGTACAGCTGGTCACGCCGGGCTCACCCCCAGACGCCGCAATCCAGTCCTCGACACCTCGGCCATGGCACGCAGTTCCCGTTCCAGCAACGCGGTGCCCTGCGGGGTCAGGCGAACCGGGCGCTGCCGCCCGACACCATCCACCGCTTCGATCAACCCTTTGGCTTCGAGCCGTGCCAGCGCCCCGTACAGGCTGCCGGCCGCCAGCCGCTCACCGACCATGTGCTCGATCGCGGCATTGATCGCATAGCCGTGCAACGGCCCCTCGGCAAGCGCGCACAACACCAGTACCTGTGCGTCGTTGGCGAGCATCAGGACCTCCTCGTTCGACCCCTTCCCGGCAGACTAGTACACATTGCGTAGCTCGCGCCACGTAGTACGCAGTGCGTACTATGCTCGTGATTGATCGGCTCTGCCCGGTCGAAAGGAGTAGTAGCGGTGGCGGATGAACAGGTGGTATCGGTCGGCAGCCTCGTCCGGGGTGTCACGGGTGCGGCGCTGATAGCCTCCTTCGTGGCAGGGGCCGGGTTCGTCGCCTTCGCATGGACCACGACGCAGGCCAAGACCGTGCGGGCGGCGAGCCCGTGGCAAGACGACCCATATGACGTGGTGGTGTCGTTCACCGAATTCGTGGTACCGGCAGTGCTGTTGCTGATGGCACTGCGAATGCTGTTGTGGCGCAACGGTCAGCCACAACCAGCCTTCCGCGTCGCGCAGCTGGTACGGACCGCCGCCGCGAGTACGGGGCTCGTGGCGGTGACTGCGGTGACGGACTGGGTCGCAGTCGCGGTCGAGGCCGATCGCACCGAGTGGATCGCGCCGACCACGCCGGTGCTGATCACCGCACTCACAGTCCTCACGGGCGTCACCACCGCTGGGCTGACGCTGCAGCGAAAAGCGGTGCGACTGTTAGTATCCGAGCGAGTGCACGATGGTGATTGGGTCCACGACATCGAACCTCTGGCCGCATTGCTCACCGGTGGCCGAGCCATTGTCCGTCCCTCCTACTACAGGTCAGCCGCGGCGTTCACCCGCCGTCACGACATCGCCGTCCTGGCAGCGGCGGCCGTGTCCGCAGGGGCAGCGGTCACAGCCGCGCAAGCCATCGGCGAGAGGTGGACCGACCCGCTGCTGATCGTCTTCGCAATGGTCGTCGCCACCAGCGGGTTCTTCGGAATGGCAATGCTCGGCAACCACATCCTCGTTTTCATAGCTCCGGTCCCGCGGCCGAACCGGATACATCGCGCAGTCCGCGCTGCCGCCACGGCCGCCGCACTAGGAATACCGGCCACGGTGGCCCTGCGCGCCGCGATCTGGTCCCGGCTCGGCGATGTCACCGGACACTCGCCCCTGGGGCTGCTCCTCCTGGCGACCGGCGGCGCAGTCGTCGTCGGAAGCGTGACCTTCACCGTAGTCGCGACGCGCATCCACTCATCGGGGTCATGACGACCACTATCCCACTCCGCCGACCAGTTGCATTTCCCCTCAAACACGGCGGCCTGTCTCGGCAGTTACCCAGCAGCGCAATGTGTTACGTCGAATTCGACCGGATCCAAGGTACCCACATAAGGCATCTCGCATCAGTGCAGCAGGATGACGCCGGTGGATCACCGCGCACAGGCCGCTGTCGCCGAGCGGCAGTGCCGCGCTCTGGGGCATGACGACCGAGCACGGGTGCGCGGCGTATTGGAGATTTGCCCGGAATTGCGCGCTGCGGGCTTCCCGATCTTGGTGGTGTGGGTCGTGCGGGGTTCGGGGTGTGAGGTTCGGGTGGGCGGGTGCGGGGTGCCGACTACGCCGGGTTCGCTGGGTCTTTCGCGGGTGTTCATGTGGTGTTGGCGCCGGGGGTGCCGACGGTAACCCGTTGCCCTGCACGATCGGCCAGGTGCGCATCGTTCAGCTGGCGAACTTCTATGGTCCGCGGTCGGGTGGGTTGCGCACCGCGTTGCACCACCTGGGTGAGGGATATGCGGCCGCCGGGCACGAGGTGGTGCTGGTCGTGCCGGGGCCGAAGCGGGCCGAGGAGGTGCTGCCGACCGGGGTACTGCGGATCACGGTGCCCGCGCCCCAGATTCCGTGGACCGGCGGCTACCGGGCAGCGGACCCGCGCCGGGTCGCCGACACCCTGGCCGGGCTGCGGCCCGATGTGCTGGAGGTGTCGGACCGGTTGACACTGCGTGGCTTCGGCCGGTGGGCGCGCCGCCGCGACATCGCGGGCGTGATGATCTCTCACGAGCGCCTCGACCGGTTGCTGGGCCAGATTTTGCCCGGTCCGATCGCCCGCCGGGCCGCAGACGCCGCCAACCGCCGTACCGCCGAGGACTACGACGTCGTCGTATGCACCACCCAGTTCGCGCGCGAGGAGTTCCACCGCATCGACGTCGAGAACGTCGAACTCGTCCCGCTCGGCGTCGATCTGGACATGTTCCGGCCGGACCGCCACGACCACCGGCTGCGCACCGATCTCGGCGCCGACGACTACCCATTGCTGGTGCATTGCGGCCGCCTCTCGGTCGAGAAGCGGGTGGACCGCAGCATCGCCGCGGTGAGCGCACTGCGCCGCCGCGGCCTCGACGCCCGTCTGGTCGTCGCTGGCGACGGCCCCCGCCGCGACGCCCTCGAGCGCCGCGCCCGCACCATCCCACCGCTCCCGGATGGCCGCCCCACCGTCCACTTCGCCGGATTCATCGACGACAGAACCGCTTTGGCCACGCTGCTGGCCACCGCCGACGTCTCCCTGGCCCCCGGCCCGCACGAGACTTTCGGCTTGGCCGCACTCGAAGCCCTCGCCGCCGGCACCCCGGTCGTGGTCAGCCGCTCCTCAGCTCTGGCCGACATCATCACCGCCGAAGCCGGCGCGGTGGCCGCCGACCATCCGCGTGCTTTCGCCGAAGCCGTCACCGACGTGCTGTCCCGCCCGGCCGCCGAACGCCGCCGGGCCGCCCGCAGCCGCGCCGAGGAATTCACCTGGCCCGCAGCCGTTTCCGGCATGCTCGGCCTGCTCGGTCAGGGCTGACCGGTCGCCTCGGAGAGCGACAGATCAGCATGCCGGGTGAGCAGTGCGCAAGACGCTCGCACCGCTCACCCGATCTACCGGGCACGACCCTCGTACGGCAAACCTGACTTTCAGACCTGACTTTCGCTGAAGCCGGTCAGTCGCGCGACGGGTCGGGCTGCCAGGGCACGTAGGGCCGTCCCGACGCCTCCGCGGCATTTTTCGAGGAGTTCAGCTGGTACGGCGTGATCCCGCCGGGCTGCCACGGTCCGGCCGAGCCCGCCGCGAGCGCCGACCCGGCCTTGGGAACCAGGCCGATCTCATTGCGCACCACCGTGATCGGGCGGTCGGCCAGCGAGAACCAGTCCAGGTCGAGGAAGTCGTGGCTGCCCTGGGTGAGCGCGCCGCGCCGCATGGCATCGCCGAGCCGTTCGGCCATGCCCCGGGTGCTGAGGTGGCCTTCGTCGGCCTCGAACAGGCCCGCGCCCGCACGCAGGTACCCGGTCTCGAACAGCGAAATCACCATGGCCAGCAGGCTGAACGCGCGCGGGTCGTCATTGGCGCGGGCCATGAAGGCGAAGACCTCGATCTCGTTCTCGAGGGTGGTCCCGTACCCCGCGAGCACGTGCACCCAGTCGTGCTGGGCCAGCAGCGGCGGCGCGGAACCGGGCAGACCGGGAGTGACGAAGCCCCGGTCGCGGTAGAAGTCGGCGACACCGCGTCCCAGCGTGCCGACCGGCAGATCCCACAGTTCGGCCCAGCGCCCGGCCAGCACCGGATCGTCGGTGACCGCGCTCCACGAGCTGTCCAGGCCCTCGGTGTGCAGCGCGCCCAGCCGCAGCGTATTCGTATTGCCCAGATAGCCGTTGCGGGTGAAGTCGACCGCGGCCAGATCCACCGCGCCCTCGGCGTAGCGCTGCGCGACGGCGATCATGTCGTCGTCGACACCGAGCGCATCGGCGAACTCCCGCAGCCGGTTTCCCACTTCCGCGGGCAGCGGCCGCACCACCAGCGCCGCGAGCAGCATGGTCTGCACGATCCGTTCCCGGAACACCCGATTGCGCCGCGCCATGCCGTCCGCGAACTCCGCCGCCCCGATCGGGCGCACCTCGGCCAGTTCCACCGGACACCCGGTCATCGACAGGAACAAGGCCGGAACCAGCAACTCCTGCAGCGGCGTCAGCCCCGCCTCTCCCGCCGCCGCACTGACCACACCCCGCGCCAGGAACCGCACCTCGGCGGCATCCGGCGGCGTGAGCAGCACCTCGTCCATCAACACCCTCCCGAACCTCGGGGCCCCAGCGGCCCGCCTCATTCTCACCGCGAAACACCGCCGCTGCGTGCTCATTTCACTGACGGCGTAGTCCGCGCACCTCCGGCCCCTGCTCGACTCCGAATCCTGCGGGAGGAGGTGATCGCGAATGAACCCGCTGCAGATGCTGTGCAACTGGATGTGCACGCTCATGCCCGGCTGCTGCCAGGGCATGTGAGAGGCCGGACAACCCCGGGCGACCGTCCCGGGGCTATCCGATTGAATTTCCAGTGAACACCGGCGTGTAGCCATTCTGCGCGCGGTATTCCGTTGTGACACTGGAGTTGTGAGCGCTGAGCTACTTGTTCTCTTGATCGTGGTGATAACCGCGTTGGCGTTCGATTTCACCAACGGTTTTCACGACACGGCGAATGCGATGGCGACCTCCATCGCGACCGGCGCGCTCGCTCCCCGGGTGGCAGTGGCCCTTTCGGCCGTGCTCAACCTGGTCGGAGCGTTCCTGTCGGTGGAGGTCGCCAAGACGGTCTCGGGTGGGCTGCTGAATATCGGCGGTATCCACGGTATGGCCTTGCTGCACATAGTTTTCGCAGGCCTGGTCGGCGGAATTCTGTGGAATCTGTTCACCTGGCTGGTCGGAATTCCGTCGAGTTCCTCCCATGCCCTCTTCGGTGGCCTGATCGGGGCCGCGGTCGCCGCGCTGGGCGCGAGCGGCGTGATCTGGACCGGGGATCAGAAGACCGGCCTGATCAACAAGATCATCCTCCCGGCCCTGCTGGCCCCCTTCGTCGCCGCACTGGTGGCCGGACTGGGCACCTACGCGGTCTACTGGCTGACCCGCCACTCCCGCAAGGACCGGGTGAGCACCGCATTCCGCTGGGGCCAAATCGGTTCCGCGTCCCTGGTCTCGCTGGCCCACGGCACCAATGACGCCCAGAAGACCATGGGCGTCATCTTCATGGCCCTGGTCGCCCGCGGCACCTACACCAGTGCCGACGACATACCGCTGTGGGTGAAGGTGTGCTGCGCCCTGGCGATCGCCGCGGGTACCTATCTGGGCGGCTGGCGCATAATCCGCACCCTGGGCAAGGGCCTGGTGGAGATCGATTCGCCGCAGGGCTTCGCGGCCGAAACCTCCTCGGCGGCCATTATTCTCACCTCGGCCCAGTTCGGCCTGCCGCTGTCGACCACCCAGACCGCGACCGGATCCATCCTCGGCACGGGCCTGGGCAAGCCGGGCGCGGAGGTGCGCTGGGGTGTCATGGGCCGCATGGCCGTGGCCTGGGTGCTGACCCTGCCACTGGCCGGTCTGGTCGGCGCGGCCTGCTGGTGGGTCGCCGATCTCGGCGGTGGCCTGCTCGGCGTGCTGATCGTGCTGGCCGTGCTGATCGCCCTGTCGGTCTACATGTACCTGCGCTCGCGCCGCAATCCGATCGACACCAGCAATGTCAACGACGACTGGGCAAACGGCGTCACCCCGTCGGCCCCGCCGCGCGAGACCGCCGCGGCCTGAGGAGAGCGAGCATGCACACCTTCAACGCCATCGCCAAGTCCCTGGGCGAGGTCACGCTGATCGCGCTGGTGCTCGGGGTCGGGGTGCCGGTGATCTTCGGGATCGGCGTCCGGCTCTGGGCCCTGGAACCGGCTGCCGACGGCCCGGCCACCGCCAACCGCAATGTGGTCGTCACCGCCATCGCCTACCTCTGCTTCGCGGCCGCCCTGATCGTGGTCGCCGCCGGAATCCTCTATATCGCCAAGGATTTCATCAGCCACACCTTCGACATCCAGTTGTTCGGCGCGAAACCCCCGAAGAAGTGAGCCATGACGACCAATCGTTCGATCCTCGCCACCGTCCTGGCCTGGCTGCGCGCAGGCTACCCGCACGGCATCCCGCGTGAGGACTATGTGGCCCTGTTCGCGGTGCTGCACCGCAAGCTCACCGACCGCGAAGTCGACGAGGTCATCGAGGGATTGCTCGCCTCCGGCGGCGTGCTGGACCGGGCCGCCATCGAAACCGCCATCGCGCAGCTCGCCCACGAGAAGCCCGGCGCCGACGACGTGAACCGGGTCGCGGCCCGGCTGGCGGCCGGCGGGTGGCCGCTGGGCGACCCGTCCGAGGCGTGAATTCCGTTCCGGCAGAGTAGAACCGAGCACCGATGGAGTTGTCCGAGCTACTGGCCAGAATTGTCGGCTGGCTGCGCGCCGGGTACCCGCACGGTGTTCCCGACACCGACTATCTGCCGCTGCTGGCCGTACTGGCCCGGCGGTTGTCCGAGGACGAGGTGCGGCAGGTGGCCGCCGAGCTGGTGCTGCTCGGCGCGCTGCCTGCCGACCGGGCCGACGTCGGGGTGATCATCACCAAACTCACCGACGAGATGCCGCGTGCAGCCGATCTGGATCGGGTCCGCGCTCATTTGCGGGCGGGCGGCTGGCCGATCGACGACAGCTGGCCGGAGCCGTTGCAGTAGCGCCGCAAACGCCGAAGATGCTTCGGTGTGACCCAGCTCGCACTCGCCGATTTCGAGTATTCCGATAGTCGAGTGCAAATTCAGAGAATCTTATTCACCTCTCTGGTGCTGATCTCGCACAATATTCATACTAACTCTCTGGCGGCGATCCCGCCGAAACCCCAGTCGAGAGAGTCAGGAGTGCGGATGAAGATCGGAATTCCCCGCGAGGTCAAGAACCACGAGTACCGGGTGGCCTGCACGCCCGCCGGTGTGCACGAGCTGGTGGCCCGCGGCCACGAGGTGGTCGTCGAGGCCGGTGCGGGTGTCGGCTCGACGTTCGAGGACGACGCCTACCGCTTCGCCGGTGCGCAGGTGCTCGATACCGCCGACGAGGTCTGGGGCGTCGCCGATCTGGTGCTCAAGGTGAAAGAGCCCGTCGCCGAAGAGTATTCGCGCTTGCGTGAGGACCAGGTGCTGTTCACCTACCTGCACCTGGCCGCCTCCCGGGAGTGCACCGACGCCCTGCTGTCCTCGGGCATCACCTCCCTCGCCTACGAAACCGTCACCGCCCCCGACGGTTCCCTGCCTTTGCTGGCCCCGATGAGCGAGGTCGCGGGCCGGTTGGCGCCGCAGGCGGGCGCGTATCACCTGATGCGCAGCGGCGGCGGCCGCGGCGTGCTCATGGGCGGTGTGCCGGGTGTGCGCCCGGCCCGCGTGGTGGTGATCGGTGCGGGTGTGTCCGGGCGCAATGCCATCGCCGTCGCGCACGGCATGCACGCCGAGGTCACGGTGCTCGACTTGAACATTCAGCGCCTGCGCGAGATCGACGACCTGTACCACGGCCAGGTGCGCACCGTCATGTCCAACCGGCTCGAGGTCGAGAACCTGGTGCGCGAGGCAGACCTGGTCATCGGCGCGGTGCTGGTGCCCGGTGCGAAAGCTCCGACCCTCGTCTCCAATGACCTTGTCGCCCAGATGAAGCCGGGTTCGGTGCTGGTCGACATCGCCATCGACCAGGGCGGCTGCTTCGCCGATTCCCGCCCCACCACGCACGCCGAGCCCACCTACCGGGTGCACGACTCGATCTTCTACTGCGTGGCCAATATGCCGGGCGCGGTGCCGCACACCTCGACGGTGGCCCTCACCAACGCCACCCTGCCCTACGCGGTGGCTCTGGCCGACAAGGGCTGGCGCGACGCCGTCGCCGCCGACCCGGGCCTGGCCGCGGGCCTGAGCACCCACAAGGGCGAACTGCTCTCGGAATCGGTTGCGGCAGCACACGGTTACGCCGCACACTCCCTGGCCGCCTGAGGCCCCATCCGGAAAGGACGACACGGTAATGCCCGGGGATGGCGACCGGCCGTGACCACCGAAGGATGGTTCCCGCCCGAAGGTGATGTCCACGTGCGAATCTGGCTGGCCGACGTGGTCTTCGACTACACGGTCACTGCGGTGGCGGTACGCAACTTGATCCACGATTGGAGGCAGAAGCATTGGTTCACAATCGAATTCATCCGCGACACCTTCGACGACTGCCGGCTGCTGCCGCGCCTGCCGTGCGAACGACTGTTCGTCGGACCGTGAGGGTTCCGCCTACTGAACCAACCTTTCCGGACATGGCACCAGCCCCCGCGCCGCCGATCAGGAGGCGGGGCGATGCCCCGGGCGCACGTGCTCGAAGATGAGGATCGTCTCCGTGGACGCGACGGCGGGATGCGCGCTCAGATGCTCCAGCACGAAGGTGCGCAGCTCGCCGGAGTCGGCGGTGGCGACATGGATCAGGTAATCGTCGGCCCCGGCAATGAAATACACGTTCTCGACCTCCGGCAGCGCGGCCATCTGCTCACCGAATTCGGCCAGCTGACCGCGCGCCGCCGCACGCACCCGGACCGCGATCATGGCCTGCAGATCGCGACCCAGCGCGGCCGGGTCGATGTCGGCGTGGAACCCGCGGATCACCCCGTGCTCCACCAGAGCCCGCACTCGCCCCAGACAGGTCGAGGGTGCGATCCCCGCGGCAGCGGCCAGCGCATTGTTGGTCATTCGCCCGTCGCGGGCCAGCTCATCGAGCAGCAGCCGGTCGATGGCATCCAGCGGAACCGCCCCGCCCGACACATTCGATCCTGAAGAAACCTTCTTCATGGAGGAACTGTATCGAACTTCCTTCGTGCGGGAGGGGCGGATCAACGGAATATTCGTCCCGAGCGGTCACTCACCGGCCCAGATGTTCCAGCTGGTGGCGCCGCGCTCCCGGTGCCCACTGCGCTCCAGGTAGGGCACCTGCCGGCTGAAATACCGCTTCGCCTCGCACTCCTCACCGCACTGTGCGTGCTGAGCCAAGGCGCGTTGCGCGACTTCCAGATTCAGCACCGGGTGGTCCGGCATGCTGTGCGTAACAGGTCGATTCACCACATCAACTCCCTACGTGTCGAGCGTCGGCGGGTGTCGGCGCCCCGCACGCGATGAGCCGACGCTTGGCCTGGTTCTTCACCGGACACACCGAAACCGGACAATTCCGGTGTGTCTGCATGGTCAGATGCGCGTATTCGATTGTCATCGTTGGTAATTCGCTATGGTCGGCGATGGATGGGTTGGACACGAACCCAGATTTACTCCGATGCCAAGGGATTTGGGGCCGCCATGACCGGCCGGTTCCGGCTATTGCGCCGGACTTCCGCCACGGGGGGTTCCAAATTTCAGTGCCTTCGATAGAAAGGCTAGGAAAATGTCTGGCTCCACCCTCGCCGCCCGCGCTCTCGGTCGACTCTTAGCCGAATACCGCCAGCGGGCGCACGTGACCAGATCGGCTGCTGCGCGGCTCGTGGATACCTCGATACAAACCATCGGTCGCCTGGAAGATGGGCTCAAGGGCAAGGTGTCGAGGCTCTGGATCAACGTGCTTGCTGACGCCTACAAGTGCAGCGACGACGAACGCCGCCTGCTACTCGGTCTCGCCCAGGAAATGGTCTCCGCACAGAAGAACTGGTGGCGGGCGTACGCGGACGAGATGAACCCGGGGCTCCATCATTACCTGGCGCTGGAAGGCGCGGCTCGCAGGCTTGTTACGTGGCGGGTCACGATGATTCCCGGACTGCTGCAGACACCGGAATACCGGCGAGCCATTGCCTGGACCGAGAATCCGGAAATGCCGACCGGACAGTTGGAAAAACGCATCGAGATGAATGCCCGACGCCAAAACCGATTGAATGACGATGGATTCGGCATGGACGTGATCTTGTCTGAGATGGTTCTGCGCGACCGGATCGGTGGCGAGGCGGTCATGGCCGATCAGCTACAGCGTCTCGTGGATCTGTCGATGCTGGATCGCATCTCGATCCGGGCGGTGACCTTTGATACCCCCGGTCATCTCGGTTCCATGGTGGGTTCGTTTGCGCTGCTCGAATTTCCTAAACTCCCGGCGACCGGCATGGTCGAGCCACCGGTCGTGTACGTCGAGGGCTACGCCGGAGACCTCTACTTGGAACGAGAGGGCGAGGTGACGCGCTATCGGGCTGCGTTCAAGGAGATCAGCCGAGTAGCGTTGGATCCGGACACATCTCGGCAGCTCATGCTGTCGATAGCCAAGGAGTTCAGAGCGTGAGTATCGACCTGTCCAGGGCATCCTGGTTCAAGAGTACGTATAGCACCAGCTCGGGCGGCGAGTGCGTCGAAGCTGCACATCTGAGCGGCGGCTTGGTCGCCGTGAGGGATTCGGCGCTCGGAGATTCGAGCCCGGTGCTCGTCTTCGCCCCGGCCGACTGGGACCTGTTCAGCGGTGCCGTGCGTGCCGGAAAGTTCGATCTGGTCTGATGGCCGGGACGGTCGAGGGCTTGGTCCACGGCATTTCGATGCCCATGCAGAGACCTACGATCGCGCTAGACCTGATTACCCGGCCGCACTGTGGAAACGGTTGTGGGAGTTAGGGTTACTACGGTCCGGCGTCCGGGTGGTCGAGCTCGGCGCCGGCACCGGATTGGCGACGGGTCCGATGCTGCAGGCCGGCGCTGCCGTCACCGCTGTCGAGCCGGGGCAGAGCCTCGCCGGCCGAGAATTCACCGCGCGCTGATCGCTGACGGTCATTTCGCGGTGTGGCGTCACGTCTTCGGCGACCCGTCGGCCGCTGCCACCCCATTCCGGCAGCGAATGGCCGAGATCGTCGCGCGCCGCGGCGACCACTCCCCGCCGCGCAGACTGGCGGACTTCGACACCGATGCCTGGGTGCGCCGCCTGACGGGCAGCGGTCACTTCGTCGCCGCTCATGTCGAACGGTTCTCCTGGACAATCGAACTGAGCGCCGACCAGATCCACGACCTGTTCACCACCTTCAGCGACTGGACGGCCGTCGAAGTCGACGAGGCCGCCCACGCGGCACACGCCCTCGGCGGGTACGTACTCGAGCACTACCTCACCCCGCTGATCGTTCTGAAACGCGCCGGAACCGCCACTACCTGACCACCGGGCAGACCGGGCGCGAGGCTGTTGGGTAGTCTCGACCCATGGGTATGTTCTGGCACTCCGTCACGCCGCCGCCGGCCGCCTGATCGGGCGCAGCGGCAGACTCTCGTTTCGCGTTCCGGCTGACCTCCGACGGCAGCCCGGATTTGTCGTGCGCCCGTTTCGATTCCTTCCCCCTTCGGAATTCGACGACGGAGTACTCGACAGTGTCCGAACGCACATCCACGCTCACCCCTGAACACACCCCTTCGACCGCTTGGCGCGGTAGTGCGCCGATCCTCGCCGCGTCGGTGCTGTGGGGCAGCACCGGTACCGCGGCATCGCTGGCTCCGGCCGGAACATCCGCTGCCGCAATCGGTTCGGCTGGCTTGGCCCTCGGTGGACTGCTGCTGTTCGTCACCGGCCGCGGGCATCGGATGCGCGCCGGCGTGCCGGAACGGTGGCTGCTGCTGCTCGGCGCGGGTGCCGTGGCCGGGTATCCGGTCACCTTCTATCCGGCCGTGGCCCGCACCGGCGTGGCCGTGGCCACGGTCATCGCTCTCGGGAGCGCACCGGTCTTCGCGGGCCTGCTGGCCTGGCTCACCGGCCGGGGGCGACCGTCCGCGAGATGGCGTGCCGCCACCGGGCTGGCCGTAATCGGTTGCGCCGTACTGGTTATGGGGTCGCGATTCGGCAATGCGACCCCGATCGACCTGCTGGGCATTCTGCTCGCGGCCTGCGCGGGCCTCACCTATGCCGTCTATTCCCTGATCGGCGGCACCCTCATTACCCGCGGCCACGCCTCCGGCTCGGTCATGGGCATCATGTTCGGCGTCGCTGGCGTCCTCGTCCTGCCCGTAGTCGCAACCTCCGACCCGATCTGGCTGACCACGCCACGGGGCCTGGCGGTCGCCCTGCACCTCGCGTTCTTCACGACGTTCCTCGCCTACCGCCTGTTCGGTTACGGACTGCGCCACACCACCGTGGCGTCCGCCACCACCCTGACGCTCGCCGAGCCCGCGGTCGCCGCTCTGCTCGGCGTCACCGTTGTCGGCGAGCGCCTACCCGTGCTGTCCTGGTGCGGTCTGGTCGTCCTCGGTGCCGGTCTGGCCGTCCTGACATTCCCCGTTAAACGGCGAAAGCCGCTGCTTCCCACCCATTTCCGTCATTTGTAGCCGGGGCATGCGGACTGCTGCCCGCGGTGTGGTGAGTCAGTCCTTGAAGTACACGAGCTGGTGACTGGTGGCCAGCGCGGTGCCCTCTTCGGTCCACAGGTGGGCCGATTGGTCGAAGAAGCCATTGCCGAAGTGTTGTGCCCGGGCGGTCGCGAGAACGAACCGTCCGGGATCGGCGAGCGGGTCGAGCTCGGCGTGGAAGTAGACGGTGAGCGAGACGGTGCCCGCGGGGACCATCCGGCCCAGGCGCAGCATGACGCGCGGGAAGAAGATATCGCTCATCGCCGCCACGGCCGGAAAGTCCAGCGAGCGCGCAGGGGTGTCCCGAACCCACAGGGTGGAGGTGGACGTCGGTGCCGGTGCGCCGTCATCGCCCCCGGCGAACGGGCCGCGGCCCGCCACGAACCGCATCTCGTAATTCCGCAGCCACGCAGGCGATTCGGGCAGTTCCGCCACCTCGAGGGAGTCCGGTGCGGGCGCGGCGGGCGGGCTGATCTCGGTGTCGGACCAGGTCGGGCGACGCAGTGCGCACACCACGGTCGCGGTGGTGGCCACGGTGTCGTCCTGCCGCATGGTCACGACCCAGTGCTGGGTGGTGCGATTGGTCCGCACGGGCTCGGCCTCGATGGTGAACGCTCCCGTGGCGATGGGCCCCGCGTAGTTGACCGTCAGCGACAGCGGACTGCCCGCGCAGCGCGGGTCGTCGAGAACGGCCCGCAGCATGGTGGCGGCCGTGATCCCGCCGAAGGGGCCCACCATGTTCGAGTACTCGGCCGCGGTGTGACCGAGAAAGCGCCCTTCCCCATCCGGCGTCAGCGCGATGGCGGTATCGAACGGGTGCTCGAGGGTTGTGGTCGACCCCAAGACGAATTCTCCTTCGAACAGGTGCAGATTCGTGCGCGCGAGCGCGTGGCTCTCCGTCTCGTCGGAGAATAGCCTCCGTCGACTATAACGACCGTTATAGACCGGTCCGGCGCGGGCCCTGCAGCCGTGCGGCGAGCTCCGAGGCGCGATGTGCGGGAATTCCGTGCCCGCGATACGGATTCGAGACATATTGCATGCCCGGCATCTTGTGGTTATAACCAGCTTATGACGGTTGATGCCACGCTTGCCGCCCGCGGCCTCCTGCTCGATATGGACAGCACACTCGTGAATTCCGAAGCCGTAGTGGAGCTGCTGTGGCGACGCTGGGCCACCGAGCACGGCCTGGCGGTGGCCGATGTGCTGGCCGTCGCACACGGCCGCCAGGGCTGGGCAACCATGGCCGAACTGCTGCCGGACCGTCCCGCCGAGCTCAACCGCGCCGACAACGACCGCATGCTCGCCGAGGAGGCCACCATCGTCGACGGCGTCATACCCATCGCCGGTGCCCCGGAGTTCATGGCCGCCCTCGCCGATCTCCCCCACGCCCTGGTCACCTCCGCCAACCACGTCCTCACCGAAACCCGGATGACCGCCGCCGGCCTACCCATCCCCCGGATCCGCATCACCGCCGAATCGGTGACGGTGAGCAAGCCCGATCCGGAAGGCTTCCTGAAAGCCGCCGCCGAACTGGGCCTTTCAGCCGACGACTGCCTGGTCTTCGAGGACTCGCAAGCAGGCATCACCGCCGCCAGGGCAGCAGGCATGCGTGTCATCGGTGTCGGCCCCCGCGCCGCCACCCTCGACCCGACCGCCCACGTCCCCGACCTCACCCACATTCGAATCGAGCCGCTCCCCAGCGGCTCGATCGCCGTTCACATATCAGCGTGACCCGGAAATGGTTTCCGGCTCAGGCGTTTTCGATCGCTGTCGGGTGGCCCAGGCGGGAGTTGAAGCGGGAGTAGCCGAAGTACACGACGAGGCCGACGATCAGCCAGGCCACGAAGCGCACCCAGGTTTCCCACGGCAGCGACCAGATCAGATAGATGGAGAACCCGATGCCCACCACCGGCACCACCGGCATGAGCGGGAGCCGGAATTCGCGCGGCTCGTCGGGGCGGGTGTAGCGGAGCACGATCACCGACACGCTGACCACGATGAACGCCATCAGGATGCCGATATTGGTCAGCTCCGCAACGGTATTGATGGGCAGCAGCCCGGCCAGGATCGCCGAGCCGGCGCCCACGATCCAGGTCACCCGGGTGGGCACCTTGCGGGTGGGATGGGTCTTGGCGAACCATTCCGGCAGCAGCCCGTCGCGGCTCATGGCGTACCAGACGCGGGTCACGCCCAGCATGAAGGTGAGCACCACGGTGATGATGCCGACGATGGCGCCGATCGCGATGATGTTCGCGATGCCCGGCATCCCCACGGATTTGAACGCGGTGGAGAACCCGGAGGTCGGGCTGATCTCGGTGTACTTCTGCATGCCGGTGAGCACCAGTGTGGCCAGCACGTACAGCACCATGGCGATGGCCAGCGAGTAGATGATCGCCTTGGGCAGATGTTTTTTCGCTTCGGTGGACTCCTCGGCCGCGGTGCTCATGGCGTCGTAGCCGAAGACGGCGAAGAACACGGTCGCCGCGCCCGTCCATACCGCGCCGGTGCCGAACGGGAAGTACGGGTGGTAGTTCGCGCTGTCGATCTTGAACAGGCCGAGCACGATGATCAGCAGCACGATCGCCACCTTGATCCCCACCGCGACAGTCTCGAACCGTCCCACGCTCTTGATACCGCGCGACAGCACCCACGCGCTGCCCAGACAGAACAGGATCGCGAACACATCCACCACATGCCCGTCCCCGGTGCCGGAGGCCCCGAGCATCCAGTGCGGCAAGGTGATTCCGATCTGATCCAGCAGGAAGTTGAAGTACCCGGACACGCCGATGGCGACCACCGCCGCCACCGCCACATACTCCAGCAGCAGATCCCACCCGATGAACCAGCCCGCCAGCTCGCCCAGCGACACATACCCGTAGGTGTAGGCCGACCCCGCCTTGGGCACCATGCCCGCGAATTCGGCGTAGCAGAGTGCCGCACACGCACTGGCCACACCCGCGATCAGGAACGAGATGAGGACCGACGGCCCCGTCGTATTGTGTGCGACCGACCCGGCCAGGGCGAAGATGCCCGCGCCGATGATGCCGCCCACCCCGATGGCCGTCAGCTGCCACAGACCGAGGTGTTTCGACAGCCGCTCGTCCGCGGGCGTGTCGTCGTCTACCTCCGAGATCGGCTTGCGGCGCAGGATCTGGCCGCGCAACTCCGCAAAAGACATGCGGGATCCTTTCGTTCCGCTGCGCACCGCCACTCTGCGGTAACGCAGGTCACACTCGAGCTAGCTCAGCTAATCGGACCATGGCCGATGCTGTGATCGGGCGGTTGGTTAAATAAAGTTCAGAATCGTCGTCTTATCGGCCAAAGCTCTCGTGTTCGGCGTGTGTGTTGTGCAGTGCGCCTACCCGCCGCGTCGTCCGAGCCGCTACCGCGCGGAACGCCCTGTGGCTCAGGGGTTTCGGTAGTCAAGGTCGCCGAGTTGATCGGCCCATACCTACATGTTCCGCGGTGTGATCTCCAACGGCGACGCTGCGGGCATGGAGCGCGTGCGCGTCGAATCCGTTGGCGAGGACCGCGGTGGTGGTGTCGGTTGAGTCGAGTTCGCAGCTGATCCGCGCACGCGTCGCCGGATCGGTCTTCGCCGGCCGGCCCCTGCGCAGGCCGACATCACCCCTGGCGCGCCGGTCGGCGACAGCGGCCTCGGCCGCGACGGCGCCGAACGATCCTCACATCCCGCTCTTGGTGCAGGTGAACTGCATGACGTCGAGGTGGCCGTGACGGAAGTAGTCGGCGAACCCGGTCATATGGCTGATGTAGGCGTTGTAGGTGTCGCGCCCGGCGAGTTCGATCGCCCGGTCGCGGTGCTCGTGCAGCGCGGTGGCCCAGTTCTGCAGTGTGGTGGTGTAGTGCGGTCCCAGTTTCCCGATTCCGGCGATGGTGAATCCGGCATCTTCCGCGTACTCGGTGACCCCCTTGGGGTTGCGGCCGGTCGGTGGCGGAACTCGGTCGAAGGGCAGGATAGTCCTGGGCGTGGACACGGAATCGGTACTCGCGAAACGCGTCTGGTGGGCATCCGAGGGGTCGCGGCCCGGTGCGACGACGGTCTGCACCAACAGCACCCCGTTATCGGGCAGGATCCGGTAGGCGAAATCGAAGAAATCGGCGTAGCGCTGCGGGTGGAGGTGTTCCAGCGTCCCGATACACACGATGCGGTCCACACGGCGGTCGAATTCCCCCCAATCCTGCCGCCGGACCCCGCCGTAGGGGCGGCCGCGGATCAGCCGGTCGACGAGCCGGTCCCGCACATACCGGTACTGGTGGCGGTTGCCGGTCAACCCGATCGCGTTCACCCCATAGGTGTCCATGGCGCGCAACATGGTCGAACCCCAGCCGCAGCCGACATCCAACAAGGTCATCCCCGCCTGCAGATCGCACTTGGCCAACGCGAGGTCGATCTTCGCCGACTGGGCTCGTTCCAGGGTGTCGTCCGGGCGAGTCCACAGCGCGCAACTGTAGGTGCGGGTCGGGTCGAGGAACAGGGCGAAGAATTCATCCGGGAGTTCGTCGCGAGATCGGACCTCACCAAGCACAGGTACATCAACAGTCATGATGGCGGATCCTTCGTGCGATCGAGCACTGCCGTGGACGGCAGCCGAGGTAGCCCGCTCCCCTCGTCACCTCCATCTGGGAGGTCGAGCACCCTGCCGAGCCTAGGCGACCTCACAGACCGAACTGAAGGATTGTGAGCAGGAGTTCACCCATAGGTAACGTGCTCCGGTGCGCTACGCGGGCCCGGCCGGTGCCCTGCGCTCGGCCCAGCGGAGCCCGGACGGGGCGGGGTCTCAACCCGATGGGGTGTCGGTATCGCCGACTTCGAGGGTGAACATCCTTGCCCAACCGGTCGCTGGAAATCCTCAGCGTCCTGCGCCCGGTCCGAACGAGCGCAGGAAGAACGCGAGATTGGCCGGGCGCTCGGCCAATCGGCGCATGAAGTACCCGTACCACTGGTCGCCGTAGGGCACATAGGTGCGCAGGTGCGCGCCCGTGGCGACCAGCCGCTGCTGCTCGTCGTCGCGGATGCCGTAGAGCATCTGGAATTCGAAGCGGTCCGGCGACCGCCGTGCCGCCCGCACATAGTGGGCGGCGGCATCGAGCATGACCGGGTCGTGGGTGGCCACCATGGGATAGCCCAGGCCGCGCATGAGGATGTCGAGGCAGCGCAGATAGGACGCATCCACCTCGTCGCGGCCCTGGTACGCGACCCCGGCCGGTTCGCGATAGGCGCCCTTGCACAGGCGGATTCGCGATCCGGGACCGGACAGGTCGCGGCAGTCGCCCTCGGTACGCAGCAGGTACGCCTGCAGCACCGTGCCCACCCAGGGGAAGTCCGTCCGCAACGCGTGCACGACGGACAGGGTGGAATCGGTGGTGGTGTGGTCCTCCGCGTCCACGGTGACCCAGACCCCCGCCGTCGCGGCGGCGGTGCAGATCTTGTGGGCGTGTTCGAGGGCGATGGCGTGGCCGTCCCGGGGCAGCGCCTGGCCCAGCGCGGAGAGCTTGAGTGAAACCTCCAGCGGCCGTACCTCTCCCGTGGACCCGGGCAGAACACCCAGGGTTTCGAGCAGGGCGAGATAATGCGCGACGGTGGCGCGGGCCTGCGCGAGGTCGGTGGTGTCCTCGCCCAGATAGTCGAGGCTGACGTACCGCCCGGAGTCGAGCAGCGTCCCGGTGGCCGCCGCGGCATCCGCCTCGGATTCCCCGGCGACGAAGCGCCGCACCATCTTCCGGGTCGATGCCAGCCCCGTCACCGTCCGTTCCATCCGCGGCGACCGCGAGGCCGCCAGCAGCGCCGGACGCAGCACGGTCGTGAACATCAGCGCTCCCCCGCTTCCGTCGCCACGGCCTGGTGCGGATACCGGTGATCGGTCGGCGGCACGAAGGTCTCCTTGATGGTGCGCGCCGAGGTCCAGCGCAGCAGGTTCTGCGCCGACCCGGCCTTGTCATTGGTGCCGGAGCCCCGCGACCCGCCGAACGGCTGCTGTCCGACCACCGCGCCGGTCGGCTTGTCATTGATGTAGAAATTGCCCGCCGCGTACCGAAGTCGCTCGGACGCCGTCGCGACCGCCGTCCGGTCGTCGGCGATCACCGCGCCGGTGAGTCCGTACGACGACCCGCGATCGACCAGATCCAGCACCGCGTCGAACCCGCCCGGCGTCGCGTCGTCGTAGACGTGCACGGCCAGAATCGGCCCGAAGTACTCGGTCCGGAACGCCTCGTCACCCGGATCCTCGCCCAGCAGGACGGTCGGCTCGACGAAGTAACCCACACTGTCGTCGGCGCGCCCGCCGGTGAGCACGGTCAGACCGGGTGTCGCCTTGGCCCGCTCGAGGGCATCGACATTGCGGTCGAAGGCGCGCCGATCGATCAGCGCCCCACCGAAATTCGTGAAGTCGGTGACGTCGCCGTAGGTCAGCTCCGACACCTTGCCCAGAAAGTCCCCCGACATGCGTGACCACACCGATTTCGGAATGAACGCCCGCGACGCCGCCGAACACTTCTGCCCCTGGTAGTCGAACGCCCCGCGAATCAGCGCCGTGCTCAACACGTCTGGATCCGCCGAGCTGTGCGCAACCACGAAATCCTTGCCGCCGGTCTCGCCGACCAGCCGCGGATAGGTGTCGTAGCCGGCAATGTTCTCCCCGACCGTGCGCCACAGCCGCTGGAACGTCCCCGTCGACCCGGTGAAGTGAATGCCCGCCAGCCGCCGATCGGTCAGCGCCACGGCCGACACCTCGGGACCGTGGCCGTGCACCAGATTGATCACGCCCGGTGGAAGGCCCGCCGCCTCCAGCAGCCGCATCGTCCAATAGGCCGAAAACGCCTGTGTGGGTGAGGGTTTCCACACCACCGTATTGCCCATCAGCGCCGGCGCGGCCGGCAGATTGGCCGCGATGGCGGTGAAATTGAACGG
Source organism: Nocardia sp. NPDC059229 (assembly GCF_042754165.1). Taxonomy (NCBI): domain Bacteria; kingdom Bacillati; phylum Actinomycetota; class Actinomycetes; order Mycobacteriales; family Nocardiaceae; genus Nocardia; species Nocardia sp. NPDC059229. The sequence goes on from NZ_JBHZAK010000002.1 coordinate 291,830, forward strand.
CGTGACCGCGTACACGAACCCTTCCAGCGGCCGATACTCCACCCGATTCCACACCCCCGGCGTCGAGATCGGCTGCCCGGCCAGGATCCCGCGCGCGAAGTGCACATTGAACCGCCAGAAATCCACCAGCTCACACGGCGCGTCGATCTCGGCCTGATACGCGGTCTTGGACTGCCCCAGCATGGTTGCCGCCGCCACCGTCTCCCGCCACGGCCCCGCCAGCAGATCCGCGGCCCGCAGGAATACCGCCGCCCGCTCGTCGAACGACAGCGCCCGCCACCCCGGCGCCGCAGCAGCCGCCGCCTCGATGGCGTCGGCCGCATCCCGCGCCTCGGCCACCGTGATGGTCCCGAGTACCGCCGAATGCCGGTGCGGCTGCACGACATCCACCACCTCACCCGCACTCCGCCGCTCCCGCCCACCGATCACATGCGGAATCTCGAGCGGCGTCGCGGCGAGTTCGGTGAGCTCGGCCTGCAGTCGCGCGCGCTCCGGGGTGCCGGGCGCGAAGGTCCCCACCGGTTCGTTCACCGGCGGTGGAGTGACTGTGACGGCGTCCATGACAACCTCCTGGCGGATTGTGGCCCGTGTCACCGGGCGAGTACGCCGAGTCAACCCCGAATCGTGCCACGGATATTGAGCCGATCGGCCAAAGAACCACCGCACCTGTTGTACGTTCGGCAGAACACCGCTGACGCGCTCGTGCCTGGATCGATGGCGCTGTTCCGGCCATGACCCGCAGGGCCGAGCGTGCCGGCGCGGCAGTACCCAGGCTTTGAACACCGGAGACAGCATGACCGCAGATGAACGCCACACCTCCACCGGTCTGCGGGCCGCCGAGCTCGACCGACCCGGAGTAGCGCTGCGGGAACTGCTGGGGGCACTGGGCACGACGCTCGTCGAACTGGTCGACGCACCGCTCGGGGACGAGGTGGCCATCCGGTCGGTGGCGCTGGTCGACAGTTCGGACCTGAGCTCGGAAACCGTTGCGCACGCACCCATGTCGGACATGTACCTGCACGTGGGGATCGCCGAGGCCGCGGCCGTGCGGTGGCTCGAGGAGGTCGCCCAGCGGGCACCGGCGCAACGACCCCGCGCGGTGCTGTCGAAGTCCGCGGCCGCGGCGGGCGGGTTGCGGCTGGCCGCGCTGCGGGCGGGGGTGGCGGTGGTCGGGGTGCATCCACAGGCCCGCTGGGATCACGTGTACCCGCTGATCCGGCGGATGCTGGATCGGACGGGCCCGGCCCGCGACAGCGCGGACCAGGATCTGTTGGCTGCCGATACCGACCTGTTCGGGCTGGCGCAGATCATCGCGCAGAACGCGGGCGGCATGGTCACCATCGAGGACGCGCACTCACACGTGCTCGCCTACTCGGCCTCCAACGATGCCGCGGACCGGCTGCGGATCCAATCCATCCTGGGCCGGGAGGGGCCGCGCGAGTATCTGCGGATCCTGCAGCAGTGGGGTGTCTTCGACCGGCTGCGGCACACCGACGAGGTGGTCGACCTGCCCGCGCACGCCGAGCTCGACATCAAACACCGTCTGGCCGTGGGGATTCGGCGGCCGGGCGAGGGCAGTGCCGCCACCGTGCTCGGATCGATCTGGCTGCAGGAGGGCGAGCGGCCGTTCAAGTCCGATGCGGCCGAAGTGCTGCGGGGCGCGTCGGCCATTGCCGCGCGCATCATCTCGCGCAGCCTGGACGCACCCTCCACCGAGGCGCTGCTGATCCAGCGCCTGTTCGGCGCGCGCGGCGGCGGTGTCGATGTGCCGTCGGTGGCGAGTGCGCTGGGCATCCCGGTGACCGGCCCGGCCGCGCTCATCGGGTTCGCATCCTCCGGCGCGACCCCCGCCGCCGCGGAACTGTCGGCGCTGGGCAGCACACTTCGCCTGCGCGCGAGCGCCTTCCGCCGCGACTCGCTGGCGACCCTCATCGGCGACCGCGCCTACATCCTGCTCCCCCGCTACCATTCGGCCCGCGCGGTCACCGCCTGGACCCGGCAGCTGGTCGACCAGCTGGAATCCACCGGCGCCCCGATCCTGCGCGCCGCCATCGCCGTTCCCGTCGCCGAGCTGACCGACGTCGCCCGCGCCCGCCTCGAGGTGGACCGCGTCCTGGACAGCACCGCGGCGGGCTTCCCGAAGGATCGGGTGACCACCCTCGCCGAATCCCGTACGGCAGTACTGCTGGGCGAGATCCTCGATCTCATCGCCGCCCGCCCCGAACTCGAGGACCCGCGCCTGACCGCCCTGTTCGACTACGACCGCGGTCACGCCGCGCAACTCGAGGCCAGCGTCGACCACTACCTGCGTCATCACGGCGACGTGCGGGCCGCGGCCACCGCGTTGCGCATCCACCCCAACACGCTGCGCTACCGCCTGCGCCGCGCCCAGGACATCACCGGCATCGACCTCGACGACCCGGCCGATCGCCTACTGCTCGAACTGCAACTGGCCCACCACCGCCGCGGCGCGGACCGGACTCGGCACCGGCCGACCCGGCACTGAGCAACCACCCAGCGCGGTACCGGCCTATTCCGTCAGCGCCGCTTCCAGAATCGGCCACGATTCATGGAGATCCTCTTGCCAATACGGCCAGGAATGCGTGCCCAGCGGATGGAGTACGACGGTGGCCGGTACACCGAGGTCCTGCAATCGCCGCTGGAACGATTCGGTACAACCGTGCACCAGATATTCCAGCACCGCACCGAAGGTCACCGCCTGCGGCATGAGCGGGTCGGTCAGTGATTCCGGTCCCGGGATCCCACTGGTCGGGCGCGGCTCGTCATCAGCGGGATGCAGCACATCGACGGTGACGGTGCGGTCCATGGCGGCCGAATACACCGATATTCGCGTCCGCGCCGGATCGATATCCCGCACGCTGAAAATGGCGGATTCCGTCTGGGAATCGGCGCGCACCATACCCGCGCCGGATATCAGCAACACCACCATGGTCAATGCCGCGGTCACGGCCGTACGTGTGTTGGCGGTCATTCTATGATCCATTCACCAGGTTGCGACGGTTCGAGTGAAAGTGGAACGAGCACCATGGCGGGTAATTCGGATATTAAGTGAAATGCCGATTACTCAATGGCAGCGACACCGAATATATTTTGCTCGATGTCAGCGGAATTTCCGCGGATGGTCAGTGACCCGGACCGGTGCACCCCGGCGGCACCAGCCGACCGGCCAGCAAATCCTCGATCCATCCGGTGGTCAGTGGAATGGACAGCGCGCCGACGATGAAGTGCTCTCCCGGGAACGGCTGCAACCGCACCCGGGCGCCTCGCGCGCACCAGTCGTCGAACAGGTGCTGCGCGCCCGCGAAGGGAACGAAGATCTCATTGACGCCGTGGAAGAGGAATACCGGCGCGGCCGGCGCGCTGCGGCCGGGCCGGTTCTCTTCCAGAATCCGCTGCACCGCAGGCAGTTTCAATGGATCCGGCACGACCGAGAGCTGGTCCACCCGCAGCGGCGCGATCAGCCCGAGCGCCGTCTCCTGCGAAATGCAGATATCGCGGAACATCCGCGCCAACCGCCACCCGTTGTCGTTGAACAGGCCCATCAGTTCCGGGTACTCACGCGCCAGCCCGAGCACGGCCGCCAACAGGACCCCGGTACCCCAGTTGCCGTTCATTGCGGGCAGCAGCATCTGATAGTCCGCCGGCGTCCCCCCGATTATCACGCCTGCCAACCGGATCTCCGGCGCGTAGGTCGGCGCAAGCTGCGCCGCCCAGCTGGTGGCGATCGAACCGCCTGAATAACTCGTCATCACCACCGGCGTCGCCGGCCCGAGCTCCGGCATGTTCGCGCGGGTCACGCCCCGAATGGAATCGAGCACGGCGTGCCCGCCCATCAGCCCCGCCGCGTATGCCTGCCGCGGGCCCTGATGGTCGGGAACGACCACCGCATAGCCCTTGGCCAGAATCAACCGGATCGCTACGACATCGGCCGACACAGCCCGCTTGAGTTCCGTGGAGGGCGCACAGGACTGCCCTAGCGAGGAGATCGGAAGGTTGTACGACACCAGCGGTCTCGGGCCCGATCCCTTCCACGCCTCGTTCGGCAGCAGCAGGGTGGTCACGATGGCGACCGGTTGATTGTGGGAGTCGGTGGACCGCACCAGCAGCTGGTAGGCGCGGGCGCCGGGAAACAGGCTGTCGGTGGTACGGGCGGAGAGCACGCTGCCCGGCGGGCGGGCCTCGAATCCGGGCCTGGGCGTAAAGAAGGGGTCGATCGGCGGCGACGGCAGCACGCTGGCCGGATCGTGTGCCGGATTCAGCAGATCCGAGATGGGATCGGCGTGCGCATGCAGTGGGAGCAGCGCCGTCACCAGCGCCACCAGCATCCATATCCGTGTGAACCGGACAGCAGCCACGAGGAGAGATCGTCACACGCCGTCCGGCGCGCGGCCCGGATTTGCCTCGGCGCGGCGGTTCGGGTCCCGCGGGAAACGCGCACAACCGACAAATCGCCGGATTGGTCTGGCACCCTGTCCCAATGAGATGGTCGATTGTCATGGTCGCCGTGCTCGTGCTCGCGGCCGGGTGCGCTGCGCGGCCATCGGATTCGCCCTGGCGCGAGGTATCGCTGCCGCAGCACGGGGCGCGGGTGCTGGAGTTCGCGCCGATCGCGGGCGGCGTGCTCGCCCTGGGCTCGATTCCGGCCGGCGACGGACGCGCCCCAGCCGCCTGGTCCTCCTCCGACGGTATGCGCTGGACATCCGTCCCCGTCCGGCCCGACAGCCCGTACGGCGCACTGGCGGAACTGATTTCGGCGGGCACCGGCACGCACACCGTGGTGCTGGGTCAGGCTTTCGGTGGCGCGCACAGCAATCCGCGCATGACCATCTGGAGTGGCGACGGCCGAGGCCTGACCGAACACACCCAGGCCATGGAGATGTTCGGCGGCCCGCACGCCATCGCGGTGACCGCGGCGGCCGCGCGCAGCGGCACCGATCTGCTGGTGGGCGGCTGGGACGGCGACAACGGCCGCTACGGCGCCGCGTACTGGACCTCCGCCGACGGCGCCGACTGGCAACGCCACGCGGACGACCCGGCGTTGTCGTCCGCACCTGGCGAACAGACCGGCGCGGCCGGGGTAGGTACCGGCGCGCAGGGCTTCGTCATCGTCGGGGAAACCTTGCGCGACAACATCCTTCGGCCACTGGAGTGGACCTCGCCCGACGGCCTCGGATGGCAGCGTCGCGAGCTGCCCGGTGCGAATGCCGTCGCCGCGCGCGTCGGCTGCGGCGGTGCCGGCTGCACGGTGCTCGGCCAATCCATCGGTGCCACACCGCACGTGCTGTGCTGGCCGTCGGCCGAGGCCGACGCCGTGCCCGGTCCGGGCGCGTCAACGGTCGACGTGCTGCAGGTCCTGCCGACCGCGTCGCGCGTTCTGAGTCTCGTGGCACTCGACCATGTGGTGCAACTGGCGTCGATGACGCCCAATTGCACTGAATGGCAGCAGATTTCCCTGCCGGTGAGCGCGCCCGGGGCTCGCATGGTCGCGCTGCCCGCAGGCCTGCTGCTGGCCACCACCGAGGCCGACCGCAGCAGACTCTGGCTGCATGCCCTGCCCTGACGGCAGGGCGCCGGTCACCGCATCACCATGCGACGGGCAGCGACCGCACCCCGTACACCATGGCATCGTACTTGAAATCGATCTCCTCGGTCGGCACGGTCAGGTGCAGCCCCGGCACCCGCCGGAACAGCGTCTGCAGCACCATGCCGAGCTCGATGCGCGCCAGCTGCAGACCGATGCACTGGTGCCGGCCCGAGCCGAAGGCCAAGTGCTGCGCGGCATTCGAGCGCGCCAGATCCAGGGTGCCCGGCTCGGCGAAGACCTCCGGGTTCCAGTTCGCGGTGGCCAGGTCGAACACGATCGGGTCGCCCGCGCGGATCACCTCACCGCCGACCTCGATGTCCTCGATGGCGACCCGCCGCAGCCCGGTGTCGACAATGGTCATGTAGCGGATCAGCTCGTCGACCGCATTGCCGAGCACCTGCGGGTCGTCGGTCTCGCGAATGATCGCCAGCTGCTCGGGCCGGTCGAGCAGCGCGATGACGGCCAGCGAGATCATGTTCGCGGTGGTCTCGTGCCCGGCGACCAGAATGCCGACAGTCTGCAGCGCGGCCTCCCACACCTGCAGCTCACCGTCGCGCACCAGTTCGGCGACATCGGAGAGCAGATCCTCGGCCGGGTTCTCGGTCTTGGCCTCGACCAGCTTGTTGAGGTAGCCGAGCATCTCCAGCGTCGACTGCTGCTGCTCCTCGGCGGTGGCATTGCCGCCGAAGCCGAGTTCGGTGGCCTCCTGGAAGAACGCGTGGTCCTCGTACGGGACGCCGAGCAGTTCGCAGATCATCAGCGACGGCACCGGCAGCGCCAGCGCCTTCATCAGGTCCGCGGAGTTGCCCTGCGCCAGCATGCCGTCGATGGTCTCGTCGATGTGCTTCTGGATATTGGGCCGCATGGCCTCGAGCCGCTTGGGGGTGAACGGCTTGGCCAGCATGCGCCGGTAGCGGGCGTGCTCCTGGCCGTCGGTGTTGAACATGGTGCGCGGGCTCATCTCCGCGACCGTCTTCATCCCCTCGTGGATGTGCGGGTAGGAGGGGTGGTGGTTGTCGGCGCTGACGCGGGCGTCGGCGAACAGCTCGCGCGCCTCGGTGTAGCCCGTGATCAGCCACGGCTGCTTGCCCTCCCAGGTCCGGACCTTGGAGATCGGGCCGGCGTCGGCGAGTTCGCGGATCTCCGCGGCGGGCGCGAACGGGCAGCTCGCGGCGCGGCGACCGGGATAGAAGGTCGGCTCGGCCGGGGCCTCGGTGCTGGACTCAGGCATATTCGGGTCAATCCTCGATCTGGATGGCTTGCGCTGGGCAGAATTCGGCGGCCGTTCGCACGGCCGGGGCCTGCTCCGGCGCCGGACTCTCGTCGAGCAGCACGACGACACCGTCGTCGTCGCGCTGGTCGAAGACTTGGTCGGCACGCAGCACACAGTGACCGGCTGCGATGCACTTCTCTTGACTGACAGCAACTCTCATGGCGTGTCCGGCCGCGAGTCAGCCACGATCCGTGTCGGCGTCGCAGACACGACGAACCTGCTCCCGGATCGCCTCGGTCACGCGGCCCATCAGGGCGTGACTGTTGCGGGTGGTGTCGTAGTTGACGTGAATGACGAGCCGCTCGGCGACGGTCCACACGGTCAGCTTCGGCGGCATGCCCTTGGCCATGCCGAACGCCTCATCGGAGACGAATTCGAGCCCGCCGGGGATCGAAGGCGTCTGTTCCACACCGAGATTCGCCATACCCAGCGTGGGCTGCGCGCCGAATATCGCGGCGGTCTCCGGGTCGAATGCGCGCTGCGAGGCCCGCATGAACAGGGCCGGGAACCGGGCGTCGAGGGCGGCGCGCATGGCCACCTCGGTCGCCTTGGCCAGCTCGATCGGATCGGTGTCGGCGGCGGCGAAGACCGGGGTGGCCACCCCACCCGCGCAATTGAGCAGCGTCGACTGCGGGATCGGCTCGGCGAGCGAGGCGCGCAGATCCACCGCGTGCCCGAACACCATCGGCACCGGCCCGGAATCCGCCTCGAGCTGACTGCGCACCGCGACCATGGCCACGCCGGTGACCAGGCTGTTGACCGAAACACCCTGCGCGCGTGCGACACCGAAGAAGGCCGCGCTCTGCTCGGGGTCCACCTCGATGCGCTGGGTGGCGAACCGGCCCACCGGGTCGCCGACGCCGTCGCCGTCACGGGGCAGTTCGAGCGGCGCGGGCACCGCGTCACCGGCAGCCGCGATACCGCGCAGCATCGCGACCAAGTCGTCGACCTCGGCCTCGGTGACACTGCCCGCCAGCAACGTATCGATGCCGTCGACCAGCGTGTTGTCCGAATTCGACGGCGGCAGTGGCGAACCCGCCAGCTGGGCGCCGTAGCGCTGCCACATGTCGTCGCGCAGTGCCAGCGCCGACCGTCCATCGCACATGCCGTGGTGCATGATCAGCACGATCTGGTCGAGACCGCCCTCACGCAGCACGTGAGCCTTGAAAAGGCCGGTGCTCCAGTTCTGTTCGATGTTGACCAGCCGCTGATAGCCGTCGGGTCCCCACTCGGTGACCTCGAGCGGGGGCTGGTACTCCTCGCGAACCCGGAAGACCGGCTCACCGCCGGGCTCGTGGACCATGACCGCGCGCAGCAGCGCGTGGTCGGCGGCCAATTCCGCCAGCACCCTGCGCATGACGTCGGGATCGATCTCACCGCGCACCGTGGTCGCGACGAACAGCGGCACACCGGCTTTCGGCACATCGCCCCAGCGGGCGTCGGGGTCGAAATGCTTGAACTCGAAGGACGATAGCGGTCGTTCACTACTCATAAAGCCCTGGCACTCCCCATTGTGAAACATGCCCTTCCGACCATACACACGACTGGGACAATCGTCAGGACTGTTGTCAGGAACCGGTTCCGGCTCCGAGTGCCCGAATGCCTTCCGGCACAAGAATGTTGCCTGGCCTGCCCCGATGCTACGGGCGGACGAGATGACTGGCCCGCGCGCTGAAGGCAAGGGCGCCAGCGCTTTCGAGTTGCGACGCTGAACTGAAGCGCAGCTCGTTCAGAAAGATCGCCATCCGCTCGATGGTCGAAATCCCAGGGCACGTGCCGATTCGAGGGCTCGGTGGGCTGAACCGCACTCGCGGGAAACCGCCCGGCGGCCCGGACGGTTCCGGACACCAGGCGAGTGACGCACGTCACTGCGCCGGGCTCTCACAACGCGAGGGGTCGGCGGCCACTTGTGTCGTCGAGTCGTCACCACCCAGAGGAGTAATCGACATGACCAGAATCGGCATCATCATCGGCAGCACCCGGCCCGGCCGCAACGGCGAGAAGGTGGCCCGCTGGGTGCAGGCCATCGCCGCCGAACATGCAGGCGAGACAGCCGAATTCGAGCTGATCGATCTGCAGGACCACCAGCTCCCGCTGCTGGACGAACCCGTCCCGGCGGCCCGCACCCCCGTACAGCACCCGCACCCGCACACCCGCCGCTTCGCCGAGCACGTCGGCTTTTGCGACGCCTTCATCTTCGTGACCGGCGAATACAACACCGCTCCCCCGTCCTCCCTCGCCAACTGCATCGACTATCTGTACGCCGAATGGGCCTGCAAGCCGGTCGCCTACGTCGGCCACGGCATCTACGGCGCGGTCATGGCGATCCAGAAGCTGCGCGCCCAGGCCGGTGTCCTGCGCATGGCCGACATCGGCCCCCAGCTGGCCCTGACCCTGCGCGACGACTTCGTCGCCTACGCCGAATTCCGGCCCCAGCCACCGCAAACCCCCGCCCTGCACGGCGTGATCGACGAACTCCTGGCCTGGACACACGCCCTGACCCCACTCCGCGAACCCGCCACCATCGCCTGACCGGAGCGGGCGGACATCCTGCGCCCCAGCATGTTCGGCGCCGATGGCCGACCGCGTCCTCACCACCGCGGGCGAAACCCCGCCGGGATCCGTGGATCCGGCGGGGAACCACGATCAGCTAGTCGCCGCTGGCCGCGCCGATCAGGATCTGCCACGGCCAGGCCGGGTCCGACGGGTTGTCGGGCAGCTCGGTGAGAAGGTCTGCGGCGGTGCCCGAGACGGGGGCGGTGAGCATGCCGACGGTGGCGTCGATGATGTTGGTGGTGAACAGTGCGGTGCACGGGTCGTCGGCGGCCGGGGCGGCGTGTTCGAGACCCGCGAGGGCACGGACGGCGAGCATCATGCTGAACGACAGGCGGGTGCGCAGGACCGGGGCCGGAATGCGGGTGAGCCGCTCGGCCAGGGCCGCCAGGACGGCCCGGACGCTGTCGGTGACGGCGGGATCGGCCTGGGTCAGAGCGTAAACCCAGGGGGGCGTGGAGACTTGGGCGAGAAAGCGCAGATAGTGGGCGTCCGCGCGAGTGGCCTGCTCGGCGAGCGGGCGGATCAGGGCGTCGGCGAGTTCCGCGGCGCCGAGGCGCCGGCTGTCGTGGCCGAGTTCGGCGAGCAGCTCCCAGCGGCGCTGATTCACCTGCCCGGTGTGTTGTTCGAAGATCTCCCGGACCAACTGTTCCTTGGTGCCGAAATGGTATTGCGCGGCAGTCTTGTTGCGCTGACCGGCGGCCGCGGTGAGCTCACGCAGCGACACCGCGTCGATGCCGCGCTCGGCGAACATGCGCAATGCGGTCGAAGCCAGGATCTGCCTGGTGGATGGGCCGTCTGACACTCCGACATCGTAGTGATCCGGTCCCGGTCCCCGAGCGAGGCGCACCTGGCCCGTGGGCCGGACACACCCGGCAACGCCGCTGCCGCTGAGCGGTGGCATAAGTCCCGGTCAGCGGAACTCTCGAACTCTGGGGTGGACCTCCCGATCGGATGTCAATACCCAGGCGCGGGGATCAGACCGGCCTTTGACAAGCCGTCCTCTCGAGGCATGTGCCTTAAGGCAGTCGACTTACAATTCGGATCTATCGAGGAGGGTTCCATGAGACCTGTCCGAGGATCCTCTTCGCCCGCTCCTACGTCTCCGGCCCCGACATCCTGTCGGGCCGCTTCGCCATGCCCGCGGTCGCGCCGATCGGCTGACCGGCTCCGGCGACCGATTCCTTTCTCCGGTGGCAGCGGTCTACCTGGTGACAAACCGAGAAGGAGTGCTGATCGCCATGACCATTCCCACCACCATGCGGGCCCTGCAACAGACCTCGCTGCAGGGACCGCAGGACCTGCGTCTGATCACCGACGCGCCGGTACCGGTTCCCGGTCCGGGCGAGGTCCTGATCCGGGTCGCCGCCGCCGGGGTGAACTTCGCCGACATCTCCCAGGCCCACGGCACCTTCCTGGGCGGGCCGCGCCCACCATATACGGCGGGGTTCGAGGCCGCCGGTGAGGTCGTCGCGGCGGGAGACGAAGTGGCCGAATCGCTTTCGGGGGCCCGCGTCGTCGGCGTCGGGGCCGGAGCCTTCGCCGAATACGCGGTGCTGCCCGCGGCCTCGGCCATGCCGATCCCGGCCGGGTGGACCGCCGAGCAGGCACTCGGGCTGGTCGTGAACTGGCCTACCGCGCTCGCCGCATTGAAACCGTTGGGCCGCATAGCCACTGGTGAGACGGTGCTGATTCACGCCGCAGCGGGCGCGACCGGACAAGCCGCGGTCGCCATGGCCAAGCATTACGGTGCGACCGTCATCGCCGCCGCCTCGCTGGGCAAACACGAGATCGTGCGGGGACTCGGGGCCGACCACATGCTGGACTCGCGGTCCGAGCACCTCGCCGCCGAGGTCCTGGAACTGACCGGCGGCGCCGGAGCCGACCTGGTGCTCGAATCCGCCGGTGGCGCGACCTTCACCGCGAGCCTCGCCGCGGCCAAACGGGTCACCGGACGGGTCGTCGTCTACGGCGTGGCAGGGGGCGACACCGCCGTCACCAACTGGGAGTTGGTGTACAAGCACCAGATTCACCTCATCGGCCTCAATATCGGCGTGCTGATCCAGGCCGCTCCTCACGTCTTCGGAGAGGTCGTGGCCGAAATGTTCGCGCTCGTCGCCGCAGGTGTCCTCGCCCCCACCAGACCCACCGCCCATGATCTCGACGACGGCCCGAAGGTCCTCGCGGAAATGGAATCCCGCGCCACCATGGGCAAATTGGCCCTGCTGCCCTGATCACTCCGGATACCCGCTGACCTGGGTTTCGATTCCTTCGGACCGCCGTACCGGTCGTAATGGGCGAGGACCCGATCAGCGGGCACACGATCCGGAAAGAGAGCAGCCCATGACAAGCAGCCATTCTGCAGCCCGGCGGCAGCCTAAACTCGCCGCATGACGGCGCACCTGGCGGAGGCGGCCGATCGGAGCCGCTTCGCCGCCGAAACCGAGCGATTCCGCCTGGAACTGCTGGCGCACTGCTACCGCATGGTCGGCTCGGCCCACGACGCCGAAGACCTGGTCCAGGAGACATACCTGCGCGCCTGGCGCTCCTACGCCGCCTTCGAGGGCCGCGCTTCGATGCGGACCTGGCTGTACAAGATCGCCACCAATGTCTGCCTGTCGGCGCTCGAGCCGCGTCGCATCCGAGTCCTGCCCTCGGGCCTGGGCGGCCCCGGCGACGGGTCCGAGGGAGCGCCGAGTCACGTTGCGCGGGGCGAGGTTTCGTGGCTCGAACCATGCCCCGGCGGCTGGATCGCCCCGGCCGCGGACGATCCGGCCGCCGCGGTGGTCGCCCGCGAGTCACTCCGCCTGGCCCTCATCGCGAGCCTCCAGCATCTCCCCGCCCGCCAGCGCGCCATCCTCATCCTGCGCGAGGTCCTGTCCTTCTCCGCCGCCGAGACCGCCGAAATCCTCGGCACCACAACCGCGGCGGTCAAGAGCGGCCTGCAGCGCGCCCGCGCTCGCCTGAACGAATTGACCTCGGGGCCAGAGGAATTGCTCGAGCCGTCCGATGAGCGGGCGCGGGCGCTGCTCGACGGCTACATCGCCGCCTTCGAACACGCCGACGCCGCTCTCCTGCAGCAGGTGCTGCGCGCCGACGCGACGCTCGAGGCGACCCCGTTCCGCGATTGGCAGGCAGGCCTGGTGAACTGCATCCGCATGCTCGACACCTACGTGATGGCCCGGCCCGGCGACTGGCGGATGCTACCCACCACGGCCAACGGCCAGCCGGCCGCCATCGAGTACCACCGGGACACCGATGGCGTGCTCCGCGGCCACGGCGTCGTGGTCCTGGCTCCGACCACCGCCGGTGTTCGCGGTGTCATCTCGTTCCACGACCCGGCGCTGGTCGCATTGTTCGGATTCCCCGAGGTGCTTGCGGAGTGAGTCGGCAGAAAAAGGGTTCTCGCCGAGCGCTACTGCCGAGATTCGCGAATCCCTCACGGTGCAAATACATTTCATGCTCGATGGGTGGATAAGGATACCCGCAATTCGAGCTGATAAACCATCGACATAACTTTTGAATTGCGACCGCCCAAATCGGACAAACATCACTTGCCGACCAGCGCCGTTCGTGGCAACGTATACGAGGGTTTGGCTCAGTTCAACTCACGACGAGGAGTTTCGAAATGAGTAGCGAACTTACGTGCGATGCCTCACTCGAGAACGCCTTCGACTTTCTGCAGCTTCAGCCCGAAAATTCCGCCGTGTTCGGCGCGGTCAATTCCCGGAAGCGGTCGCTGCATATCGTTCTCGCCGCTCCACCGTATTTCGACATCCCACCGGTCGGCTACGGCGGTATCGAGGCTGTTGTCGCCACGCTGGCCGATGAGCTGGTCGATCAGGGTCACCGCGTCACGCTGCTCGGCGCCGGCCACGCCGGTACGAAGGCCCGATTCGTCCGGGTCTGGGACGAGATCCAGTCCAAGCGGCTCGGCGAGCCGTACCCGGAGATCGTCAATGCCATGAAGACCTGGCAGATCATCGAGGCACTGCACGCCGAGGACCCGGTGGACGTCGTGCACGATCACACCTTCGCCGGCCCGGCCAACGCGGCCGCGTACCGGGGGCTCGGGATTCCAACCGTCGTCACCGTGCACGGTCCGGTCGACCCCGAGATGCACGAGTACTACCAATCGCTCGATCACAGTGTGCGGCTCGTAGCGATCAGCGACCGGCAGCGCGCGCTCGCGCCGGATCTGAACTGGATCGGCCGCGTGCACAACGCGATCCGCCCCTCGGAATGGCCATTCCGCACCGAAAAGCTCGACTACGCCCTGTTTCTGGGCCGCTACGCGCCCTACAAGGGACCCCACCTGGCGCTCCGCGCCGCACACTCCGCCGGTGTGCGCCTGGTCCTGGCGGGCAAGCTCAACGAGCCGCCCGAGCACGAGTTCTTCGACAACTACATCGAGCCGCTGCTCACCGAGAGCGACGATGTGTTCGGCGAGGCCGACGCGACCGCGAAACGCCATCTGCTCGCCGGCGCGCGCTGCCTTTTGTTCCCGATTCGGTGGGAAGAACCCTTCGGCATTGTCATGATCGAGGCCATGGTCTGTGGCACACCGGTGATCGCGCTGCGCGGCGGTGCGGTGGAAGAGGTCGTCGAACATGGCGTGACCGGATGGATCTGCGACGATCCCGACGAACTACCCGGATACATCGCCCGCGCCGATGAGATCGACCCCTACGCCTGCCGGGAGCGTGTCGAAAGGCTGTTCGCCACGGACCTGTTCGCGCAGGGCTACGAGGCGGCCTATCACCGGGCCATCGAGATGGCGGCGGAACGGGCGTCGCGAACCGGCGTCCGGGTACGGGTACCCGCCGGGACCCCGATCCTCAGCAGCCAGGCGCCGGGCGGTCGCCCGTGAGCGTATTCAATGCCGGCCCACCCGTTCTCATCGAGGGTGGCGCCGGCGTGATCACCCTCGTCGAGGCCGGAACCTTCTGCCTGTCCGACCGACTCGGGGACATTCACCCCGGCACCGCCCACGGTTTGTACTACCGGGACACGCGCATCCTGACCCGATGGGAGCTGCGCGTGGACGGTCTTCCGCCGGAACAGCTTTCGGTGGTGGTGCGCGAACCCTTCCGGGCGCGATTCGTGGCCCGGAAGCCGCCACCGCACGGTATCGCCGACGCGACGGTGCTGGTCCAGCGCCGTCGCGTCGTGGGTGAGGGAATGCAGGAGATCATCAGCGTGCTGAATCTCGGCGACGAGGACACCGCCCTGACGGTGGTTCTCGATGCCGAGGCGGACTTCGCGGACCTGTTCGCGGTCAAGGAGGGCCGGGCGGGCGGTGGCGGCGGCGAGTCGGCCGCCACCGAGCAGGCGCTGCGCTTCACCGACCGCAGTCAGCAGGGGCGTGGCGTCATCATCACCGCCGGCGAGGACCCCGAGGTTCAGCCCGGATCGCTGACCTGGCAGGTATTGGTCCCGGCACACGGCAGCTGGCAGACGGTGGTGCACTGCCAGCCGATCAACGACCATCGGGCCGTCCCGATGAACTTCGACGACAACGACGAATACAGCCCGGCGGACAAGATCCGCCGCTGGCGTGCCTCGACCACCACCCTCACCGCGAGCGGCGCCGGCCTCAACCTCATCCTGCAGCGCACCGAGACCGACCTCGGCGCGCTGCGCCTGGACGATCCCGCCGACGGCACCTCCTATGTGGCCGCCGGCGCGCCCTGGTTCATGGCCCTGTTCGGCCGCGACAGTCTGCTCACCTCGTGGATGGCGCTGCTGCTGGATTCGGACCTGGCCCTGGGAACACTGCGCCAGCTGGCGAAACTCCAGGGCACCGAGTCGAATCCGCTCACCGAGGAGGAACCCGGCCGCATCATGCACGAGCGGCGCTACGGTCCCGGCAGTGATCGGGTGCTCGGCGGCACCGTGTACTACGGCACCGCCGACGCAACGCCCCTGTTCGTGATGCTGCTCGCCGAATGCCGTCGCTGGGGTATCGGCGCCGCGGCCGTACAGGAGTTGCTGCCGGCCGCCGACGCGGCGCTGGCCTGGATCGACACCGACGCCGACCTCGACGGCGACGGCTTCGTCGAGTACCGGCGCAAGACCGACCGCGGCCTCGCCAACCAGGGGTGGAAGGACAGCTGGGACGCGATCGGATTCGCCGACGGCCGCCTCGCCGACCCGCCGATCGCCCTGTGCGAGGTGCAGGGCTACGTCTACGCGGCCAGGATCGGCCGCGCCGAACTGGCCGAGGAGCTCGGCGACCACGCCCTCGCCGAGCGGCTGCGCACGCAGGCCGCCGATCTCAAAGCCCGTTTCGACGAGACCTTCTGGATGCCGAAGAGCAGCTGCTATGCCCTGGCGCTGGACGGCTCGAAGCAGCCGGTCGATGTCGGATCGAGCAATCCCGGCCACTGCCTGTGGACCGGTATCGTGCCCGACGAACGCGCGGCCGAACTGATCGAGCGGCTGGGCGCGGCGGACCTGAACAGCGGATTCGGTTTGCGCACACTGTCTTCCACCGCTCGTCACTTCAATCCCATGGGTTATCACACCGGTTCGGTGTGGCCGCACGACACGGCCATCGCGGTGGCCGGTCTGATGCGCTACGGCCACATCCCCGGCGCACTGGACCTGAGTGTGAGACTCGCGAGCGGACTGCTCGAGGCCATCCTGGAATTCGGGGCCCGGCCGCCCGAACTGTTCTGCGGCTTCGCGCGCTCCGATTTCAGTTCCCCGGTGCCGTATCCCACCTCGTGCTCCCCGCAGGCGTGGGCGAGCGCGGCGCCCCTGCTGCTCATGCGATCGTTCCTGGGGCTGATGCCCGACGTCCCCGGGCGCACCCTCACCATCGCGCCGCGCCTGCCCGACCGGGCGGGCGTCATCCGGCTCACGGACCTCCGCCTGGGTCCGGCAACCGTGTCCATCGAGGCGTGCGGCACCGACGCGAAAGTCCAGGGGCTGCCACCGGATTGGCAGCTGAACCGGAAATAGCGACAGGCGGTGCCGGCCGATGACGCAGCGGAGGGAAACGCTGGTGACAATGCCTCCCAGGGCCTGCCCGGGCACCGGGCGTGGCGATCGGATGCCGAACGCGGTTGAGCGCCACGACCGCCGGCCGGGGTCTGCACCCGGATCCGTCCATCGGGCGCGGTGGTGAGCACGGAGGCCGACCATGCCGACAGCGATTCCGGGCGGGAGCTGTCGGCGTACAACAGTGTCGCGCATACGACATCTGGTGGCACATCGCCGATACCGCGCTGCGGCTGGCGGCGCTCGGCCCGGACGCGGGTACCGAGGTGGCGGAACTGGAGCGCTACCTCGCCGACGCCGACCTGCTCGAGCCCTACCACAGTTACCCCGGCGGCCGGCTGGTGGCGCGGGCGCAGGAGCTGGCCGGCACGGGGGCGTACGCCGAACTGACCCGGCTGGCCGAGACCATCGGCCGGGGGCTCGTCCTGCAGGAGGATGTGCTGGATCTGCATCTGACGATCCTGCGCGGGGTGGCGCGGCGCCGGCGGACCCCGTTCTTCTCCGCGCTGACCGCCTATGCGCGGAAACCGACCGGCGTCTTCGACGCCATGCCGATCTCGCGCGGCAACTCGGTGGTGAACTCGCAGTGGATCCGGGATATGGGCGAGTTCTACGGGCTGAACATCTTCCTGGCCGAGACCTCGTCCAACGCCGGTGGTCTCGATTCGCTGCTGGAACCGCACGGCCCGATCCGGGAGGCGCAGGAACTGGCGGCGCGCGCGTTCGGAGCGCGCCGGACCTACTTCGTCACCAACGGCACCTCGACCGCCAACAAGATCGTCACCCAGGCCTTGGTGGCGTTCGGGGATGTGGTGCTGGTCGACCGCAACTGCCACAAATCGCACCACTACGCCCAGGTGCAGTTCGGCGAGGTCGAGGTGTGCGTCATGTACGCCTCGCGGAAGGCGCCCTCGGCGCGCCCGGCGAAGTCGTCGTCGAACACATGGATCATCGACCCCTGCCGCAGCGCGGTCAGCGTCTTGTGGGTGGACTGGGTGGCGTAGACGCGAATGCGCACGCGGTCGGGGTTCGGCAGCAGTGGTTCGTGCACCAGATCGTCGTCCGGGCGGCCGGCGAGTTCGGCACTGCGGCTTATCCGTCGCGTATCTGCTGCGCGCCCTGGTGGGTATCGCGGAGGGGCTGGAGGACGAGGCGAGCCTGCGGGGCCTGGTGGCCGGCGCCGACGACAACTACCTCTGGGGTCTCTTCGTGCGCAGTCATATCACTCCTGACTCTCGATTGGCTTGACCACCTCGGTGTCGTGGTGTTTGTGAACTGCCTGCGGCGCACAACTACCTGCCACGCCCTCGAGGGCCGGTGGTCGACATATTTCCGCCGCCGTGGACGCCACTTCGTTCCGGTGACCTCGGCGATGAATCAGGTCCGGAACCCGGCCCATCTTTGTCAAATTCGAATCGATATCGAGTTTATGAGGCTCGCCGTCGCGCTGTCAACACGTGTTTCATCTCGCCGACGCCACGCACGCCCGGATGACCCGAGTTCGATACGGTGATCACCGAACTCGGCAGGCGCAGCACGGAATTCGCCACTTTGTGAGAGGTGTTTCAGTTCGGGGTTCTATCGCGGTGCGGAGGCTGGACCTCGGGACCCGCGCAGTCCGCCACGATCGAGGCGAAATCCGTTGCGCACCACAGGATGAGCCGGGAGAAGATTCGGCAGATGGTCGATTTCCTCGGCGGGCTGTGACCATGAAAAAGGGCGGTTTTGGTGGAAACTGCTCCAAAACCGCCCGTGGGCCTACTGACTGTGTCCGGAGGGGGACTTGAACCCCCACGCCCTAATACGGGCACTAGCACCTCAAGCTAGCGCGTCTGCCATTCCGCCACCCGGACCGGTGATGCTCAGCAAGGTTATCGGATCGGACCGCCTGGACCAAATCGGTCGATGTCCTGCGCGTTCACCGAGGATTCGGAGGCGGTGGGAGTGGTCGCCGCCGGGCCGGTTCGCGACCCGGCAGGCCACCCCCCGATCTCAAGCCTTCAGCGCCTCCAGCAGCGCGGCACGCTGCCGGGAACCCAGGCCGCCGATACGGCGGTCCGCGGGGATCTCGGCCTCGTCCATCAGCTTGGCCGCCTTGACCGGGCCGATGCCCGGGAGCGCCTTGATGACCGCCGCCACCTTCGTCTTCTTGACCAGGTCCTCCTTGTCCGCGCGCTTGAGCACCTCGGCGAGGCTGACCGACCCCTTCTTGACCTGCGCGATAAGTTCCGAGCGGGCCTTACGAACCGCCGCGGCCTTCGCCAGCGCCTCGGAGCGTTGTTCGGGGGTCATGGTGGGCAGAGCCATATGTCCTTACCTTTCACTCGTTCGCTGGTACGTCGCCGACGATTCAACATGACACCAGGCCGTCCGCAAGAACGACACACCGCGTGGACGTAGCCGCCACGTCGATCGATCGGCGAAATCGGTACACCGGGCACCGGTCGGACGCCCGGAAAGATGCCGGTCATGCGACCAGGAGTTTGCTGGATCGCGGAGCTGGCAAATCCGGGACGCAGAAGGTGGCATCGGTACTACGGTAGCCCCGAATATCACCGGGCACCGGCGGAAGGCGGGGCAGATGAAGGGGTCGTATTCGTACGCCGAGCCGGGCACGACCGAACCAACACTGGCGGACCGATACGACAGCGCAGACCCGGTGACCTGGAACGGAGCGCAGGTCTACCCCCTGCACTCGGAGGGTCTCGGCGGCTCCCCCACCACGGTCCGGCTGACCCTGCGCAGCGCCGCCCCGCGCCCCGGCGTGCGCAGCCTGGGCATCGGACTCGCCGTGGAGCGCGGACATGTGTTGCTGGAAGGCCGCCGGCTCAGGGGGGTTGACGTCTGGAGTGATGCCATGTCGGGCGGCATCGAGCTACAGGTGTGCCCGGCCGAGACCGATGCCGCCATCACCCTCACCCCTGTCTGGGTGGACGACACCGAGGCCACCGTTTCCTGGACGGGTAACTACGGCATGCTCATCGCCCGCGAATCCGCCATGACGGTCCTGCACTGCAGCACCGGCGTCGGCCCACCCGACTTCGGCGAACTGGTCCTTGAGCTCACCATCGGCTCCACCTCGCCGTCCCCGGCCCTGCCCACCGATGCCAGCCGCTACCAGAACGCGCTCTACGAGCTGGGCGTGGCCATGCAGAGCCGCGGCGACGAGG
Organism: Nocardia sp. NPDC059229; assembly: GCF_042754165.1. Taxonomy (NCBI): domain Bacteria; kingdom Bacillati; phylum Actinomycetota; class Actinomycetes; order Mycobacteriales; family Nocardiaceae; genus Nocardia; species Nocardia sp. NPDC059229. The sequence goes on from NZ_JBHZAK010000002.1 coordinate 311,436, forward strand.
AGCAAGCGTGCCAACTGTGGACGCAGGCAGCCGAATTCGGTCATCCGGGCGCTGCCTACGACCTCGGCGTCTTCCGCTATCGCCGGGGAGATTTCACCGAGGCCGAGCACTGGTGGCGTACCGCCGCGACCCAGGGCGACCCCCGGGCCATGGCCGGTCTCGCCGAACTCCTCAATCGCCGCGGCAATCCCGATGAAGCCAGAGCGTGGAGGGCCGCCAGCACCGCGGACGATCGATCCTCGTGACGCTCTTCATCAGGCTGACTTGTAGCGGCGCAGGTACTCCCCCGTCAGCGAGGCCGGGTCGGTGAGCAGTTCGGCGGGGGTACCGGTGAACACGACCTCGCCGCCGTTCTTGCCGCCGTCTGGCCCGAGGTCGATGACCCAGTCCGCGTGTGCGACCACGTCCAGGTTGTGCTCGATGACCACGACCGTGTTCCCGCGCTCGACCAGGTTGTCCATGAGCGTGAGCAGGGTGTCGACATCGGACATGTGCAGGCCGGTGGTGGGTTCGTCGAGGACGTAGACCGTGCCGGTGTTCTGCAGCTGCGTCGCCAGTTTGATGCGCTGGCGTTCGCCGCCGGAGAGGGTGCTCATGGCCTGGCCCAGACTCAGGTAGTCCAGGCCGACCTCGTTCATGGTGCGCAGCTTGGCATTCAGTGCCTTCTCGGGGAAGAACTCGACGGCCGCCTCGGCGGAGAGCTCGAGGACATCGGCAATCGACTTGCCGCGCAGGGTGAGTGCGAGGACACGATCGGAAAACCGCCGCCCGTCACAGGATTCACAGTGGGTGGTGACCGGGTCCATGTAGGCGATCTCGGTGATGATGACGCCGCGGCCGCCGCATTCGGTGCAGGCGCCGTCGGAGTTGAAGCTGAACAGACCGGCCGGTTCGCCGGTTGCCTTGGCGAACAGCTTGCGGATCGGATCCATGAGCCCGAGGTAGGTGGCGGGCGTGGACCGGGAGGACGCGGCGATGGCGGACTGGTCCACGAAGACCGATTCCGGGTAGCGCACCAGGAATTCGTCGCGGATCAGGCTGCTCTTGCCCGACCCCGCCACACCGGTGATGGCGGTCAGGATGCCGGTCGGAATGGCGACGGTGACATCTTTCAGATTGTGCGCGTTGGCATTCGCCACCGTCAGCGCGCCCGTCGCGGACCGGAAGTTCTCCTTGACCCGGAAGGCGCGGCGCAATCCCGCGCCGGTGGGGGTATCGGCCTGCCGCAACTCGGCGAAACTGCCGGTGAAGACGACCTCGCCGCCGTGGACGCCCGCGCGCGGACCGACATCCACGATGTGGTCGGCGATCTGGATGACATCCGGATCGTGCTCGACGACCAGTACGGTATTGCCCTTGTCCCGCAGCGCCTCCAGCATGTGGTTGAGCCGCCCGACATCGCGCGGGTGCAGGCCGACGCTGGGTTCGTCGAAGATGTAGGTCATCCCGACCAGCGTGCTGCCCAGGTGTTTGATCATCTTCAGGCGCTGGCCCTCGCCGCCGGACAGGGTCGAGGTGGCGCGGTCCAGGCTCAGGTAGCCCAGCCCGATGGCGGCGACGCGTTCGAGCGCGACCTGGGTGGCCGCGGCCAGCGGGACGGCGGCCGGGTCGTCGATCTCGCCGAGGACCTCGATCAGATCGGTGATCTGCAGTCGCGCCCAGTCGGCGATATTGCGTCCATTGATGGCGGTGGCCAAGGCCTTCGGATTCAGGCGCGCCCCGTGGCAGGCCGCGCAGACGCCCTCGGTGAGGAAGCGCTGGATCTGTTCGCGGGTCTTCTCCGACAGCCCCGAGGTGTCGCGCTTGAGCCGGGTGCGGGTGAATTTGTCGACCAGGCCTTCGTAATTGGATTTCCAGGTGCCTTTCGCGAAAGACAATTCCACTTTGCCGCCGGTGCCGTGGAGCAGGTCGTGCCATTCCGCGTCGTCGTAGTCGGCGAGTTTCTTGTCCGGGTCGAATCGGCCGGAGTTGGCGTACAGCTGCCAGTCGCCGCTGCCGACGGTGTAGCCGGGTATCAGTAGTGCGCCCTCGTTGAGCGATTTGGTGCGGTCCGCGAGTTTGCCCGGGTCGGCGGTGATGGCCACGCCGAGTCCGTCGCACTCGGTGCACATGCCCTGCGGGGTGTTGAAGGAATAGTCGTAGACCAATCCCGTGGACGGAGAACCGAAGCGCGCGAACAGGGCTCGGATCAGGGCGTAGATGTCGGTCATGGTGCCGACCGTGGAGCGTGGCCCGCCGCCGACCGCCTTCTGGTCGATGATGACCGGCGCGGTGAGGTTCTCGATGGCCTCGGCGTGCGGACGTTCGTAGCGTGGAAGGAAGTTCAGGACGAAGGCCGGGAAGGTGGCGTAGAGCTGCCGCTGGGATTCGATGGCGATGGTGTCGAAAACAATGGAGGACTTGCCGGATCCGGAGACCCCGGTGAAGACGGTGATCTTGTTCTTGGGAATGTCGATCGAGACGTTGCGCAGATTGTGCTCGCGGGCGCCGAGGATCCGAATTGTTTCGGTGGAGGCCAGGGACATGTCCCCACCATGCCAGGCCGACCCCCCTCGATGTGCGGGGAAATGTGATGTAAATCACAATGATTCGGATCGGATCTCCGGGTCCGGCCCCGATTGCCGAACGGTCGCACCCATCTACAGTGGCGGTCGATCGCGCGGCCGACACCGCCGCGCACGACCCACGAGGAACGCATGATGAACACCGCCCGATGGACGGCCGTGGCCGCCGCTGCACTAGCCGTCGCCCTGCTCTCGGGTTGCTCGGATGTCGAGAAGGCCCTCAACCAGGGCGGCGACACCAAGTGCGGCGACTACCTCGCCCAGAACGCCGACACCCAGCGCGTCACCATCACCAAGTTCATCAAGCAGCAAACGGGCAACGACCACGAGCCTGCCGGCACCCAGGTGGACCTCTCCATGGCTGCCGTTCAAGGCCTCTGTCAGATTCAGGCCAACAAGGACACCCCCATCAAGAACGCCAACCTCGCGGGCATCCTCCACTAGCCCCCCAAACCTCCCCTCGCGCACCCCATTTCGCCTGGCCCAGCCCCGATTTCCGTTTCCGCCAACCTCTCCGCTAATCTTGTCCAGCATCACCGGTCCGGGTGGCGGAATGGCAGACGCGCTAGCTTGAGGTGCTAGTGCCCGTATTAGGGCGTGGGGGTTCAAGTCCCCCTCCGGACACCGGTCACAATGAGAGCCGTTGCAGAGCAACGGCTCTCATTTGCCCTCCGGGGCATACCCGACATGAACACCTGTGGGATGCCGTAGACCCGATCCCGGCGGAGCGCCCGCTTCGTCTTCGGCAGCCGCAATCGACATATCCTACCGTCGGCTGTGAAAGGGCTGGTGGGATAGGCTGCGGTGCACCATTTCGGTGAGGGTGACGATGTCGAAGACCGGCACGCCGAGGTGCTTCTGTATCGCGTGCCGGTACGGCACCAGGTCGGTGCATTCGATGATCAGCGCACCCATATCGGGGTTGTGCGCGGCCAGTCGTTCCACTTCGTCGAGTACCTCGCGGCCGAGCCGGTCGACGTCGAGGTCGCTGCGGCGACCTTCGAGGATGACCTCGCGGAATTCCGGGCGCTCGGCCATTCCCGCTATACAGATCGGCACGGACTCGCCTCCGATCGCATCCAAATGGCGGCGGGTGAGGGCCTGTTCGTCGGCGACCAGCAGGCCGACCTTGCGATCGGCGGCCACCATGCGGTGGACCATCGGCAATTGAACGAGGCTCGAGCTGTAGAGCGGGATTCGGACGGCATCGACCAGCTGCTGCTGGAAGACGACCAGGAAACCGCACGCGGCGGTGATCGCAGCCACGCCTTCGGATTCGAGCTTCCGGGCCGCGCCGATGAACGGTTCGAGCAGCGTCGGATCCGCTTCGATCACCACTCGGCGCGGGGTCGCGCCGTGGACCACCTGATAGACGACCGGGAAGTCGAAGGTTGCCGGATTGCGGATGTGGCCGAGGATCTTGGTGAAACTGGTGTCGAGACACAGGACACCGATCCTGATGTCCGCTCGGTCTGCCATCTGATCGCCGTTTCAGGTGAATGCGCCGAAACGTGTCGGCCGCAAGGGGATCGGGTCGGTGAGCGGTGAATCGCCCGCGAGCATCTGGCTGATGAGTTCGCCGCCGGCGGGCGCGAGTCCCATGCCGATATGGCCGTGCCCGGCCGCGATGAGAAGGTTGCGGAGATCGCCCGCGGGACCGATCAGGGGCAGGCTGTCGGGAGTGCACGGCCGTAATCCACTCCAGGTCTGCAGGGTCGGTGTTTCCTCCAGTGCGGGAAGGAATTCGCGCACGGTACGCCGCATCGCCCGCACTCGGCGTTCGGAGACCTCGGTGCTCATCCCGGTCAGTTCGAGCTGCCCGCCGATCCGCAGCCGGTCGCCGAGCGCGACCATCGCCACCTTGCCCTCGCTCAGTAATACCGGCCGGCCGGGCGCGCTCGGTGGCATGGCTACGGTCACGCTGTGGCCCTTGATCGGTTGGAGTAGCAGGTCGATGCCCGCTAGGCGGGCACACTCGGCCGACCACACGCCCGCGGCGATGACCACATTGCCGGGATGCAGGTCTCCGCGAGTAGTGCTGAGGCGCACGACATTTCGCTCTCGCACCTCGAACGCGGTGACCTCGGTGTGCTCACATATCTCCACGCCCGAATCTCTCAGGACTCGGCCGAATTCGACGATGAACTCGGGGACGTGCAGATACGCGCCCTCGGGGTTGTACAGCGCGCCGTGGATATCGAACACGGTCTTCGGCTCGAGCTCGTCGAGTTCACCCGGGCCGAGGACGCGCAGCGGCACACCGGCGGCGACGGTGCGCGCGACAGCGCGTCTCGCATCGTCGAAACCCGCCGCGGTCTTGAAAGCCAACACGATGCCCGTTGACTCGAAGGTCGCGGCAATGCTTTGGGTAGCGCATAGGTCGAGCAGAATCCCCAGGCTGCGCTTCTTCATTCCGATCAGCGCCCGGAATCCGGCCATAGCCGCATCGGCCGAGCAGGCACGCCGGAAATGCTCCAGCCAGCGCGTCAATTCGGCGTCCGCCCGCGGTTCGATGTACCAGGGTGAGTCCGGGTCGGTCGCACCGGGAACGGCGAGTGTGCGCATGCCGGGTTCGGCCAGGGGCGCTGCACCATGAGTGCCGACGAATCCGGTGTTTCCGTAGGAACACGACTGCGGCCCGCCGAGCGCACCGCGCTCGAGCACCGTGACCGTCGCCCCGCGCAGCCGCAGCTGGTGGGCGCAGAACAGTCCGACGACACCGCCGCCGACCACCACCACATCCGGGTCCTCGAGCACGGGGGTTTCCTGATCGCGCGTCACGACTTCGACCTAGACGGTGACGACGAAGAAGTTCGTCGGCAGATTGACCACGACTCGCTCGTAGATCTCCGCCTGCAGCGCGATACCGGGCTCGGTGAACGTTCCTTCGGGTGGCTCGGCGAAGCGGATCACCGAACGGCCGGCGTCGAAAAGCTGTGCACCGTGACCGAAATCGCCGACGATGGCGGTCCCGGGCTCGACCAGGCGGGTCCGGACGATGAAGACGCCGTTCTGTTCCAGATCGTCCATCAGCCGTCCGGTGCCCAGCGCGCGGTAGTAGTCGACGGGGTTGATGATCATGCCATCCGCCGTGCCGCCCATCTGCTCGATCTCGTTGCAGGCGCGCAGGATTGCCGATGCGAAGGGTCCCGGCGACGTCATCCTTTCGATCCCGGGCAGGTTCAGCAGCCCGCCTTCGCCGCTGATGATCGTGTAATTCTCGGCGGTGCAGAGGCGGACGATCAAGCGGTAGTTGATGAAGGACTCGAAGGTTTCGGGGTCCTTCCACAGATCCGGCGGGACCTGCACCCAGGCCGTGGTGGTGAGCAGTTCCGGAATCGGCGATTTGCCGAATCGGCTGGCCAGTTCACGTCGGACCTCGGCGCCCGCGATCGGTGTGTCCCCTGCCGCGGGCGCGCTTTCGTGCCAGTAGAACTGGCGCGGATCGCGAGACAGGTCGATGGTCTTGAGCATATTGCGGGCGGGATTGCGCGGTTTGCGCCGCGAGCTGGTCAGCGAATCGGTGATGGTCACGTCGTACTCGACCGCCGCGTCCAGCCCGTGTTCTACGCAGGCTTCGACGAACATCCGGCCCGGCGACAGTTCCTGCTTGCGGTCGGCGACGACCTGCGCCAGCGTCTGTTTGACGGTGTCTGTCTTCAGCATGTCCCCTCCTGGGAAACGGTGTAGTGCGATGAGGACGCGCCGAGCACGCTCGAGCCGCCGTCGATCAGCTGGACGGTGCCGGTGATATAGCCAGCGCGTTCACTGGCCAAAAACGCTGCCAGGGCGGCGATTTCGTCGGGACGTGCGACTCGCCCCACGGCGGTTCCAAGGCCGACGGCATGCAGCTGGTCCTCGATCCGGCCGTCGGTGGATCCCTGCGTCAGGACTCGCTCCAGCAGCGGTGTGCGGGTCGCGCTCGGCGCGAGCACATTGACGGTCACACCGTCGCGGCCGACGTCCGCGGCGAGGGCCTGGGCGAACCGAACGATCGCCGCCCTGGTCACTCCGGACAGGGCCAGTCCGCCCATGGGGACCAGCGCCGTTTCCGAGGCAACGAAAAGCACCCTGCCCCAGTGCGCATTCCGCAGCTGGGGCAACGCTGCCAGCGCCAGCTCGACCGCCGGCATCAGCACCGTGTCGACCGCCTCCCGGTAGGCGGCCGACACGAAGGTCGACGCGCTCCCGGTCGGCGGAGTGCCGCCGCTGACGACGACGATATGGAGTCCGCCGAACTCCCCGGCGACCTCGTCGACCCAGCGGCGGGTCGCCGCAGCGTCGGTGATGTCCACACGCGCGGCGTGGATGCGGCCGCGCGCCACCGCCTTGATGGCCCGCTCGGCCGCGGCGAGTCGTCCCGGGTCGCGCGCGCCGATGGCGACATGCGCGCCCTCGGCGGCCAGCTCGCGGGCGATCGACAGCCCGATGCCGCTGGATCCGCCCGCGACCAGTGCAATCTTGTCGGCCAATCCCAGATCCACTGTCGCTCAACCTCTTCCGCTGGACTTCGCACCGCCGTTGAGATATCCGTACCGAAGCGACAGCGGCCAGGACAGCACCGACGCCGTTCGCCTGGCCGAATCCGGCAGCGCGCTGCGCCAGAAGTCGTCGGTCGGGCGGATCACGGTTTCACCCGTGTTGAAACGGTCCGGGTTTCCGGTGACCGTGTGATTGGAGTGCAGCTCTACCGTTCGATCGGTCATCGGGTTGGACGCCGGGTCGATCTCGCACAATCGCAGCAACGTGTCGACCGTCGCCGCCGGCTCGGCGATGAAGTCCTCGTAGCGCAGGAACAGCGACCGCTGCGGATAGCGTCGGGTGATTGCGTGCGACGCGAGATTGAAGCCACTCCAGTAGCCGGTGCTCTTCCCCGGCGACATCGCGTACACGTATTCCTTGGGCCTGCTCCATGATTGCGCCACAGCTCGCGGATCGCGCACCAGATGGACGTAGTACGGGGTGAGGCCGTCGAGGCGCGCGAGCATCGCCGCCTCCCCCGGCATCTTCGAGGTGTCGACGATCACCCGAGAATCGCTGCGCTCCGCGACGGCCCGGTAGATCTGGGTCATCAGGTCGGCGTGCGCGCGAATCTCCCCATTGTGCAGACCGCGGTGCAGTACCTGCCAGGTATGCCTGGTCCGGACATTGCCGAGCTGGCGCCGGATGACCGTGTCGGTGTGGGCTTCCAGGGTGGTACCGTCGGGTCGGCCGACCGGCAGGATCGTGGACCAGAACGGGCAGTCGACGAGCTTGTGGCCGCAGCCGCACTGCTCGTTCACGCCGCGGCCCGCCGCGTTCTTCCAGAGGAAGTGCAGTTCGCCGACGTGGAATACGCCGGGAATCTCATTGAGGATATTGCCGAGGATGGTGCTGCCGTTGCGGCACCATCCCGTGATGCAGAGGACCTTGACCGGTGCTGCGCTTGTCATCTGCCGACTCCTTTCTCAGCCGGTGGCGACCGATTGCCGAATTCTGTTGGCCATGACCGCGGCGGTGAATGCGCAGCCCGCGCCGACGAGGTACACGGCGGGGTAGCCCAATCGGCTCGCGATGGCGCCGGTCGCCGGGCCCCACACGAACAGGCCCAGATCCCAGAACGAGGTGTAGGCGCCAAGTGCCGCACCCTGTTTCGAGCTTTCGGTGCTGTTCATGACCATCAGCGCCAGCGAGGGGTGCAGCAGCGAGAACCCGACCCCCATGACGACGACGCCGAGCACCGCCACAGCCAGGTTCGGCGACCACGCGATGATCAGCAGCCCGGCCGCCTCGCCGATACCGGACCAGGTGCCGACTCGACGGGGGCCGAGCTGGTCCGGCAGCTTCCCGATGACCAGCCGCGTACCCGCGTAGACCCCGCTGAATATACTCAATACGACTGCGCCGGAACCGATCCCGCGTACTTGCAGGTCGCGGATGATGAACGCGGCCAGCCCGACATAGCCCGCGGCCGCGAGGGCCAGAGCCAGGCCGGGCAGCGCCGCGGGTCGCAGCATCAGTCCACGACCCCCGCCGGACCGCGCCACCTGCGGCTCCGGCGCGACAAGGCTGATCAGGACGAGTCCGGCCAAAGGTGCTGCGGCGCACAATGTCCAGACCGCACCGATCCCGAAGTGCCGCAATGCCGCGCCGAGCGCCGTCCCCAGTGAGATGCCACCCCACATGGCGACGCCGTAGAGCCCGATCAATTGGCCGCGCCGATTGTGCGGTACGAGCAAGACGGTCCAGGCGGCGCCCGCAGTGAAGAGCGCGGCCTCGCCCACGCCGACCAGCAGGCGCACCGCGATCAGACCGACCAAGCCGAGCGGCACGAAATACAGCAGACCGCCGACCGCCAGGGCGAGAGCGCCGAACCGCATGAGCGACCGGTAACCGTGCCGGTCGGCCAGCCCACCGAACACGGGCCGGGTGAGCAGCGCGGTCAGCGCGGTTGCCGTGACCACGAGCCCGACCATGAGATCGCCCGCATCGAACCGGTCGCGGACGTGGTCCGGCAGCACCGGGATAGCCGCGGACAGGCCCAGGTAGCCGCAGAACAATCCGCCGAACACCCCGGCGAGCGCGAGCCGCGGGAACGTTCCGGTCTCCGAGGATGCCGTCATCGTTGCCCGGCCCACGAGGAATCCGCGGTGAGGACGGCTGCGACCTTCCGCACCGCGGCGACCAGATCGTCGCAGTCGGCCCGCGACAGGGTCGAGGACAGCGGAATGTCCACCGCCTCTTGCAGATAGCGGGTCGCATTCGGCAGGGACGCCTTGACCGCAGCGGTTTCCATGCCGCGGAACATGAATCGCCAGTTCCAGAAGGCGCGGATATTGTGGTCGGAGTCCGAGCCGAGATTGCGCGCCTCGATGCCCTCGCGGCACAACGCCCGCGCGAACCACTGCGCATGGCCGTCGGCCACCCGGAAGATGAATGCCTCGCCGAGGTAGGCGCCGGGTGCCACCGGTCGCCGGATTCGGATGCTGTCGAGGTCGGCCAGCGCCGAGGCGACATAGTCGTAGTTGTCGCGGAAGGCGGCCAGCCTGACCGGTAGCCGTCCCAGTTCGGACCGCAGCAGGGCGGCGCGGATCTCGTCCATCCGGAAGCTGAACAGCGGCAGATCGAGATCGGTGGCGATCGGCGGTTCGCCGTCGGGAAAATGCCGCCGCAACCGCCCCTCATAGGCGCCGGAAAGCACTGTCGCACGGGCGAACAGGGTGCTGTCATCGGTGATCAGGAAGCCGCCCTCGCCGCTGTTGAGCGACTTGTCCGACTGAGTGCTGAACGCGCCGGCCAGACCGAAGGTGCCGAGTTTGCGCCCATCCAGTTGCGCGCCGAGCGCCGGGACCGCGTCTTCGAACACCGGCACACCCTGCTCCTCGGCGAACCGCAGCAGCGCACCCATGTCTCCGGCGAAACCGCGCATATGGACCACCACGATCGCCTTGATTCGCGGTGTCCACCGCCCGCGCAAATCGGCCACGTCCAGGTGGAGGTTCTCGTCGACGTCGACGAGGAATGGCGTGCATCCGGCGAGCAGGATGGAGCTGGGCGTGGCGGCGAAAGTGAAACCGGGACAGGCGATCAGGCTCCCGGGTTCGATCCCGGAAGCCATGATCGCAAGTGCCAGGGCGGTGGTGCCGCTGGAGGTGGCCAGCGCGTGCCCGGACCCGAAGTAGCCGCACAGCTCTGCCTCGAATTGCGCGCACTCGGTCTCGTGATGCGGGCGGTGGTCGTACCGGAAATAGAGGTGACTGCGAAGGGCGCGCAGCGTCGCTTCCTCGTCCTCGGGATGGACGCACACCGCGCCCCGGTCATATGTCGGCCAAGGGGTGTGTCGTACCGGATCCCCGCCGGACAGGGCCAGTCGCGGACCACGGGCCGGCTGCGTGACGGGTGTTGTCGGGGCAGATGTCGAATCATCAATCACGTTGTCCGCCATCGTGTTTCTGGCTATCCACCGACACGGCGCCGGCGGTTCTGACAGCTTGTCGACCGAGGTGCTCATGACGGGGGAACCTGGTGAATGTTCAAGGCACGCTACGCCGATTTTCACTATCCATGGCCAGAATGCCGTTAAATCCTGGTCACGTGTCCGGAACCGATCAACTGCGCAAACTGTTGTGCCCCAACGGATATTAGGAGGTCGACCCGGGGTGCGAGGACGTCGGCGGGAACCACCGCACGCGCCTGCGGTTCGCCTCCACCGCACCGATCGACATACCGGTCGTGCTCACCCGAAGTGCGTTGCGAACCAACCTGTCCCGGTCATTCCATCGTCGATCATGCTGTTGCACAACGGTGTTCAGTGTTCGATCGCCGTGGCGCGGACCATGACGGAAATGTACGACTACAGCCTCGACTGGAAGTATGCGGCCGCTCCCGATAAGCACCCGCGGGCGCAACCGTGCGGGACGGCGATCCCCAGGGTCCGCTGCGCCTGACCTACTTCGTCAGCGAATCCGGTCAGCGCCAGGCGCGCAGCGCCTTGCAGAACGCCAACCAGATGTCGATCTCCGACCTGAAGTTAGCCGGTGACCTTCCGATAGCGCTCGCCGCCAGGTCCTTCGTCGACGATGTTCTGGCTGAAGAATGCTGGATGCAGTATCGAGAAGACGAACGCGCCGCCGTCCGGCAAAGCTGCCGCGACATCGGTGACGCGGGCTCCGGCCTGCCGCATCTGTTCCGCCGGCCAGCCATGCCCACACCCCAGGTCCAAGACATCGAGATCAGCGATCGATCCCAGATGAGACCAGAAGAACTCGTGTATCCGCCGATAGAAGCTATCGGCGGGACCCGACACCGTCGCTGCTTAACTATCGGCGACCGTATCCCACAGACGCAGACCATCAGAGCTGTTCGTCACCGGAAAAGCCTCCCCGGCAACGGCACACCGAGCAACCCGGTTCTGATCGTCGCGGAACCGGCCGTGCAGGGCGCATCGAGCCGGCCTGCTCGCGGGTGGTCAGGATTGGGTGGCGAGGTGGTAGCCCTCGGTGAAGAAGGTGAACAGCGCTTCCGCGGCGCCCAGGGCGGTGAGGGTGTGTGCTGCGCCGAAGGATTCGTTCCAGAAGGGGCCCGTGTGGGGGTCCCAGGGGCCAACGTAGGCGTAGGGCTCGGGGATGTGGGGGTCGCCGGGTGAGACGCCGAAGTTGATGCGATCTGCGGTGATGGTGATGCCGAGGTCGAAGTGTTCGGGCCAGAGGACGGGGGTTTCGGTGGGGTTCAGGCGGCGGAGGGCTCGGTCACCCCAGTCGAAGGCTCGGGCGATGGTCTGGGCGTGGTCGAGGTCGACGTGGATGGTGTCGGTGAGGATGCAGCCGGAGCTGCCGGAGTAGAGATCGGCGGGGGCGCCGGCGTCGATGCCGGCGTGGGAGGCCAGTTCGGCAAAGGTTGTGCCGCTGAGCTTTCCGGCCACCGAACCGTCGACCAACAGCAGGTCGCCGTCCACAGCGACCAATGGAGGATGGATCGTGCTGAATCCGCCCGGGGCTGGGCGCAGCTTGATCGTGCCGTGGGCGCGGTATTGCGGGCCGGCCATCAGCAGTTCGGCCACACCGTGGAGACTGCGGCGGGTGCGGGTGTAGTCGTCGGATTCCATAGGACTGTCCTTCCTCCGGGGGCCGCCGAGGAACAGAGTCGAGAATATTCCACGGATCTTGCCCGATGCGGTCAGTGGGTGGCGAGAGGGTGGCAGGCGATGAGCTCGGTGCGGGCGATGCCCGACTCGCGGTGCTGGTGGATGCGCTGGTATTCGGGGGCGGTCACCATATCGAGAAATGCCCGGCGGCTGGGGTATTCGACGAGGGCGACGTAGTCCCAGTCGGTCTCGCCGATCAGGGTCTGCTGCGGTTCGCCGTGCCACAGGAGGCGACCGCCCTGCTGTGCGACCAGGGCGAGGACGGCCGCACCGTAGGCCGCGTATTCGGTGCGGTCCTGGAAGGTGATGAGGTTCAGCATGACGACGGGGCCCTCGCCGGTGGCGGCGGCGAAGCGGGTGAACTGGTCGGGATCGGGCGTGATCGACATGGCGCGGCTCTTCTTTCGACGGCCCGCTCAGCCGGTGAGCAGGCGGGTGAGGACCGTGGTCACCGCGGCGCGGGCGGCGGTGACGGACAGGGACTGATGGCGGCGTAGGACGTCCCAGGTTTCCCAGGAGCAGAGGGCGTAGGCGGACTCACGGGCCGGGGGGTCGAGATCGGCGAGCTCGGGCAGGTGGGTGCGCAGGTGGGCGCGCAGCGCGGCGCGGCTCTCGTCCAGTCGCTCGGACAGGACGACGGATTCGTGTTCACGCAGCAGGGCGGCGCGGCGGGTGCCCGCGACACGCTCGAACAGTTCGGCCCGCAGTGCGACCACGCGATCGATGCGTTCGTCCAGGTCGCCGCTGACAGGTTCCATCAGCAGTACCCAGTGCCGGGCGATCTGTGTCTGTGCGGCATCGAGATACAGCGTCTCCAGGTCGCGGAAGTGGTGATACACCGAGCGGGTCGCGACTCCCGCGCGTTCGGCCACCGCCTGCGCGGTGGGCTGCAGATTGCCCTCCTCCATCAGCGTCAGCGCGGCGTCGAGCACCGCCTGACGGTTCTTGGCTCCACGTGCAGTCCGTCCGTCCATCATCGGCAACCCTACACACGCGGAAGGGTAGTTGCACGACGCATGCAACAATATTATCGTCGCCCTCATGCACGCATTGCGGACACCGGACGAGCGGTTCGCCGCCCTGCCCGACTTTCCCTTCGAACCCTGCTACCTCGAGGTCGAGGCAGGCGACGGCGGCGATTCCCGACTGCGGTTGCACTACCTCGACGAGGGCCCGCGCGACGGCGAGATCGTGCTGCTGCTGCACGGCGAACCGTCCTGGAGCTTCCTGTACCGCCACATGATCCCGGTGCTGGTGGCGGCCGGGAAACGCTGTGTCGCACCGGATCTGATCGGTTTCGGCCGCAGCGACAAGCCGGCCGACCGCGCCGACTACACCTATGCCCGCCACGTCGAATGGCTACGTGAGGCGCTGTTCGATCACCTGGATCTCTCGGGCATCACCCTGGTCTGCCAGGACTGGGGCGGGCTGATCGGCCTGCGGCTGGTCGCCGAGCATCCCGACCGCTTCGCCCGGGTGGTGGTCGCCAATACCGGCCTGCCCACGGGTGAGGCGAAACTGACCGATGCCTTCGCCGCCTGGCAGCGGTTCTCCCAGGAGACACCGCAATTTCCCGTCGGCGGCATCATCGCGGGCGGCTGCCGCACCGAGCTCTCCCCCGCGGTGGTGGCCGGATACGACGCCCCGTTCCCCGACGAGACCTACAAGGCGGGCGCGCGCGCCTTCCCGATGCTGGTCCCCACCCGCCCCGACGACCCGGCCGGCCCCGCCAACCGGCGCGCGTGGGAACAGTTGGCGCACTTCGGGAAACCGGTGCTCACCGCCTTCTCCGACGGTGATCCGATCACCGCGGGCGGCTACCGCGCCTTCCAGGAGCGGGTGCCCGGCGCGGCCGGTCAGCCGCACATCACGATCACCGGCGCCGGTCACTTCCTGCAGGAGGACCGCGGCCCGCAGCTCGCGACGGTGGTGGCCGAGTTCATCGCCGCCAACCCGGCTCCCGACACCACCGGAGGATCCACGAAATGATCAGCAGGCGAGGATTTTTCGGCACCGGCGCCATGGCCGGTGCCACCGCCGCGGCGGTCGCCGCCACCGGCCCGGCCGCCGCGACCCCGCGACGCATGGACAACCATCCGGACCGGCCCAATATCCTGGTGGTCCTGGTCGACGAGATGCGCACCCCGATGTGGTTCCCCGAGCAGTCGGTGCTCGACACCATCCTGCCGAATATCGCGGCGCTGCGGAACAAGTCGGTCTCCTTCGAGCAGCACTACACAGCCGCCAACGACTGCACGCCCTCGCGCGGCGTGCTGGTGACAGGCCTCTACTCGCATCAGACCGGCTGCCTGTCCACCTCGCAGTCGGAGCTGGCGGCGGGCTTCCCGACCTGGGGGTCCATGCTGCGCGAGCAGGGCTATCGCAGCACCTGGTGGGGCAAATGGCATCTGGGCCACTACGCCGACACCACCCCGGGCGGCCTTGACCGCTACGGATTCGACGGCGGCACCTACCCCTCGCCCAACGGCGCGCCCGAACAGGGCCTGCAGATGGACGGACGCATAGTCGACCAGTTCGTCGACTGGTTCAATACCGATGCGGGACAGGGCCCCTGGTGCACGACGGTGTCACTGGTCAACCCGCACGACATCCAGTGGTGGCCGCGCTGGACGCGACGCACGCTGGCGTTCAACAACATTCCGCGCTGGGTCAACGACCTGCCGGGCAATTTCGAGAGCCTCGAACAGCTGTCGCGCAAGCCGCGGCTGCAGAAGGCCCTGGTGGAGGTCTCGGCGGTGACCTTCGGGCTGGCGCCCTACGGCACGCCCGGGGCCGATCAGGAGTGGATCGACATGCGCAACCTCTATCTCTGGTTCCAGCAGCAGGTCGATACCCAGATCGGGCGCGTGCTCACCGAATTGGCGACCCAGCCGGAGGTCGCCGCCAACACCGTGGTGGTGTTCACCTCCGACCACGGTGACTACGCCGGTTCGCACGGCCTGCACGGCAAGGGCGGCGGCGCCTACGACGAGGCCATTCGCGTACCGCTGTTCATCCACGATCCGCGCGGCCAGCTCACCCCCGCACCCGGCACCCGCGATCAGCTGACCTCCAGTGTCGACCTGGCCGCGCTGCTGCTGACCATCGGCACCGGCGGCAACGGGTGGCGGGCCGACGACCGCTACGCGCACCTGGCCGGGCGGCACGATATCGCCGCCGTCGCCGCCGATCCGGGCGCACCCGGACGGCCGTGGATCCTGCACACCACCGACGAGCATTCCATCGAGGAGGCAGCCGTCCGGTTCAACGACGACGCACCCGGTCACGTGATCGCACTGCGGACCGCGGACGCCAAGTTCGTCCGCTATTCGCACTGGGTGCCGGGCTCCGCGCAGATCGACCCGGCCGAGCAGGAGGAATACGAGCTCTACGACTACTCGACCAGCGACGGGCAGCTCGAACTGGACAATGTCGCGGCCGTCGGCGGCGGCCTGCGCGACACCATGAGCCGGTTGCACGACGAAGCGGTCAGCACCGAACTGCACCAGCCGCTACCCTCCTACCTGCAGCAGGCCCAGCAGGACGGATGGAACGATTACAACACCCAGACCGCGAAACCCTTCGGGGAGCAGCTCTTCGACTTCCTGCGGGACGGTATCGGTGCGAAATAGCGTGCGGGGCAACCTCGTCACCGGCGCTGCCGGCGGGTTGCTCGCCACCGTGGCCGGCACCGCGGCCGCCGTCCCGATTCC
The DNA here is from genome assembly GCF_042754165.1 of Nocardia sp. NPDC059229. NCBI lineage: Bacteria > Bacillati > Actinomycetota > Actinomycetes > Mycobacteriales > Nocardiaceae > Nocardia > Nocardia sp. NPDC059229. Next base: position 327,335 of record NZ_JBHZAK010000002.1, read on the forward strand.
CGCGGTACCGGGGTCGCCGCCCGGATTCATCGGCAATCCGGCTGTGGCACAGCCGGTCACCGATGTGCCGCCGGTGCCGCAACATCCCTATCTCGCGCCCAACGGCAGCTCCGGTATCCACGACGACGGGTGGATGAGCAACACCAGCACCCGCCCGGGACCGCTCGGGCACGACCCCCGCGTGGTGTCGGCGGTGATCGGCGGGGAGTGCGGGTCGATCACCTTCGACCGGGCCGGCCGCATCGTCACCACCTGCATCGGCCCATCCCCGGCGCTGTACCTGCTGGACCCGGTCACCTTGAATGTGCTGGGCCGCAGTGCGTTACCCGGTGATCCGGGCGCGTTCCTGCGGCCCGGTGCCTTCGGCAATTTCACCGGCGGCGCCTACTTCTATCTGGACAACGAAGATCGCGCGGTGATCGCCTCCCGCGACGGCCACATCCGAGTGTTCGCCGAGAACGCCGGCGGCGACGGTTTCACTCTCGCGCACGACTACGACCTGACCGGTGTGCTGCGGCCCGGGGAGACCTTCAACTCGGCGCTGCCCGACAGCAACGGGCTGCTGTGGTTCGTCACCCGGACCGACGGCGTGGTCGGCACCCTCGACCTGAACACCGGTGCGGCACAGGTGGTCCGGCTCGGCGAGGGCGCCGAGGGCGAGATCGAGAACTCCTTCGCTGTCGGCAACGACGGCGACGTGTATATCGCCACCAACCGCGAGCTGCTGCGCTTCGATGCCGGGCCCGGCGGCGCACCTGCCGTCACCTGGCGGGTCACCTACTCCAACAGTGGACAGCACAAGCCCGGCCAGGTCGACGACGGCACCGGCACCACACCCACCCTCCTGTCCGGCGGCTATGTCGCCATCACCGACAACGTCGACCCGATGAACGTCGTGGTCTACCGCACCGCGCCCGGAGCGGCGCAGCGGCAGGTGTGCGCTGTGCCGGTGTTCGAGGCGGGCGCCAGTGATACCGAGAACTCGTTGATCAGCGCGGGAAACGCACTGATCGTCGAAAACAATTACGGCTACACCGGTCCCGAGGCCGCCTTGCTGGGCAAGACCACCACCCCCGGTTTCGCCCGCATCGACATCGACCCCGACGGCAATGGCTGCCACCAGGTGTGGGCCAACACGACCGAGGCCGCACCGACCGTCGTGCCCAAGCTGTCGCTCGCCACCGGCCTGATCTACACCTACACCAAGGGCACCGAGGCCAGCGATCCCTGGTACTTCACGGCCCTGGATTTCCGCACCGGAGCGACGGTGTGGAAGCAGCTCACCGGCACCGGCCCCGGGTTCAACAACAACTACGCCGGAATCGCCATCGGACCGGACAGCACCGCCTATCTCGGTGTGATCCCGGGCCTGATCGCGGTCCACGACGGCTGAGCGATCGAGAGCCGCTGCACGGCAACGGCTCTCGATCCACGCGCCTCAGGCGTCCGCCACCGCCGCCCACGGATTGACCGGCACCACGCCGACCGCGTGCCCCGAACCATCGAGCAGCCGCCCCCACGACTTGAACGCCCGCAGCACCAGGCGCTGGTCGATGACGACCGCATCGGTCAGGGCGGTGCCGATTCGGCCGAGGATGGCGCTCAGGTCCGCGATGCGATGCACCTGGGCCATCACCATGATGTTCGCCCGCCCGACCGTGGACAGGCAGATCCGGGTTTCCGGCCAGGAAGCGATCTCGGTCCCGGCCGCGTCGAGGTCCCGGTGAGGAACCGACAGCCAGAGCATATACTCGGTCGGCCAGCCGCCCGCGCCGCGCGCGAAATCGGTTCGGAAGGCCAGCATTCCGCGGCGGGCCAGGGTATCGAGCTGCCGGCGCACGAGATGCTCGGAGGTGTTCAGCTCGCGGGCCAGATCCCGGTACCTGGCCCGGCCGTCGTGCTGGAGGGCGAGGAACAGGTCCCGGTCGCCGAGCTCGAAAGTGCGGTAGCGCACCGCTTTTCGCGACTCGCCACCTTCCTCGCCGACCGACCGCTGCTGATCGCTGTCGATCGCGCCGAGCCGCCAGTGCACGCCGCTGTGCCACTGCAGCGCCACCGTGGAGCGCACCCGCACGATGCCCGGCACCGCGGGCAGTCGCTCGAGCAGCAGGGTGCTCAAGGCTGCCGGGCTGTCGGACAACACCAGGGTGTGCAGGTCGAAATCGCCGTCGGTGCCGTAGACACTCATGACCTGCGGGATCGACGCGAGCCCGGCGGCGACGGCCACCGCCCGGCCCGGCTGCGCCCGCACCTCGCACACCGCGCCGACCAGCGCCACCTGCGGACCGGGCACCGACGACACCCACGCGCGCCCGGATTCCGACAGTCGCTGCCACCGGCGCGCGGCCGTGGCCGCCGAAACCCCGAGCGCCGGGCCCAGCCGTTCGAAGCTGACCCGGGGGTTGGCGTGCAACGCGTCGAGCAGCATCAGGTCGACCTCGTCGAGGTTGCTCTCCCGCACGACTCAGATCCGTTCCGTCGATTTCCCGCACTGGATGCACCCATTGTGCGACTCCCCCGCAATTTCGGGGACAGGCGGATGGCCTGCCGTTCACTGAGGACATGAGCGAATCGACGACGACGGGCGTCACGGTACCGCTGGCCCGGTGGGTCGAGCAGTTGACGCCCGAGCAGATCCCCGAGCGGGTACGGACCCGCGCCAAGCACCTGCTGCTCGACGGTGTGGCGTGCGGTCTGGTGGGCGCCCAACTGCCCTGGTCCCGGGTCGCCACCTCGGCGGTGCTGGACCTGGAGGGCACGGGCGCGGCGACCGTGATCGGAACCGGCGCCACCACCGGCGGGCCCGCGGCGGTCCTGCTGAACAGCACGTTCATCCAAGGCTTCGAGCTCGACGATTTCCATCCGCTCGCGCCCCTGCACAGCACCTCCCTGATCCTGCCGGTCCTGCTCGCAACCGCCCAGTACCTCGGCGGGGTCTCCGGCGCCGCGGCCCTGACCGCCGCGATCGCCGGGTTCGAGGTCGGTCCGCGCGTCGGATTGGCCCTGCACGGCTCGGAGATGCTCTCCCGCGGCTGGCACAGCGGCCCGGTCTTCGGAACCCACACCGCCGCAATGGTTGCCGGAAAGCTGCGCACGCTCGACGCCGCCCGGCTCGAGGACGCGCTCGGCATGGCGGGCACCCAGTCCGCCGGTTTGATGGCCGCCCAGTACGAGGCGATGTCCAAGCGCATGCAGCACGGATTCGCCGCCCGCAACGGCTATTACGCGGCCGGTCTGGCCGCTGCCGGGTACACCGGCATCAAGCAGGTCTTCGATCGGCCCTACGGCGGCTACCTGTCGGTCTTCGGCGAGGGCCACGACCCGGACCCCGCCCAGGTGATCGCCGGTCTGGGCGAGGGCTGGCACACCGAGCTCATCATGGTGAAGTCGTATGCGGCCCAGGGCGGGCTGCATGGCACCGTCCAGGCGGCGCTGGAGCTGCGCGCCCGCCACCACATCGACCCGAAGTCGGTCGCGCACATCGAGATTCGCGTCGGCCACACCGTCTACCACCACGGCTGGTGGGAGCCGGAACGGCCGTTGACGGCCATCGGCGCGCAGATGAATCTCGGCTACGCCGCTGCGGTCGCGCTGCTCGACGGCCAGGTGCTGCCGCCGCAGTTCACCCCGGCCCGGCTGGACGCCGACGATGTCTGGGAGCTGCTCGGCAAGGTCGAGGTGAAACTGGACGAGAACATCCAGAACGGTCCTGTCCACGAACGTTTCGCCACCGAACTGGCGATCACCCTCACCGATGGCACGGTGCTCGCACAGCGGATCGTCCAGCCGCACGGTGGCCCCGCCGACCCGGTCACCGACGACGAACTCGTCGCCAAGTACCGCTCCCTCGTCGGTCCCCTGGTCTCGCCCGATCGGCTCGACGCCATCCAGCGGGCAGTGCTCGGCATCGACGAACTCGCCGATCTGCGCGAGCTGGCCGAGCTGCTCGCCGCGCCCGTCGCCGGCGCCCTCGACAATCTGGACCAGGATCACCACCGATGACCACCCCGTCGCGGGCGCGACTACGCGCCGCCCTCGCCGACCGTGCCGAAATCATCGTCGCCCCTGGCGTATTCGACGGCCTGTCCGCCTCCCTGGTCCGCCGGCTGGACTTCCCCGCCGCCTACCTGACCGGTGCGGGCGTGGCCGCCAGCGGATTCGGACTCCCCGACATCGGGCTGGTGACCCAGACCGAAATGGTCGAGCGCGCCCGGATGCTGGTGCGCGTCCTCGGCGACATTCCGCTGCTCGCCGACGCCGACACGGGATACGGCACCGCGCTCAATGTCGTTCGCACCGTGCGCGAATACGAGGCCGCCGGCGTCGCCGCGATCCAGCTCGAAGACCAGGCCTTCCCCAAGAAGTGCGGGCACCTGCCCGACAAGGAGCTGATCGAGGCCGGGGAGTTCGTCACCAAACTCACCGCCGCACTGGAGGCGCGCACGGATCCGGACCTGGTCGTCATCGCCCGCACCGACGCCCGCGGCCCGCTCGGTATCGATGCCGCCATCGACCGGGCCAACGCCTACGCGGCGGCGGGCGCCGACGTGATCTTCGTCGAGGCGCCGCAGGGCACCGCCGAGATCGAGCGCATAGCGCGGGAGGTGTCCGCGCCACTGCTCATCAATCTCGTCCTGGGCGGCCTCACCCCGATCGAATCCGCCACGCGTCTGCGGGAACTGGGCTATTCGATCGCCATCCACCCCTCGCTCCCGCTGGGTGCCGTGGCGTACGCGATGCTGACCGGCCTGGCCGAACTGGCCGGCCGCGATCCCGGGCCGCTGCTGCCCGCGAAACCTGCCGAGTTCTTCAACCTCGTCGGTCTGGCCGAATGGTCGGAGCTGGGCGAACGCTACCGTGAAGGAGCCTGACCCATGGGCATGACCATGATCGAGAATCTGCTGGCCCGCAAGGCCGGGGTGCCGCGGGTCCGGCCCGGGGACATCGTGACCGTCGACGTCGACATGTGCGTCCTGATCGATCTGCAGTTCGCCACGCTGTGGCAGCAGCCCCGCCGGATCCATGATCCCCGCAAGGTCGCGGTCGTCATGGACCACGCCGTACCGGCGCCGTCGCTCAAGGATGCCGCGGGCGGCCCGAAGGCGCGGAAGTTCGTGGCGGACTTCGGGATCGAGCACTTCTACGATGTCGGCCGGCACGGCATCTGCCACCAGGTCATTGCCGAGAACGGGCTGGCCCGCCCAGGCGAGGTGCTCGCCTGCACCGACTCACACACCTGCGCGGGCGGCGCGTACAACACCGCTGCCCGCGGACTCGGCCCGGCCGAGGTGTATTCCATCCTGTGCACCGGCGCCACCTGGTTCGAACTCGCCCCCACGGTGCGTTACGAACTCACCGGCGCGCTCCCGCCGGAGGTCAGCGGCAAGGACGTCTTCCTCTATCTCGCCGACACCTACGGTGACGCCACCAACCAGAATCTCGAATTCGGCGGGCCGGGCCTGCCGACGGTCCCGCTCAACGACCGGCGCACGATCGCCACCCAGGCCGCCGAAATCTCCGCCGACTTCGCCACTTTCGGTGTCGACGAGCTGCTGCGCGAGTTTCTCGCCGCGTGCGGGGTGACGGATTTCGTTGCCGCCGACGCGGATTCGGACGCCGAATACGCCGACATCCGCACGATCGACCTGTCGGGCCTCGAACCGTACGTCGCCCGCCCGGGCACGGTGAGCCGCAACGGGGTTCCGGTCTCGCAGGTCGAGACCCGGCGCATCGACCAGGCGTTCATCGGGTCCTGCGCCAATGGCCAGCTCGAAGATCTCCGCATCGCCGCGCAGATCCTGCGCGGCCGGACCGTCGCCCCCGGCGTCCGGCTGCTGGTCACGCCCGCCTCCCAGCAGGTCTACCGGGACGCCATGCGACTGGGATACCTGCAGGACATCGCCGATGCCGGTGGGGTGGTGACCAATTCGACCTGCGGCGCCTGCTTCGGCTACCACATGGGCGTGGTCGGACCCGGCGAGGTCTGCCTGACCTCGAGCACCCGCAACTTCACCGGCCGCATGGGCAGCACCGAGGCCGAGATCTACATGGCCGCACCCGCCACCGTCGCGGCCTCCGCCATCACCGGCTACATCACCGGCCCCCGGAGTGTCACCGGATGAGCACCACCATCACCGGCCGCGCCTGGGTCTTCGGCGACTCCCTCGACACCGACGCGATGTACCCGGCCTTCGCCATGAAGCTCGAGCTGCCCGAGGCCGCCCGGCACATCTTCTACCAGGTACGCCCCGGCTGGACCGATCTCGTCGCCCCCGGCGATATCGTCATCGCCGGAACGAATTTCGGCGTCGGCTCCTCCCGCCCGGTCGCCGCCCTCTTCCAACAGCTGGGCGTCGCCGCCGTGGTCGCGGAGAGCTTCAACTCGCTGTTCTTCCGCAACGCCGTAAACGCGGGACTGCCCGCGATCACCGCACCCGGAATCACCGAGCACTTCCAGGACGGCCAGACCGGCACTTTCGATCTCGCGACGGGCACGTACAGAAACGAGTCCACCGGTATCAGTGGCCCGGGCCGCCCCCTGCCGCCGTTGCTGCTGGAAATCATCAGCAGCGGAGGGATTCTCGCGCGCCTGGCCGAGCAGGGGTTCCTGTCGTGATCGCAACCGACCCCACAGAATCGGACCAGCCATGGCAATTCGTTTGATCGGGAGACTCCTGCGTCCGGTGCGAGCCGGAATCGACCGCACCGCGTGGTTCGATCCGGCCGTCCAGCATGCGCCCGAAACCCTGACAGTGGGCAGTGCCGCCTTCGCTGACGGCGGGGACATTCCGCGTCTGCACGCGGGAACAGGCGTGGGAGACAACGTGTCCCCACCGTTGCACTGGTCGGGTGTGCCGGTCGAGGCCGTCGAGTTGGTCCTGATCGTCGAGGACCCCGACGCGCCTCTGCGTCGTCCGGTTGTGCACGGCGTGTTCACCGGAATCGATCCGCGCATCACCGGCGTCCCGGAGGGAGTGCTCGGCTCGAATGACGGTGAGACGAGCAGCAGCATCAGAGTGGGCACCGGGAGCTTCGGCCGCCGGGGCTACGCCGGTCCACGCCCCGTCCCCGGTCACGGACCGCACCGCTACGTCTTCCAGTTCCTGGCGCTCGACCAACCGAGCGGATTGACCGATGGCGCAACGTTGCCCACCGTGCTCGCAGCCGTCGCCGGGCATGTGATCGCCCGCGGCAAACTCACCGGCCGCTACGAACGGCCCTGACACGCGAACCATCGGGATAGACCGGGTCGGCCGGCAGCGGAATCGGCAGGTGGCAAATAATTAGCTATGACGTCCCCTTCGATCGAAGGAGAGCGCATGGAACGCCTGAACAGCCAGCCCACAGGGAAGGGCCGGACTGCTGCCGCGCACTTCCCGCAACCCTGACCGGCATCGGTACCGAGCGAAGGAGTCTCATGCGAGCGACCTACATGTACGGTGCCGGTGACGTCCGCGTCATCGACGTTCCCGATCCCGTGGTTCAACACCCCACCGACGCCCTGGTCCGCGTCGTCCGCAGCTGCGTATGCGGTTCCGATCTGCACCCGTACCACAACATGCCCGTGTCGGAGCAGGGCGAATCGATGGGGCACGAGTTCGTCGGCGTCGTCGAGGACGTCGGAAGCGAGGTCCGCACGGTCGGGAAGGGTGATTTCGTGATCGCCCCCTTCGCCTGGTCGGACGGCACCTGCGACTTCTGCCGTGAGGGACTGCAAACCTCTTGCCGCCATGGCGGTTTCTGGAACGCGGGCGACGTGCGCGGTGGCCAGGCCGAAGCCGTACGCGTGCCGCTCGCCGACGGCACCCTCGTCCCGGTACCGGTCGAAGAGAAATCGCCGCTGGTCCCGTCACTGCTGACACTGTCGGACGTGTACGGCACCGGCTACCACGCGGCCGTGAAGGCCCGGGTCACCGCGGACACCACGGTCACCGTGATCGGTGACGGCGCGGTCGGACTCATGGGCGTCCTGTCCGCGCGGCAGCTGGGTGCACCCCGGATCATCCTCATGGGCCGTCACAAGGAGCGCACCGATCTGGGACGCGAATTCGGCGCCACCGATGTGGTCGCCGAGCGCGGCGCCGAGGGTGTCGCCGCGGTGCGCGAACTGACCCGGGGCGACGGCACCCACGTCGTCATCGAAGCGGTCGGCCACATGCCCGCCTACGAACAGGCCCTGGGCGTGGTCCGCCCGGGCGGTGTGATCAGCCGCGTGGGCCTTCCTCAATACAACAACGCCCCGGTCGGCTGGGACCTCTTCGGCCCCAACATCACTCTCACCGGCGGCCCCGCACCCGCCCGTGCCTACATCGAAACCCTGCTCCCGGCGGTCCTCGACGGCACCGTCGACCCCGGCAGGGTCTTCGATACCGAACTCTCCCTCGATGACGCCCCCGACGCCTACCGTGCCATGGACGACCGTCGCTCCCTGAAGGTCCTCCTCCGTGCCTGAGCCAATCCCTCAACTGCATCAGGAGCGGTCGCGGGCGCCGACCCCGCGCCGGCGCAAAAACCGCCTGCCCGCCCGATCTCGACGGCCACACTGCACGCATTCGAGGACAAGCTGCGAGCAGCGCTGAACACGCCGGGCCGGGCGCTTCACCGCCCGCCGCAACGACGATGTTCGTCACGCCTCGTCGGGCGGGAGACAGTGGCGCGTCGGAGACAGTGCCCCGCGACGCCATCGAGCGGTTGGCCAGGGTGTGATCGGTGCACCTCGGCCGAGGTCAGCCGCCGATCGGCGCGACCCATTACCGTGCACCGACCGGTCGTAACCGGCAATTTCGACACTCCCGCACGGTTCGCACGTGCCGGGGCCGGGTGGCGATCGGGTGGGCCCGTCACTACGGTGGGGCGGGCAATCGGAAGCCCGGAAGCGGGGGTGTGTGGATGCCGTTGTCGACGGCCGAACAGGTGATGGCCACGAATCAGGATGTGCCGCAACGGCGCTCGATTCCGCTGGTCGTGGTGTGGCTGGTAGCGGTGCTGGGTGGACTGGCCGGGTGGTACTACCTCGGTCAGCTGCTGGCCGCGCCCCGCGCGATGCTGCACCTGGTTGATCTCGGCGTGTATCAGATCGCGGCAGACCGTGTGGTGCACGATGTTTCGGTGTACGACACCCCCTTGCGGGGGCGCACGCGCGGGGTGTGGGAGTTCGTGTATACCCCGTTCGCGGCACTGATGTTCGTGCCGCTGGCGTGGTTACACGGGTCGGTCTTCACCTGGGCCGGGGGACTCGCGAATTTCGCGATGCTCACCGGATCTGTTTGGGCGGCACTGTCGGTGCTCGGTTATCGGCGCGACCGCCGCATGCTGATCGTGGGCCCTGCCGCTGCCGCTCTGCTGCTGTTGTGTGAGCCGATCCGGGAGACCGAGGCCTTCGGGCAGGTCAATATCCTGCTGCTGCTCCTGGTGCTGGCCGATATGGCGCTGCCCGATTCCTCCCGCTGCAAAGGCGTGCTGACCGGTATCGCGGCCGGCATCAAGCTGACCCCGGCGTTCTTCATCGTCTACCTACTGGTGACTCGTCGGTTCCGGGCGGCCGCCACCGCGACCGGCGCGCTGGTCGCCACCATGGTGATCGGCCTGGCCGTGCTGCCGAAGGATTCGCTGACGTTCTGGAGCGGCGCCTTCGCCGACCCTGCCCGGGTCGGTGTCCCCGAGAACCCGCAGAACGAATCCCTGCGCGGCATGCTCGCCCGTACCCTGGGCGCCGTCGGCAGCATCCAATTGCTGTGGGCCGCAGCCGCTCTCGCCATCGCAGTGGTATGCCTGATCCTGGCCCGCCGTCTCTCGGTCACCGGCCGTGAGCTTCCCGCCGTGGTCCTGTGTGGTCTGACCAGCACGGTCGTCTCGCCGTACAGCTGGATCCACCACTGGGTCTGGCTGGCTCCCCTGCTCATCTACCTGGCCGACCTCGCCCTGCGCCACCGCTCCCTGCCGACCGTGGCGGGCCTGCTCGCCGTCGTCCTCGTCTGCTCGGGCGGCGTCTTCGAGCTGCTGGACCTGCACTACGGCAGCGTTTTCGACCTCCCGGGCCGCGGCCCCTTCGCCGTCCTGGACCACAACGCCTACATCTGGCTCACGCTCGCCCTCTTCGCCGCCACCGCGGTGCTGACAGGGCGCGGTTCCGCGCCTGTCCGCCCCGTCCTCACACCCGGTACCGGGCGACGAAGCGCCGCAGAATCTCCTGCGGCACCGTGATGTGCTCGCGGTGCCCGAGTTCGGTCAGGGAGTCGGCCTCACTCGGGTCGAAATAGCCTTCGTGCCGATAGATTTCGATGCGCAGCGCCAGGCCCCGGCCGTCGAGTTCGGGGTGGAACTGGGTGGCGTAGACGTTCTCCCCGACCCGCACCGCCTGTACCGGGCAGACGGCCGAACGCGCGAGTAGCACCGCACCCGGCGGAACGTCCTGGCAGGACTCCTTGTGCCCGACGAAGGCACGGAACGTCTCCGGAAGCCCGTGCAGCAGGGGGTCTTTCGCCGCGTCCTCGGTGAGTTCGATGGTCGTCGCGCCGGGGGTCTCGCCGTAGCGCTCGGTGCCGACCGGCCCGCCGAGCACGTCGGCGAGCATGCTCAACCCGTAGCACGCGCCCAGGTACGGGATGTCGCGGCGCACGATCTCGATGAGCAGCTTCTTCAGCTCGGGTTCGAAGACCCGCTGATAGTCGTACTTCTTGGCCTCGGGGTAGCTGAGGTTGCTCGGCCCGCCGCCGACGATCACCGCCCAGTGGTCCTCGAGCTCGAGATCGGGCATGCCACGATTCATCTCGACCCGCACCACGTCCGCGGCCGCGAGCCCGCCCGCGTCGAGGATCGCTTCGTACTCCTGGTCGGAGGCGGCTTGCTCGGGTCGCAGCTGCAGCAGCAGGCAAGACTTGGGCATGTCCACATTGTGGGCGGTCGGTCCGCTCCGGTTGGGGGCTATCCGGGGATTGACCTCGAGCGCGCTCGAGGTTGCAGGGTGGAACCATGACTCGACCGGTAGAAATCTGGAACACCGTCTACGACGAGGACACCGCGCCCTGGGTGATCGGCGAACCGCAACCCGCCATCGTGGCACTGGAACGCGCCGGTGAGATCCGCGGCCGCGTCCTCGAGCCGGGCTGCGGTGCGGGCGAGCACACCATCCTGCTCACCCGCCTCGGCTACGACGTCCTGGGCGTCGACTTCTCCCCCAGCGCAATCGAATACGCCCGCGCGAATGCCGCTGCCCGGGGCGTTCCGGCCGTCCGCTTCGAGGTTGCCGATGCCCTGGCCCTCGGCGGCAATGCCGACTTCGCGGGTGATCCTCCGGGCTCCGCGCCCGCCTTCGACACCGTGATCGACAGCGCCCTGTTCCACGTCTTCGGCACCGAACCCGAGGCCCGCGCCGCCTACGTCCGCAGCCTGCACGCCGTCTGCAAGCCCGGCGGCGTGGTCCACGTCCTGGCGCTCTCCGACGCCGAACCCGGCTTCGGCCCCCGCATCAGCGACGCCGTGATCCGGGAATCCTTCGGCGCGGGCTGGGAACTGGAGAGCCTGGAACCCACCCGCTACCGCGGCCGGGTCACCGCCACCGTCGCCGATCAGGCAGTCGGCCTCGAGGTGTCCCCCGCGGGCCTGGTGGATGTTGCGGCTTGGATGGCACGCATCCGGCGGCTCTGATACAGTTCGCCTACCTCATCAAAAATTCTTCCGAAAAAACAAAGTACGTGTAACCCTGGGTTACACGTACTTTGTTTTCAGCCTTGCCGCTGTCTTCAGCCCCGATGCACCCGGTCGCTCACCAGCGCCCGCAGCGCCGGATCCTCCTCACCCACGTGCAATGACCGAATCCGTTGCACCGCAAGCGCATCCGTCCCGGTGACCCGCTGGCTCAAGCGCTCGTGCTCCACCCACGACGGGCTCATGAAGGTCTCGACGTGACGGTCCGGGTCGACCGGATCGGAGTACATCGCCCAGTGCATGGCCCCGTCACGGCGGCGGGAACGCCGCAGGTCGGGAATGGCGGCGTGGAAGTCGGCCAGATGCTCGGCGGGGATGCGGTACTCGACGGTGAGCATGATCGGGCCGTCATCGGGGGCCAGGGACAGCGGCACGTACGGTTCCAGCACGTGCGCGGCCTGGACATCGATCTGCTCGGCGGCCGCGAGCCGGAACCACAGGCCCAGCACCGTCTGCGCCGCGAGCGCCACCCCGGCCGCGGTGAGTGCCGCGGGCAGGCCCGCGGTGCCGGCCACCGCACCCCAGCCGGCCGCGCTCACCGCGAAGCCGAGCTGGAACACCAGCTGGAACACCGCCAGTCCACGACCGCGAATCCAGCTGGGCAGCACCGATTGTGCCGCGATATTGAGCGTCGACATCACACCCATGCCCGCCATGCCGGCGAGGAACAGCACCGGCAGCGCGGGCGGGAAGGCGGTCAGCTGCGCGACCGTCAGCAGGCAGGCGGCGTAGAGCAGACTGCAGGCCAGCGCGATCCGATCGGGGGAATAGCGGTGCCGGATGCGCGGCAGCACCAGTGCGCCGCACACGCCACCGACCCCGAGTACACCGAGCAGCAGACCGTAGGTGGTCGCCGTCTGATGCAGACGCACGCGGGTCACCACGGCCAGCAGGGACGGCAGCGCACCGTAGCAGAGTACGAAGGCGGCGGCGCGAACCAGCACCGCGCGCAGTTCGGGCGCATTGGCCACATAGCGCAGGCCGGTGCGGATGGCAGTGGTGAGATGCTCGGGCGGCAGTGCCGTCGCGGTGGGCCGGCGGCGCCAGATATACACCACCGCAAGCACTCCCAGGAACGACGCGGCATTGAGCAGGAAGACGCCGCCGGAGCCGACCGCGGCCACCAGCACGCCGCCGATGGCCGGTCCGATCGCCTGGGACGCCGTCATCGCCACCGAGTTGAGGCTGATCGCGGCGGGCAACTGCCCAGCGGGCACCAGCTCGGGGGTGATCGAGCTGAAAGCCGGCATGCCGAGCGTCGCGCCGGTGCCCAGCAGCAGCGTCGCGGTCAGCAGCAGCGCCGGATTCACGCTGTGCGACAGCGTGAGTGCGCCGAGCAGCGCCGCCACCACCAGCTGCCACGCCTGGGTGAACAGGATCAGGCGGCGGCGGTCGAGGATGTCGGCGAGCGCGCCCGCGGGCAGGGCCAGCACGAAACTGGGCAGGGCATTGGCGGTGGACAGCAATGCCACCAGCGCGGCCGATCCGGTCAGCGTGGTCATCAGCCAGGAGGCGCTGACCAGGTGCATCCAGGATCCGACATTGGAGGCGATCGAGGCGATCCACAGGGCGCGAAAAGTATTGATGCGCAGGGGTGTCCACGGTGAGGTCGCCGAGGGTGTGCTCATCCGTCAGAGGGTACGGATCCGTCCTGGCATCGGCGCATCCGTTCGCGACGGGCCGAACGGGTGGGGCCGGAACCCGGCCGCAGCTCCAATGGTTCGGGACCGCCGACAGCCCCGCCACCGCCCCGGTGACATCGGGTTGACGCTCCCGACGGCCTAGTGATCGCGGTGTGCCATCAGCTGGGCCAGCGCGGTGAGATCGTCGGAGGCGAGATCGCCGGGCAGGGCCGCGAATGCGGCGTCCAGGGCGGCGGCCGCGCGGTGCAGGGTGCGCTGGCGGCCGCCCGCCTGCTCGATCAGGTCCGCCGCCCGGGCCGCGCGGGCGGCGGTCATGGGATGGCGGGCGTGGTAAAGGCGGGCCAGCTCGCGGCCGGCCGTGGTATCCGATTCCAGAGCGCACACCACCGGGAAGGACTGCTTGCGGTGAATCAGGTCGCTGTGCGCCGGTTTTCCGGTGATCTCCGGATCGCCCCAGATATCGATGAAGTCGTCGACGAGCTGGAACACGAGCCCGATCTCGATGCCGAAGGTGTGCATGGCCGACACCACGCGGTGGTCGGCCCCGGCGCACAGCGCGCCCAGCGCGCAAGCGCAGCCCAGTAGCGCGCCGGTCTTCCCCGCAGCCATGGCCAGATACTCGTCGACGCTGACGGTGGGTCGGGTTTCGAAGGCACAGTCCGCATATTGGCCCCGGCACAGCGTGACGGTGGCCTTTGCCAGCCGGATGACGGCCTCGGAGGTGACGGTTTCGGGCGCGCCGTCACACAGCACGCCGAGCGCGACCGCCTGCAGCGCGTCACCGAGCAGCGTCGCATTGGTCTCGCCCCAGATACGCCATACCGTCGGCCGGCCGTGCCGGAACGGATCGGTGTCCATGACGTCGTCGTGGACGAGCGAGAAGTTGTGCAGCAGTTCGACGGCCGCGGCGGCGTGCACCGACTCCTCGACCGCGCCGCCGCAGGCCGCGGCCGCCGCGAAGGTGAGGGCCGGGCGCAGCGCCTTGCCCTGCACGCCGGTGACCGTCTGCCCCTCGGGATCACACCACCCGAAGTGATACCCGGCCATCACATCCAGGGGTTCGGCCAGCGCGCCGACCGCCGAGCGCAGCACCGGATCAATGGCGACCCGGGCCTCGGACAGACGCCTGCGAGCTCTCCGCTCGGTGTCCACGTCGAGCGGGCGCGATAGGGATTCGGGTGCGCGGGCGCAGGTTTCGTCACGGTCGGCCAGGGCGGCCGCGGCCGGGCGGGACAGGCCCCACCAGTGTTTGCCCTCGGCGTGCTGTCCTGCGGTGAATCGGATCGGTTTCGACGCTCGCATTATCGGCCCCGCTCGCTCGGACACGGTCGCCGCAACCACCGATGGCGGCTGGCAGCCATGCTCAGAAGAAGCTCATGGTCCCATCACAGTTTGAGACCTGAGGGTTGCCTGCGGATTTCATTTCGGCAACGCCGGAAGGTTTCCTGCTTCAGGTCAGTGGCAGGCCGTGCTCGAGCGCCTCCGCGGGTGCGCTCGTGTAACGGGCCGCCTGATAGTGGTAGTCATGGTTGGCACGCACATAGACGGTGTAATTCTGGGCGGTGACCAGGGCGTCCGCGCGTTCGCGACCGGTGAGGCCGGCATCGTCGAGCTCGGTCGGCAGGCGTTGCACCGCCTCGATCATGTGCTCGACGCATTCGGAGAGCATGCCGTTGACCAGTTGCCGGGCCTGAGCTCTGTTGTGCCCGTGGTGATACTGCGCGAGCAGTACCGAGTTGTAGAGGTAGCCGGAGGCCTCGTCCGAGGCAACCGACAGCACATCGTTGAACAGGCCCATGTGTTCGACGGCCGCCATCCGCAGGCTGCGCATGGCGGGCAGGTGGCGGACAGCGGCGGACAGGTCCACGCCCTCGGCGCGTTCGCTGATATCGAGAAACACGAACAGTGCCACGCCGTCTCGCCGATGTGCGCGGTAGGTCTCGAGGTCGGGCAGATTGCCCGAGAGCCGGCCGACGCTCTCGGTGTAGTAGGTCCACAGCCAGTCGTGGATCTCCCGGCGCACGCTCCGCCGCCAGGCCGCCGACCGGCCGTGGCACAGGCGCGGCCACAGCTCGGCCAAGGCCACCGCCAGCACGCCGGAAGGTGTTGTCGTACCGTCCAGTACGGCCTCGATAGCGGTAATGGCCTCGAGACACCGGCGTGGATCGGGGATTTCGATGTCGAACTGATCGTCGACGATGAAAGCCCATGCGGTGTACTGACTCAGCAGCGTGAGCTCCTCGGCGTCCGCACTCGGACACCAGAGGGCGTACATGCGCGCCGGGCGGGTGCGTTCCATGCGCCGCCGGGTGGGCTCGGTGGGAACCAGCCCGTAGGCCTCCAGCCAGGACCACATCCCCGCTTCGGCTTCCGGCTCCGCGGGATTGACCCCCGCGGCGCCGAACGGCATGAAGAACTCGATCGCTTCCATACGAAACTACCTATCCCCCAAGCATTTTACCGACGACATCGTAACGATAACGGCATTTCGGACGTTTGAGCTCGCATTTGAAATCTCACTCATTAGGATTTTGCGGGCCGGACGGTCGTCAGTCGGGCAGCCGGACCAGGCGTTGCGCATCGTCGAAGAGGGTCCGCTCGGCCACCCGTGTGGCCGCCAGCGCGGCCAGGGTCGTGGCCGCGAGCAGCATGTACATCACGACGATCTGATAGCGGATGGCCGTCAGCGGATCCACGCCCGCCAGAATCAAACCCGTCATCGCGCCCGGCAGACTGATCAGACCGACCACCTTGGTCGAGTCGATGGCCGGGATCAGAGCGGTGCGCAGCGCCGAACGCTGATTCGGCAGGAACGACTGGTACGCCGAAAGACCCAGTGCCAGCCGCGCTTCCACGGCATCACGGGCCCGGCGCGCATCCTCGACCAGGCGGCGCAGAGCGATTCCGGTCGACTGCATCGCCGACGACACGATCATGCCGCCCACCGGTACCACCACCCGCGCCTGCGTGGAGATGATGCCGAGCGCGATCAGCGCGCCCAGGGTGATGGACGCGCCGAACGCCACGCCGATGGTCGCCGAGCGCGTCGCGTGCGGCAGCCCCGCCCCGCGTCGCCCGGCCACCTGCCCGGCGATGACGATCATCAGGACCACCCAGCCCAGCGCGCCCGGCAATCCGGTGTGGCGGAACAGGATCAGCAGAATCGCGCCCACCGCGACGAGCTGCACCCCGGCCCGGGCCGCCGCGATCAGCAGTTCGCGGGTCAGATGCAGCTGTTGCCGGTAGGCGATGGCCGCCGCCAGCGCGACCAGGACCAGCGACGCGCCGACGCCCGTCCAGTCGGGCACCGAAAGCCCCTGGGTCATGGCTGATTCCCCGCTTCCGCACCGCGCGTGAGCCGACCGGCGGCCAGCGTCCACACCTCGTCCGCTACCTCGGCCACGAATCCCGGATCATGGCTTACGAGCACCACGCTGCCGCCGGCCGCCACATGCGCCCGGATCAACGCGCCGATCGCCACCGCCGACGCCCCGTCCAGCGCCGAGGTCGGCTCGTCGAGCAGCAGCACCCGCGGCTCCACCGCCAGCGCCCGCGCCAGGCAAACCCGTTGCGCCTCACCCCCGGACAGCTCGGCGCAGCGGCGGGCCGCGAACCCGTCGGGCAAGCCGACCGCCCCGAGTAATTCGCCCACCCGCTCGGAATCGACGGCCCGCCCCACGCACACCTCCTCGGCGACCGTGTCGGTGAGGAGCACCGGACGCTGCGGCACCAACCCCACCTGCCGCCGTAGCGCCAGTACATCCAGGTCGGCCACCGGGATCCCGTCCAGCAGCACCCGTCCGCTGTCTGGTTCCCTGAACCGATTCAGCAGCCGCAGCAGGGTCGTCTTGCCGGCCCCGCTCGGTCCGACCACGGCCGTGCACCGCCCGGCCGCGAAGGTCGCATCGACCTCGACGAGTACCGAGGTCGATCCGTGGCCGAGACTGACCCGGTCCAAGACAATGCTGGGCACCGCCTCACCCTGCCCCACTCCGGATCGGCGCTGGGGCGCGGGGTCGCCTACTCGCCGGAAGCCGCCGGCAGCCCGGCGATCCGACGCAGCCCCTCGGCGAGTTCCGCTCCGGTGGGGGCGGTTTCGGGGTCGATGAGCGCCTGCGCCGCGAGCCCCACCAGCAGCGCCTGATAGAACGCGCCGACAGTCCGGCCGGTGTCGCCCGCGCCGGTGTCGCCGAAGAGCCGGGCCAGACCCGACCGCGACTCGTCGGTCTGCTCGGCCAGCTGGGCCCGGGTCTCGGGATGGGAGAGCGCGTCGAAGGTCGCTCCCCACAGTCCGCGGTGCGCAGTGATGGACTCGCGGACCGCGTCCCAGCGAGAGGCGAAGTGCCGCAGCGGATCCGGGCCCGGGTCGGCCGCGTCGCCCAGCGTGCTCGCGAGTTCGTCGCCCCACTCCCGGGTGGCCTCGACGAGAGCGGCGGTGAGCAGCGCCTCCTTGGTCCCGAAGTGGTAGCCGATGGCGGCCATGCTCACCCCCGAGGCAGCGGCGATATCGCGCACGGTGGTGCGGGCATAGCCCTTGTCGAACAGGCACTGCCGCGCGCCGGCGAGCAGATCCTCACGATTTCCCATGCAGGCCAGACTAGAGCATACGCATCAGACGAATGTCTTGCGCAATTGCCCAAATCGGTTCTATGGTCGAGCCATGCAGCAGACGAGCACCAAGAACGTCCTCATCTCCGGCGCCAGCATCGCGGGGCCCGCCCTCGCCTTCTGGTTGCAGCGCTACGGATTAACACCCACGATCGTCGAGAAGTCCCCCGCCCCGCGGCCGGGCGGGCAGGCCATCGACGTCCTCGGCACCGCCACCGAGGTGGTCCGGCGGATGGGCCTGCTCGAGCAGGTCCACGCCCGCAGCACGGGCAAGCGCGGCACCTCCTATGCCGACGCCGCCGGGAAGGTCCGCGCCAGTATCTCCGCCGAGATCTTCAATGGCGTCGGGGCCAACGGCGACACCGAGATTCAGCGCGGCGATCTGGCCGAGGTGCTGTACGAGGCGACGCGGGACAGCGTGGAATACCTGTTCGGCGACTCCATCGTGGCGATGCGTGAGGACGAAGACGGCGTCCACGTCACCTTCGAGCACGCCGCGCCGCGCACCTTCGACCTGGTCATCGGCGCGGACGGCGTCCATTCCCACACGCGCACGCTGGCTTTCGGCCCGGAGTCAGGCTTCCTGCACCATATGGGGTACTACATCGCGATCTACACGACCCCGAACCTGCTGGACCTCGACCACTGGGAACTGGACTACAACACTCCCGGCAAGATCGCGGGCAGCTACAGCGCCCGCCACAACACCGAGGCCAAAGCCATCTTCGCCTGGGCCTCCGAGCCTTTCGACTACGACTACCGCGACACCGCGGCCCAGCGCCGCATCCTCACCGAAACCTTCGCGGGCCAGGGCTGGGAGGTGCCGCGCCTGCTCGCCGAACTGCCCGACGCCGCGGACTTCTACTTCGACGCCATGGCGCAGATCCGCATGGACACCTGGTCGGCCGGCCGCATCGCCCTGGTCGGCGACGCCGGCTACTGCGCCTCCCCGCTCTCGGGACAGGGCGCCAATCTCGCCCTCGTCGGCGCCTATGTGCTGGCCGGGGAATTGGCCGCCGCCGCAGGCGATCACCGCGTGGCCTTCGCCGCCTACGAGCGCGAAATGCGACCCGTGGTCGACGCCTGCCAGCGCTTCGCCGCAGGCGTCGGCGGCTGGTACGCCCCGAACTCCAAGGCCATGATCGCCTTCCGCAACCTGAACGTCCGCCTCCTCCCCTACCTGCCCTGGCGCGGCCTCATCGGCGGCGCGCCGCAAAAGGTGGCCCGGACCGTCGCGGCCAAGGACTACCGGATCGGCGAAAAAGCGGTCTGACCTGATGACGGACCGGTCCGAACGAGATCTATTGCATCCCCGTATCTTTCGGAAACGGCAAGATCAACGTCCGCCTCGCCGTACGCTGGCCCACCGTCCCTGAACAGTTATCGGCACCACTCGGAGGCACCATGCTGTCCCTGCAGGAGATTTCGGACCGCCTGGAAATAGAGGACCTCATGGTCCGCTATTCCCACGCCGTGGACACCCACCAATGGGAGCTGCTGGACGAAATCTTCACCCCCGACGCGCACATCGACTACACCGCCATGGGCGGCCCGGCCGGTGACGTGGAATCCACCAAGAAGTTCCTCGCCACCGTCATGCCGAACTTCTCCGCCTTCCAGCACATGATCAGTAACTCCTCCATTCGAGTGGAGGGCGATAACGCCACCGCCCGCACCATGTGCCACAACCCCATGCTGGTCACCGCCGCCGACGGCACGCGGCAGCTCATGCTGTGCGGGCTCTGGTATCACGACACCTTCGTGCGCATGGACGGCGAATGGCGCATCAAGCAGCGGGTGGAGGAGAAGAGCTACATGTTCATCGCCCCCGACGCGGTCCCGGGCACCTGAGTCCTGCGGGGGTCACTCCCCCTTGAGCAGCTCGATGAGCGGCGCGAACCGGTCCATGTTGTGCTCGAGCACGGTGATGTAGTTGAACCCGAAGCGTTCCCGGCGTTCGCGCAGGGCCTCGGCCATCTGCGCGGCGGTGCCGACCAGCAGTACGGGCAGGTCCTCGAGCGCGCCGGTGTAGCCGAAGGGCAGGTGCTCGGTGAGGTAGGCGACCGCGGCCTCGCGATCGGCGGGTGCGGCGATGCCCTGCACGAGCAGGTTGAATTCGACGGCGCCGGCCCGGTTTCCGAGCAGCCCGCGCACATAGTCCGTCTTCTTCGCGGTCGAGTCGGCGTCCGCGAGCGTGAGCAGCCCGCTGTCGGCCGAGCTCGCGCCGGTGAAGGCGACGATGTCGGCGTACTCGGCGGCCAGCCGCAGCGCCCGCTCACCCCAGCCGGCCATGAGCAGCGGCGGCCCGGAAGGCTGCGCCGGACGCGGCTGATACTCCGGATCGGCGTAGAGGCGGCGCAGCGTCGTGACCGTCTCCTCGAGGTGTGCGACGCGGCGGCCCGCCGACGGGAACGGCATTCCGGCGGCCTCGAATTCGGCACGCACGTACCCGGCCCCCAGCCCCAGCTCGAACCGCCCTCCGGTGAGCTGATCCAGCCCGGCCACGTCCCGGGCCAGCAGAACCGGGTTGTAGAAGGGCGTATTGAGCACGAAGGTGTTCAGCCGCGGCCGTTCGGTGACATCCGCGGCCAGCATGAGCGCCGGGAACGGCGCGGGCAGCCCGAGATGGTCGGGCACTCCGATGACGTCGTAGCCGAGTCCCTCGGCGCGACGGCACTTCTCGATCCATTCCGGGCGGGATGCGGGGGTCAGCAGGTTCACGCCGAAGCGGAAGGGGAGGACCATGACTTCTTGTCTACCAGTGGAATCCGGAACCGTTCGAGGGCGCCGAACCGGGGCGGCGAAGGCTGCGAAGCCGCCCGGAACGAATTAGCGCACGGACTGCGGCGAATGCGGCCCGCGCGATGCGACCGCGCGCCATCATGGGATATCGCTCGGTCCGGTCGCACCGCGAGGAGTTTGCGCCATGACACAGCTGCCAGTCCCTTCGCACCAGCGTGCGGAGTTGGAGAAGGCATGGGTGCGGTGGACCACGGCCTCCTCGGGCCGACCGCCCGGCAACGAAGTGGTGCTGCGCAACGAAGTGGCGGAGTCGTGGGAGCGGTCGCTGCGCACGGTGGATCCGACGCGCGCGGTGGCGCCCGGAACCGATCGAGACGAATTGGGTTCGCGCTGGGCCGAATCGCCGTTGCGCACGCCCATCACCGAGATGGCCGGTGAGCTCCGGGCCCTGTCGGAGGATTCGGGCATGGTCGCGGTGGTCACCGACGACACGGGGACCGTGCTCTTCAGCTGTGGCGACCGATCGGTACGGCGACGGGCGGAATCGGTCAATCTCGCGCCCGGCGGCTGCTGGGACGAACCGTACATGGGCACCAGCGGTGTCGCGCTGTCGCTGCACAGCGGCCGCCCCACCTCGGTTTGGGCCGCCGAGCATCTGGTGGAGGCGCTGCACGGCTGGGTCTGTTACTGTGCGCCCATCCGCGCCGCCGACGGTCGTCAGCTCGGCGTGCTGGATTTGTCGACGTATTGGGATCGCTCACATCCGCTCATCCTCACAACGGTCCGAGCCCTGGTGACAGCCATCGAAGCCCGAGTACATGCCGAACAGTCCCGCCCCGCCGGTGATACCCGGCTGGAATCGCTGGGGGTGCCACGTCTCTACAAGCAGGGCAAGCAGATGGCGATGCGGCCCCGGCAGCTGGAGATCCTGACCCTGCTCGCCCTGGAGCCCGAGGGCTTCACGCCGGAACGCTTGCACGAGGCCGTCTATGGTGACCGGTCGGTGTCCTCCAGCACCCTCAAGGCCGACGTCTCCCGCCTGCGCGCCGCGACCGACGGCCGCATCGCCGACCGCCGGTACATGCTCACCGAACCCCTCGCCTGTGACGCCGTCGAACTGCTCGCCGCCCTCGAAGCGGGCGACCTGACCACCGCCGTCCGCCTGTATCGCGGTCCGCTGCTGCCTGATTCGGACGTTCCGGGCATCGTGCAGTGGCGCGAACACCTCGACGTCTGCCTGCGCACCGCCGTGCTCGCCGACCGCAACCCCGAGCACGCCCTACGTTTCGGCCAGCGCTGCCCGGACGACATCGAGATCCACGAGCACGTGCTGCACCTGCTCCCGCACGGCGACAGCCGCCGCGCCCTGGCGACCGCACGCCTGCACACCGCCTTGCGCGCGTAATCGATGCCGCAGCGCGTGCACGGGTGCCCACCGTGCCACGAATATGTCGGCCTTGTCCGGAATGTCCATTACCGCAGTCGTATTCAACGGCAGTGACTCAGCAACGTTTCGCCAACCCGGCGCCAACCTCCCGCCAACCTTCGCGGTTCATAGTGGCCCCCGTCACCGCAGATACGGGATCAGGAGCCGCGCCATGATCTACGCAAAACCCGGCACCGACGGGAGCATCGTCAGCTTCAACCGCCGCTATGACAACTTCATCGGCGGCGAGTGGAAAGCGCCGATCGAGGGCAGATACTTCGACAATCCCTCCCCGATCGACGGTGAAACCTTCTGCCAGGTGGCACGTTCGAGTGCCGCGGACATCGATATGGCCCTGGAGGCGGCGCACCGGGCGGCCGACGCCTGGGGTGCCACGTCGGTGACGGATCGTGCCAAGATCCTCAACAGGATCGCCGACCGGATCGAGGCGAACCTGGAGCGGCTCGCTGTCGCCGAAACCTGGGAGAACGGCAAGCCGGTCCGCGAAACCCTCGCCGCCGACCTGCCTTTGACGGTCGACCACTTCCGTTACTTCGCCGGCGCGGTGCGCGCGCAGGAGGGCCATCTCTCCCAGATCGACGCCGACACCGTCGCCTATCACTTCCAGGAACCGTTGGGTGTGGTCGGGCAGATCATTCCGTGGAACTTCCCGATCCTCATGGCCGCCTGGAAGCTGGCCCCCGCGCTCGCGGCCGGCAACTGCGTGGTCATCAAGCCCGCCGAGCAGACGCCGGCCTCGCTGCTGCTGGTCATCGAGCTCATCGCCGACCTGTTGCCGCCCGGAGTCGTCAACGTGGTCAACGGTTTCGGCGTCGAGGCGGGCAAGCCGCTGGCCTCCAGCCCGCGCGTCGCCAAGGTCGCCTTCACCGGCGAGACCACCACGGGCCGGCTCATCATGCAGTACGCCAGCGAGAACATCATCCCGGTCACCCTGGAACTCGGCGGCAAGAGCCCGAATATCTTTTTCCCCGATGTCATGGCCGCCGACGACGCCTTCCTGGACAAGGCCGTCGAGGGCTTCGTGATGTTCGCGCTCAACCAGGGCGAGGTCTGCACCTGCCCGTCGCGGGCGCTGATCCACTCGTCCATCTACGACGAGTTCATGGCCCGCTGCCTCGAGCGCACCAAGGCCATCAAGGGCGGCAATCCGCTCGATGACACGACCATGATCGGCGCGCAGGCCAGTAACGACCAGTACGAAAAGATCCTGTCCTACATCGACATCGGCCGCAAAGAGGGCGCGACGGTCCTCACCGGCGGCGAGATGCGCAAGGTGGAGGGCTTCCCCAATGGGTACTACATCGAACCGACGATCTTCGAGGGCCGCAATGACATGCGGATCTTCCAGGAGGAAATCTTCGGTCCGGTGGTAGCGGTGGCCCGCTTCGACAACGAGGTCGAAGCGGTAACCATCGCCAATGACACGCTCTACGGCCTCGGCGCGGGCCTGTGGACCCGCGACGGCAGCACCGCCTACCGGGTGGGCCGCGCGGTCAAGGCCGGCCGGGTGTGGACCAACTGCTACCACGCCTATCCCGCGCACGCGGCGTTCGGCGGCTACAAGAAGTCCGGCATCGGCCGGGAAAACCACCGTATGATGCTCGACCACTATCAGCAGACCAAGAACCTGCTCGTGTCCTACTCCCCGAACAAGCTCGGATTCTTCTGAACCGCAAGCACTTCGGTTCATTCGGAACTTTTGTCGGTAATTCGGAGTCGGACGGGCCGGACGGTCTGCGAGGAGCGTGATGAAAGCAGGTTCCGTATCCCGGGTGACCATCACCGAGGCCGCCGCACACGTGCTGCAGGACCTCATCGATCACCATGGTCCGGTGATGTTCCACCAATCGGGCGGCTGCTGCGACGGCAGCTCCCCGATGTGTTACCCCCTGGGCGAATTCCGGGTGGGCGCGGCCGATGTGCTGCTCGGCCGCGTCTTCCCGGACACGGCGTTCTGGATCAGCGCCGACCAGTACGAGTACTGGCGCCACACCCATCTGACCGTCGACGTGGTCCCCGGCCGCGGCGGTGGTTTCTCCCTCGAGGCCCCCGAGGGAGTCCGATTCGTCATCCGGTCACGCCTGTTCACCGATGCCGAGACAGCGGCGTTGGAAGCGGCTCCCGCTCCGCTGCGCGGCAACGAGCTGGCCGGATGAAGGAAGGTGGCGCGGCCGGTTTCTCCGGGTCGGCCGCGCCATCGTAAACCCCCGGAGACTCCGGACAGCTCCGAATCCGAAAGTCCTTATCGCGGAACGCGACCGGTGCCCAGCCACGCGGTCGTCGACAGCGGCGTGCCCGGCACGTAGTGCTCGCGCAGATAGTCGATCATGACCTTCTCCTGGGCTGCCCAGGTGGCCTTGTCGGTGCGCCGGCGGGTCGCCTGCAGTGGTGCGCTGCCCCGGGTCAGCCGGTCCCACATCTGCTCGGCGCTGTCGTAACTGAACGATTCCGCGTGCGGCCGCAGCACCACCTCGGTGAAACCGGCCGCGAGCAGCTCCTTCTCGAACAGGTTCGGATTCTCGAGGGTCTCCGGATTCGGCTGGGGCGCGGGGAATCCCGGAATCCCGGCCTGGAACGCCTCGAACAGCAATGTCATCAGTGGCGAGTCCGTGATCGGGGCCCAACTCGACACCACCGCGATGCCGCCCGGCCGCAGCACCCGGTGCAGCTCGGCGAACCCGCTGGCCCGGTCCGGGAAGAACATGAGCCCGAACATCGAGAACGCGGCGTCGAAAGTGTTACTGGCGTAGCGCAATTCCTGCCCGTCGCCGACGCCGGTGAGCACATTGCCGACCCCGGCCTGCATGATGGCGCGCCGTAGCCGCCGGATCATGGCCTCGGAGAAGTCGACCGCGACCACCTCCGCGACCCGCGGCGCGGCCAGCAGCGCCAGCACGCCGGGCCCGGTGGCCACATCGATGACCCGGGACCGGCCGCTCAGTTCGGCCGATTCCAATGCGCGAATCGCGAACGGCCGCATCATGTCCGATACGACCTCGTCGTAACTCTCAGCGACCTCGTCCCACGCGCCCGGCGCGGTAAGCGGATTCTCCGGCATTCGACCACCCTTCCGACGGGTACAGTGTACGCACGCCGGACGGGTGGTCCAGCGGGAGGATCAGCGACCCGGCAGGAACCGGATGCCGCGGGCGATGGCCATGAGGAACGGCTGCCACGTGTTCTGCGGGATGAAGGGCGGGGCGTCCAGGTTCAGGAACCGCGTGACCACGATGGACTGGGGTTCGGTGAACTTCAGCAGGCCGTCGGGACCGTGGCGGCGGCCGACGCCGGAGATGCCCATGCCGCCCATCGGCGCGCCGGTGGTGCCCCAGGCCGGGGCGTAGCCCTCGTCGACGTTCACCGTGCCCGCGTGCAATTGCTCCGCGATGTCCTCGCCCTCGGCCTTGCTGCCCGCCCACACGCTGGCGTTCAGGCCGTACTCGGTGTCATTGGCGCGGGTGATGGCCTCCTGTACCGAGTCGACCGGGTAGATCGACACCAGCGGGCCGAAGGTCTCGTTGCGGCCGCACTCCATCGCGTCGGTGACGTCGGACAGGATGGTCGGTTCGAAGAACAGCGGGCCCAGGTCCGGGCGGGCATTGCCGCCGGCGAGCACCTTCGCCCCCTTGGACACCGCGTCGGCCACATGCTTGGTGACCGTCTCCAGCTGAGCCTCGGAGATGAGGCTGCCGATATCCTGAGAGAAGTCGTACGTGGCACCGAGTTTCGCCGCCCGCACCGCCGCGACGAACTTCGCGGTGAACTGGTCGGCAACCTCGCGCTCGACATAGAGCCGCTCGATGGAGATGCACAGCTGGCCCGCATTGGAGAAGCAGGCGCGGACCGCGGCCTTGGCGGCCTTGTTCAGGTCGGCGCCGCGGGTGACGATCATCGGGTTCTTGCCGCCGAGCTCGGCCGAGAAGCCGATGAGGCGGCGCCCGCACTGCTCGGCCAGGGTGCGGCCGGTGGCGGAGGAACCGGTGAACATCAGGTAGTCGCAGTCCTCGACGATGGCCGTGCCGACCACCGTGCCGGGTCCCGGGACTACCGCGAACAGATCGCGCGGCAGCCCGGCGCGCGCGAACAGCTCGGCGTTGACCAGCGAGGAGTACGGGGTCTGGCTGTCGGGCTTGACCACCACGGCGTTACCGGCCAGCAGCGCCGGAATCGAGTCGCCCACCGAGAGCAGCATCGGGTAGTTCCAGGGCGCGATCACCCCGACCACGCCCTTGGGCACCGCGCGCACCGAGGCCCGGTTCAGCACCGGGAACGCGCCCGCCGCACCGTGCGGGGCGAGCAGCTGCGGAGCCACCCGGGCGAAGTAGCGGGCCGCGAACATCAGCCCGATGACCTCCTCCTGGGCCGCCCACCGTGCCTTGCCGGTCTCGGCCTGAATGATGTCCATCAGGTACTCGCGGTTCTCGACCACGAGCGCCCGGTACCGATCCAGCACCTCGGCCCGCTGTTTGGGCGTGCGCGCGGCCCATTCGGCCTGCGCGATACGCGCTTTGGCGATGGCGGCCGTGACATCGACGGCGGTCCCGACCGGCACCGAGCCCAGGGTCTCGCCGGTGAACACCTCGGTGATCGCTCGGGTCGCATGGTCCTGGGTGGTATCCACGGCCGCGAACGAGCGCAACCGTTCGAACACCGCGGCAGCCGGCACCGGCATCATTGCCTCCTACTTGCGAGTAACTTGTGGATACACACAATCTACTCCGCTATGCCCGCGCCCGGCCGGGACTGCGGGATTCCGCCCGCTCGGATCGGGTTCCGACCGGAGGGGCAGTTGGGCCGAAATATCGTGATTGCCCCGATTTTGGCTGCTACCTGCGAAATCTTGTAACCGATCATGAACGCAGAACGAAGAAACGGCCAGCAGTACCCGGGCAGGGATCCATCACCGGTGAGGCAGCACCGGCTACGGGCCCGATCCCGCGCACGCACGAGGGGTGCGTGCGCGGGATCATGAAAAGTGCTGCGGGAGCGGGCTATTCGTTGACCAGTACCGGAATCGACAGCACCGCGGCGGAGATCGGCGCATCGGCCGGGGACGCGGTGATCGTGAAGGGGATGCCGTCCGGGTTCGGTGCGTGCGCGCCACCGCCGGGTTCCGCGTCGGCGTGCTGGAAGGTCCCCGCACCCACCACGTGGCCGGTCGTGTCGTAGAAGGCCGCGTGCACCTCCAGTGCCAGTACATCGCTGATATCGGAGATGATGGCGAGAGTGCCGCGCACCGAAGCGCCTTCGAGCCGAATCCCATTCAGCCGGACCCGATCGGTGAAGGGACCCGGGCTCAGTCGCACCTCACCGGGCGAGACCGTGACCGCCGAGACGGGCGCTGAAGCGGGCTTCGGTGCCGCCATCGGGGTGGGTGCGGGTGCCGGGTCGGCGGCGTGCGGTGCGGTCGAACAACCCGCGCTCGCGGCTGCCATCAGCAGACCCATCTTCAGGAAGCCCGTTCGCCGCCTCACGGCAGCAGCGCCTTGTGCATCTTGGTGTACAGCGAGGTGTTGTCCTGATTCGCCGCGAACACCTGCGCGCCGGGGCCGTAGGCGTAGATCTGCACGTCCGCGCCGGTGTGGTTGCCGGACAGGTAGGTCAGCCACAGGCTCGCCTCGGGAGAGCCGTCCTTCACCTCGGCCGGGTCGTCCGGCGTGCGGAAGGTGGCGGGGGCGAAATTGCGCGGATCCTGGTGTCCCGCACCGTTGATCAACCCGGCCGAGCGTGCGGGGTCCTTCACGCTGTCCTTGCCGTCGCGCGCCGGGACGCTGTTGTTGGCCGGGTTGCCGGTGTCGACATTCGTCGGCGGCGCAACCGCTTCGGCATTGGTGAAGGTGTTCTTCTCGATGATGTTGAACCCGGCGCACTCGTGGTCGGCGGTCACGATCACCATGGTGTGCCCGTCCTTCTTCGCGAAGTCCAGGGCCGCGGCCACCGCGTCGTCGAACGCCTTGACCTCGTCGAGGGTCTGGGCGGCGTCGTTGGCGTGGGAGCGCTTGTCGATGAGCGCACCTTCCACCTGCAGCAGGAAGCCCTTGCTGTCCTTGCGTTTCGACAGCAGGTCGATGGCCTTGGTGGTCATCTCGGCCAGCGTCGGCTCCTGCTTCTGCGGGGCCGAATCCGGCAGTGCGGCGCGGGCATTGGTGGCTGTCATGTTCCCGCGGTCGAACAGGCCGATCACCTTCTGCCCGGTCACCGCCTTCAGGTCGGCGGCGGTGGCCACCTGCTGACTCTCGGGCGTCTGCGCCTTCAGGGCCGGGTCGCCCATGCTGCCCAGCACCTGATACCCGTTGTCCTGCATGGCCTTCTGGTCGTCGGGCTCGAAGCGGGCCAGGCCGCCGCCGAGGATGACATCGGCGGTGTTGTTACGAGCGATCTGCTCGGCAATGGGGGTGACCAGCGTCTTGTCCGCGGGCTGCGCCTAGTAGCCGCCGTCGGATTTCTTCGGCAGACACGACGATTCGCTGAATGCCGGTCCCTGGCAGCCACGCAACAGGGTGTGGCTGACCATGGCCGCCGGTGTGGCGTCGGTGATCTCGGCGGTACTGACATTGCCGGTCGCGAATCCGGCGGCCTTGGCCTGCTCCATGAGGGTCGGCACCGACCTGCCGTAGGCGTCCACGCCGATGGCGGCGTTGTAGGTCTTCACGCCCGAGGACCAGGCGGTCGCCGCGGACGCCGAGTCGGTCACCAGGGACGGTTTGGCGCTGCCGGGCTCCACCGCATAGGTCGCGACCGCGCCGACGTAGGGCAGCTGTTCGAGGTTCAGCCGGCCGTTCGCGCCCGCGAAACGTTCCCGGGCCGCGGTGACGTGGGTGCGTCCCATGCCGTCGCCGAGCAGATAGATGATGTTGTGGACTTCGTTGTCGGCCTTGCTGTCCGATCCGCATCCGGCGATGAGTGTCGCCGCCGACACCGTGGCCGTGGCGGCCGCGATGGCGACCGGCCATGCGCGTTTCCTGTGCTGCACTTCGTCTCCTCCGTCCGCGCGCCCGGATCAGCGGGCGCGGCCCGCTGTCCCGGGCGCGGACGAAGCTAGTGCTGAAAGTTTGCCCACTCTGGTCTCGCAGGAAGCTCACAGCTGGCTCGAAGGTAAACGAATTCTAAAGAAATCGCCGGGAAATCGGCCACCTCCCGGCTTACGGGACTCGTCTCGCGAGTGTCAAATCCCGTCCCGCACAAAAGGACTCGACCCGCCGAGCGCATCGCCGCGCAGTTACGTTGCAGCGATGCGCTTTCCGACGCTCGGGGTCCGCACCCGGATCCTGGCCATCGCGCTGGTACCGAGTGTGGCGTTGGCGGCCATCGGCCTCGGCGTCGCCGGCACCCTGATCGACCGGTCACACCAGGCCCGCACCTGGGCCGACGAGATGCAGGCGGGCATCGCGCCCACCCGCGAGCTGATCGGGGCCGTTCAGGCCGAACGGCAGCTGACCCTGTGGCGGGTGGCCGGGATGGATTCCGATGTGCGCCAGCTGACGACGGCACGCCAGCGGCTCGACAGTGCCGTGCGCCTGATCGCCCCGGCTCAGTCGGCGCTGTCGCGGATCGGGCCCGCGTCGATGGGCCAGGCCACCGACGCCCTCGGCGAAATGGGCAAGCAGCTCGCCGGAATTCGCGCCGGCGTCGATGCGGGCACGCTCGGGCTGGCCGACGCCTATGCCTTCTACAACCACATTCCCGAGGCCGTCATGGCGGGCGTGCAGGTCGCGCAGAAGACCGCGCCCGATGCCGCCACCGCCGTCGAGCTCACCCAGGCCGCGGACGTACTGCACTGCCTCGAGGCCATGAGCCGCGCGAACGCGCTGGGCGCGGCCCTGATCGACGGCAACAACCTCTCCCCTGAGCTGGGCGCCGAGTACCTCAGCCTGGTCGGCTATTACCGCACCCGGGTCGACGGCATCGTCAGCGCACCCGACGAGAAGCAGGCCGCCGCGGCCCGGGCGCTGGTCTCGACCGCCGCGTGGCAGCAGCTGGGCGTGGTGGAGCCGGTCCTGGCCCAGCACACCCTGGTGCCGTCGGACGGCTCGGCCAAACGCTCGGCGCTGCAACCGCTCCCGATCTCGGTCGCGGAATGGCAGCACAGCGCCGGGGAGGTCACGCACGGCCTGGCGACCCTCTGGCAGGCGGAGAACGCCGAGGCCCAGCAACTGGCCGGGGCCGCCGCGGACGACACCACCAGGAAATCGCTGGCGGCCGGGGCGGGCATGGTCGTGGTCGGGGTGGGCGCGATCCTGGTCGCGCTGGCGCTGGCCAATCGGATCATCCGCAGGCTCCGGCGTTTGCGCGACCGCACCTTCGCCCTGGCCGACGAGCAGCTGCCCGCGACGACGAGTCGGCTGGCCGCCGGTGAACACCTCGATATCGAGACCGAGACCCCCGTCCTGGACTTCGGCCACGATGAAATCGGCCAGGTCGCCAAGGCTTTCGGCCACGCCCACGGGACGGCCGTCGCCGCCGCGGTCACCGAGGCGCGTACCCGCGAGGGCGTGAAGTCGGTCTTCCTCAATATCGCGCACCGCAGCCAGGTGGTGGTGCACCGGCAGCTGGAGATCCTCGACGAGGCCGAGTCCCAGCAGGAGGATCCGGAACTGCTGGACATCTACTTCCAGCTCGACCACCTGGCCACCCGGGAACGCCGCAATGCCGAGAACCTGATCATTCTCGCGGGCGGACGTCCCGGCCGCCAGTGGCGCAATCCGGTCCCGCTGCTGGAACTGGTGCGGTCCGCAGTCGGCGAGACCGCCGACTACACCCGGGTCCAGACCGGCCGCCTGCCTGCGGCTTTCATTGCCGGCCAATCCGTCGCCGATCTCATCCACCTGCTGGCCGAGCTGATCGACAACGCCGCCTCCTTCTCGCCGCCGCAGTCGCGCGTCGAGATCTCCGGCGCCTCGGTGGGCCGCGGGGTCGCGGTCGAGATCAGCGATCAGGGCATGGGCATTCCCGAGTCCCACCTGGCCCGGCTCAACGAGCTGCTGGCCGGCCCACCGGATTTCGCCGTCACCAGCCTGTCCTCGGATTCCCGCCTGGGCCTGTTCGTGGTGTCGCGGCTCGCCGCCCGGCACGGCATCTCGGTGCGCCTGTCCGATTCCGATTACGGCGGCACACGCGCCATCGTCCTCATCCCGTCCGGGCTGATCGAGGGCGAGCTCGGTGCGGCGGAACCGCGGACGGAGGCCAGGCCCCCGCAGCGCCGCTCCGAACTCGAGCAGGCCGCGACCGCGTCGCCGGAATTCCGCGAGGCGGCAGCATCATTCGATGCGTGGCATCCGGGCCCGCCCGAACCGGGCTTCCCCGCACCGGATACGCAGGTCACCGCCGATTTCCGGCCCGAGCTGCCGCGGCGGCGGCGCCAGGAGCATCTCGCGCCGGAGCTGGCCGAGCACCCGGCCGCCGAGCACTCCCCCGCGGTGGCCCCGGCGCCGGACGAACGCAGCGCCGAGCAGGCGCGAGAGCTGTTCTCGGCCATCGAGAACGGCACCCGACAGGGGCGGCAGATCGATCCCGGCCCGCCGCCCGCCACCCGACAGGAAGGCGAAGGTGAACACCTCCCCCGCTGGTGATCTCGACTGGCTCCTCGACGATCTCGTCGACAAACTCGCGGGCGTGTGGCACGCGGTGGTGCATTCCGCCGACGGGCTGCTGCTCGGCCGGTCGGCCCGGATGAGCCGGGAGGACGCCGAGCACTTCTGTGCCATGTCCTCGACCCTGTTCGGGCTGTCCCGCAGTGCCGGGCACCGATTCGACGCGGGCGGGGTGCGGCAGGCCGTGATCGAACTCGACCGCGCGGTCCTGTTCGTCACCGCGGCGGGTGCCAATGCCTGCCTGGCACTGCAGGCCGCGGCCGACGCGAACCTCGGCATGGTCGCCTACGAGATGAACCTGACCGTGCAGCGGGTCGGATCCTTCCTCTCTGCCGCACCGCGCCAGCGTGCGTGAGAGTCGCGAATTGCGCCGTCCTGCCTCGGATTCCGATTGCCAGCAGGTAGCTGTCCAGTGGCATTATTGGTGATGTACGGGCATACATGAATAAGAAAGTCAATCTCAGTCCCGCTCAACGGGATCGGTGGGGCATATGTGACTTACGCCCCGTTACCTTTGCCCGATGTTCAGAGCGAGGCTCGGGGTCCGGACCCGCGTGCTCGCCATCGCACTTGTCCCGAGCCTGGCGCTGCTCGTGATCGGCGTGGGTGGCGCGGGGTACCTGGTGGTCGAGGGCAAGCACGCGCGGGATTGGGCGGACGCGTTGTCCGCCGCGGGACCGCCCACCGGAGAAGTGATCGCCGCGGTGGAGCAGGAGCGTCAGCTCTCCCTCGCCCAGATGGGCGGCGGCGATGACGCGAGTCCGAAGTCGTTGGCGCAGGCGCGCACCCGTCTCGACACTGCGTTGCAGGGCATGGCCCCGGTCAGTGCCGCCATGGAGAACCTTGGCCCGAAATCCGTCACCGGGGACGTCGGCGGGCTGCTCACCCTGACCCGCCAGCTGGCAGGTCTGCGCACCCAGATCGACACCAATGCGGTGTCGATCTCCGATGTCTACTACTTCTACGGCAAGCTGCTCGAGTTCGTCTGGATCGGCACCCGCATCGTCGCCGACACCGCGCCCAGTTCCGAAGTGGCCCTGGAGGTCGCCAACGGCCTGCAGGTCGTGCAGGCCGCCGAGATGCTCTCCCGCGAGGCCGCGGTCGGCGAGGTCCTGGTCGCCGGCGGCACCCTGCCGCCCGAGCTGGCCATCGAATTCTCCCGCGTGGCAGGCACCTACCGGGTGAACCTCGGCGTGCTGGCCGGCGGCGACGGCACCAACGGTGACGTCGACATGCAGGCCCTGATGAACGATCCGGACTGGACGAAGATCGTCATGATGGAGAACGTGCTGCTGTCGCGGGCACTCGATCCCATGACCGTGCCGCCCGCGAAACCCGGTGCCGCTCCACAGGTCGCACCGCTGACCTTCACCTCGCAGGAGTGGCGCGACACCGTTGCCCGGCTCAACACCCAGATCCTGCACCTCTGGGAGAAGATGAGCCGCCATAACGAGAAGATGGCCGCCGATGTGGCCGACAGCAATTCCCGCAACTCCGCGCTCGCCGGCGGCGGCATGCTGGCGGTGTCCGGGCTCGCCTTCCTGGTGTCGCTGGTGCTCGCGAACCGGATCATCCGCCGCCTCAAGGGCCTGCGCAACGAGACGCTGGTGCTGGCCGACGAGCGGCTGCCCGAGATCATGGCCAAGCTGCGCACGGGCCAGCCGGTCGACATCGCCGCCGAGGCCGCGGTGCTGGACTTCGGCCACGACGAGATCGGCCAGGTGGCAAAGGCGTTCACCCACGCCCACTCCGCCGCCGTGACCGCCGCCGTCACCGAGGCCCGCACCCGTGAGGGCGTCAAGGCGATGTTCCTCAATATCGCCCACCGCAGCCAGGTCATCGTGCACCGTCAGCTGGAGATCCTCGACGCCGCGGAGTCGTCGCAGGAGGATCCGGCGCTGCTCGACATCTACTTCCGCCTCGACCACCTGGCCACCCGCGAACGCCGCAACGCCGAGAACCTCATCATTCTCGCGGGCGGTCAGCCCGGCCGGCAGTGGCGTAATCCCGTGCAGCTGCTCGAGATCGTGCGCTCGGCCGTCGGCGAGACTCTCGACTACACCCGCGTCAAGATCGCGCGGCTGCCCGACGTGTCCATCGCGGGCAGCGCGGTCGCCGACCTCGTGCACCTGCTCGCCGAACTCGTCGACAATGCCGCCCACTTCTCGCCGCCGCAGTCGCAGGTCGAGGTGCGCGGCAACGTGGTCGGCAAGGGCGTCGCCATCGAGGTGATCGACCAGGGCATGGGCATGCCCGAGGAGGAGCTGGCGCGGATCAACGAGATCCTGCGCAACGCACCCGATTTCGGTGTCGCCATGCTGCCGGACGACTTCCGCCTCGGCCGCTTCGTGGTCGCCCAGCTGGCGGCCCGCAACGGGATCTCGGTGCGGCTCACCGAATCCGACTACGGCGGCGTGCGGGCCATCGTGCTGGTGCCCAACAGCGTGGTCGTGCAGCCCTCGGGCCGCACCGGCGAGATCCCGGTCGTGCCGCGGCAGCTGGACGCCGCCGAGCCGTCCGCGGCCTCGCTGGCGGTGGCCGCGCTGCCGCAGCTCCCCGCGGCACCGGCGGTCCCCCCGTCGACGATCTCGAGTTACGAGCTGCCCATCGTCGGCTACGAGGCCTACACACCTCCGGCCGCACCGGAACCGCCCGTCGCGCCGGCGGCCCCGGTCGCGCCCCAGCGCGAGCCGTTCGGGCCGTCCACGGGTTCGCTGGTGCCGCCGGTCATGTCCTTCGGAGCCGCAACGCCGTTCGACCCGCCGACCAACCCGCGGCCGAACCCGAATCCGCCGGCCGAACCCGTCCCGCCGGTGGAAAACGGTTTCCGGTCTCGCGAATTCGGGCGCTCCCATTACACTGGCTCCGACGCCCGGCCCGCGCTCCCGCGTAGGCGCCGGCAGGCAAGTCTCGCACCGGAATTGGCGCAGGAGCAGTCGGCCCCCGAGTCGACGGTCCAGGCCACCCGCACGGCCGAGCAGGCCCGAGACCTTTTCTCCGCCATCGAAAACGGAACCAGGCAGGGCCGCCAGGCCGACCCCGGTTCGTTCGGGCCTGAGTCCCAGGCCTTCTTCGAAGGCACACAGTCGGAACGACAGGAAGGCGACGGTGACCACCTCAAACGCTGGTGATCTCAACTGGCTACTCGATGATCTGGTCGACCGGCTCGCAGGCGTCCGTCACGCGGTGGTGCACTCCACCGACGGGCTGCTGCTGGGCCGCTCCTCCGCCATGAGCCGCGAGGACGCGGAGCACTTCGGTGCCATGTCCTCCACCCTCTACGGCCTGGCGCGCAGCGCCGGAGGCAGATTCGACGGCGGCGGCGTCCGCCAGGCGGTCATCGAACTCGAGCGCGCGGTGCTGTTCGTGACTGCCGCCGGCAGCCACGCCTGCCTCGCGCTGCAGGCCACCGAACAGGCCAACCTCGGCATGGTCGCCTACGAGATGAACCTGACCGTGCAGCGCGTAGGCAACTACCTGTCCACCACCCCGCGCCACAATCTGGCCGGACAAGGCAACCCCCGACTGTCATGAGGCCGGGGCCGGGGGAACAGTGGTTCGATGACGCGGCCGGTCCGCTCGTGCGCCCCTACGCACGGACCGGTGGCCGAACCATGGGTGCGGGACACGATCTGGACATGCTCACGGTGGTGGTGGTACCCAATGCCGCCCCACCGCTGCGTCGTGTCGAACCGGAGTACGCGGAAATCGTCCGGTTGTGCCGGCTGCCGCTGTCGGTGGCCGAGGTCTCGGCCGCCCTGCGGCTGCCGCTGGCGGTGACCAAAATCCTGGTGGGGGACCTGATTTCAGACAACATCCTCAACTTCCGGGCCCCGGCCTCCCCCGAGGCCGCGCCCGGTGACCTCAACATTCTGCGAGCGGTACTCGATGGCATTCGAAAACTCTGATACCGCCCAGCCCATGGCCGCCTCGGTGAAAATCCTCATCGCGGGCGGCTTCGGCGTGGGCAAGACAACGATGGTGGGGGCGATCAGTGAGATCACTCCGCTCCGCACCGAAGAACTCATTACCGAATTGTCCGCCGGCGTCGACGATCTGCGCGGCGTCGAGGGCAAGACCACCACCACGGTGGCGCTGGACTTCGGTCGTATCACCATCGACCAGAACCTGGTGCTCTACCTGTTCGGCACGCCCGGCCAGGACCGCTTCTGGTTCCTGTGGGACGAACTCGCCCGCGGTGCGCTGGGCGCGGTCGTACTGGCCGACACCCGCCGGCTGGAGGGCTCGTTCGCGGCGATCGACTTCTTCGAACGCCGCGGCGTCGCTTTCACGGTGGCCGTCAACTGTTTCGAGGGCGCGCCCCTGTACACCCCGGTGGAGGTCCGCGACGCGCTCGACCTGGACGAGCGAATCCCGGTGCTGCTGTGCGACGCCCGCGACCGCGGCTCGTGCAAGAACGTGCTGATGACGCTGGTCGAGTACCTCATCGACCGGGCTGCCACCGCCGGCGTGCACTGACAGCTGTCCCGAATGCGAGGCGAGCCCGCCCGGAGAAATCCGGACGGGCTCGCCTCGCATTCGCTTGTGCGGCAGGTCAGTTGGGCGCGACGTCGGCGAAGTCGCCGATCCAGCGGTGCGGACCGCGCGGGCTGTTCGGCTCGCCCGGGCGGGTGACGCCGATGGCCTGCCAGCCGGCCGCCACGGCGGCGTCGACCTCGTCGGGGTGGTCGGACAGGAACAGGATCTGGTCGGCGGGGACGCCGATGGCGCTCGCGATCTTCTCGTAGGAGGAGGCTTCGCGCTTCGGTCCCGCGGTGGACAGGTCGAAGTGACCGCTGATCAGCGGGGACAGATCGCCGCCCCGGGCGAACGCGAACCAATCCTTCTGATTGCGAACAGAACCCGAGGAGTAGATGTAGAGCTCCAGACCGGCGTCGCGCCAGGCGCGCAGCACCGGCGGCACGTCGGGGAAGAACTCGCCGTGCAGGGACCCGTTGCGGAAGCCCTCGGCGCAGATGATGCCCTGGGCGGCCTTGAGCGGCTCGGACTTCACGTCGGTATCGAGCCACCCGATGAGGATCCGGGCCACCTCGGCGGCGTCGGCGCCGGGGCGGTTCGCCTGGGCGCGGGTGGCCTCGAGGATGGGATCGGCTGCGCCGCCGGTGTTCTCGGCCAGCCAGGCCGGGAGCCGGTCGCGGGTGTAGCCGTAGAGGTCCTCCCGCACCGAACTGGTCGGGCTGGTGGTCCCCTCGATATCGAGCACGACCGCCTTGATCATGCCGGGGCCAGCAGTTCGTCGAGGGTCGGGAAGCCGGATGAGATCTTGTCGCCGGTGAAATCGCCGATCCAGCCGTCCTCCTCCTCGAAGAAGCGCACGGCCACGAACTCCGGCCGGGTGCCCATGTCGAACCAGTGCAGGGTGCCCGCCGGCACCGAGACCAGATCGCCCGCGGTGCACACGGTCGCCAGCACCTCGTCGCCCAGGTGCAGATAGAAGCAGCCCGCACCGGCCGCGAAGAAGCGGACCTCGTCCTCGGCGTGGCGGTGCTCGTCCAGGAATTTGGTGCGGGCGGCGACCGCCTTGGCGGGCCACTCCGGATCGCTGTCGTCGGGGTGGATGCGCGCCACGTCGATGAACTTGTAGCGGCCGTCGGCATTCAATTCGTCGATGCGGCCCTGGTATTCGGCCAGCAGCTGCTCGGTGGTGGTGGCGGCGCTGAAACCCTCCAGCAGCGGCCAGCGCTCGAAGGTGATGCCGCGCTTGGCCAGCTCGGCGGCGATCACCGCGTCATCGTCGGTGCGCAGCACCACATCACCGGCGTCCTTGTCGGACATGATCTGCAACAGGGTCATAGGAGGTTCCTTTCTCGGAACGCTGTATTCAGTTCATACATGGTCGCCCACCGGAATCTCTCGGTGTCCGGTCAAGATGGTCAGCTGGCACAT
The DNA here is from genome assembly GCF_042754165.1 of Nocardia sp. NPDC059229. Lineage (NCBI taxonomy): Bacteria > Bacillati > Actinomycetota > Actinomycetes > Mycobacteriales > Nocardiaceae > Nocardia > Nocardia sp. NPDC059229. The sequence continues at coordinate 364,978 of NZ_JBHZAK010000002.1, forward strand.
GGCCTCGAGGCACTCCGCGCGATCGCGCGCCTGCGCCAGGTTCGAACCCCAGGCGGTGATGCCGTGCCCGGCGATGAACAGCACCGGCGGAGCCTCCGGATGCTCGGTCAGGTACTTCTCGATATCCGCGCCGATCTGCGGGACATCGGCATGGTTCGGGAACACGGGGATGTCGATGACATCCGGGCGGGCCGAACCGAGGCCCTTGATGAGCTCGTAGCCGGCGAAACGCGCTGTGGTGACGCCTGATCCGGCCGTCGTGATCGAGACGGCCGTGGCGTGCGGCGGGTGCACGTGCACCACCGCGTCGGCACCGCGCGTGCGGTAGACAGCGGTGTGGATGGTGGTCTCCGCCGAGGGCTTTCGGCCGGAAGCGTCGACGGGCTTGGAGTCGACCACGGCGACGGTCACCATGTCGGAGGCGGTGAGCTCGCCCTTCGACAACCCGCTGGCGGTGACGAGGGCCGTATCGCCCTGGCGCACCGAGATATTGCCGGCCGTGCCGGGCATCCAGCCGCTGGCGTAGAGACCGCGCGCGATCTCCGCGATCTCCGCGCCCGCCGCAGACTTCGGGGTGGTCACCGCCGACGCGGAAGTCCGCGCGGCCGCCGGATCCTCGAGCACCCCGAACTCGGTGACCACCGCGGTCACCAGCTCTGCCGGGGTGACGTCGAAGGCCGGGTTGAACGTCTTCGTGCCCTCGGGAGCCGTTGCGGCGCCGCCGAATCCGGTCACCTCGGCCGCGGCGCGCTGTTCCACCACGATGTCGGAGCCCTTCGCGGTGGAGATGTCCCGCGTCGACTCGGGTGCGACCACGATGAACGGAATGCCGTGGTGCTGCGCCGCGATGGCCAGCATGTAGGTGCCGATCTTGTTGGCGACCGCCCCGTCGGCGGTGATCCGGTCCGCGCCCACGACCACGGCGTCCACCTGCTCGGTGGCCATGGCCCACGCGGCGGCGGAATCGACGGTGAGCCGGTGCGGGATACCGGCTTCGGCCATCTCCCACGCGGTCAGGCGCGCGCCCTGCAGCAGCGGGCGGGTCTCGTCCACGATCACCTCGGCGAGCACGCCCCGCTGGTGCAGCACCCGCAGCGCGCCGATGGCGGTCCCCCACGCGGTGGTGGCCAGGCGGCCGGTGTTGCAGTGGGTGAGCAGCCGCAGCGGGCGGTCCGCGCACAGCCGCTGGATCAGATCGGCGGCCGCGGTGGCGGCGGCCAGATTCACCCGCCCGTCCTCGGCCAGCATGTCGAGGGCTTCGGCGAGCATGGCCTGCAGTCCCTCGGGAAGCTTGGCCAGCGTGCGCTGCACACCCCAGGCCAGATTCACCGCGGTCGGCCGGGCGTCCGCGATCCGCGCGGCCTCGGCCTCGACGCGCCCGGCGTCGACCACGCCGTCGGTGCCGGCGGCACGGGCCGCGATCACCACACCGAACGCGCCGCACACGCCGATCGCCGGCGCGCCACGCACGGCCAGGGTCTTGATCGCATCGATGACCTCGTCGACCGTCGTGATCCGAAGCTCCCGCACCTCGTGCGGCAACGCCCGCTGGTCGATGGTGACGAGCGCACCGTCGGCCCACGCGATCGAACTCTGATCCATCTAGTTCTGTCCTCTTGACTGGAGAATTGCGGCGACGCCCACGGCCGTGGGCACACTCCACCGTATCGAACTCGGATCCGCGCCTGACCGGCAGGTTTCGGATCAGCGCAATCCGAATGGCCGGTTTTCGTGCGGGATGCCCCGGCAACGGGTAGCGCGTCTCACGGCGATGTCAGCTCGCGTCCGCGCGCCATACCGCTCTACCATCGCGGTATGGCGAGACCGCGTCGTACCCGCAAGATCACCGTGACGATGCCGGAGGAGATCGCTGCCACCCTCGACGATTGGCGCAGCGCCGGCCGCATCGCCTCGATTTCCGCGTTCGTCGCCGAATCCGTGAAGGCCCGGGTCGATCGGGCCGAATCGCTGGCCCGCCTGGAGAACGCGCTCGGCGGCCGCCCGCCGCTGGATCTGATCAATCGCGCCCGTGCCGTGCAGGGGTTGCCGCCCTTATCGGATAAGGAGGATCCCGGCGATCACGCCGGCGCGGCATGACCCCCGCCGCCCCGACGCTGGGCGGCGTCGTGTTCGACACCGCAGCGCTGACCGCCTGGGCGCATCGCGTGGCATACGTGCAATCGGTGGTATGGGCGACGGCGGACGCGGGCCACACCATCATCGTCCCGGCCACCGCTCTCGCCGCGGCCCGCGCGCTGATTCCGCCCGGCCGCCTGGACATCCTCTCGGTGCTGCTGGATCTGCCGAACACCGTCATCCAGCCCCTCGACCGCCCGGCCAGTGACCATCTGGGCGACACCCTCGCCGACCGCCCTGACGCCGACGCACTCATTCCGGCCGGGCATGCGACTCTCGAAGCGGTGAGCCGGGATTGGCCGTGCCTGACCGACCGCCCCGATACGCTGCGCAAGCTGGACCCGCGTGTCCAGACGGACAAGTTGCCCTGAGCCTTCGAATCCGGCTGCGGCCCAAGGGCTATCGGTCAGGCGCGTCCCAGCGCGAGGGTGACATTGTGGCCGCCGAAGCCGAAGGAGTTGCTCAGCGCGTACCGGAGCTCTTGATGGCGCGGCTTGTCGGCCACCACATCCAGCTCGGTATCCGGGTCCGGGGTCTCGAAATTCAGTGTGGGCGGGACGATCTGCTCGTTGAGCGTGCGCAGGGTGAGCATGGCTTCGAGGGCGCCAACCGCGCCGATGGAGTGGCCGAGGGCCGATTTGGGTGCATACACCGAGGCATGTGGCGCGACCGTCGTGATCGCCTTCGCCTCGGAGGCATCGCCGATCTGAGTGCCGGTGGCGTGGGCATTGATGTGGTCGATGTCCGCATCGGTCAGACCGGCCGTGGCGAGTGCCTTGCGCATGGCGCGGGCGGCGCCGTCGCCGTCGGGCGCGGTGCCGGTGATGTGGTAGCCGTCGGAGGTGATGCCCGCGCCGAGGACCCGGCCGAGCATCCGCGCACCCCGCGCCCGCGCATGCGCTTCCGACTCCAGCACCAGCAGCGCGCCCGCCTCGCCGAACACGAACCCATCCCGGTCCCTGTCGAAAGGCCGTGAGGCGCGCTCGGGTTCGTCATTGCGGGTGCTCATGGCCCGCATCATGGCGAAACTGGCGATCGGCACCGCGTCGATGTGCCCCTCGACGCCGCCCGCCACCACCACGTCGGCCTCACCGGTGGCGATCAGCCGCCAGCCGTGCGCAATGGCCTCCGCGCCCGAGGCGCAGGCCGAAACCGGCGCGTACACACCGCCTTTCGCGCCGATCTCCAATCCGACGGTGGCCGCCGAACCGTTGGGCATGACCATGGGCACCGTCATGGGCGGCACCTTCCGATAGCCCCCGGCCTTCATCAGGTCCACGGCATTGACCAGTGCCTCGCCCCCGCCGAGCCCGGTGCCCACGGCGACCGCCAGCCGTTCCGCCTCGACGCCGGGCGTCCCCGCCTCCCGCCAGACCTGCCGGCTCAGCACCAGTGCCAGCTGCTGCACGAACGACATCCGCCGCTGCTCGATCCGGGTCAACTGCTCCCCGGGCTGCGCGACCAGCCGCCCGCCGATGCGCACCGGCAGGTCGTTGTCGGTGACGAAATCGTCTGTGAGCGTGCCGATCCCGCTGTTTCCCGCCAGCAGTCGCGACCAGGTGGTGTCGAGGTCGGCCCCCAGGCAGGTGGTTGCCGCCATTGCCGTCACCACAACGTCCCGGCGAGTTTCTGTACCAGTCGTTACACTCATGCTGACATGGATACCTGTACCACCCGCTACAGTCAACCCGTGCCCCGCCCACTCGACCACGCCCGCCGCGCCCGGCTCCTCGAAGGCGTCATCGCCTACATCGCCGAGTACGGCCTCGCCGAACTGTCCCTGCGCCCGCTGGCGGAATACCTGGGCACCAGCTCCCGCATGCTGATCCACTACTTCGGAACGAAAGAGGCAATGCTGGTCGCCGCCTTGGAAACCCAGCGCCCCGATATCGCCGCGCTGTTCTCGGGCATCGACTCCGCGGAGGTCCTCCGCGAGCGACTCTCGGCGTCCTTCGCGATCAACACCGCAGGTCAGTTCGCGAACAGCCTCCCGGTACTGCTCCAGGTTCTCGGAGCGGCCACTGTCCCCAACAGCCCGTTCAAGGCCTACGCGACCGACGCCATCCTGGTGCTCATCACCGCAATGACCCAGTCCCTCGGCCGAATCGACCCCACCATCCCCGACCCCGAGGCCTCCGCCACCCTGCTCATCTCGGGTATGCGCGGCCTGATCCAGGACTGGTGGGTCACGGGCGACACCACCCGGGTCCACCGCGCCGCGAACCTCCTCATAGCCCAAGCCATCCCCACGCCCGCATGAACGGCGAACATGCCTTGGCGCAGCCACCGGAAAGGGTGCTGCGCCAAGGCGTGCCGGCGGATCAGGCGGGAGTGAGGGCGGGGCGATTGCGCAGGATTGCGCCGATGGCCAGCACCGACAGTGTCAGCAGGGTCAGTGCGAAGGTCGTCGCGCCGGTCGAGAGTCCGACGATGTCGCTCAGGTACCCGGCGCTGACGGGCAGCAGACCGGCGGGGATGTAGCCGCCGATATTGAACGCCGCGTTGGCTTCTGCCAATCGAGCGGCCGGGACGGCGTGGTTGAGCAGGGACAGCCCACCCAGCTGGCCCAAGCCCTGGCCCGCCCCGGCGAGCAGCGCCGAGCAGATCAGAGAGGTCGGCGACTGGGTGTGGACGGCGATCACGAGGGTGAGCATCGCGAGTGCGGTCGCGGTGGCGGAGATCGCCATCGTCGCCGGGCGCGGCAGGGACCGGGCGGCGAACTGGACGGCGGTGGCGGTGAAGAACATCGCGAAGGCCATGGCGCCGGCGACGATCCGGCTCGTCGTGCCGAGCAGGCCGGACAGCAGGGCCGGGCCCAGAGACAGCACGAAGGATGTCGCCGTGATTCCGGGCGCGAACACCGCGATGCCGAGGAAGAGCTGGCGGCGGTTCGCGTGGGGCACCCGGGGCACCCGGATCCATGAACCCGCACCCCGGTGCGCCGGACGGCCGACGGGCATCCGCAGCACCGTCACGAAAGCGGTTGCCAGCAGCGCGATCTCGACCAGGAAGACGGTGACGGTCGGGGCCGGGACGGTTTCGGACAGGACACCGGACAGCAGCGGGCCGACGCCCGCGCCCAGCACCATCGCCGTCGAGGCGAAGAGCGCGCCCAGGTGCTTGCGCTCGGGTCCGGCGACATCGGTCACGGCGGCCATGCCCGCCGACACCGCAGCGCCCACCGCGATGCCGGTCAGCAGGCGAGCGATCATCAGCGCGGTCACGCTCGGCGCGGTGGCGAAGATCAGACACGCGGCCGCCGCGAGGATCAGCGCCGGGATCAACACGGCTTTGCGGCCGAGGCGGTCCGAGGCGACGCCGGACACCAGCAGCGATCCGAGCAAGCCGACGATGTAGAACGCGAAGACCACGGTCATCGTGCCCTTGGAGAACCCGAAGTCGCGCTGCCACAGCACATACAGCGGCGTCGCCGCGTTCGAGAGCACGAAGACCGCGGTCACCGGCCACGCCGCGAGCCAGATCCACCACGTCGGGGCGATGCGAGATGCGATTCCGAGATCGATCGGCTCCGCGGTCCGTGCCGGACGAGATTGTGTCGCAACCACTTCCACTACCTCCACTCACAGTTCGAATCGACTCGAACTAGTACGAACGGAGTCGAACATAGCATGCTGTACGATCAAAGTCGTACAAGCGCCGACCGTGAGGAGTTCAACGATGCCGACCAAGCAGCGCCCCGCGCCGAAGTTCACGCTCCCCGCAGAACCGGCCGTCGTGCCGGATCCGTTGCCCGAACCCGGACTCGACGAGCTGCGACTCGAGACCGTCATGGGCGCGCTCAGCGACCCGCTGCGGCTGCACATCGTCCAGAAGCTGCTGCTCGAATCCGAGGCCTACGACCACTCCTGCGGCTGGTTCGGCATCGACCGCCCGAAATCGTCACTGACACACCACTTCAAGGCGCTGCGCGAAGCCGGTGTCACCCGCCAGCGTCAGTACGGCCTCGAACGCCGCAGCCAGGTCCGCATCGACGACCTCGAAACCCGCTTCCCCGGCCTGCTCGACCTCGTCGCCGCCTGGGAGCCCGCCGACTGACGCCCGCTAGGCTGCGCCCATGCAGACGGAGCGGGAGCAGCGGCTGATCGACACGGTGGCCTGGGTGCGAATCGAGGACGGTCGCATCCTGTGCGCGCGGCCGCACGGCAAGGACGTCTTCTATATCCCCGGCGGCAAACGCGAGGGCGCGGAAACCGATCTGCAAACCCTCGTCCGCGAGATTTACGAGGAGCTCACGGTCGAACTCGTGCCGGACACCGTCGCTCACGTCGGCACCTACGAGGCACTGATTCCCGATGCCGTCGTGCGCATGGCCTGCTACACCGCCGAGTACTCCGGCACCCTCGCGGCCAGCAGCGAGATCGACGAGATCGCCTGGTTCACCTACGCCGATCGGCCGCACGTCCCGCCCGTGGACCAGCTCCTTTTCGACGATCTGCACGCCGACGGCCTGCTCGCGCACGGCTGACCGTTCCCGGCAACTAGAACATGTTGTTGACAGTGGCCTATGGGTAGGCATCGAGAGACTGGTCCGAATGTAGAACATGTTCTAGTGTGGTGGGCACAACATTTCCAGTGCCGGAAAGTTCAGAGGAGCCCACCACACCATGCGTACCGAGATCTGCGATCGCCTCGGCATCGACGTACCCATCTTCGCCTTCACCCACTGCCGGGACGTGGCCGCCGCGGTCAGCAATGCGGGCGGTCTGGGTGTGCTCGGCGCGGTCGGGTTCACCGCTGAACAGCTCGAGGTCGAGCTGCAGTGGCTCGACGAGCACGTGCAGGGCGTCTACGGCGTGGACCTGGTCATCCCCTCCAAGTACGAGGGCAAGGGCGTCGAGGGCCTGAGCCCCGAGGAGCTGGAAGCCCAACTGGCCAAGCTGGTTCCGCAGGAGCACCGCGACTTCGCCGAGAAGATCCTCAACGACCACGGCGTGCCGCACCTGCCGCCGGAGGAGCACCACAATCAGCTGCTGGGCTGGACCGCCACCACGGTCGCCCCGCAGATCGAGGTGATCCTGAAGCACCCCAAGGCCAAGCTGGTCGCCAACGCGCTGGGCACCCCGCCCGATGACGTGATCAAGCAGATCCAGGACTCCGGCCGCCTCATCGGCGCGCTGTGCGGTTCGGTCAAGCACGCGCTCAACCACAAGAACGCCGGGCTGGACTTCGTGGTCATGCAGGGCACCGAGGGTGGCGGCCACTGCGGTGAGATCGCCTCCATGGTGCTGTGGCCGCAGGTCATCGACGCCATCGGCGACATGCCGGCGCTCGCGGCCGGTGGTATCGGCAATGGCCGCCAGGTCGCGGCCGCCCTCGCCATGGGCGCGGCGGGCGCGTGGACCGGCTCGCTGTGGCTGACCGTGGAGGAGGCCAATGTGCCGCCTGCCCAGATGCAGACCTACATCGACGCCACCAGCTCCGATACCGTGCGCTCGCGCTCGTGGACCGGCAAGCCGTGCCGCATGCTCAAGAACGACTGGACCGAGGCCTGGGAGCAGCCGGAAAACCCGAAGCCGCTGGGCATGCCGCTGCAGATGATGGTCGCCCTCGACGGCGTCAAGCGCGGCCACCGGTACCCGGAGCAGGCCAAGGACGTGAACTTCAACCCGGTCGGCCAGGTCGTCGGCATGATGAACAAGATGGAGCGCTCCGCCGACGTGGTGCAGCGGCTCATCACCGAGTACCTGGAGTCCTGCGAGAGGCTGAACAAGCTCAACAACGCCTGATTCTCAGGGCATCGACACCGCCTGATGCTCAGGCGATTCGGCGCGTCGGGTAGGGGCTGCCCGACGCGCCGACGCATGTCCGGCGGCGCGGCACCAGGTCGCGGGCTGCCAGGTCGAACCATCGGCCGGCGCTAGGGTTGTCCCCATGGGGAAGGTCGAGCGGGTGCTGCGGGCCGCGTACTACGCGCTGCTCTCGGTGCCGGTTGCCTTCGCGCCCACGGGGGTTCGGGCCCGGGTGGTGCGGCGAGTGTTCCGGGCGCCGTTCGAGCTGCGGGAACCGGGACCGTGGCGGACCGCCGGGCACACGGTGCTGGCGGTCGCGGTCGGACTGGTCGCCTGGTTCGCGGCGTTCCTGATGGTGCTGGCCGCGATGCGCGGCATCTTCTATCCCCTGGTGGCCGCGCACGATTTCGAACATTCCTGGGGCGGGCCGACATTGGCCGGCGCGTGGGCGGTGCATTTCGCCGGGGGCGCGCTGCCGCTCCCCCTGTGGGTACTGGTCATCGCCGGGTTCGGAATGCTCGAACAGCGTCTCGCCCAGCGGTTGCTGGGCCGCAGCGGTCCGTGGTGGCCGGTGCCGGTGGCCATCGCGCTGTGCGCGGGTGGCGCGGTGTTCTTCATAGCCTGGTGGCATCAGATCTAGCGCGACATGGTCAACGCGCCGGAAGCCGAGCGGAAATCCCTGCACCGTCATTGTTTTCGATCTCGGGGCGACTCAGTATGGAATTGCGGCGGGTGTGCCGCGAGTCCGGTTCCGGACCCGATTCTCGGGACGCGGTGTGACACCGGTCTCCGAAACCCTCGTGCGGCTTGCCGTTTCGGGTCGCTGATTGCCAAGGTTTGCGGGATATGTTGCACACGAAGCCGTCACGCCTGTCGAAGCCCCTGTCCCCGGCCGCCGCGGGCGGTGATGCGCGGTGACATGGTCGAAGATCCGTTCCTCCCCCGCCCTGCGCCGCGTCTTGAAAGCGGCGGTGTCGCTGCTGTTCGTGATCGTGCTGGCCATTGTGGCCGCCGTCCTCGAAAAGCATGTCGGCACCGATAAATCGGACGCGAGCGGCCCGCCGATTCCGGATCGCGGCGCTCAACCGGCGGGATCGGCCAAGGAGATCAGCAGTCTGCTGGGCAAACTGAAGGTGGCCGACGAACTGCCGATGACCGGTTACTCCCGCGACCGATTCCCGCACTGGGACACCGACAAGCCCGAACACGGATTCGGTGACGCCTTCGCGCAATACAGTCGCTGCACCACCCGTGACGTGGTGCTACTACGCGACGCGACCGGGCCGGTGAAGCTGGATCCGAGCAGCTGCAAACTGAGCGTCGGCACCAATGGTGGCTGGCGCGACCAGTACGGGGTCATGGACAAGAAGACCAATGCCCTCAAGCCCTACAAGTGGACCACCGATTCGTCGGCACTGGACATCGACCACATCGTGGCGCTGGCCGAGGCGTGGCGTTCGGGCGCTGCGAACCTCGACGACGACACCCGTCGCCATATCGCCAATGACGCGCTGAACCTGGTGATTTCCGATCCCACCGCCAACCGCTCCAAGGGCGACCAGGATCCGTCCAGTTATCTGCCGCCCGGGACTTTCCGGTGCGCCTATATCGGGCACTACATCCAGGTGAAAGTAAAGTACGGATTGAACGTCGATGCCAAGGAGCAGACCGCACTGCAGACCGCGGTGCAGGACTGTGTCAGCAAGGGAGAGTTCACATAGTCGCCGTCGTCGAAATCCGCAGCGAGGCAGCCGTCATGACCCGGGAAGAGGGAACGGTCTCCGGGGATCTCGATGTGACGCTGGACTATTCGGGCCACGGGCTGGTGCGCTATCGCGGCACCGCCGCCTGGTACACCATCGGCAATCTGGAGGACGAGGAACCACGCAGCTGGACCAGCGTGCAGGACCTGGCCACCGCCATCGAAAACGAGAGCGGTGGCCGCGACGCCGCCGGCAATGTGCTGCCGTTCGAGGCGTGAGCGCTAGTCGCGCACGGCTTTCAGGGCCTCGGCCCGCGTCTTGACGGCGTCGGTCATGCCCTCGAACCCGGTGGTCAGCGCGCCGCCCAGCAGGCCGGCGACCACCGGGGCCAGCGGTCCGTTGAGCTGGAAGTGCGAGAAGTAGCGGGTGCGGCCGTCCGCCAGCGGGGTCAGGGTGTGCGAGCGCTCGCTACTGAGCAGGCCCAGCGGCGCGGGCTTCATGTTGTAGCTGAATTCCTTACCCGGTGTGTGCGACCGGATGAACTCGCGCTGCTGCTTGGGCTTCGGCCCGACCAGCCGCACCTTCATATCGATCGGCGACCCCGGTTCGAGGGTGGTCTTGCACTCCAGGCAGAAGGGATTCCATTCCCCGTACTTGTCCACGTCGGTGAGCACCTGCCAGACCAGCTCGGCGGGCGCGTCGATCTCCACGCTTTTGTCGATGACGAAGGCCATAGGGGAACAATACTGAAACCAGTTCTAGACGGTAGTGCGGGCCGTCACTCCACGGAGGGATGGTCCTCTCACCCTCACGAGTGATCCGGGGCGCGTTCGCGCCACCCTACGGTCGGCCCATGACAGACGAGCGGGCCATCGCGGCGGTGCCCAGGCTGCGGGAACTCGACGCCCTGCGCGGATTTGCGCTCGGCGGAATCCTTCTGGTCAATATCGAGATCATGTCGGACCCGAGCGGGTTCGCCGCCGGCGCCCCGATGACCCTGTCGCAGGCGCTGTTCCACAACAAGTTCTATGTGCTGTTCTCGTTCCTGTTCGGCTACTCGCTGACCATGCAGTTCCGGTCGGCACAACGGGCCGGGGTGAGCGGGAGGACCCGCACGGTGCGAAGATGCCTGGCGCTCATGGCCATCGGGCTGGTGCACGTGGTGTTCTTCTTCACCGGCGACGTGCTGTTCGGATACGGGGCGATCGGACTGGTTCTGCTGGTAGTGTGCCGACTGCGGCCGCGCGTCGCGCTGTGGGTGGCGGGGGTCCTGTATGCCATTGGAGCACTGGCGATCGCGGTGATGAGCGCCGCGGGCCACGACACCGTCGATCCCGCCGAGCACGAGCGGCAGCTCGATAGCGTCCGCGCCGGATGGGGCCGGGCCGCAGTCTGGCGCTGGGAGCTGTTCGCCGATCGGCTGCCGACCTTCCTGCTGTTCGGGCTGCTCAATGTGCTGCCGCTGTTCCTCATCGGACTTGCGGCGGGCAAGGCCAGACTGCTCGAATCGCCCGACCGGTACCTGCCTTTTCTACCGCGCCTGCAATGGATCAGCTTCGGTGTGGGACTTCCGATTTCGGCACTGTCTGCGATCACGCAGTGGATGCCACTCGCCGGACCCACCGTCCTGGCCGGACCCCTGCTGGCCGCCGCCTACGCCGCGACCCTCCTGCGAATCATCCACAGCCATCCCGGAACAGCCGACCTCTTCGCCCCCGCAGGAAAGCTCGCCGCCACCGTCTATATCACCCAGTCGGTGATCACGGCCCTGATCTTCACCGGCTACGGCTTCGCCTTGGCCGGCCACCTTTCGGATTGGACGGTCCTGGCCATAGCCGTCGCCATCTACATCACCCAACTGGCCCTGTCCCGCCGCTGGATCCGCCACCACGGTTATGGCCCCATCGAATTCCTGCTCCGCGCAATCACCTACGGCCCCAGGCGACTGCGCCCGTCCCCCAGTACCGTCGAACCATGACCCTCGCCGACCGCTACCCCCTCCTCCACACTCCCGCCCGGTGGGAATGGGGCGGCCTCGACGTCCAGTTCTCCACCGATCTCCCACCTGATCACCTGGTCACCAACATCCACGTCGTCTGCTTCCTCGGCGACCGCATCGTCCTCTGCCGTGACGACCGGAACCGCTGGATCCTCCCCGGCGGCACCCGCGAGGCCGGAGAATCCATCGAGTCCTGCGTAATCCGCGAACTTGCCGAGGAGGCCGGCGCCGAACTGTCCGGCCCCCTGCATCAATTCGGCGCCCACTACGCCACCACCGACCGCCCCACCCCCTACCGCCCCTGGCAACCCCACCCCCACAAAGCCTGGCTCTGGTGCACCGCCGACGTCACCCTCACGGGCCACCCCACCAACCCCGATGACGCAGAACAAATCCTGGAAGTCCGCGCCTTCCCCCTCGCCGAGGCCATCCACCTGGCAGCCACCGACGGCCGCCACGTCCCCGAACTACTCGAGCTGGCCGCCGAACTTCACCCACGCTGATTCCCCGCGAACCGCAGCGCGCGTCAGCCATCCAATCGACTGAAAGGAACGACTGCCGAATAAGGGCTCTCGAGCAGCAACGCGTCTTCGTGGGTTTCTGCGAGCCGATAGGTCCGCGCGGCCCAATCGAGCCGGTACTCCTGGATCATCTTCACGTAGAGACTCAAGTCCAAATAAACGATCAGATAGACCGGAATCCCCTCGTACGCGTATTCGGCAAGCTTGTCGACCGTATCCGTGTATCCGGAACCGGGCGAGACGACTTCGACGACCAGCAAGGCATCGGCGGTGGTGAGTTTGGTGCCACGTTCGACGCACCGGTAGACCGTCACGTCGGGGCGACGGAACGAGAAGGCCCCGTCGCGCCGCTTCCTCCGGGTGAAGTGGACGTCGACATCGGTCGACACCCGCATGCAGGGGTCGTCGGGCTTCGCCGCTTCGAGATGATTGGCGAGCCGCCGAGCGACATCACTGCGTTCCGCACTGCCGCTTTGGCAGCGGATCACGTTCCCGTCGATGACTTCGACCAGCTTGCGCAGGGCATCCGGGAGCTCGTCGTACTGCTCCTCGGTGAGCTCCAGCGCCCCGGGGTCGTCGGCCCACACAGGTAGTTCGGTCACTGGCAGGCTCACTCGAAACGGGACGTCAGGGCAAAGTCATCGTACGCGCCGGATCCCGGAACCCTCGGGATGCTCGGACGCCCTGCCCAGCTGATGACTGGCGGGGCAGTTCTGACGGTTACGGGCAGAGGGCGTCGCTGAGTAGGCCGGTGATGTCCGGGTCGGTGTCCGGGGAGTCGTTCATCGCGATGGTCACCGCGCGGCCCTCTCGGGTGGCGCCGGAAATGGTGAGGTAGCCGGCGATCTCGCCGACGTGGCCGAAGTATTGTGCGCCGCAGGGCAGTTGAATCGCGCCGATGCCGAGGCCGTAGTCGAGGGCGCTGCCGGGGGAACGGGGTGGGGTCGTCAGCATGTCGCGCAGCTGCCCGTCGGCGACGATCTTTCCGGCGAGCAGGGCCATGAAGAAGCGGTTCAGGTCGTTGCCGGTGGAGATCAGTCCGCCTGCCGACCACGCCACCGACGGCTCGGAGCGGGTGACGTCGGTCGGGACGCCGCCGACGAGGGTGTAGCCCTGCGGGTGTGGGCCGCGGAAGCCGGTCTCGCCCGGACCGGGCAGGTAGGTGTCGGCGAGCTGATTCGGCGTCGTGATCCGGCCGGTGAGTTCCTCGGAATACGTTCTGCCCGTCACCTTTTCGACCAGCATGCCCACGACGATGAAATTGGTATTGGTGTACTTGAACCGCTCCCCCGGCGCGAACTGCGCGGGCCGGCGCAGCGCGATCGCGATCTCCTCGGCGGGAGTGAAGGTGCGGCCCCCGGCCGCGGCGCGCACCTCGTCGAGTTCGGGGTCATCGGAGAGTTCCGGCAGTCCGCTGCGGTGCTGAAGGATCTGGCGCACCGTGATCACGCGCCCGTCCACGCCATTGCCCCTGAGCAGCCCGGGCAGATAGGTGTCGACGGGTTCGTCGAGCCGCACCTTCCCCTCCGACACCAATTGCATGATGAGTGCCGCCGCAAAGGTTTTGGAGATGCTGCCGACCCGCACCTGCTGCGGCGGGGCCATCGGAATCGGCGCCCGGGTGGTGCGGTCCCCGACCCCGGCGGTGAGGGTGATGGTCTGCCCGTTCTCGGTGAGGGTCGCGATCACCCCGGTGGTCCCGGCCCGCACCAGCCCGTCGATGTCGTCGCGCATCCGCTCGACCCGCTTGGGCGACACCGCCATCGGGGTGGTGGAGACCGGCTGCGGCACCGAGGTGGTCATACTCCCGCATCCCGCGGCCCCCACCAGCGCCAGCACTGTCACCGTCAGCCCGATTCGCATATCTCGACGGTATGGGCGGCCGCGGACCGGGACATCCGGACAACCCCTGAGTCCGTCCCTGAGAATCTACCCGGATACCGGTGCAGCCTTCGGCATTCGCGCTGCCAGGCCCAGCACGCCCGCGGCCACCGAAGCGCCGGCGATCACGTACCAGCCGTGCTGGAAGGCGTCGAGGGTTGCCTGCGCGCCGGCGGGCGTACCCAGCACCGCCACCAGAACGGCCACACCCACGGCCATTCCGAGCTGTCGCGCCATGCTCAGCACCGCCGACCCCGTCGCGAACTGCTGCGGCGGCAGCCCCGCCGTCCCCGCCGCCACACTGGTCGGCATGGTCAGGCCGACGCCCAGACCGGTCACCAGCATGCCGCCGAGCAGCCCGGCCGGATAGTCCGGCCGCAGCGTGATCGCCTGCGCCCACCAGATGATTCCGGCCGCGAACGCCACCCCGCCGAGCGCGAGCACCGGCCCGACACCGATCCGGGCGATCAGCCGGCCCGCCGACACCGCCACCAGAGGCACGATGAGCGGCCCGGGCGCGATCCCCAGCCCGGTCTGCAAGGCCGACCACCCCCACACGTTCTGCATCCACAGCACCGCCGACAGCAGCATCCCCGCGAACGCGATATTGAACAGCAACGAATTGCCGAGCATGAGCGCGAAATTCGGCACGCGCAGCAGTCCCGGATCGACGACGGGACTGTGATGGCGACGCGACGAGACCACGAACACCACCGCGAACACAGCGGTCGCCGCGAACGCGCCGATCACACCGGGCGATCCCCACCCCCAGTCCTCGCCCTTGACGACGGCCAGAATCAGCGACGCCACCGACCCGATCAACATGAGCGCGCCGACCCCGTCCGGCATCGATCCGCCCGTGCCGTTCGGCCGTGGCAACAGCCGCGCCCCCAGCACCAGCGCGATGATCCCCAGCGGCACGTTCACCAGAAACACCCAGCGCCAATGCAGTTCGACCAGCAGTCCGCCGATCACCGGCCCCAGCGCCGCACCCAGACCGCCGAACGCCACCCACAGCCGCACCGCCGTCGCCCGTCGCTCGGCCGGTGTCGCGGCCAGCAGCAGGCCCAGTGAGGACGGTGTCAGCAACGCCGCGCCCGCCGCCTGCAGGACCCGGAAGGCCACCAGCGCACCGGTATTCCACGCCACCGCGCACAGCGCCGACCCCAGCACGAACACGCCCAGCCCGGTCAGGAACGCGGTCTTGTTCCCGTTCCGGTCACCCAGCCGCCCGGCGGGAACCAGTAGCGCGGCGAACACGATCGAATACGCGTTGAGCACCCACGACAGTCCCGCGATCCGGGCTCCCGAGAAATCCTCCGCGATCCGCGGCAGCGCCACATTGACGATGAACAGGTCCAGGCTGGACAGCAGCACCGCCACCGCGACGATCCCGAGCACCACCCGCGGATCGACGGCCCGGCGTTCCTCCTGCACGACATCGGTGCTCATCGTTCTCCCCCATGTGTCCGGCCGTCGGCCCGAGTGAGTTTTTTCATGAGACGGACCATAGGCGAGTGAGTCGCTTCAAGCAACCGACTATGCTGGGGTCATGCGGCGAACCAGCTTCGAGGACATGAACTGCTCCATCGCCCAGTGCCTGGAGGTGGTGGGCGAATGGTGGACCCTGCTCATCGTCCGTGACGCCCTCTTCGGCATCACCCGCTTCGACGACTTCCGCTCCCGCCTCGGCATCGCCCGCAATGTCCTCACCCAGCGCCTGGAACACCTTGTCGCCCAGGGCATCCTGGACAAGACCCCCTACCAGGACAACCCGGTCCGCTACGACTACCTGCTCACCGACAAGGGCCGCTCCCTCTGGACGATCCTGGCCGCCATGCGCCAATGGGGCGACGAATGGGCAGCCCCCGACGGCCCCCCGATCGAATCCGTCCACAACTCCTGCGGCCACATCATGACCGTGCAGCCCGTCTGCTCGGAATGCGGCGATCACCTGACCGTCAAGGACCTACGCCCCCAACTGGGCCCAGGCGCTCACGACCCGTCCCTCCTGCCCGGCGGCAACTGACGAACAAATCTCACTCGACAGCAGAGTAGGCGTGAATCCTTCGGGCACTTTGTGTGTCCTCGTACATCGCGTCGCCGACCGGATGCTGCCGGTCACGATCGCGGGCGAGTAGGTCCGCGACGTTGGGTGCGATGGCGAAAGCAGGCGCTCCGGGCCGCACCGGAGCGTAGAATTCCGCATCATGTGTGGGCCGAAGGGGCTCGCGCACAACGGATTCGGGGGGATCTCGCGATGTCGGACCTGCGTGGAGCGCGATGGACCTGGCGGTTTCTGGTCGCGTTGGCCATCACGGGCGGGTTGTGCCTTGCCGGTTTGGTCAGCTACATCGTCGACTTCGACCATGTGGAGCATTGGAGCCAGCTGTTCGCGGTGCTGACAGTGGCATCTGCGGCTCTGTTCTGGTTTGCGGGGTGGATGCCGCTGCGGTCACGGGACCGGCGGTGACCGGGCGGTCTGCGTCAGGCGGCGCGGACTGTTGTGACGGGCCGGCCGGTGGCCTTGGCGATGCGGGGTAGTTCGGCGGTGAGCTGGGCGGTGGGGATGGGTGCGCCGTCGAACATGGAGACGGTCAGGTCGCCCTTGTCGAGGTCCCAGGTTCCGGTGATCCGGCCGCCGGTCAGGACGAGTGGGGAGATCCAGCCTGCGGTGCGACTGACCTTGGCGCGGTGGTCGCCGGGAAGGAGGGCGGTGTCGCCGGTGCCGGGGCCCAGAACGTACTGGTCGAACTGGCCGAGGAGGTGGACGGCGGAAGTCGGTTTGGTCCTGGCGAGTTCGTCGAGGTGGGCTGTGAGGAAGTAGCATGGGCGGCCCTCGACGTCGATCTCCGTCAGCTCGTTGCCGAGGTCCGAAAACCAGCGGCGCACAGTCGGTTTGCTCAGGAAGCCGCGAGTCAGCCAGGTATTGAAGATCTCCGGGGTGGCGGGGCCGTAGGCGCCGAGGTAGGCGCGGATGATGGTGGGCGCGGCGGCATCCGGGTCGGGGATGCCGGACCATCCGGGGATGACGTGCGCGGGATTGGTGAAGGTGACCGACGTGCCGCGGGACGGGCCGTGGCACAGCGCGCCCTGCCAGGCCAGGGGCTTCAGCATCGAACCCCACCCGGAGCGCAGATGGTCCTCCAGCGGCTGGAATCGCCGCTCGGCGATCAGCTCCGCCACCAGTTCGTCGCGAGTCAGCACGTGCCCGTCGAGAATGTCACCGACCGCCTTGACCAGCGCCGCCACATCATCCGGTGTCGCCCCGGACGCCCTGGTCCACGCGGGCTTCTCCCACGTGCTGCCCGCGCAACCGACGCCAGCCTACGGCCGGTCCCCGACAGTGCCGGCGATTTCCCGTGCCCAGGAAGCCATCCGGCGTGCGGCGCACGGTCACCCGATGCGCTGTCGGGCGGCGGCAAAAGGGTCGCTCCGTCGAGGCCTCCGGGCCGACGAGGGCGCCAGCCCTGTCGGCCTCGGCTCGCTGCCGATCGTGCCCCCGATGCAAGGCGCGAACTCAGAGGCGTTCGATGATGGTGGCGTTGGCCAGGCCGCCCGCCTCGCACATGGTCATGAGGCCGTAGCGGCCACCGGTCTGTTCGAGGTGGTTGAGCATGGTGGTGAGGATGCGGGTGCCAGAGGCGCCGAGGGGGTGTCCCAGAGCGATGGCGCCGCCGCGCGGGTTGAGCTTGGCCGGGTCGGCGCCGAGCTCGTGTGCCCAGACCAGCGGCACAGGGGCGAACGCCTCGTTCACCTCGTAGACGTCGATGTCGTTGATGGACAGTCCCGCTCGCGCCAGCACCTTGCGGGTGGCGGGGATGACGGCGGTGAGCATGAGCAGCGGGTCGTCACCGGTGACCGCGAAGGAGTGGAAGCGGGCGCGCGGCTTCAGGCCGAGCTGGGCGGCCTTCTCCTCGCTCATGATGAGCGCTGCCGACGCGCCGTCGGTGAGGGGCGAGGAGTTGCCGGGGGTGATGGACCATTCGATTTCGGGGAACCGGGCCATGAATTCGGCGTCCACGAAGGCGGGCTTCAGCCCGGCCAAGCCATCGACGGTGGTGCTGGGGCGGATGGTCTCGTCAGCGGTGAGCGATCCCGCCGGGACCAGTTCGTTGTCGAAGCCTCCGGATACCGCGGTGGCGGCGGCCAATTGGTGCGAGCGCGCCGCGAATTCGTCGAGCGCGGTCCGGTCGAACTTCCAGCGCGCGGAGATCACTTCGGCGGAAATGCCTTGCTGCACAAGCCCGTCCGGGTACCGGTGCGCGATGGGCCCGCGATTGGCGTCGCGGCCCTGGGCGTTGGAGAACATCGACACCCGCGACATGGATTCCACCCCGCAGGCGATGGCGATGTCGTAGGCCCCCGCGATGACACCCTGCGCCGCGAAATGGGCGGCTTGCTGTGAGGATCCGCACTGCCGGTCCACTGTCGTGGCGGGCACCGCTTCCGGGAAGCCGGCCGCCAGCACCGCGGTGCGGGAGATATTGAAGGCCTGCTCGCCACTCTGGGTGACGCAACCACCGATCACATCATCGACCAGCGCGGGATCGATCCCGGTGCGCTCGACCAGGCTTTCCAGCACGCCCGACAGCAGTGTCGCCGGATGCACTTCCGACAGGCCGCCACCGGTTTTCCCCTTCCCGGAGGGGGTGCGGACAGCGTCGACGATGACGGCGGAGGTCATGACTTCTCCTTGTTCCCACTGGACATTCCAGTTGCGAATTCCGGTTAACATACGCACTGTACCGCACCGACAGCGCGGCGTCACCGGCGCGAATTTTCGCCTCCGGGCCGACATCCCGCGGATTGCTAGCCTGTTGCTGTGACTGCGACCGGCAAGCAACCCCAGAAGCCCTTCTGGGATCTCGAGATGCGGCTGTCCGCGGTGCTGTCCATGCTGGCGGGATTCATCGGCGCGGCCGCGTACACCCACTCGGAGGGGTATTTCGTCACCTTCATGACCGGCAATACGGAACGCACGATTCTCGGCAACTTCGCGGGCGACCCGGCCCTGGCCGGCGGTGCGGCCGCGATCATCGTCTGCTTCCTGGCCGGCGTCTTCATTGCCTCGATCTGCCGCCGGTACTGGTGGACCAACCATCCGCACGGCGCGACCATGCTCACCACCGGCGCGCTGGTGCTCGCGGCCATCGTGGACGCCGTGCTCGGCGAGCGTGCCATCGGACTGGTCCCGATCCTGTTCGTCGCCTTCGGCATGGGCGCGCTCAACACCTCGTTCGTCAAGAACGGCGAGGTCTCCATTCCGGTCAGCTACGTCACCGGCACCTTGGTGAAACTCGCGCAGGGCATCGAGCGGCACGTCTTCGGCGGCGGCACTATCCGTGATTGGCTCGGCTATGCGACGCAATATGTTTCGTTCAGCACGGGCGCGCTCATCGGTGGCCTGGTGTCGCTGGTGGTGAACGGTTCCTCGATGCTCAATGCCGCGGTCGTCGGTTCGCTGCTGGTCGCCGGATACACCTGGCGGGCCGACATTCGCTGGGTGCGGCGCATCGCGCGCCTGAGCGCCGACGACGATTGAGTCATGTCACAGCCACGCAACACTTGGCTAATTAAACGCAAACAGCCCTAACTGGTCATATTCTGCTGAACATGACAACCAGCAAAGAGGGAGTTTACGAAGGGCCGGTCCATGCACTGGCCCGCAGCGCGTGGCAGTCGATCCTGGTCACCGGCCTTCTCTCGGTGGTGCTGGGCATCCTGGTGCTGGTGTGGCCCGGACCCACCCTGGTCGTCGCCGGTGTCCTGTTCGGCATCTACCTGCTCGTATCCGGTGTTTTCCAGCTGATCGCCGCCTTCGGAATGCACATCAGCACCTGGATGCGGGTGCTGTCCTTCATTACCGCCATCCTGTCGTTCATTCTGGGCTTCTTCTGCTTCCGCAACGAGTTCCAGGCCATCGGCCTGCTGGCGCTGTGGATCGGCATCACCTGGATCTTCCGCGGCACCGCGGTGCTGGTGGCCGCGATGTCCGATGCCGCCGTCCCGGGCCGGGGCTGGCAGATCCTCTTCGGCATCCTGCTCATCGTCGGTGGCGGTCTGCTGATCGTGGAGCCGTTCCGCTCGATCACGGCCCTGGTCGTGGTGGTCGGCTGCTGGCTGATCGCCATCGGCGTCTTCGAGGTGGTCTCGGCCTTCCTGGTGAAGAGCCGCGCCAAGGATGTGCCCACCGCCGTCTGACCGCTTCGATCCGCGTAACCCACGGCGGTCGCCTTCTCCGGGCGGCCGCCGTTTCTCGTGCGGCACAATCCGGATCAGCGCAGCCGCTTGGGCCGCTTGTCCATCAGCCGCAGGATCAGCGGCGTGAAGATGAGCTGCATCGCCAGGTCCATCTTCCCGCCCGGCACCACGATGCTGTTGGGCCGCGACATGAACGAATCGTGCAGCATGGACAGCAGATACGGGAAGTCGATGACCTTCGGATCGGCGAAGCGGATCACCACGAAACTCTCGTCCGCGGTCGGAATGGTCCGGGCGGTGAAGGGATTCGAGGTGTCCACCGTGGGCACCCGCTGAAAGTTCACATAGGTCCGCGAGAACTGCGGGCAGATGTGCTTCACGTAGTCGGGCATGCGCCGCAGAATGGTGTCGATGATGGCCTCGCTGGAGTAGCCGCGTTCGGTCTTGTCGCGGTGCACCTTCTGAATCCACTCCAGATTGATGATGGGAACCACGCCCACCAGCAGATCGGCATAGCGGGCCACATCGACCCCGTCGCCGACCGCCGCCCCGTGCAGGCCCTCGTAGAACAGCAGATCGCTGCCCGGCGACAGCTCCTCCCACGGCGTGAACGTGCCCGCCGGCTGCCCGAAGGGTTTGGCCTCGTCGTCATCGTGCAGGTAGCGCCGCACCGCGCCCACACCGGTCTCCCCGTACTCGCGGAACAGCGACTCCAGTTCGGTGAGCAGGTTCGCCTCCGGCCCGAAGTGTGAGAAGGTCAGGTTGCGATGCTGTTCGGCCTCGGCCATGGCCAGCTTCATCTCGTTGCGGTCGTAGCGATGGAACGAATCCCCTTCCACGATGGCCGCGCTGATTCCCTCGCGGCGGAATATCTCCTGGAAGGTTCGCGTGACGCTGGTCGTCCCCGCACCGGACGACCCGGTGATCGCGACCACGGGATGTTTGACCGACATGGCACCTCCTCGATTGCCGGACAACAGCTTTCACGCAACCGGCGTTTCAGTGCCGGGACGCGCGGAACAGGGAGCGGGAACCGAAGAGCGAGGCGTCGAAACTGGGCCCCTCCTCCGGTTCGCGGTGATAGCGCTCGATCCGTTCAACCTCGTTGCGGGAGCCGAAGATGAACGGGATCCGCTGGTGCAGCTCCGCGGGCCGCACATCCAGCACCCGTTCGTGCCCGGTGCTGGCCGCGCCACCGGCCTGTTCGACGATGAAGGCGATCGGATTCGCCCCGTACAGCAGCGAAACCCGGCCCGGGCGTTCGGGATTGCGGGTATCGCGCGGATACATGTAGAGCCCGCCGCGGGTCAGGATGTGAAAGGTGTCGGCCACCAGCGAGGCGACCCAGCGCATATTGAAATCCCGTCCGCGCGGGCCGTCCACGCCTTCGAGGCATTCGTGGACATAGCGGCGGACGGGGCGTTCCCAGAACCGCTCATTGGCGGCATTGATCGCGAAACCGGAAGTGTCGTCGGGGATTCGCATGCGTGGATGGGTGAGCACGAACGCGCCCACCTCGCGATCCAGCGTGAACCCGTCCACCCCGTTGCCGGTGGTGAGCACCAGCAT
Source organism: Nocardia sp. NPDC059229 (assembly GCF_042754165.1). Lineage (NCBI taxonomy): Bacteria > Bacillati > Actinomycetota > Actinomycetes > Mycobacteriales > Nocardiaceae > Nocardia > Nocardia sp. NPDC059229. Next base: position 386,741 of record NZ_JBHZAK010000002.1, read on the forward strand.
GGTCGCGGGCCCGTACAGCGTGAAGCCGGCGCACACCTGCTGGACGCCCGGCTGCAGAAAATCGGTGCCGGCGGCCTCGCGCCCGTCCTCCGGAGCGCGCAGCACGCTGAAGATCGTTCCCACCGGCAGATTCACGTCGATATTGCTGGATCCGTCCAGCGGATCGAAGGCCAGCAGATACTTCCCGCGCCGATACTCGGTCGGCACCTGATGGCATTCGCGCATCTGCTCGGACACCAGCGCCGCCAGCGGTCCGGTCCACTGGCTCTCGGCCACCATGATGTCGTTGGCGATCGCGTCCATCTTCCGGTGCACGGTGACCGGCAGATTCTCGGCATCGGACGCGCCCAGGGAGCCGACGATCGCTCCCCGGGTCACTTGATTCCCGATGATCTTGGTTGCGGTGGCGAGCACGTTCAGCAGCGCCGAGAACTCCCCGGACGATCCGGGATGCCGGTGCTCCTGCTCGATGGTGTAGCGGGTGAGGGTCTTCAATCCTTCGGGCACAATCGCTCTCAATTCGTCATGGAGGGGCCCCCTCGTCGGCGAGGGCGTCCGCGAAGACACTGCTGCCGAGGACATCGCTGTCCGTCAGGGTGATCAGATCCGTGCGACCGACCGGCCGGTGCAGTTCGACCAGGCGTTTGGCCTGCCGCAGCCGGCAGCGATCGAGGGCATTGCGCACGCTACGGGCATTGGCGAAGCGGGGGCGGGCCATGCGCAGCTTCAGATAGCGCGAGAAGGCCTGCGCGGCTTCCGGATCGAAGCGGAAGTTCTCCTGGCGCACCATGAGTTCGGCGATGGCCATGAGCTCGTCGTGGGTGTAGTCGGGGAACTCGATGTGGTGGGCCACCCGGGAGGACAGGCCGGGATTGGCGGAGAAGAAGGTCTCCATCCGGTCCGGATAGCCGGCGAAGATGACCACCAGGCTGGTGCGCTCGTTCTCCATCTCCTGCAGCAGGATCTCGATCACCTCCTGCCCGTAGTCGCGCTCGTTCTCGGGGCGGAACAGGTAGTAGGCCTCGTCGATGAACAGCACTCCCCCGGCGGCCTTGGCCAGGGCCTCCTTGGTCTTGGGCGCGGTGTGACCGATGAACTGGCCGACCAGATCATCGCGGGTGACGGTGTGCACCTTGGGTTTCCGGATGTACCCGAGGGCGTGCAGCATCTCGGCCATGCGCAGGGCGACCGTGGTCTTCCCGGTCCCGGGCCCGCCGGTGAAGCTCATGTGCATGGTCGGGCGGGTAGCCTGGAGCCCGAAACGCTGACGGGCGCGATCGATCAGCAGCAATGCGGCGATTTCCCGCACGCGGGTTTTGACGTTCGCCAGACCCACCAGTTCCGCGTCGAGGCGGGCGAGAGTGTCCTCGACGTCCTTGCCCGCGACATCCGTCGACAGATCCAGCAGGGCGTCGTCGGCCAGCATCTCCGGTGGGCCGGAAGCGAGGCGGTGCAGGTGGTCGGCCGCCGAATCCTCCGGTCGGGGAGGACCATCGGCGGCCGTACCGCGCACCGGTGCGGGGCTCGTGACCCCGGGCCGATGCATCTGGAACCCGCCCGCCGGGCGGCCGGCTGCAGGCTGCCGGCCGCCCGGTACCGCGGGGCGTTCCGCGCTCACGATATCCTCCCGTTCCGAAAGCTGTTCAGCCGCCATACCTTTGGCCCGGACGGTCGTCGAGTGCGTAGGCATGGAAGCCGTAGTGCTGGCGGCGATCGTCGGACTCGGTCCGGTCGAGGCGGAAACCGGGCTCGTGGGCCGGGCGCTGCACGAGGAAACTCAGCGCCGTGGTCTGCCGGCCGTAGGAGGCGTCGTAGGCGTTCACGCGAATGTAGTGGCGCGGGAACGTGGCCCGGCAGGCGTTGATCTCGGCGAGCACCCCGTCGGGCTCATCCAGATCGAACAGCGGCAGGCCCCACATCTCCCAGTAGTTGTTGCGTGGGTGCGGATCGTCGGTGTACTCGATGGACACCGGCCAGTTGTTGAGCAGGGCGTAGCGGACCTGGGCGGCGATCTCGGTGTCGTCGAGGTCCGGCAGGTGCGAGAAGGTGCCTTGGCGCAGATGCATGGGGATTCCTCGACTTTCAGCGGGAGGCCGTCGGTACGGCGTCGGGGGCGTCGGTGGAGGTGTAGTCGAAGGTGACATCACCCCAGGTGGCGAGCGCGACATCGAGCGGGCGGCAGATCTCGGCGGCGCGGCGCAGCACGTCCGGGCCCTCCTTGAGCAGATCGCGACCCTCGTTGCGCGCCTTGACCACTGCTTCGAGAGCGACCCGGTTGGCTTCCGCGCCCGCGGCGATGCCCATCGGATGGCCGATGGTGCCGCCGCCGAACTGCAGGATGGCGTCGTCGCCGAACAGGTCCAGCAGCTGGTGCATCTGGCCGGCGTGGATGCCGCCGGAGGCGACCGGCATGACACCGGGCAGGCTGGCCCAGTCCTGGTCGAAGAAGATGCCGTTGACCGGGTTCATCGGAATGTGGTTGTCGCGCAACGTGTCATAGAAGCCCTTGACCGTGTGCGGATCACCTTCCAGCTTGCCGATGACCGTGCCCGCGTGCAGATGATCCACACCGATCAGCCGGCACCACTTGGCCAGGACCCGGAAGCTGACGCCGTGGGTCTTCTGCCGGGTGAAGGTGGAGTGCCCGGCCCGATGCAGGTGCAGCAGCATGCCATTGCGGCGCGCCCACTTCGACATGGACTGCATGGCGGTGTAGCCGACCGTCAGGTCCATCATGATGATGCAGCTGCCGAGCGATTTCGCGAATTCCGCGCGCTCGTACATGTCCTCCATCGTGGCGGCCGTGACATTGAGATAATGCCCCTTCATTTCTCCGGTTTCGGCGATGGCGCGGTTGACGCCCTCCATCGCGAACAGGTAGCGGTCGCGCCAGCGCATGAACGGCTGCGAGTTGATGTTCTCGTCGTCCTTGGTGAAATCGAGTCCGCCCCGGCAGGCCTCGTACACCACGCGGCCGTAGTTGCGGGCCGACAGACCGAGTTTCGGTTTCACCGTGGCGCCCAGCAGCGGACGGCCGTATTTGTTCAGATACTCCCGTTCCATAACGATTCCGTGCGGCGGACCCTGAAAGGTCTTGACATACGCCACGGGAATACGCATATCCTCCAGCCGCAACGCCTGCAGCGGTTTGAAACCGAATACATTGCCGATGACCGAGGAGGTGAGGTTCGTGATGGAACCCTCCTCGAAGAGATCGAGATCGTAGGCGACATAGGCGAAGTACTCGCCCTTGCGGCCCGGAACCTCGTCGACGCGGTAGCACTTGCCCTGGTAGCGCTCGTGCGCGGTGAGCCGGTCGGTCCAGACCACCGTCCAGGTGGCCGTGGATGATTCACCCGCCACCGCCGCGGACGCCTCCACCGGATCGACGCCCTGCTGGGGCGTCACCCGGAAGACCGCCAGGACATCGGTGTCCTTGGGCTGATAGTCGGGAGCGTAGTATCCCATCGACGCGTACGACTGCACACCCGGATCCCACCGGCTGCGCTGATCATCGACAGATCCGGCCATCATTCCTCCTGCGAACCGGGTTGGGCGACTTGTGATTCCCAGGATGACGGGGCCGTTAACGACAAACAATTCGATTGTTTCTGTTCTCGCTCAACCTTTTCGTCGAGTTTGCTACCGTTGAGTATGGGTACGGTGAGCGCGGTGCGCATGGAAACCTTTCTCGCCGTTGCCAAGCACTCCAGCATTCGCCGCGCGGCCGCACAGTTGCACATCACCGAAGCGGCGGCCTCGGCGGCCGTAGCACACATCGAGAAACAACTCGGCGCGAAACTCGTCGCCAAATCCGGGCGGGGTATCGCGCTCACCGAGGCCGGGCGGGTCTACGCCGACTACTGCCGCAGCATCCTCGGCTTGATGAAGGAGGCGCACGCGGCCGTCCGGGAAGCCGAGACCGGCCGGTTGCGTATCGGCGTGGTGGCGACCGCCGGCGAATACGTGCTGCTCCGGCTGCTCGCGTCCTTCCGCATCCGGTACCCCGACATCGAACTGGGCCTGTCCATCCAGCCCCGCGACGTGCTCTACCTCGAACTGACCCACCACGAAACCGATCTCGTGATCGCCGGCCGCCCACCCCGCGACGCCGGACTGGTCACCCGCGCCCGCCGCCCCTGTCAGCTGGTCGTGGTCGGCGCGCCCGACGCCTGGCCCGACCCCTGCGAGGCCACCTGGCTTCTGCGCGGCAAAGGCTCCGGCACCCGCGACACCACCCTTGCCCTCTTCGACCGCCTCCAAATTCGCCCGCCCACACTGACTCTCGGCACCCACGGCGCCGCGCTGGCCGCCGCCCGCGAGGGCCTGGGCATCACCCTCATCCACTCCGACGCCGTCGCCACCGACCTGGCAGCCGGACTGCTCGAAGTCATCGCGGTCGAGGGCACTCCCCTCAACCGCCCGTGGCATGTCGTCACCACCCGCACCCCCGCCCCCGCCGCCCGCCTGTTCCTCTCCCACATCACCGATCCGGACAGGGTGGCGGACAAGGCCTTTCGCGGTGCGTGAAACCTGATCGCCGAGCCTTTCATCAATGAAGCTCGCGCCCGCTCCCCTACAGCTGATTGACATTGCCCCTGGGGGCAGGGTTTACGGTCCGGGTGTGAGAATCGGGGAAGTCGCGAGGTTGGCGGGCGTGAGTCCGAAAGCGATTCGACGGTACGAGGCGATGGGGTTGATTTCGCCGCGGCGGTCGGCGAACGGATATCGCGAATATTCCGAGCACGATGTCCGCGTGGTTCGGGAGATCCGGACATTGGGTCGGCTCGGGATCGCGGTGGATCAGACCAGACCGTTTCTGGACTGCCTGTCCTCGGGCGGCGAGCATGTCGACGACTGTCCGGCATCGCTGGCGGAATACCAGCGAGCCATCGATGAAATCGACTCGCGCATCACCGCTTTGAATGTACGCAGGGGCGCGCTCACGGCTCGATTGCGCGACGCCGCCTATCGCCACAGCCGGGTCGCACCACCTGTGACCGACCTCTTCACACTGCCGTCGGACTTGCCCGTGCCCGAGGACGACGGCGCAGCAGCACATCTGCCCGGCACGAGACTGCCCGCACTCGTGCTCGACTGCACGGACGGGACGAAGGTTGATCTGGCCGCGCTGCCTGCTGGGCGGACGATCATCTACCTCTATCCACTCACCGGCCGGCCCGATACCGACATACCCCTCGGGTGGAACGAGATCCCCGGCGCACGTGGCTGCACCCCGGAGGCGTGCGCCTTCCGCGACCATCACAGTGAATTACTGGCAGCCGGCGCCGCCCGGGTATTCGGACTGTCCAGTCAGGACACCGAATATCAGCGCGAGGTCGTCGACCGTCTGAACCTTCCGTTCGGATTGCTCTCCGACACCTCCTTCCGCCTGGCCGCCGAGCTATCGCTTCCCACCTTCGAGTCGGGCGGCCGCGACCTTTACAAGCGCCTGACTCTCGTTGTCCGAGACGGGGTCATCGAGCACGTCTTCTACCCGGTCTTCCCGCCCGACCGCCATGCCGAGCAGGTGATCGAGTGGCTCCGATCGAATACCGCTCGCTCGCGGGCCGGGTAGGGCGGCGCCTGTATCGCTGCCGGTAGAGACTCTGCTGAGCCCCCATTCGGTAATCCGGGTGGGGGCTCGGTCGCTGGCACCGCGCAGTGGCCGGTTCTGTCAGCGCGGTCAGTGGCTGATCAGAGACTGGTCTGAGGGTCAGGTCCCGGCCAGGACCTGATCCAGGTGTCCGGTGGGATGCTCCCGATGAACACCATCGCGGTGTCGTGGCCCCGGTGATACCGGTCCGGCAGGGAAGGGAACGACAAACGCTCGCCTTGCGTGGTGAAGGCGAGCGTTTGCCGAGCGGGCCCGGTGTCTGTCCAGATGGTTACCGATCCGGCACACACGGGGCGCATGTCCTATAGGTCGACGGTCTGTTCGATGATGTGATTGCCCAATTCTTCGGTGAACAGCGGGTTCCGGTTGGCTGCCGCGCCGGTGATGAGGTCGTCGAAGGCGCTGTTCTCGTAGTCGAAGCTGTCCGCGGTGATGCCGGGGCCTGCGACCTCGAGTCTGCGGGGTATGACCGGCCAGCAGCCGACCCCGTTGAGCGCGTCGGCCTCCGCAGCGCTCGGGGTAGGGCTGGAGTAGGACACGAACTGCCCGGTCTGGTGGTCGATGCGGTCGCACTCGCACCTGGCCAGGGTGTAGCGCAGTTGCAGGGCTCCGCGCCCGATCCCGCACACCGTGAACGGAGTCGAGCCCAGGCGCTCGCCGATCACGCGGAACAGGACCTCGAGCACACTGCGGTGGGCGGCGCCGTCGAGAGTGTCACCACCGCCCAGCGACACCAGGATCAAGTCGGCGCCGGCGGCGCGCAGCGCCTCCCGGAACGAGTACCTCGGGCTGTCGAGTTGCCGAGCGAAGGCACCGGGATCGGCGGCCGTCATGTCCGAGTCGCCCACCAAGATGAACGGTGTGCTCAGACCGCCGTCCCGGGCGGGAAACACCGCTGCGCTGCCGAGCATGAGAGGCCAGTTACTGGCTGGTGCCACAGTCGTCATCGTCGAACTCCTCACGTGGTCGGGAAGATCCGGAGAAGAACCGAACTTGCGGCAGATATCCCGCAGCGCGGCATCGTGCGAACTGCGCACATCACACGCGCGGGCGCAGCCCATGCTACCGGCACCGTTGGGCGCCCAGACGAGCCTGGCCACCCGGTACAGGATCTCGCCCTTAGGACCCGATTCGGCCGGGTTTCAGAAGGTGAACTGGTCGCCGTAGGCGGTGGTCTGCGCGAGTCCCTCGGGGGTGCTCACAGTGGTGGTGACGAAAGGGACGGCCGACACCGGCGAGGCGCATTGGGCGATATTCAGCGGGGCATTGTTGAACGCGATGCGATACGGGAACGTCGTGTTGGCATTCAGGCGGGCCGTCTCCGTTCTCGCAACAGTGACCTGGCCGGGTCCCAGGTTCCCGAACACGCCTTCGCCCACGTCCAGAGTCCCGCCGACACTGGGCCGGCTCGGACCGGGCAGGATGGCCGAGGCGCTGGGCGGGCCGACCGAGGGGAGAATCCTGACTCCCAGCCCTTGATCGGTGCCGATCTCGACACCGAAGCCGCCGTCCACACTGATCCCGCAGCCGAGGATGAATCCCGCGACCGCCCGTCCGGACGTGATCTGGCCGCACGATTTTATTAGTTAGCGACATGCAACTATATTTAGGCGCTGTTCGTTCGTTGACTTGCGGGAGGCTCTGATGGCTGCGGCCCCAACCACCGGTTTGGATACCGGTGATGTCCAGACCATTCGGAGGCGACTCCGAATCGAGCATGACCACCCGCACTACAAGTGGGTAGCCCTGTCGAATACGACCCTGGGCATGCTCATGGTCACGATCAACTCCTCGATCGTGATCATCTCGCTTCCCGACATCTTCCGGGGCATCGATCTCAACCCGCTCGCGGCGGGCAATGTCAGCTACCTGCTGTGGATGATGATGGGCTTCCTGCTCGCGTCCGCGGTGCTGGTGGTCATGTTCGGGCGGCTCGGCGACATGGTCGGCCGCGTCAAGATCTACAACTACGGGTTCGTGATCTTCACGATCGCGGCGGTCGCGCTCTCGTTCGATCCGTTCACGCACGGCGGCGGCGCGGTGTGGCTCATCGGATGGCGTGTGTTCCAGGGAATCGGCGGCGCCATGCTCATGGCCAACGCGGCCGCCATCCTCACCGACGCGTTCCCCGCCGAACAGCGCGGCTTCGCGCTCGGCATCAATCAGGTTGCGGCCGTGGCCGGTTCGTTCCTGGGCCTGCTGTTGGGCGGCCTGCTCGCGCAGTGGGACTGGAAGGCCGTGTTCTGGGTGAGCGTGCCGTTCGGCATTCTCGGGACCGTGTGGTCGTACCGGTCGCTGCACGACAACGGTCAGCGCAACGCGGGCTCGCTCGACATTCCGGGCACCGTCACCTTCGCGGTCGGACTGACCGCCCTGCTCACCGGCATCACCTATGGCATTCAGCCGTACGGGGATTCGAATACCGGCTGGTCCAACCCGTGGGTGCTGGCCGCGGTGTTCGGCGGTATCGCGGTGCTCGCGCTGTTCTGCTGGATCGAGACCAAGGTGGAGCAGCCGATGTTCCACCTGTCGCTGCTCAAGGTCCGAGCGTTCGGGCTCGGTAACCTGGCCGGCCTGATGTCGTCGCTGGGTCGTGGCGGTCTGCAGTTCATGCTGATCATCTGGCTGCAGGGCATCTGGCTGCCGCTGCACGGCTTCGACTACGAGTCCACGCCGCTGTGGGCGGGCATCTACCTGCTGCCGCTGACGGTGGGATTCCTTGTGGCCGGGCCGGTTTCGGGCAAGCTGTCCGACCTCTACGGGCCGCGGCTGTTCGCGACCCTCGGCATGGCGATCACCGCGGTGACGTTCGTGCTGCTGGTGGTGTTGCCGGTGGACTTCTCCTACTGGGCGTTTGCGGTGGTCATCGCGCTCAACGGCCTGGGCTCGGGCATGTTTGCCTCGCCCAACACCGCCGAGGTCATGTCTGCGGTGCCGGCGTCGCAGCGCGGTGTCGCGTCCGGCATGCGCGGCACGCTGCTCAATGGCGGTATGGCGCTGTCGATCGGTGTGTTCTTCTCGCTCATGATCATCGGCCTGTCCAATACGTTGCCGAGCGCCATGAATTCGGGTCTGCAGGCGCAGGGTGTGCCCGCCAATGTCGCGGAGAACATCTCCGGTCTGCCGCCGGTCGGCAGCCTGTTCGCGGCCTTCCTCGGTGTGAATCCGATCGAGGCGCTGCTGGGCCCGACCGGCATCCTGGACCACCCGGGCGTGCACAAGGACGTCCTCACGGGCCAGGAGTTCTTCCCGCACTTGATCTCCGGCCCGTTCCACTCGGGTCTGGTCGTGGTCTTCCTGGGAGCCGCGATTATGATGCTGATCGGCGCGGTGGCCTCGTGGTTCGCCGGTAGCCCCACCGTCCCGGACGAGGCTGCCGAACTGCGGGAAGCCGCTCGCGAGGGAATCTGACCGGAGGAGATCACGCTGCCCGAGCCCACGAGCGTCGCCGACCCCGACCAGCTCACCGAAGCTGCCGACCTGTACCACTCGATCGGCCGCCTCCTACGCTTGTTGCGCCACTCCGGCGACCTCGGGGCCCTCAGCCCCGGGGCGGCCTCGGCCCTGGCGACCGTCGCCCGGTCCGGACCCCTCCGCCTCGGCGACCTCGCCAATATCGAACGGGTCAGCGCCCCAACCATGTCCCGCATAGTGACGGGCCTGGAAAAGGGCGGCTACCTGACCCGGGACGCCGACCCGGAAGACGGCCGGGCCCAACTCCTCACCGCCACGGCCGCCGCCCACAACCTGGTCACCGGCCTCACTTCCGCCCGCATCCAGCGCTTCGCCGGCGCCCTCGAATCCCTCACCCCGGCCCAGCGCGAGTCCGTCAAATCCGGCCTCAACACCCTAATCGAGGCCCTCGACCAGTAACGTCGCCCCGCTCAGCGAGGCGACGTCTGGGCCGCACTCCCCTGTGCCCGGTCACCGTCGGGCGCGTGGTCAGGAGGTCAGGACGGAACGGATCCGATTGTCCGGGTCCACACGATTGCGGAGCTCGGACAGGCGGGTGTGGTTGTCGCCGTAGTAGCGGGACAGCGGATCGCCGGGCTCCAGGTAGTTGACATACGCGCCGACCGAATCGGGGGCGAGGGTGGCGTGGGCGTCGGAGAGCCAGGCCATTGCGGCGTCGTGCGGAATCGGTTCGTAGGCACCCCATTCCACCATGGCGGCGTGGTCGCGCCAGGGGAAAGCGGTGGCTGTGGGCGACAGGTCGCGGATCGCGCCGTCGAGGGTGTTGATCTGCACCCAGCCGGTGCCGCCGACGCTGGAGAACCGGGTGATGGCCTCGAGCACCCGGCCGATGGTGTCGGGGGTGAGGTCCGAGACGATGTCGGAGCCGTTGGTGAAGGCGACGCGCGGCTGATCCGCCGTGCCGCCTGCCAGATACAGAACGGTGTCCATATGGCTGAGGGTGCGGGTATCGATGTTGGCGGGCGCGACGCCGATCGCATCGGTGAGCGCGGCCGTCACCGTCTCGGCCGAACCCGCTGGGCAGACCAGCTGCATCCAGCAGCGGAGGCCGCCCTCGCCGTCGGCGTCCAGGCTGACATCGGCCCACTGCTCGCGGTCTGCGCCGCGCAGCCACTCCTGCCAGCCGCCGATGACGCGATCCGCGTTCTCGCCCGAGAAGGTCAGGCGCACCACGTCTTTCGCGGTCGCCGGGATGGTGTCGAAGGTCAGCGAGGTGACGATGCCGAACAGCGAGCCGCCACCGCGCAGCGCCCAGTACAGGTCGGGGCCGGCGGTGGCGGACACCTCGGTGATGGTGCCGTCGGGCAGGACCAGGGTGGCGGCGGTCAGCCGATCACAGGTGAGGCCGTAGGCACGGGATTCGAAGCCGAACCCGCCGCCCATGGTGAGACCCGCGACGCCGACGCTGGGACACATGCCCGTCGGCAGACTCTGCCCGGACCGGTCGAGTTCCCCGTAGACCTCGTACAGGGTGTGGCCCGGTGATATGACGGCCTGTCCGGCCTCGACTCGGACGCCGCGCAGCCGCCGGACGTCGACAATCAGTGTGCCGGTCGCCGTGGAGACCCCGGCGTAGGAATGCCCCCCCGCCCGCGCGGCGACCTCGAGATCGTTCTCGGCCGCGAAGCCGAAGGCCGTGGCCACATCGGCGGCGTCCGCGACCTGCACGATGGCCGTGGGCATCTCGTCGTCGAAGCGAGTGTTGAAGACCTCTTTGGCCATCGGGTATCCGAGATCGCCGGGCAGTATCACTCGGCCGTGCAGCTTGTCCTGCAGCGCACGCCATTTCGGGTCGGCACTGCCGGTGCTGGAGCCGGAGGCGCTGTCCGAGGAGCCGGCGGTGCCGTCGGAGGAGCCTGCGGCAGGCGCCGCGTCGGAGGCGGGCAGTCGGGTGGTTCCGGCGAAACCGACACCGGCGACCGCGATTCCGAGCGCTCCCCGCAGAAACACGCTGCGTGCGAAGCGGGGTCTCACAACGGTCCCCCGAATCCGATCGAGATGCGGTGCGCCGCCAGGTTATTCGATTCAGATATCAAAGTTCGCGACCCACCTATACCCATCGGACAACACAACACCACTCGATCATGGTTCACCCACTGTTCATTCGCTCAATCGAGCCCGGATGTGTCGACCGCCCCGCTGCCGAGATCCCATTCCAGCCGGAGTGACGGGCGGAATGAGCCACGGAGCGAAGGTTTGTTCCGGACTCACGGTGACCACATCGAGGAAATGGCGGTTGCGGTTGTCGGAGGTGGGCCGCAGCCCGGTCCAATAGTCCTGGTACGCAACGGGCTCCCGGTCCACCGCCACCGCAGTGGCCTGGGCGAAGGCTCCCATCTTATGGCGGACAGTGCGCGGCTATCTACTCGCGGCGAGGCCGTAGCGCTGCGAAGAGGCTCAGCACACCGACGACCACCAGCCACACCATCAACCCGAAGCCTGCGGTGACGACCGTTCCCCACAGCATGATGAACGGCCCGTATTCCCCCACGCGGGCCCAGTATCCGCAGGGGCCCACATCCTCCGGGATGGTCGCGCATTCGGGGTGGCCGATGGCCGCGAAGGCCAGGGTCGCGAGCATCGGAATCGCAACGGCCACACCGAGTACGATTGCCAGGCTTCTGATGGGGTGGGAGAGGACTGCCATGCGGTCAGACCCTAATGCGCGGCCGGGGGCAATCGCGCGATTACTACCGGAACCCCACAGATCACCACAAGATCAGCAGGCCGTTGCATGGAAACATCCGGAAGATGTCACCCACCCGCAAGTTCGAATACGTGAGCCTGGAGTGGCTCGATGCCGTCGCAATGATCATCGCGGATCTGCTGGACGGCCACGACCTCGATTCCCTCGATTTCTGCATCTGTGAAGACCTGACGAACCCACCACCCGGCCGGGCCAACACGCCCGCCGGAACACTGAGCTGGTTCATCCGCATCCGCGACAACGAGCTCGAGGTCAGCGGCGGCTCTGTCGGCTACGCCGACATCCGAATCGTCGCCGACTACGTCACGCACCATGAGCTTTCCAGGCAAGCCTGGGCAGGCAACCCGGAAGCCATCGCCGCCTCCGAACACCGCCGCGAACTCGCAACAGACAGCGGCAAACTTCGGATCGAAGGCGACCTCACGGCAGCCCCATCCGTCGTTCGACAGCTGGTCATGCAACTCCACGACCCAGTTGCTGCGATCACCACATAACTGGCTCGGCTCCACCAGCTTCTGAGATGCCGAGAGCCACGCAATAATCCGCGACAGTCGAACAGGCGACCCCACCAGTCCGGAACCCCGACAAGGTGGCGGACCGGGCGGAGGTTGGCCCGATCGCGAGGATCCGTGGTGTTCGGCCCCCACCCCGCAGTTCATCCGCCACTGTCCGTGAACCGGCAAGGCCGCCGGGGTATTCGAATGCGCGTATCGAATTTCCCGGCGGCGGTATCCGTTCCGTTCGAACAGCCCGCACTGCTCGACTCACGCACGGACTTCAGTGGTATTCATCTTTTCCGAGCCGTTGATTCGGGCTGGTGCCGGAATCGTATTCGGCTCGCCGGGAATCACCAGGCGCGGCAGCGATCGTCGCGGCGACCCCACTGGTCGCGCTCGTCGTCGTGCCAGTTGCCGTGGCGGTCGCAGTGCCAGTCGTTGTGCCACGGATCGCCCGGGTCGGTCCAGCCCGGACGGTTGTATCCGCCCCAGTCGCCGCCCTGTCCCTGGTCGCCCCAGCCCGCCGACCCGGCGTCCTGATGCGCCGGCGCAATGGTTGCGGCGCTTGCCGTTCCGATCGTGGGCCCCGCGATCAGTGCGCCCGCCGCCGCGGCAATGAACATCGCTCCGGTAATTCTAGATTTCACTTGTTCCCTTTCCATTTGATGCCTTTGAAATTCGGAACCTGCGGGCCCAACACTAGATCGGGGGACTGCTCCTACGGTCTATTCACCGGGACTTCTAACCATTCACTGAGCAGCCACCTGCGAGAATTACCCAAGCTGTGAACGGTAGTGCTATTCGTTCATTAGTCCAACTCATGATCGGGTTCAGATCGGTTGTCTGATGGGCTGTCTCACAAATGTCTCACAACGAAATACCCGAGCCATCGGCCGCAGCGGAGAGATACCGGTAGACGGTCGCGCGGGACACGCCCAACTCGGAGGCGATCTCGTCCACGGTGTAGTTGCCGGAATCTCGCATGCGCCGGGCGAATTCCACCATCACCGAGGTCATCGCACCCGGACGGCCGCAGCTCGGCCGGCGGCGCGGGGTTTCGGCGGGTCGGTGGCCGCGAGTCCCGGTGGGTTGGGGTCGCGGCGAGCCCAGGAGCCGTTGCGCTCCATCGAGAATCGCGGCCCGCAACTCCGCTTCGGAGTGGTCGGCGAAAATGACCACCGGATCGCTGAGCGCCGCACACACCTGCGCGGCCCGCACCCGCTCGGTGAAGTCCGCGCCGGGACCGGCGATCCGTTCTCGCGCCGTCAGGGCGATATCGCGTAGCCGCGCGTAGGTCGCGTCGTCGGCGGACAGCGCCTGATCCTGCATCTGCATCCGCAGTAATTCCGTATGCCGCGGCCAGGTGTCCATGAGCCCCTCCACACGCCTACATCGGCGCGCTCGGCCAGGTCCGGATGGTCTCGTGGTCCATGGGCCGAGTCGCGCTGGTCGGCGACGCGGCCTACTGCGCGTCCCGATCCAGGTTCCGTCGGTGCACTGCGCCCACGCGTAGAGCAGGCCGGGCACCGCGGCGGTGAGGTCGAGGATCTTGACCGATGCCCTACTGGAACGGATCGATCAGCACGATTAGGTGGGGTGCCCGGCACATGGCGGATTTACTGGGGTTCGGCCGCGGTCTGCCCTGCGTGATGGCATGCTGAGCAGCGGATACGTCCCCTGCTCAACTGGGTTCAGCACAGCTGCGGGCACGCCGTTACCCGCAGACGACTCGCGGGAAGGTGAGGGCAATGAGAAAAAGCAGCCAGAAGCTTCGCGGGGAAGGTGAAAATGGCGTCAAGCTCGCAATTTCTGGTCACTCGTATCATTCGGCCGCGCTCGGGTACGCGGCGACACGACGGAAGAAATGGCCGGACAGGACGTTTGTGGTGACCGACGTCGGTCCCACCCGGGAGCCTGCGTCCACCGACCGCCCGAACAAGTCGCCGTTGCCTCGGGTGGTTTCGCTCACGCCCTACGACAGACCTGGCGCTGCTCCGATGCAGGTCCTGGCCTATGTCCCGACGAACTTCAACAAACCCCTGCGCGTCGGGGACGCGGTGGTGACCCGCATGTCCAAGCACGGCGCACACAAAGGGCTACCGGGAGTCCACCTCCGTATCGTCGGCACAGAACCAGTGGATGTTGCCCTGCGGAGGCACCGCCGCGAATCGAAGGGCGAACACGCGCGGAAAGCCGAACAGACACCGAAGACGCCAAGGCTCAAGAAACGCCGATGAGGGCCGAGCCGCCGCCGCCCATTGTTTTGACACGAAAGCGACTGGGACCCCGGCGAATCAGTCGGTGAAAGCGTCCGAGACTTGATAGGCGATGGTGCTGTCGTCGGGGCGCAGCATCGTGAGTGGCTGGTCCATCGTCACCAGTCCGGAACCCCTCGTCGGCGTAGAGCGGCGGGGGTCGGATGCTTCGGCAGCTGAGGGAGGCTACGCGGGTGGTGCGGGGTGGAGGCGGGTGTGGAGGTAGGCGAGGATTTCGTCTCGGGCCTGGAGGGTGGGGTGGCCTTGTTCGTCGACGAGGTGGGCGGTGACGACGCTGTGGGGGGTTTGGACGATGTGCTGGAAGAACGGTGGGGGGTTGGGGTTGGCGTGGGCGCCGGAGAGGACTCGGCCGTCGAAGCGGTCGCCGAGGAGTTGGGTGTAGGCGGCGAAACGCTGGCCGGTGCACCATTTGTCGTTGTCGAAGCGGTAGGCGAGGGCGCGGAGGTCGTCGCGTTCGAAGCGGGCGGCGATGGCGGTCGCGTCCTCCGGGGAGAGCTCGAGGCCGGCGGGGTCGTCGAGTGGGAGGGACGGGTGGTTGATGACGGGGGCGATGACCGCGGGTTCGAGAGTCATGGTGAGCGCGAAGTTTCCGGTGAAGCACATGCCCACCGCGCCGACGCCGGGGCCGCCGGATTCGGCGTGGGCCAGGCGGGCCAGGGCGCGCAGCCACACGGCGACGGGGCTGGTGCCGCCGCCGGCGAAGGCGCGGAACTCCTTGCTGACGCAGGTCTTCCGCGCGATCGGGTCGCCCAGTTCGACCGTCGGGTACGCGCCGTCCACACCGAACAGTGAGGGCACGTAGACGGTGAAGCCCGCGTCGCGGACCCACCGTGCGAAGCGCAGCACGTCGGGGCTGATGCCGGGCATCTCCGGCATGACGATCACCGCCGGCCCGCTGCCTGCCACATAGACGGTCTTGTCCGCGCCTTCCAGTGCAATGGTGCGCTTGGTGAAATCGCCCAGAGTGTCGTCAGGCGTTGGGTTTTCGGACTGCACGGGCGCAGGGCCTTTCCTCGATACGACGAATCGATTCGATCGTATCGGGCAGGCAGTCGGGTGAAACGAGTGTGTTTATCCGTCAGCCGTGCTGCAGGTACTTGACCAGGGCTTCGCGCTCGGTTTCGAGTTCGGAGATCTGGCTTTTGACGACGTCTCCGATGCTGACGATGCCGATCATCCGGCCGTCGCGGAGGACCGGGAGGTGGCGGATCCGGTGCTCGGTCATGGTGGCGTTGAGGGTTTCCACGCGGTCGTCGGGCGAGCAGGTGTGCACGGCGGCGGTCATGATCGAGGAGACGGAGGCGTCGAGGAGTGCAGCGCCTTGGTCATGGAGTCGGCGCACGATGTCTCGTTCGGAGACGATGCCCGACATGGCGGCACCGTCTCGCGAGACGATCACCGCGCCCACATTGTGGGTCGCCAGGACTCTGAGCAGTTCACGCACTGATGCATCCGGTGCAATCGTGACCACGCCGCTGCCCTTCCGGCGCAGTATTTCAGAGATTCGCATGTGTCCACCGCCCAACGCTCGGGACTATCCGTGGTTACTAGAATGCCGCTGATAACCGGGCGCGACCAGCAAAGATTGCGATTCGATGCCTAACTGGATGCGTGGGCATTGCCATCTTCCGGCATCGGAGTTATCTGCGTGTTTGCTAATGGCGTGACCAGACATGGTCGCTGCGTCGAAAATCTGCCGTACCCGACTATATTCTTGGAAGTTCCTGGGGTGAGGAGCCCGGACTGATCGAGGATTCGAAGGTGAATACCCGGCCGCCGAGAAGTAGCTGACTCCCCGGTTCCAGCACTGCCGGCCGCCCGGGTGCCGCGGGCACCCAATCCGGACGGCCCGGCGGGCGAATGTGGGTGCCGTTGGCCGAGCCGCGGTCCATCACCAGCACGTCCCACCCCACGAGCCGGATCTCGGCGTGCACCCGCGACATGCCGCCCGAGGTGTCGGGGATCCGAATCGCCTGCGCACCGCGCCGCACCTGGTCGGATCGTTCCGGCTCTCGCCCGATCACCAGATCGCTGTCGAGCGCATACGAGGTCCCGTCATCGAGCAGCAGCACACCCAGCGACGGCCGGATGCCCTCGGTGAGCACACAGGTCACCGGCTCCATCCGAATGCCGCACACCGCACAGAGGGGCACGCGCGGATCGTTGAGATGCCCACGCGCGCAGTCGTATCCGTGCACGACGACCCCGAGCCGAGTGGCATGCGATGCATTCTTGCCTGTACTGCCGGACGCGGCGTCCCCCGACCTTGCGGGCTCGTTCGCCGGTTGCCCATTGCGTCTTGCTTGCCGCACGCGGCGATCAGGATTCGTGCGCGCCCCGGAATTGCGTGCTCCCGCCGACACACCACCGACCGGTGTATCGGGTGCGCCCTCCCGCCACATCACCGCCCCGGACCCGGGCACCCGCCCATCGCGCAGTGCGAACACACCCGGCGGCGGCAACGTCGCCCGCGCCTCGCCGTCGTCCACGAACACCGCCGCAGCCCGCGCGGGCGCGGGGCTGACCACCCGGTCGACGCTGAATCCCGCGTCGCGCCCGTGCAGTACCTCGCGGCGCTGCCCACCCTCCAGGATCGCGGTGACCTGCCCGTGCAGGAATACGGCCAGCCCGCGGGTGCCCGGCGTGAGCACCCCGAATTCGACCTTCTCCTCGTCGTCGCGAGCCATCAGCCAGGTGCTGACCAGCCGGGCGAAGGTCCGCCCGGTCCGCCGGGTCTCCCGCGACGACGCCTCGGCGACCAGATCCAGCAGCTTGTCCAGCACCCCAACGGCGTCGGATTCGGCGGTCAGCGGCCGCGAATCCCGGTGCGCGACAACCACGACCACGTCGTCCACACTGGCCACCAGGTGGCTGCCCGGCACCACCTCGACCCGCGTGCTCATCTCACTCGGCCCCCGCCAACCCCACCAACCCGTCGGTCCACGCGTTGGTTTCGATGAGGTGCTGCGTGATGTATCCCCTCATTCGCTGGATGGTACCGGTCGCGAATTACGAACAATCAGCCATCGACGTAGTGCGCGACAGGCGATTCCGCGACGCGCGCGCGACTTCGGGCGAAGCTGCCCCGCACTCCCCCACCAGGGACGTAGCATGCGGAACGTGGCCGATGCGAAACGTCCCGCCGCGGTGCGGGTCCTCGTCTACAGCAATGACGCCGATACCCGGAGCCAGGTGATGCTGGCGCTGGGCAGACGGCCGCACCCAGATCTGCCGCCCATCGAATACCTCGAGGTGGCGACCGGGCCGGTTGTCCTCGAGCGCGTGGACGCCGGCAATCTGGATCTGCTGATCCTCGATGGCGAGTCGGCCCCGGAGGGCGGTCTCGGCCTGGCCAAGCAGCTCAAGGACGAGATCGCGGACTGCCCGCCGATCGTCGTGCTGACCGGCCGCCCGGACGATGCCTGGCTGGCCAACTGGTCGCGCGCCGAGGCTGCGGTGCCCCACCCCATCGACCCTATCCGGCTCACCGACACTGTCCTGGGTGTGCTCGGTAATAGCTTCGCGGCCTGATCTTCGTTCGCCCTCGTGATCAGGACAAACCCCTGTCACGTGACATTCGTGATTGCGTCCAATCGGTCATAAAAGACCGTTCCGAATTCGATCAAACGCGATTGCGAATCGTGATGTATCTTCTCATCCGAGTTGTAGGCTGTGCCGTAGCTCACACGAGCGCGGGCATCGGTATGAATGAAGCCGCCGCCTCACTCCCCGAACGTCCGTGTCGTCGCTGAGCGGTGCCCGGGGAACGAGACTGGCCGGCGGACGACGATGTCAGCCCGCGCCTCGGCAGCTGCCGTCCGTATTGCGTCGTCCAGCTCGCAGGAGGGGTAGTGCTGTTGTGAATATCGAGGTGCCGACCCTGGTTCTCGGCGCGGTGGCCGCCGCGTTCGGGGTGTTCTCCATTTTCCTGGCGGCCCTGATCGGCCCCAAACGCCACAACCGAGCAAAGCTCGAAGCCTATGAATGCGGTATCGAACCCACGCCCCACGCTGTCGCGGGCGGGCCGGGAAATGCTGCGGGCCAGCGCTTTCCGGTGAAGTACTACCTCACCGCCATGCTGTTCATCATCTTCGACATCGAGATCGTGTTCCTCTACCCGTGGGCAGTGCACTTCGACGCGCTCGGAGTGTTCGGACTGGCCGCCATGGCGTTGTTCATCTTCAACGTCTCGGTCGCCTACGCCTACGAGTGGCGGCGCGGCGGCCTCAGCTGGGATTGATTGGCGCACAGGGGATTTCCAATGACACACCCCGTGCGAGGCGGGGTGTAACGATCCGGGAGATGTAGTCCGACATGGGTCTCGAGGAGAAACTGCCCAGCGGGTTCCTGCTGAGCACGGTGGAAGATTTCGCCGGCTATATGCGAAAGAGTTCGCTCTGGCCGGCGACGTTCGGATTGGCGTGCTGCGCGATCGAGATGATGGCCACCGGCGGCGGGCGATTCGATATCGCCCGCTTCGGCATGGAGGCGTTCCGTGCTTCGCCGCGCCAGGCCGATCTGATGATCGTCGCGGGCCGGGTGAGCCAGAAGATGGCCCCGGTGCTGCGCCAGGTCTACGACCAGATGACCGAACCGAAATGGGTGCTGGCCATGGGTGTCTGCGCATCCTCGGGCGGCATGTTCAACAACTACGCCATCGTGCAGGGCGTCGACCACATCGTGCCGGTCGACATCTACCTGCCCGGCTGCCCGCCGCGGCCGGAGATGCTGTTGAACGCGATCCTGAAGCTGCACGAGAAGATTCAGGAGATGCCGCTCGGCGTCAATCGCGAGGAAGCCGTGCGCGAGGCCGAGCGCGCCGCGCTCGCCAGCACCCCGACCATCCAGTTGAAGGGGCTGCTGCGATGACCTTTGATGCACCTACCGGCACGGAGAGCCCCCCGGAGGCGGCGGTGGAACCCAGTGAGAACACCCCGGAGACAATCGAGGCCGCCGAGCCCGCCGACGAGGTGATCGGCGTCCGCAAGGGCATGTTCGGCGTCTCCGGCACCGGCGACACCTCCGGCTACGGCCGGCTGGTCCGCACGGTCTCCATGCCCGGCGGCACGCCCGCGCCCTACGGTCCGGTCTTCGACGAGATCATCGCGAATCTGCGCCTGGCGCTGGCGAAGACCTTCGACGAGGCCGTGGAGAAGATCGTCGTGTTCCGTGGCGAGCTGACCCTGCACATCCGCCGCGAGCACCTGGTCCTGGTGGCGAAGACGCTGCGCGACACCGAAGCCCTGCGCTTCGAGTTGTGCCTGGGTGTCAGCGGCGCCCACTACCCCGAGGAAACCGGGCGCGAGTTGCACGCGCTGTATCACCTCAACTCCATCACCCACAACCGCCGGGTGCGGCTGGAAGTCTCGGTGCCGGACAACGATCCGCACCTGCCCTCGCTGTACTCGGTCTATCCGACCGTGGACTGGCACGAGCGGGAGACCTACGACTTCTTCGGCATCCTGTTCGACGGTCACCCCTCGCTGACCCGCATCGCCATGCCCGACGACTGGCGTGGCCACCCGCAGCGCAAGGACTATCCGCTCGGCGGGATCCCGGTCGAATACAAGGGCGCGCGCATCCCGCCGCCCGACGAGCGGAGGACGTACAGCTGATGAACGACATCGACACCAAGTCCCGTCGCAACACCGAGGAACGACCCGAACACACGGTCACCGTGGTGGGAAACGACTGGGACGAGATCTCCGCTGCCCTGAACGGGGTCGCCGAGGAACGCATCGTCGTGAACATGGGCCCGCAGCACCCCTCCACGCACGGGGTGCTACGGCTCATTCTCGAAATCGAGGGTGAGACCGTCACCGAGGCCCGCTGCGGCATCGGCTACCTGCACACCGGCATCGAGAAGAACCTCGAGTACCGCAGCTGGGTGCAGGGCACCACCTTCGTGACCCGCATGGACTACCTATCGCCGTTCTTCAACGAGACGGCGTACTGCCTGGCGGTCGAGAAGCTGCTGGACATCACCGACGACATCCCCGAGCGCGCCAATGTCATCCGGGTGATGCTCATGGAGCTCAACCGCATCTCCTCGCACCTGGTCGCGCTGGCGACCGGCGGCATGGAACTGGGTGCGCTCACCCCCATGCTGTTCGGCTTCCGGGAACGCGAGCTGATCCTGGACGTGTTCGAGACCATCACCGGTCTGCGCATGAACCACGCCTTCATCCGGCCCGGCGGTATCGCCCAGGATCTGCCGGACGACGGCGTGCAGAAGGTGCGCGAACTGCTGGACCTGCTGC
This sequence comes from Nocardia sp. NPDC059229, assembly GCF_042754165.1. NCBI lineage: Bacteria > Bacillati > Actinomycetota > Actinomycetes > Mycobacteriales > Nocardiaceae > Nocardia > Nocardia sp. NPDC059229. The sequence goes on from NZ_JBHZAK010000002.1 coordinate 407,572, forward strand.
CGAAGCGCCTGCGGGACATGGAACTTCTGCTCAACCAGAACCCCATCTGGAAGGCCCGTACTCGCAATGTCGGTTACCTGGACCTCACCGGGTGCATGGCGCTGGGCATCACCGGTCCGGTACTGCGCGCCACCGGCCTGCCGCACGACCTGCGCAAGTCCCAGCCCTACTGCGGTTACGAGAACTACGAGTTCGACGTCCAGGTCGACACCGGCTGCGACTGTTACGGCCGCTACCTCATCCGCGTCAACGAGATGAAGGAGTCGGTCAAGATCGTCGAGCAGTGCCTCGACAAGCTGCGGCCGGGCCCGGTCATGGTGGAGGACAAGAAGATTGCGTGGCCTGCCGATCTGCAGCTCGGGCCGGACGGCCTCGGCAATTCGCCCCAGTACATCGGCAAGATCATGGGCACCTCCATGGAGGCGCTCATCCACCACTTCAAACTGGTGACCGAGGGCCTGCGCGTCCCGCCCGGCCAGGTGTACGTGCCGGTCGAATCCCCGCGCGGTGAGCTGGGCGTGCACATGGTCAGCGATGGCGGCACCCAGCCCTACCGGGTCCACTACCGCGACCCCTCCTTCACGAATCTGCAAGCGGTGGCGGCGATGTGCGAAGGCGGCCTGGTGGCCGACGTGATCGCGTCCGTCGCCTCCCTCGACCCCGTGATGGGTGGTGTGGACCGATGACCGAGATCCTGCTCAACCTGACCACGCGGCCGATTCCCTACCCGGAGAAGGTGCGTGAGGGTCTGCAACTCGAGGCTCGCGAGATCATCGAGCGGTACCCCCACGCGCGTTCTGCACTGCTTCCCCTTTTGCATCTGGTGCAATCGGTGGAGGGGTACGTCTCCGGGACCGGCATCGAATTCTGTGCCGAGCAGCTGGGATTGACCGATGCCGAGGTCACCGCGGTGGCCACGTTCTACTCGATGTACCGGCGCACGCCCACGGGTGACTATCACGTCGGTGTCTGCACGAACACGCTGTGTGCGGTCATGGGCGGCGATCAGATCTTCTCGGAGCTGAATCAGCACTTGGGAATCGGGCACGGGGAGACCACCGCCGACGGCGCGGTCACCCTCGAGCACATCGAGTGCAATGCGGCCTGCGATTACGCGCCGGTCGTCATGGTCAACTGGGAGTTCTTCGACAACCAGACCCCGGAATCGGCCAAGGGACTGGTGGATTCGCTGCGGCGCGGGGAACCCGTGACCGGATCGCGCAGCGGCATCCCGTTGTGCACCTTCCGCGAGACGGCCCGCATTCTCGCCGGATACGAGGACCAGCGGCCGGGGGCCACCGACGGCGCCGCCGGACCCGCCACCCTTGCGGGCCTGCACGTCGCCGAACGGGATCTGCATGTCGCGGAACAGAAGTCGACCGACGGAGGCGCGCAGTGACGACCGCTCTGACTCCCGTCCTCTCCAAGCACTGGGCGGACCCGGAGGGCTGGACCCTGGCGGCCTACCGCGGCCAGGGCGGGTATCGCGCACTGCCGAAGGCGCTGCGCATGAACCCGGACGAGGTCATCGCCACGGTGAAGGACTCCGGCCTGCGCGGCCGCGGCGGCGCGGGCTTCCCCACCGGCATGAAGTGGGGCTTTATCCCGCAGGGCCCCGGACCCGACGGCACCACCAAGCCGCACTACCTGGTGGTCAATGCCGACGAGTCGGAACCCGGCACCTGCAAGGACATTCCGCTCATGCTGGCGAGCCCGCACGCCCTCGTCGAGGGCGTCATCATCGCCGCCTACGCCATTCGCGCCTCGCACGCCTTCATCTACGTGCGCGGCGAGGTGGTGACGGTGCTGCGCCGCCTGCAGGCGGCGGTCCAGCAGGCCTATGCCGCAGGCTATCTCGGACGCAATATCCAGGGCTCCGGCTTCGACCTCGAGATCGTGGTGCACGCCGGTGCGGGCGCCTACATCTGCGGTGAGGAGACCGCCCTGCTGGATTCGCTCGAGGGCCGCCGCGGCCAGCCGCGCCTGCGTCCCCCGTTCCCGGCCGTGGCGGGTCTCTACGCCTGCCCGACCGTGGTCAACAATGTGGAATCCATTGCGTCCGTGCCGTCCATCATCGCCAATGGCGTGGACTGGTTCCGGTCGTTCGGCACCGAGAAGTCGCCGGGCTTCACGATCTACTCGCTCTCCGGTCACGTGACGCGACCGGGGCAGTACGAAGCGCCGCTCGGAATCACGTTGCGGGAGTTGCTGACCTACGCGGGTGGCATCCGCGCCGGCCACACCCTCAAATTCTGGACGCCGGGCGGTTCGTCCACCCCGATCTTCACCGACGAGCACCTCGATGTCGCCCTCGACTACGAGGGCGTCTCGGCCGCGGGGTCCATGCTCGGCACCAAGGCCCTCCAGATCTTCGACGACACCACCTGCGTCGTGCGGGCGGTGTTGCGCTGGACCGAGTTCTACGCCCACGAATCCTGCGGTAAGTGCACCCCCTGCCGCGAGGGCACCTACTGGCTGGTCCAGCTGCTGCAGCGGCTGGAGAACGGCCGGGGCCACGAGACCGATCTGGACAAGCTCGCCGACATCGCCGACAACATCAACGGCAAGTCCTTCTGCGCTCTCGGCGACGGCGCGGCCAGCCCGATCTTCTCCTCCCTGAAGTACTTCCGCGACGAGTACGCCGAGCACATCCGCCTCGGCGGCTGCCCGTTCGACCCGGCCCGGTCCACCGTCTGGGCTGAAGGAGCGCGATGACCTCGACAGTGAGCTCCACGACCGGCGGCGGGGTGACCCCCACCGACATGGTGACCGTAACCATAGATGGCACAACGGTTTCCGTGCCCGCCGGCACCCTGGTGATCCGGGCCGCCGAACTCATCGGCACCCAGATCCCGCGGTTCTGCGATCACCCACTACTCGATCCCGTCGGCGCCTGCCGGCAGTGCCTGGTCGAGATCGAGGGGCAGCGCAAGCCCGTCGCCTCCTGCACCCAGACGGTGGCCGAGGGCATGGTGATCCACACCCAGCTGACCTCGCCCGCCGCCGCCAAGGCCCAGGAGGGAGTGATGGAGCTGCTGCTCATCAACCACCCCCTCGACTGCCCGGTCTGCGACAAGGGCGGCGAATGCCCGCTACAGAACCAGGCCATGTCCACCGGCCGTTCCGAATCCCGCTTCGACGGCGAGAAGCGCACCTATCCCAAGCCGATTCCGCTGTCGGCGGCCATCCTGCTGGACCGGGAACGCTGCGTGCTGTGCGCGCGCTGCACCCGCTTCTCCCAGCAGGTGGCCGGTGACCCGTTCATCGAACTGATGGATCGCGGTGCGCTGCAACAGGTCGGTATTGCCGCCGGGGAGCCGTTGGACTCCTACTTCTCCGGCAACACCGTGCAGATCTGCCCGGTCGGCGCGCTCACCGGCTCGACCTACCGCTTCCGCGCCCGGCCCTTCGACCTGGTGTCCAGCCCGGCGGTGTGCGAGCACTGTGCCTCGGGTTGCGCCCAGCGCACCGACCACCGCCGCGGCAAGGTCATGCGCCGCCTCGCCGGTGACGACCCGCAGGTCAACGAGGAATGGAACTGCGACAAGGGACGTTTCGCGTTCGCGTACGCCACCGAACCGGACCGGCTCACCACGCCCATGGTGCGCAGCTGGAAGGACGGGACGCTGCAGCCCGCCTCCTGGTCCGAGGCGATCACGGTCGCGGCGCGCGGACTGGCGTCGGCACGCGGCAATGCCGGTGTGCTCATCGGCGGCCGCGTCACGCTCGAGGACGCCTACGCGTACTCCAAGTTCGCGCGAATCGCATTGAACAGCAACGACATCGACTTCCGCGCCCGCGAGCACTCCGGAGAGGAGGCCGACTTCCTGGCGGCTCGCATTGCGGGACAGGGCATCACGGTCGACTACGCGGCGCTCGAACGCGCCCCGTTCGTGCTGCTCGCCGGCTTCGAGGCCGAAGAGGAATCGCCGATGGTGTACCTGCGGCTGCGAAAGGCGGCCCGCAAGAACGGCACCCCGATCTACTCGCTGGCCCCCTATATGACCCGCGGCCTGCAGCGCATGTCCGGCACCCTGCTGCTCACCGCGCCCGGCTCGGAACCGCATGTGCTGGAGGCGGTCCGCACCGGTGAGTCCGATGCCACCACCGCCGGATACACCCGCCTGCGCGAGATCGCGGACCTGCTGCGCGAGCCCGGTGCCCTGATCCTGGTCGGCGAACGTCTCGGCGGCATTCCGGGTGGCCTGTCCGCGGCCGCCCGTCTGGCCGACGAGACCGGAGCCACCCTGGCGTGGATCCCCCGCCGTGCCGGTGAGCGCGGCGCGCTGGAGGCCGGCGCGCTTCCGGTGCTCCTGCCGGGCGGGCGGCCGGTCGCGGATTCCGCTGCACGCCAGCAGGTCCGCGACGCGTGGAATGTCAACGATCTGCCCGCGACTCCGGGCCGCGACACCAGCGCCATCCTGGCCGCCGCCCCGACACTGGGCGCGCTGCTCATCGCAGGGGTGGAGGTCGGCGACCTGCCCGACCCGCACGCGGCCCTGTCGGCCATCGATGCCGCGAGCTTCGTGGTGTCGATGGAACTGCGCCGCAGCGATATCAGCGACCGCGCCGACGTCGTCTTCCCCGTCGCCTCGGCCATGGAGAAGAACGGCACCTTCCTCACCTGGGAGGGCCGCCACCGCCAGTTCGACGCCGCCCTGCGCGACGCCACGGTGCGCCGCGAGGCCGCGCCGATGCCCGAATACCGGGTGCTCGACGCGATCGCCACGGACATGGGGATCCGGCTCGGCCTGCCCGACGCGGCCAGTGCCCGAGCCGAATTGGCGGATATGGGCGCGTGGGAAGGCCCGCCCGCCGCGACCCCGGTGCACCGCCCGCACCCCATCGCCCAGCCGCATGCGGGCACCGCGGTGCTCGCCTCGTGGCGCATGCTCGTCGACCGCGGCCGGCTCCAGGACGGCGAACCCAACCTGGCCGGCACCGCCCGCACCCCGGTGGTGCGGCTCTCGGCGCACACGGCCGCCGAGATCGGCGCCACCACCGGCGATCCGGTGACGGTCGGCAACGATCACGGCCACATCACCCTGCCTCTGGTCATCACCGAGATGCCCGACCGCGTGGTGTGGCTGCCCATGAATTCCCCCGGCTCCGACGTGCTGGTGCAGCTCGGCACCACACCCGGACACCTCGTGCGCATCCGACGGGAGGACCACCGTGAGTGACCTGTCCATGTTCGGCCACGACCCCTGGTGGCTGGTGCTGGTCAAATCGATCTGCATCTTCGTCTTCCTGCTGCTGATACCGATGCTCGCGGTGTACGCCGAACGCAAGATCGTGGCCTTCATGCAGATGCGCGTCGGCCCCAACCGGGTCGGCCCGCGCGGCAGCCTGCAGTCCATCGCCGACGGCGTCAAGATGCTCCTCAAGGAGGACATCGTCCCGGCCATCGTCGACAAGCCCATCTTCATTCTCGCGCCGGTGATCTCGCTCATCCCGGCCGTGATGGCGTTCGCGGTGATCCCGTTCGGGCCGCAGGTCAGCATGTTCGGGCACCGCACGGCGCTGCAGCTGACCGATATGCCGGTGGCCGTGCTCTACATCCTGGCCATGGCCTCGGTCGGTGTGTACGGCATCGTGCTGGCGGGCTGGGCGTCGGGCTCCACCTATCCGCTGCTGGGCGGCCTGCGCTCCACTGCGCAGGTCATCTCCTACGAGATCGCCATGGCCCTGTGCTTCGCGGCGGTGTTCCTGCTCTCGGGCACCATGGCCACCTCGGGAATCGTCAAGGCGCAGAACGGAACCTGGTACGTCTTCCTGCTGCTGCCGTCGTTCATGATCTACGCGGTGTCGATGGTCGGCGAGACCAACCGTGCGCCCTTCGACCTCCCCGAGGCCGAGGGCGAGCTGGTCGGCGGCTTCCACACCGAGTACTCCTCGCTCAAGTTCGCCATGTTCATGATGGCCGAGTACATCAATATGGCCACGGTGTCCGCGCTGGCCACCACGCTGTTCTTCGGCGGCTGGCACGCGCCGTTCCCGATCAGCCTGTGGGCGGGCGCGAACTCGGGCTGGTGGCCGGTGCTGTGGTTCACCGCCAAGGTGTGGACGTTCCTGTTCGTGTTCATCTGGCTGCGCGGCACCCTGCCGCGACTGCGCTACGACCAGTTCATGAACCTGGGCTGGAAGCTGCTCATCCCGGTGTCGCTGGCCTGGGTCATGTACGTCGCCACCCTGAAGGTACTGCAGGACAACGGGACCCACATCCAGACCGCGGGCATGGTGATCGGCGGGATCGTGGTCGCGGTCGTGCTGCTCGCGCTGGTCATCCGGGCCGGGCACGCGGGCGGCGACCGCACCGAGGCTTCGCCGGATCCGGACTCCACGCGGGCCTATTCGGACTTCCCGGTGCCGCCGATGCCCGCCGAACCTCCGGCGGCCACCGAGAAGGCCGGTCTGCTGGAACCGCTCGGCGGCTTCCTGGTCACCGCCTCGACCATGTTCAAGAAGCCGAACACAGAGATGTATCCCGAGGTCAAGACTCCGACCGCGCCGCGCTATCACGGCCGGCACCAGCTGAACCGGCACCCGGACGGTCTCGAGAAGTGCATCGGCTGCGAGCTCTGCGCGTGGGCCTGCCCGGCCGACGCCATCTATGTCGAGGGCGCGGACAACACCGACGACGAACGCTTCTCCCCCGGTGAGCGTTACGGCCGCGTCTACCAGATCAACTATCTGCGCTGCATCGGCTGCGGCCTGTGCATCGAGGCCTGCCCGACCCGGGCGCTGACCATGACCAACGAATACGAGCTCGCCGACGACAATCGGGCCGACCTCATCTACGAGAAGCAGGACCTCCTCGCGCCGATGCAGCCGGGCATGATCGCCCCGCCGCACGCCATGTATCCCGGCGCGGACGAGGGGTCCTACTACCGCGGTGAAGTCCCCGGCGCTACAGGCGAACTCGCCGGAGCGGAAGGGGCGCAGCAATGATCGACCACCTGTCCCAGCCGGCCCAGCAGATCGTCACCCACACCTCCACCGGTGAGGCGGTGCAGTTCTGGATCCTGGCCGTGGTCGCGGTGCTGGGCGCGCTCGGCATGGTGTGCGCGCGCAAGGCCGTGCATTCGGCACTGTGCCTGGCCGCCACCATGATCACGCTGTCCGCGTTCTACATCGCCCAGAGCGCACTGTTCCTGGGCATCGTCCAGATCGTCGTCTACACCGGCGCGGTCATGATGCTGTTCCTGTTCGTGCTCATGCTCGTCGGCGTGGATTCCGCCGAGTCACTGCGGGAGACGCTGCGCGGGCAGCGGCTCGCGGTCATCGTGGTGGGCATCGGCTTCGGCATGCTGCTCATCGGCGGCATCGCGCACGGGATGTCCAGCAAGAGCGTCGCCGAGACCGGGCCCGGCCTGGGCGGCAACTACAGCATCGGGGCGCTGGCCGAACTCATCTTCGTGCGCTACGTGTGGGCGTTCGAGCTGACCGGCTCGCTGCTCATCACCGCCACCATCGGCGCCATGGTGCTCGCGCACCGCGAGAAGTTCGGGCCGCCCACCGATCAGCGCACGCTGTCGAAGGAACGCTTCCGCCAGGGCACCCGGGTCACGCCGCTGCCGACGCCCGGCGTGTACGCCCGCCACAATGCGGTCGACGCCCCCGCGCGACTGCCGGACGGCTCCTTCGAGGAGCTGTCGGTCAGCACCATCCTGCGGCACCGGCGCAATCGGGCCCACACCGAAGCCGTGGTGCTCACCGTCGGCAACGGCAGTGACAGTCACCGGAACGGCAACGGCCACAACGGCACCGACGCGCACGGCGGCAAGAACGGCAACGACTCCCACGAGGAAGGCTTGCGGTGAATCCGGACAACTATCTGTATCTCTCGGCCCTGCTCTTCACCATCGGCGCGGCCGGAGTCCTGGTGCGGCGCAACGCCATCGTGGTGTTCATGTGCATCGAGCTGATGCTCAACGCGGTGAACCTGGCCTTCGTCACCTTCGCCCGCACCCACGGCAACCTCGACGGCCAGGTGTTCGCCTTCTTCACCATGGTGGTCGCCGCCGCCGAGGTCGTGGTCGGCCTGGCCATCATCATGAGCATCTTCCGTGCCCGCCGCTCGACCTCGGTCGACGACGCGAACCTGCTGCGGTACTGACATGGATACCGCACAGATGATGCTGTGGCTGCTGCCGGCGCTCCCGCTCGCCGGCGCCGTGGTCCTGCTGCTGCTCGGCAGGATCAGCGACACGTGGGGTCACCTCGTGGGCACCCTCATGGCGCTGGCCTCGTTCGTGGTGGCGGCCTGGGCGTTCAGCGACATGCTGGATCGGTCGGATGCGCAACGGGCCGTGCACTACAGCCTGTTCGAGTGGCTGCCGGTGACCGGGCTGAAGGTGGATTTCGCCCTGCAACTGGATCAGCTGTCGATGTGCTTCGCACTGCTGATCACCGGTGTGGGCTCGCTGATCCACATCTACTCGGTCGGCTACATGGCCCACGATCCGGGACGGCGGCGCTTCTTCGCCTACCTCAACCTGTTCCTGGCCGCCATGCTGGTGCTGGTCCTCGCCGACAACTACCTGGTGCTGTACCTGGGCTGGGAAGGCGTCGGCCTGGCGTCCTACCTGCTGATCGGGTTCTGGTACGAGAAGCCTTCCGCCGCAACGGCGGCCAAGAAGGCGTTCGTGGTCAACCGGGTCGGCGACATGGGGCTGGCCATCGCGCTCATGGTCATGTTCGCGACCTTCGGGAGCATCGACTTCGGAACCGTGTTCGGGGCCGCCGGGCAGGCCGGCACCGGAACCCTCACGGCCATCGGGCTGCTGCTGCTCCTCGGAGCCTGCGGCAAGTCCGCGCAGGTGCCGCTGCAGTCCTGGCTCGGGGACGCGATGGAGGGCCCCACACCCGTGTCGGCGCTCATCCACGCGGCCACCATGGTCACCGCCGGTGTCTACCTGATCGCCCGCTCGAACCCGATCTTCGATCTGGCTCCGGGCGCACAGGCCGCCGTAATGGCAGTCGGCGCAATCACATTGCTGTTCGGCGCCATCATCGGTTGCGCCAAGGACGACATCAAGAAGGCCCTCGCGGCCTCGACCATGAGCCAGATCGGCTACATGGTCCTCGCCGCCGGACTCGGCCCCATCGGCTACGCGGCGGCCATCATGCACCTGCTCACGCACGGCTTCTTCAAGGCCGGGCTGTTCCTCGGCGCGGGCTCGGTCATGCACGCCATGGACGACGAGACCGATATGCGCCGCTACGGCGGACTGCGCAAACTGCTGCCCGTCACCTACGTCACCTTCGGACTGGGATACCTTGCCATCCTGGGTGTTCCGCCGTTCGCGGGGTTCTGGTCCAAGGACCGGATCATCGAGGCGGCGTTCGCGCACGGCGGATTCGGCGGCATCATCACCGGCTTCGCCGCGCTGTGCGGCGCGGGCATCACCGCCTTCTACATGACCCGCGTCATGATCCTCACGTTCTTCGGCGAACGCCGCTGGCGTGCAGGCGTGCACCCGCACGAGGCGCCCGCCTCCATGACCGGGCCGATGATCCTGCTGGCCTTCGGCTCGGCGTTCTCCGGCATGCTCTTCGCCTACGGCTCCTCGCTCACCAACTGGCTGGCCCCGGTCGTCGGTGAGCACCACGTCGAACCGTTCATCCCGTCCTGGGCGATCACCTTCTTCGCACTGGCGGTGGTGGCGGCCGGCATCTGGGTGGCCTACGACCAGTACGCACACGGCAAGATCCCCGAAACCGCCCCTGCCGCAGGCCCGCTCGTCGAGGCCGCTCGCCGCGACCTCTACGGCGACGCCGCCAACGAGGCCGCGTTCATGCGCCCCGGCCAGCACCTGACCCGGTCGCTGGTGTTCGTCGACAACCGCGGCATCGACGGCCTGGTCAACACCACGGCCGCCGTCGTCGGCGGCCTGTCGGCCCGGATCCGGCGCGTGCAAACCGGTTTCGTGCGCTCCTACGCCCTGTCCATGTTCACCGGCGCGGCCCTGGTGGTCGCCGCCCTGCTGGCGGTGAGGTTCCTGTGAACGACCTTGCTAGTTCATCATTGGGCGCCGTGCGGGAATTCCCGTGGCTCACCACGCTGTGGGCGGTTCCCCTCGCCGGAGCCGCCCTCGCACTACTGTTTCCGGCGGGCCGACGCACCGGGGTGCGGGTCTTCGCGCTGCTGGTCTCGCTGGGCACCCTCGGCATCGCCATCTGGCTGGCCACCCGGTTCGAAACCGGTGGCGCGCAATACCAGTTCGTCGAGAAGCAGCAGTGGATCCCGGCCTTCGGGGCGGGCTACACCCTCGGCATGGACGGCATCGCACTGGTCCTGGTCCTGTTGACCACCGGGCTGGTGCCGCTGCTGCTGCTCGCCGGATGGCAGGACGAGCGTGAGGTCGGCAGCGGCCCGCGGGTCGCGCACTACTACGTGGCACTCACCCTCGTCGTCGAATCCATGGTGCTGATCTCGTTCACCGCGTTGGACATTCTGCTGTTCTACGTCTTCTTCGAGGTCATGCTCATTCCGATGTACTTCCTCATCGGCGGCTTCGGGCCGCGGACCGGGGACGCGGCGGTGCGGCAGCAGCGGTCGCGGGCCGCGGTGAAGTTCCTGCTGTACAACCTGTTCGGCGGGCTCATCATGCTGGCGGCGGTCATCGGGCTGTACGTCATCACCGCCCGCGACAAGCTCGGCAGCAATGGCGGCGGCACCTTCGACTTCCGGACGGTCATGGAGGCGGCCAACTCCGGCCACCTCGGTGCGACGCCCGCGGTGCTGAACGCGCTGTTCCTGGGCTTCATGTTCGCCTTCGCGGTGAAGGCCCCGCTGTGGCCGCTGCACACCTGGCTGCCCGACGCCGCGGTGTCGGCCACCCCGGCCAGCGCGGTACTCATGATGGCGGTGGTCGACAAGGTCGGCACCTTCGGCATGCTGCGCTACTGCCTGCTGCTGTTCCCTTCCGCCACTTCGACTTACGCGCCGCTGATCAGCGTGCTCGCGGTGATCGGGATCATCTACGGCGCGCTGCTGGCCATCGGCCAGACCGACGTCATGCGACTGATCGCCTATACCTCGATCTCGCACTTCGGGTTCATCATCCTCGGCATCTTCGCGCTCACCACCCAGGGCGGCACCGGCGCGACGCTGTACATGGTCAACCACGGCATCTCCACCGCGGCGCTGTTCCTGATCGCCGGATTCCTGGTGTCGCGCCGGGGAACCCGGCTCATCGCCGCGTTCGGCGGTGTCCAGAAGGTCGCGCCCATCCTGGCGGGCACCTTCCTCATCTCCGGCCTGGCCACCCTCTCGCTGCCCGGTCTCGCACCGTTCATCAGCGAATTCCTGGTCCTGATCGGCACATTCACCCGGTACCCGGTGGCGGCCGTCCTCGCGGCCTCCGCGCTGGTGCTGGCGGCGCTGTACGTGCTGTGGATGTACCAGCGCATGATGACCGGCCCGGTGAAGGAGGGCAACGAACGGCTCTACGATCTGCTCCCCCGCGAATTGGTGGTCGTGGTCCCGCTCATCCTCGCCCTGCTGTTCCTGGGCGCGTACCCGAAACCGGCGCTGGACCGGATCGATCCGGCCGTCGCCCGCACCCTCACCACCATCGGACAGCACAACCCGGCCCCGGCCGTGCAGCCGGAAGCCGCCCAGACAACCACCGGAGGTGCCCACAAATGAGTGGAGGTCTGCTGCTCGCCGCGACAGTCCCGGCACCGAGCATCGAATACCGAGACCTGTCCCCGATGCTGATCGTGTTCGGCGTCGCCGTCGCGGGCGTCCTCGTGGAAGCCTTCGCGCCCCGGCGATCCCGATACGGGATCCAGCTGGTGCTCGGACTGGGCGGATTGGCCGTCGCGCTCGGCGCGGTGATCGGACTGCGCGATGTCCGCGAGACGGCGGTCGTGGGCGCGGTTGCCATCGACGGGGTTTCCCTGTTCCTGCAGGGCACCATCCTCGTCGTCGGCATCCTCGGGCTGCTGTTCATCGCCGAACGCCATGCCGACCGCATACCGGTGCGGCGGGAAGGGCCCGGCACCTGGAGCCTGACGGCCTCGCGCGGCGGGGTGGACGCCTTCACCCCGCAGGCGGCGGCCACGCCCGGTAGCGTCGACGAAATCGCCGCCACCAAAGCCGGAGTCGCCACCACCGAGGTCTTCCCCCTCACCCTGTTCGCGCTCGCGGGTCTCATGCTGTTCCCGGCCTCGAACGACCTGCTCACCATGTTCGTGGCGCTGGAAGTGCTGTCGCTGCCGCTGTATCTGCTGTGCGGTCTGGCGCGGCGGCGCCGGCTGCTGTCGCAGGAGGCCGCGCTGAAATACTTCCTGCTGGGCTCGTTCTCGTCGGCCTTCTTCCTCTATGGCATGGCGCTGCTGTACGGCTACGCCGGCACCATCCGCCTGTCAGGCATTGCCGAGGCCGTCACCCGCGATGCCGGAAGCTCGCACACCCTGGCCATTCTCGGCATCGCCATGCTGGCGGTGGGCCTGCTGTTCAAGATCGGCGCGGTCCCGTTCCAGTCCTGGGTACCCGACGTCTACCAGGGCGCGCCGACCTCGATCACCGCATTCATGGCCGCCGCCACCAAGATCGCCGCAGTCGGTGCATTGCTGCGCGTGCTCTACGTGGCGGTCCCCGACCTGCGCAACGACTGGCGGCCGGTGCTCGCGGCGGTCGCCATCGCCACCATGGTCGTCGGCGCGATCCTCGCCGTCACCCAGACCGACATGAAGCGCATGCTCGCGTATTCCTCGGTGGCACATGCCGGATTCATCCTGACCGCCCTGGTGGCCGCGACCACCGCGGGCGTCTCGTCCGTCCTGTTCTACCTCGCCGTCTACGGCCTCGGTACCCTCGGCGGCTTCGCCGTGGTCAGTCTGGTCCGCGACGAGAACGGTGACGAGGCAACGGCGTTGCCCGCCTGGGCCGGCATGGGCCGCCGCTCCCCCTGGCTGGCGACCATCTTCTCCCTGTTCCTGCTGTCCTTCGCCGGTATCCCGCTCACCAGCGGTTTCATCGCCAAGTTCGGCGTGTTCGCCGCGGCCACCGGCGGCAATGCCGCCACCCTGGTCATCGTCGGTGTCGTCTCCAGCGCCATCGCGGCCTTCTTCTACATCCGCGTGATCGTCCTGATGTTCTTCACCGACCCGCCGGCCACCCCGCCCACCGTCGTCTACCCCACCCTGACCAGCACGGTCATCGCCCTCACCGCCGCGGCCACCCTGGTCCTCGGCATCTTCCCCCAACCCCTGCTCGACCTGGCCAAGAACGCCTCGACCTTCACCCGCTGAGCCTCGGCCAATCGATCGGGCCCGCCGCGAGATTCGCAGCGGGCCCGATTCATGCTGTCGCCCGGTACGGCGACGTCGGGTCAGTGGCGATCCAGGTCAGGTATTTGTCCTGCACCCCCCGGTACAGATCGGTGAGGATGCCGTCGGGTGTTGCGGCGGGTCCCTGGGGGCGGCCCTGCGCGATGGCTATCTCGATCGCGCTGTGCGGTGCGATGCAGGCGAGGTAGCCGGTGCAGCGGACCATCGGCCAGACCTGCACGTCAGGCGGTGCGTTGTCGAGGACGTTGGTCCACGATCCGTCGAACTGACGCACGAACACTTCCCCGACGAACCGTCCGAACCGATCGATCAGGGCTCGATTCTCAGGGGCGAGGATGCCACGACGATCCACGATCCGTGTACGTGCCACCCGCACCGCAGCCTGCAGCCCCTGCAATGTCCAGGGGTCGTCGAGCGCGCCCACACTCGGCGCGTCCTGCGCGAAGAACAACTCCAGCGCAGCGGAATGCCCGGCCAACCACGCACCATAATCGTCCAACAGTGATTCGGCCGACAACGAAACCTGTTGCACGACACCATCATCGAGGATCGCCACTGCCCTACCCCTTTCGGAATTCGGGCTGCCACCAGACCCACCGAGCTCACCAGCAGCCCTACCGCCGACAACACAACCCCAGACCACTGCGCCGGTCCCCGTACCCGACGCCCGACCGCCGCGCAGCAAACCAATAGCACCCTTCGAGCTCATTCCCGAATCCTTGGCGGCGAACATGGCTCAAGTGGGAAGATCACCGTAACGGACGAATGACCACATAACTCCCATCGAGATCGAACGGATACACAGGTCGACGACAGCTACCTGTCGGTGACCATCCGCGCCCTGTGACCCGGCATTGAGCGATCTCCGTCGTTCTTTACGGCCGCCATGACCGGAACCTGGCGTCCGGGGGTTGACTTGGAGTGTGCTCCAAATTCTAGGTTCGGGGCATGAGCAAAATCCTTGTGACTGGAGCTAACAAAGGGATCGGCTTCGAGACTGCACGGCGGCTCGTGGCGGACGGGCACACGGTGTATCTCGGGAGCCGGGACGCCGAGCGGGGGCGGCAGGCAGCGAAAGAGATAGGGGCGCAGGCGATTCGGATCGATATCACCGATGAGGGGTCCGTGGTCGCGGCTGCGGAGGAGATCCGGGCCGAGGGTGGGCTGGATGTGCTGGTCAACAATGCGGGTATCCAGGCGGAGATGAGTGCGGACGGGCTTGTGGTCGGGGCGGCCGGGCTGACGGCGGAGATCATGCGGGAGACGTTCGAGACCAATGTGTTCGGGACGGTGCGGGTGCTGCACGCGTTTCTGCCGGTGCTGCAGGAGTCCGCGGCGGCGGTGGTCGTCAATGTCAGCAGTGGGCTCGCCTCGCTGACCGGGGTCGCCACGCCGGGCAGTCCGGCCCATGCGTATCCCGGTGTGGCCTATCCGGCGTCGAAGACGGCCGTCAATATGCTGACCATTCAGTACGCCAAGGCTTTTCCGTGGCTGCGCATCAATTCGGTCGAGCCCGGCTACACGAAGACCGATCTGAACAACAACAGCGGACATCAGACAGTTCAGGAAGCGGCCGAGATCATCGTGCGGATGGCGCTGATCGGCGCGGACGGCCCGACCGGCGGCTTCTTCGATATCAATGGGCCGCTGCCCTGGTAGTCCTGCCCGCTGAAGATCAGCCGCAAGCTGCTTTCGCTATGGCCAGCGTGCGGCGTCACCGCCTGCGGCGATCTTGGCGCTGAGCACCGGAATCTGTGCGCGGAGGGACTCGATCAATTGCGCCGGGATCCGCCGGAGATCATCTTCGGTCGTCAGCACAGCAGACAGCGCCTGCGGGAGCAGGGTTCGGCCCAGTGGTGTTCCGTCCGGGAATGTTTCGTCGAGGGTGCGCAGTATCAGTTCGGCGGCGTCGAGCCGGCCCCACAGGTAGTCGTTCTCCCGGTCGGGTGCGTGGGCGAACGCGCCGAAGTGGTGCAGCTCGACACCCTTGAGCTTGCCCGCGCCGAGCGGCTGGAGCGCGGTCGCGCGAAGGGGGCTGAACTGAGTCATCGGAATGGGAGTGAATTGCGGTAGATACGACAACGAGATCGTCGGGAACAGCAGCCCGTCCCAGAGCGGGAAGCCCAGGTACCGGCTGGCCAGGAGGATACGATCGCGCTTGTTCCACATCTGAGTCGTCGCCGCGAACGCGTCCCAGAGCGTCTGTCCACCGTTTCCGAGTCTTTCCTGAATCTGTTCTGCGTAAGCGGTTTTGAGGTCGGTGAAACTCTTCGCATTCTCCTCGCATCCGGCGAAGTCCTCCGGCGTCCGGAACCTCTCGCCCTCGAACACGTTGGCTTGCAACCGTTGTGGGCGCAGAAAGTCGAGCAGCCCCTTGTCGGCCAGGGCTCGAATCGCGGCAACGGGTGCAGCCGTTATCTCATCCAGCTGCGACCATGCTTGGCCCTTGAGATCGTTGATATCCGCCCGCGGTGGCCCGCCCTCGGCCGTATAGAGCTTGTTGAGCCCGGCGAGGATGAACATGATCCGGCGATGTCGATACGGGGTATCGATGTGTTGCAGGAGCGTGGACAGTTCTGCGGAGTCGTTGGCGGTCCAACATGGTTGCCGCCGCAGCCAGGCGGCCATGGCGCATCGGATGAACACCGCGGTCCCCGATTCGCCAGGCAACGCGAAATGTTGCACGATCGCGTCCGCGATGCATCGGGCGGCTGCCTCGACTTTCAGCCGTTGATAGGTATTCCAGGTCGAACCGAGTGCGGTTACGGCTTCGGCGTGCATCTTGGCCGAAACCTCCTGGAATTTCTCCTGGTCCCTCAAGAACCCGAGTGCGGGCATTGCCTCGATGGCCGTACCGAGATCTTTCGAATTGACCTGCGGCACAGCCTGTTCACACCCGGGTATCGACGCGACGGCAGCGCTGATCCGGTCGAGAACCTCGACCTCCTGGCGCATGGCGATGGCGCCCATCTCGGTGATCTTCTCGTTCATGTCACGCAGTCGGATCAGATCTCTGATCAGTGATCGGCTGCCCCTGATTCCGACGAGCACCTTTTGAACATCCGCTGCCCAACTGCGTTTCGCCGCCTTGCCGCTGTTGGTGTCGGCAGGTGGAGCCGAGAGAGCGCATCCCGGATCCGGCTCGATGTAGACGAGCCGGCGATGCACCTCGGTGGACGACCGTCTGCGGCTGATCGCATCGACGACGAGGTCGAACGGCGCGTTGTCGAGCACGCCACCGTCCACGAACCAGGCGGCGTCCGCGTCACGGCCGTCTTCTTGATAGCTGTAGTGGAAGAGATCGGTATTCACGCGTGTGTCCGGAGGAAACAGGGCCTGGGCCGGGAAGGTTCCAGGATTGACCGGTTCGAACGCACCGGGGAAGGCGGAGGTCGCCCTCGCCGCGAAGGACAGGGTCGGTGTCGCGTGCGGGCCGAATGCGTCTTCATTGTTGTCGTCTCGGATGAACTCGAGTACCTGCGCATGCTCCCGGTCCCGCTGACCCACACCGCCATCGCTCGACGCCACCGCTACGTCGAATCCGTTCAGATCGGTCGTGGTCACGAAGAGAGACAACTCACCGGATCGCGAAATCAGCGTTTCGGCCGCGGGCCCGCGCGAATTCGCCGACCAAGCGACCGGTCGCTTCTCATCCATCCCGGCCAGCGCCTGATACAGGAGCCGCGACATGACGTCGCCGTTCAATACCGCGCGATCGGTCCAGAAGGTCGCCAACTTGCCGATGAACGCCAGCGCCGTGCGCAGCTTCGGCCCGCCGATATGCACGCTGCGTGCCAATATTCCCAGGTCGGCCTCGTCGATCCAGAGCTGCTTCAGCGGTCCCTGATCCGCGTTCTGCGCGATGGCCTTGCCGAGGACCACGCCGTTGATGCCGCCGGCGGAGGTTCCGGCGATGATGTCGATTCCGACGGACAGCGGCTGCCCCTTCGCCCGCATCTGCGAAAGGACGTCGAAGTAAATGCTTTCCGTATCCGATGGTTGACCATCGGCTCCCACGAACGGATTCACGACCTGCGAGTCGCTTTCCAGAATTTGATCCAGAGCACGCGATGCGCGGACGAGTTTGTGCAGTTCTTTAGTTATGCCATGCATGTAAATGGCAAGCGATACACCGCCGTAGCAGACGAGCGCTATGCGCAGTTCAGCAGGTTCGACATCCCGAGACATCGAGGTCCACCCTTATTGAGACGCCCGGATAGTTGATGCCATCACCCTATCCCCCGACCGCCTGGGCTACTTGCGTATCGCACTACTCGATTCGATACGGAGACTTCCAATAATCTGGACTTCCGACCAGAATGGTGACGCAGTCTATTCCTGAACACGTATCAAAAACAAAGTTCGGTCACGGCATTGTCTTCCAGTGGATTCGCAGCCCGAATGTCCCCGTGCGCGGTCCGGAGATTGGACCAGTGGCCCTGCCGTGCGATCTCCTGGTCGCCGGCCCCGCCGCTCAGCTCGACCAGCCGTGAGGAACTCGACGCCCTCAACTACGAGCTGCGGCCGTCCTCCGCACATGACCGACCGGTCGTGCCAATCCGGAGACCTTGCGTGCCTACCAGCCTTCCCGAGATGCCGGGCCCAGCCGGATACGCGAAACTCATTGGCACCGGCGGAACTTCGCGCCCGCCGGTATTGATCCGGGCACTACGCGGCGCGCTGCGCGTGGCACCGCGCAGGGAATGCACCCCCGTGTCACCGGCGGCAGACTTCAGACTCCCCGCCACCGGTGGCGCCGTAGGACCTCCGGTGCCCAGCAGTTGCGCTGGGCAGCGCATGCAGTGCCAGGGCAGCTCGGCCCGGACGCCGTCTCCGCAGCGTCCGGGCCGTCGCACCCAATGTGAGGCCGGTTGCATTCTGCACACCGTCCGCGGATCACAATGTCGAAACCGAAAGTTCGTGCGCACGTTGACTTGTCACGGCATGGCCGCAGCGATTCCCGATCAGATCGCGACGCCGACCAGGTGCCCGATCGCATAGGTGGTGACCATGGCGAGCGCACCGCCCGCGAGGACACGCACGGTCGCCCGCGCCACCGGTGCCTGGCCGAGCCGGGCGCCCACGGCCCCGGTCAAGGCCAGTGCGGCGAGCACCGCGGCCATGGTGAGTGGTACCCGGATCGCCTGGGGCGTCAGGATTGCCAGCAGGGGCAGTAGCGCGCCCAGTGTGAACGACAGCGCTGAGGACAGCGCGGCGTGCAGCGGGTTGGTCAGTTCGTCCGGATCGATGCCGAGCTCGGCCTCCGCGTGCGCGGTGAACGCGTCCCGGGCCGTGAGTTCTTCCGCCACAGCCTGAGCCGTGGCCGGCGAGAGGCCCTTCGCCCGATAGATGGCCGCGAGCTCCGCCAGTTCGGCCTCGGGCTGCTCGGCCAATTCGCGTCGCTCGGTTTCCAGTAGCGCGCGCTCGCTGTCGCGCTGGGTGCTCACCGAGACGTACTCGCCCAAGGCCATCGAGACCGCGCCGGCCGCGAGTCCGGCCACGCCCGCGGTCATGATCGCGGTGCTGTTGCTGGTTGCCGCCGCCACCCCGACCACAATGCCTGCCACGGAGACGATTCCATCGTTGGCTCCCAATACGCCGGCGCGCAGCCAATTCAGGCGCGTCGCCAATCCCACCGCATGCGGTTCGGTCGGTTGCGCGACCGCCACCGACCCGTCGAAATCGTCCCTCACGAGGGGAACGGTAATGCTTCAGAGGGTTTCCCGCCAGCAAAGAGAGGCTCACCGAAATTAGGTAATGCATTGCATACCAAGCATTTTCGGTGGTATTCGCGGTGGCGTCGGCGCCGACACTCCGATCGCGACACGTTTGCGAGGAGCAGTTTCTCGGCCGATCACCCTATGTTCGGCACTGGTTAGCCGTAGCGTTGACACCGGCGCCAGGCGGATCAGTTCAAGAGAGCGGCGAGATGCGGCCACAACCATCAGCGATCGGATTCCTCCGGCACGATGTGTCGGGGGCACAGCAACAGTGGGACGAGACTCAGATCCAGCATCTGGCTCGCCGGCTCGGCTACGATCTGTGCAAGACCCTGGTCTTCGGCCCCGAGACCGATCGCCCGTTCGTGCGCGTGCGCACCCTGATCTCCCGCCTCGAGGCCGATGCGGTGATCGTCCCCAGCCTCGCGCATTTCGGCGGCCTGATACCCGACGATATCGTGCAGGTCGCCGACATCATTACGGTGAATCCCGAAAACACTTACGCGCGCTGGGCAATTCGTCCTGACTGAATCCGGTCAGGAAGTCGGAGCGCATTGCGTCGAGCCCCCGTTCACCTCACCCGGGAGCCATGATTCCCCGGTCGTGCCGCCATTGTCGGAACAATGCACCGTGTAGTTGTCCGAGCGCCTCGAGATATCGAAAGCGCCGGTGATCAATCCCATGGCAGGTGCCCCGCCTCCCGCGGACACGCAATTCCCGGTCCCGAGCCCGTGCCCGTCCATCGTGACCTGCACCTCATCACACACGTAGAGCTGCCCATCGGCGTGAGCCGCCGGCGAGACCGCCACCGCGGCCGTGAATATCGCGAGCCCCACCACCCCGAGTCCCACGCCCCGAACCATTCGAATCCTCATAGTCCACACCTCCGCGCCCTCGGATCAGTGTGTTCTCAGCCTAATCCTCACGTTTACCGACGACCATGCATTGCCGCAGGCAAAACCCGGGTGGCCCTGCCGCCCATGCATGGTCGTCGACGAATTCGGTCAGTTGTCCTGCAGGATTTCGCGCAGGCGCTTGGCGAAGGCGTCGGGCTGTTCCATGAAACCGCCGTGGCCGCCAGGGAAGAGGGTCGGTTCGATGCCGAGCTCGGTGCCGAGGGCCCGGGAGGTGCGATCGCAGAACTTGTCGGCGGATTCGTCGCCGATGCCGATGATGATCTTCGTCGGGGTGGCGCGCAGGGCGTCGAGGGAGGGCTGCCAGCCGGAGGTGGTGTGCAGCTCGTGGCGGTAGAAGAAGTCGTCGGAGGCGATCGACTGCGGGTCCCGCTCGCCGCCGAACATCTCCTGCAGCACTTCCTCGGGCATGAACAGGCCGGTCATGGCGAAGAATTTGCGGACCGCGCCGAGCACATCGCCGGTCTCGTAGACGGCCCGGACCTCGTCGGTCCGAGCACGCAGCTCGTCGCGATCGGGGAGCAGTTCGCGCAGGGGCGGCTCGTGTGCAACGAGGGTCGGCACGAGATCGGGCCGGGCGATGGCCAGCGCCAGACCGGTGATCGCCCCACCGCTCGAACCGAGCATGGTGGCCGGGCCCTGGCCGATATGGGTGAGCACGCGGGCGAGGTCGTCGGCGCGCAGTTCCGGAGTCGAGTCCTTGTCGGTGTCGTTGACCGGGCTGCGGCCGTGGCCCCGCGGGTCGCTGCAGAGCACGGTGTAGTCGGGGGCGAGCAGTTCGGCCAGCGCGCCGAACGGTCCGGAATCCATCGGTGCGCCGATCAGGGCGATCAGTGGGCCGCTGCCGCGGACTTCGTAGTAGATGGTGCCGTCCGGCACGGCGACGGTTCCGGAGGTGACGGGTGCGGTCGAGGTCATGGTCGCTCCAAGTGGTCAGTACATGGACACCGGTTACGACGGTACGACCGCGCCGAATTCATTGCTGCGCGAATGGAAAAGGTGTGAACCTGAAGATGTCAGCCGGCCTGGCGGGTTCGGGCAGCGCACAGGTCATGCCCTCGGCCATACCGGCCGGGCGCACGCCGAGTGCCTGGTTGACGCGGGCGCGCTGGTTCTCCCACGCGATGGCCGCGGCCAGTTCGGCGAGCTGGGCCTTGCTCAGATGGGTCAGCAGCTGGGCGCGAATCTCACTCAGATCGAGTGAGGTCGGCGTAAGAGTCATGGCCTCGGCGTAGGAGAGGACGAGTTTCTCCAGATCGCTGTACGCGTCGCTGTCCCGATACTTCGGCAGCTCGGTGACCTGGGCTTCGGTGAGTCCGCCGTAGTGGGCCAGCGTCGAACCGATGTCTAGGCAGAACTGGCAGTTCACCAGAGCGGCGGCCTTCAGCTCGGCCAGGTCCTTCAGATGCGGGTCGACCCGGTTGGAGAACAGCAGCATCGTCTCCTGGATCATGGTGCCGACCAGCAGCTGCGGCCGCCGGATCAGCCAGCCGACGAGATCTGTTCGATTACGGCGAGCCCGCCGCATCGCCTTGACGTAGTTCAGGATTCGGGTGATTGCTCGCATGCGCTCCACTCCCCTTCGCGTTCGCGGATGCTCCCTTGAAGACATCCTAAGCCGAAAACGACGGGACGTAGTAGATATTGCCTCATGACCGGGCGAGCACTCCGGGGCCTGGCCGCGCTGTGATCGAGCGTCAACCGATCTCGACGCCATCCTCCAGATAGACCGTGATCCCTACCGTTCTGGCCCGGTGCGCTGCTGCCACGCGACGGGCCAGCACCGCGGGCAGCAGCCGCGTCGCCGTCTCGGCGTCACACCACGCCCAGCTCCGAAGTTCGTCCGCCGGAAGGGCTATCGCGTCGATCTGCTCGGCGGTCAGCAGCCCACCGTCGTACACCATCATCACCCCGTCGTCGGGATACAGACCGGCGGGCACCCAGTCGACCGCCAGCAGCCGCCCGATCGGCACACTCAGCCCCAGCTCCTCGCGGATCTCCCGCACGGCCGCACGGTAGGGCGATTCACCGGCCTCGACGACACCGCCGGGCACCTCCCAGTACGGCTTGTAGGTCGGTTCGACCAGCAGCACCCGATCCTGCTCGTCGACGAACAGCGCACCCGCACCCATGCGCTTGCGAGGCAGTCCAGCGACATAGTCGTTCAGTTCGGAACCCATGCGGCACAACAGTAACCGGCACCTTCCGGCCTCGGTCGAGCTTGACCGAGCGGGCTGCGGGCTGGCGGAACGAGTCAGTTCCCGTGGCTCACGAAGGTGGTGGCGAGAAGCGTCCGGTAGTCGGGTAGCGGGGTCGATCGGTCGACCGACCCCTGTTCTTTCGCCCAGCTCGCGAGCGCGCCGAGGGTATCGGCGAGGTCCGGTCGCAACTGCAGGGCATAGTCGAACTCCGGGAGGATCTTCCGGATGAGATCCGGGGACAGCTGGGTGGCGGTGGAGACCGCGGACACGGCGGCGTCGGATCGCGCGGTCAGCTGCGCTCCGGCGTCGTTCAGCGCGGCGAAGAAGGCGGTCAACGCCGCCGATTTCGCCGAGATCGCGGTATCGCTCGCGAGGTACAGGCTGTGCTGGTTGTAGCTCCCACCGGTGAGCTGGACCGCGTCGTCGCCCAGTGCCTCGGCCACCTGGGCCTGGTAGGGCTGGAAGATCGAGACGGCGTCGACATTGCGCTGCGTGGCGGCGGTGACCGTCGCGGACGGCGCGACCTGAACGAGATTCGCCGAAATCTTGTTGTGCGAGAGTACATCCGAGGCGAAGAAGGCCGCGCTGGTGCCCAGCGGGGTGCCGATCGAATGCCCGGCGAGGTTGTCGAGGGAGGTGATGCCGGCGCTGCGCCGTGCCACGATGCGGGAACCCTGCCACCGGGATCCGTCGCCCACGATTCGTAGTGCCGGCGAGCGGGTCAAGGTGGCCGCGGCCGGAACATCGGCGGCGGTGGCGATGTCGAGCTGGTGGGCCGCGAGCGCCTGCAACGCCTCCACTCCGGTCGAGAAGTTGACGACCTTGACCTTCACGTCGTGGTTCGCGAAGTACCCGGCCTGTTGGGCCACCGGGATCTGGGCCCACGACGGGTCGACCACGAACCCCACGGTGAGCGTGTTCGGGTCGGAATTGTCGGCTGTGCCGCAGGCGGTGAGCGGCCCGAGCAGAGCGAGGAGTGCGACGGCGGCCGTCAGCGGGCGGATGAGTCTCTTCACGGCTGATCTTCTTTTCGTAATTCACGGATTGGGCTGAATCGCTTGGCCGGCAACAGGTGCCGGTCTACGCCGTCACGCTCTCGACACCGAGTTCGTGGTGGAGGATGCGCCGCAGCTCGCTGTAACCGGGCTGGTCGGCGAGGGCATCGGCGGGGCGGGGTCGTGGGAGCGGATTGGGGATCCGGTTGGTGATCCGGCCGCCGCCGAGCACACTGATGGTGTCGGACAACCGAATCGCCTCGTCCACGTCGTGGGTGACGAAGACGATGGTGCGGCGCAGTCGATTCCACAGATCGATGAGCAGGTCCTGCATCTTCAGCCGAGTGAGCGCGTCGAGTGCGGCGAAGGGCTCGTCCATGAGCATGATGTCGGGTTCACCGGCGAGCATGCGCGCGATCCCGACACGCTGGCGCATTCCGCCGGAGAGCTGCGTGGGTCGTTTGCCGCGTACCTCACCGGGCAGTCCGACCAGGCCGATCAGCTCGTCGATCCGGCTGCGGCGCAGTCGGGCTGGAACCCCGTGCGCCCGTAGGGCGAAGTCGATATTGCCCGCGACACTCAGCCACGGAAACAGCACGTCACGCTGGAAGGCGACGCCGCGGCGCGGGTCGGGCGCGAGCACTGGTGCACCGTTGTCGGTCACCGTGCCCGATGTCGGGGTGATGAGCCCGGCGAGGCAGTGCAGCAGCGTCGATTTCCCGCTTCCGGATGCCCCTACCAGGACAGTGAACGAACCGTCCGGCACGGTCAGATCGATTCCGCGGAGCGTGGGGTGCCTGGCGTTCGGGAAGTGCACCGTCAGGTCTCGGGTGGCGATGGCCATGGTCAGTTCACCTCCCATGCCCAGCGCTGGATCGGCGCGGTGATCGCGGCGATGAGCAGATCGCAGACCGCGCCGAGCACACCGAGCACCAGCAGGCAGAAGATCAGCCGGTCGGCCTGTGAGAACAGTTGTGCCTGATAGATGCGATAGCCGATCCCGGCGGTGGTGCCGGTCATCTCGGAGACCACGATCAGCACGAATGCCATTGCGGCGCCGACCCGTACGCCGGCCACCACATCGGGCACCGCCTCCGGCACGATGACCCGCATCGCGGTCCAGCTCAGCATCGGTGAGACCTGCGGCTGCACCCCGGACCGGACCATGTCCCAGCTCGACTGATCCGCTCTCCATCGAACCGAACCGGAATCTCGTTTTGGCGAACCCTTAGAACCTAGGTATATTAGGTTTCACCCTCATATACCTAGGTTAGGTGCTGCGCCGCCGCCTGCGGTTGCCAAGCAGTCCGAATTCGAAAGAGGAGATACCGCAATGAGATCCGAGATGTTGCGCGTACCCGGCGCGTCCCTCTACTACGAGGTGCGCGGCAGCGGGCCGCTGGTGCTGTTCCTGCCCGGCGGTGGGGGTGACGCGGCCTCGGTCGATCCGATCGCCGAGGTGCTCGAGGACCGGTTCACGGTGGTGTCGCTGGATCCGCGCGGGTATTCGCGCAGCGTGCTGGACGGGCAGCAGCAGACACAGCGGGTCGAGGTGCAGAGCGATGACGCGTTCAGGCTGCTCGACCATCTCACCGAGGAGCCCGCGTTCGTGGTCGGCGGCAGTGCGGGTGCGATCGTCGGACTGGATCTACTGGCCCGGCATCCGGATCGGGTGCGCCTCCTGGTGGCGCACGAACCGCCGTGCTTCGCGGTGCTTCCCGATGCCGCCGAACAGCGCGCCATGATCGAGGAGGTCTACACGCTGTTCCGCACCGAGGGCCCGGCCGCGGCGGGCGCGCGCTTCCTGGCCGGGATCGGCCCTGCGATGAAGCCGTCTCCCGTACCGGCCGAGCTGCCGCCGCGCGCCGCCGACATGTGGGCGCGGCTGGCGGCCAACGGTCCGCTCATGCTGGAGTACGAACTACGGGAATTCACCTCGTACCTGCCCGATTACGAGGCGCTGGCCGCGGTGGCCGACCGGGTGGTCCTGGCGGTCGGGTGCGAGACGCGGGGTTGCCTGCCGTACCGCCCCGCCGTGGAGATCGCCCGCCGGATCGGCCGCGAGGTCACCGAATTCCCCGGCGCCCACAATGGAATGCGCACCGAAGCACCCGAATTCGCCGCGCAACTGGCCGACGCCATGACCGCCCGCCTACGGGCCGAAAGCGCCGGCCGCTGTTAGCGTCAGCGCATGATCACCGGCGCACACACCATCCTGTATGCCGAGGACGCCGAGGCGGCACGGGCCTTCTTCCGTGACATCCTCGGCCTGGCCCACGTCGACGCGCACGACGGATGGCTGATCTTCAAGTCACCACCCGCCGAACTCGCGGTCCATCCCGCGGCCGCCCCGGACAGCGGCCGCGCCGAGCTGTACCTCATGTGCGATGACCTGGCCGCCGCCATGGACGACCTGCACGCGAAGGGCGTCGAATTCACCTCGGAGGTCACCAATGCGGGCTGGGGCATGCTCACCATGCTGAAGGTGCCCGGCGCCGGGGAGATCGGGCTGTATCAGCCCCGCCACGCCACCGCCTACGATCTGCCCTAGTTGCTCATCGGATGCTTTGCGCCCGTTCACTTTTCGTGACAGCCTGAACCGGCGGCCGGTACCCGGCCCGGATGCGAAGGGCATGACATGATTCTGGTGACGGGCGCGACCGGCAATGTCGGCGCCGAACTCGTGCGGGCGCTGGCAGATGGCGCGGAACCGGTGCGGGCGGTGGTCCGCGATCCCGCGAAGGCCGCCCTCCCTGCCGGTGTGGAGGCGGTCGCGGGCGACATGACCGCGCCGGACACCCTGACGGCCGCGCTGACCGGGGTTCGGGCGCTGTTCCTGCTGCCCGGCTACCCCGGGGTCGCGCAGGCAGCCGCCAAGGCCGGGGTCGAACACATCGTCCAATTGTCCGGTGTTTCCGCGGCGACCGGTGACACCGGCAATGCGGTCACCCGCTACATGATGGCGTCCGAGCAGGAGGTCACCGACTGCGGCGCGGCATGGACGATCGTGCGTCCCTGTGCTTTCGACTCCAATGCCCTGCGCTGGCTGCCGCAGCTCCGGGCGGGCGATACCGTGCGGGTCCCGTTCCCGACCGTGCGAACCGCGAGCCTGGACGCCTTCGATCTGGCGGCTGTCGCCGCGCACGCCTTCGCCGACCCCGCACTGCGGGGCGAAATCCTGTGGCCCACCGGGCCCGAATCCCTGCTGCCCGCCGAACAGATCGCCATTCTCGGCGACGTGCTCGGCCGGGACCTGGAATGCGTCGGCCTGAGCGACGAGGACGCCCGCGCCGACATGCTGAAATCCACGCCCGTCGAATACGTGGACGCGTTCTTCGACTTCTACGTCGCCGGCGCGATCGACGAGTCCATCGTGCGGTCCACCGTCGAGCAGGTCACCGGCCGTGCACCGCGAACCTTCCGGCAGTGGGCCACAATTCACGCCGGAGCTTTCCGCCAGGCGGGCACGGACACATAGGTGGCCGCGCGCAACAGCCGTGCGACCGGCCGCAGCGGTGGCGGATCGGGTTCAGTCACGCAGCAGGTCGATGAGTTTGGTTTCGGAGAGGTCGCCGTGCCCGGCGTCGACCAGGCGTTGGAAGATCTGCTCGGCGGTGTGGCCGAGGGCTGCGGGGGTGCCGACCGCATCGGCCAGTTCCACGCCGATCCGGGTGTCCTTCAATCGGAGCGCGGCCGTGAAGGCGATATCGCGGTCGTGGACGCCGGCCGTCATCTCCTGGCACATGCGGATGACGGTGGGGCTGGCCGCTCCACCTCGCGACAGGGTGTCGGTGACGACAGCGAGTTCGAGTCCGGCGAGTTCGGCGGTGCGCAGTGCTTCGGCGGTGGCGGCGATCTGGATGGAGCCCAGCAGATTCTGGATGAGCTTGTAGCTCGTGCCCGCCCCGACCGCACCGAAATGCACGATGTCGATGCACAGCGGCGCCAGCAGCGGACGCGCCGCGTCGAGATGCGCAGCGTCCGCGCCGACGAACAGCGTCAGCCGCCCCGCAGCCGCAGCATCCGGCAGCCCGGTCACCGGCGAGTCGAGATAACGAAGACCATGTGCTGCGGCATGTTTCGCCAGCTCCAGCACCCACGGCCGGGAAATGGTCGAAAACTCCACCGCGAACGCGCCCGGCTCATACTCCCCCGCCAGCGCGCCATCCGCGCCCAGCCATGCCGCCCGCGAAGCGTCATCGTCGGCCACCATGGCGAAAACGGCCTCGGCGCCACGCACCGCCTCCCGAGGGGTCGCCGCGAATGCCGCTCCCGCCCCGATGAGTTCGTCCGCCTTCTCCGGCGTCCGATTGAACACCGTCACCTCGTGCCCGGCAGCCACCAGCCGCCCCGCCATCCCCGCACCCATACGCCCGACACCCAGAAACGCAATCCTCGCCACCCGCCGAACCCTACCGAGCTCGGATGTATCCGGATGAACGGATTTCGGCTTGCACTCGGCACATTGGCCCAAGTGCGAGATCGAATCAGCGGCCGACCGGCTCCCAGCCGCGCTTCGGCTGCGATTCGCCGAGAGTCTTGACGTCCCGCCGGCGTCCTCGGCCGTTGAGCGTCACCGTTGGCCTCCGATGAAATTCGGCATGGAGGTGGGGCGTGCGAACGGCTCCGGACCGACGTCCTCATCCGGCGGTCCGGCGGCCAGGAGCGCGGCTATGGCCTCGCGCTCGGTGCCCTGCAGGGCGGGCAGGGTCGCGGAGACCGAATCCAGCACGCCCGTCCAGGGCGAGCCGGCCTCCCGTAGCGCCAGGCGCATGACCTCGATGCCTGCGCGGTGCTCCTCGAGCAGCCGCTGCCCGGGAACCGGATGCGCCGAGGCGAATTCGAGCACCACCGCCAGGTGGTCGGACAGCTTGTCGTCGCCGAGCACCAGCCCGGCGCTGCGGTAGACCTGCTTGAACCGCAGCAGAGCCATGCCGCGTTTGCGGGTGTCGCCGGAGAGGAACCAGGTCAGGTACGGGCCGAAGCGCTTGCGATGATCGAAGGTATCGGCGTATTCGGTTGCCGCGGTGAGCGGTTGCGTGGTGTCGAGGTAGGACAGCACCGGATGCAGAGGTGCACCCACTGCCTCGGGCAGCGTCGAAACGGCCCGGGCCAGGATGGGCAGCGAGTCGAGCAGCGCCTCGTCGGGATAGCCGAGTAGCACCGACTGCACCTGCCAGGCTGCGATCCGCTGGGCGTCGCCGGGCTCGGGTCGCGCGGTCCGGCGCCTCATTTGCGATGCCTCCCCGGCTGTTCCGGCATGAGCCCGTCGGGCGTGCCGCGACCGTCCCAGCTGAGCAGCCTGACCTGGGCGGATCCGGCGACCGACCCCGACCGGTCGGCGGTCTGCCGCTCCTGCAGCATCCGGAAGTTCTCCACGGCGACCGGCGTCAGCTGCCCGGAGCTCTCACCGACCGGACCCCGGCCGCCCACCCCCACCACGCCGCTGCCGTTGTCTCGCGCCATCCAGCCTGCCTCTCACGGTGTCGCGGCGGCATCCGTCGCGCGATCGATTACCCGAGCACACGAACAATACGAACCTATCGGCAAATTTTGGGCAATTGACGAATTTCAGACTGGTCAGTTATGCGAAAGCGATCCGGTATTCGACCCGGCAATTGTCAGGCGGTTCCGACGACCTCGCGTTCCACCCGGACGCCGAGCAGGATTTCCGAGACACCCAGGGCAACGGTCAACAGGCCCACCACGATCGACAGCGATGTCAGCGATTCGAACCGGACCACCCCGACCACCACACCGGCGGCCAGGGTCAACAGCCCGACCACCTCCAGCCGGCCCGCTCCCGCGAACTGCTCCGACCACACGCCCACAATGGCCTGCACGATGCCCCGCACCACCCAGGCCATCCCAATCCACAAGGACAGCAACGCAACCCACTCACCGCTGGTGAACGCCCAGGCGGCCAGCACCAGTGCGACGATCGCGCTCACGACCTCCAGTACCTTCAACGCGGTGGCGATCCGCGCCCCGAACGCGACGACGAACTGCACCGCCGACGACGCCATCAGCGTGAGCCCGTACAGAATCCCCGCCACCGTCTGCGATTTGTCCGGCCACACCGCCATCACCACCCCCAGCACCACCGAGCAGCCGCCGGTCACGACCAGCGACTGCCAAGCCCAGTCGGCGAATACATCGGTTCGCCCCTCGATCCGATTGGCGGGCATGCATAAATGATATGACCGATTCACCCAGGTAACTGGACGTTTGCGTTCTGACCGGCACCGGCGCGTCGCCCGTCCGCGAATTGCCCGGCGCCCGAGAGCACGCACGACAGCAGGCGGACGAGCTCGGCCTGCCGGCAGGTGCCGGTCTTGGCGAACACCTGGCGCAGGTGGGTGCGTGCGGTATTGACCGAGATATAGAGCTCCTCGGCAACCGACGCCAGCCCGCTGCCGCGCAGAACCTCGAAGGCGACCTGCGATTCGGCCCGGGTCAGTCCGTAGAGCTCGCGCAGGGTTTCGCGGCCGCCCGGCTCCTCACGTTCGGGATCGACGATCACCATCAGTGCCGCGCGGCGCGGTGATTCCTGCGAACCCGGGCAGAGCGGCAGGATCGACACGGTCAACGGCAGCCGGTCGCGGTCGCGTGGAATGAGCAGGCGGGCCGCGGCATTCGACGAGCCGGTCTGCGCGGCCGCCGCCAGCAGGCGACGCAGCCGACTCGACACCGCGGGGTCGTTCGATTCCAGACGCGCCAGGGCGCCCAGGCGCAGACCGTCGCCGGCCCCCAATATCGCCAGCGCCGCAGGGTTGGCGTAATCGACCCGGCCGCAACCGGATACCAGGGCCAGGCCGTGCCGGTGGCGGTCGAGCACGCTGAGCGCGAGATCCCGGTCGATGACGGCATCGGCCAGTCGCGCGGCGATGCCGAGGGCGTGGTCCAGGTGCGGCAGGAACAACCTCAGCAACCGTTCGGCCAGGAGGCGGTCCAGGTTCCGGTCCGCGCGCGGATAGACGGCGATCCAGGAGCCGGGCGTCGCCAGCCGCGCGAACACGCCGTCCCCGAGCTCGTGTGGCGCGGCCCAGCCGGTGTAGAACGGATGCCGGCGCCCGCCATCCGGTGGTATCAGCTCGCTACCGGTGAGCACCATTGCGGTGAGCGCGGATTCGAGCACAGCCGCGAACGGATCGATGCGCCCGTAGTGCTCGTTGTAGCTATCCCGCAGCCCCTCGGTGGTGCTCGCGATCATGTACCGCCGCCCGCCCTGTGCCGTAACGAGGCAGCCGTGGTGGCCGCCGAGGCTGTCGGTGATGGCTCGCAGTGCGCGGGTCCACGCGCCGGGCTGCCCTGTTGCATGGTTGATCTCCGCGATCAGCTCGGAAAAGCGAGCGAGCGAGATGCCCGTCTCCCCCATGTCCATTGTCCCGCCCCCCAATCAAGAACGATCACGTCCCGGCCGCCGAGCCCCGGTCGGAGGTGATACCAGTTTATCGGCCGAGCGCAGCGAGTTATCACAGGGAAATTCATCTGTTCGGGTGAGGAATCGGACGGGCGATCCCGCTTTACTCGGGTCACAGCAAACGGAAGGGCACCGGATCGGCTGTACCGCAAGGGGGAGAAGACTCATGGCTTTCACCAGGTATTGGCCCATGGGCGCCGGGCGGGTGGTCACCTCGGGATTCGGGCCGCGCGACGACGGCTTCCACTGGGGCGTGGACTTCGGCAAGGACGGCGGTAGCGGGGGCGAGCCGGTGTACGCGTCGCAAGGCGGCACGGTTGTGTACGCCGGTGCCGCAACGGGTTTCGGCGGACCGGATCCGGCGGGCTGGCTGGTCGTCGACCATCCGGCGGCGGACGGCGGGGGCACCACGGTCTACGGGCACATCGTCCGCGAGGTCGAGCTGGGCAGCCGGGTCGAGGCCGGGCACCGCATCGCGCACGTCAATCCCGATTCCGGCACCAATGGCGGCGTCGCCCCGCACCTGCACTTCGAGTGGCACCGGTACTCGTGGGTGCCGCCGGGCCCGGATCGCCTGGACCCGCTCACCATGCTGACCGACGCCGCCGAGCCGCCCGCGCCCGACCAGAACGGACCCGATATGACTTCCAACGCAACGATTTTCGGCATCGACATCTCGAATTACCAGGACGGGCTCGACCTCACGGAGGTCTTCGCCGAGGGATTCGAGTTCGTCATCGCCAAGGTCAGCGAGGGCGACTACTACACCGACGACTCCTGGCCCGCGTTCCGCGACGCCACCCTGGCGGCCGGCAAGATCCTCGTCGGCTATCACTACGTGCGCGGCGATGTCGACGCCGACGCCCAGGCCGCGCTGTTCGTCGATCACCTCGGCGATCACGGCATCCCGGCCATGCTCGACCACGAGCTGAACTCCGGCGACCTCGGCGTGTTCGAGGCGGTGCGCACCGCCATCGAGAATCGTGGTGTGCACGTCGCACTCTCGTACCTGCCGCACTGGTACTGGGAAGGCACGATGGGCTCACCCGACCTCAGCGGAATCCCGCCGCTGATGACCTCGAATTACGGCGACGGCCGCTCCGGCTACGCCTCGGTCATCTACCCGGGCGACGACGACATCGGCTGGCAGCCCTACGGCGGGGCCGAGGTCGCGGTGTTCCAATTCAGCGACAGCGGCGCGGTAGCCGGTCGCTCCCTGGACGTGGATGCCTTCCGCGGCAGCCCCGATCAATTCCGCGCTCTACTCACAGGAGACGACATGAGCTTCACCGACGACGACCGCCGCATGCTGCGCGACATCTGGACCCAGCTGCTCGGACAGGACGGCAAGGGCTGGCCCCAGCTCGGGCAGAACTCCCTGGGCCAGAACCTGACTCCGGTCGACGCCCTCAGCGAGATCAAGGACGATCTCGAACACCACTGAGCCACGGCCGGGTTCGCCGGTGACGTACGGCTGCGTCACCGGCCGGCCCGCGTCTACGGAGCGCTGAGGAACACACCGCGCGACGAGGTGCCGTCCGCGGCCGACCACAGCGCGTCGACGTGGCTGCGGTCGCGCTCGAGCGCCGGTCCGGTGGTGAGGCGGCGGTGGACGCGGATCAGCTCCGCGCCCGCGTTGGTCGAGCGGTCGGAATCGAAGGCGATATCGGTGTGGGTATCGGTGTCGATGACCGTCGGACGGAATCCGGGTGCGGGCCAGAGAATGTCGCCGGGGACCACGTGCACGGTCAGGTCGGGGGTATCGCTCGTGCTCTGGTCCTGGGCGGTGGCCTTGCCGGTCAGCAGCAGCGCGGCCTGCTCGATGAAGACCGGGTCGTGCGCGGCGTCGTAGAGCCAGCGCAAGCCCAGCACACCGTGTTCGGACGTGCCGATCAGTGCGTGATCGAGGTCCTCGGCCCGCGCACCGCGGTAGGTCATGGGGATCAGATACGCCACCGGCTCCACGCCCGAGTCGTCGGTGACGACCATGAGCTCGATGCCGACCTCGCCGGCCGGATCGTCGAGACGGAAGCCGCCGGACTTGGACAGCACCGGCGACTCGGCGCCGGAGTACCAGTGCCGGGTGGGCAGCCACCGCGCCAGCAGCTCCAGCTTGGTGGGCGCCATGGTCGTCCTGTGGATCTCGGCCATGCCGCCATCCTGCCAGAGATGGGCGGGATAGCGGTGGAACTTCTTGCGGCGGTGCGTTATTCGTTAGGTCCGCGCAACTCTCGGAAGAAGTCACGCAGATCGGCGGTCAGCAGATCGGGGGCTTCCATCGAGGCGAAGTGGCCGCCGCGATCGAATTCCGACCAGTGCACGATCGTGTTCCGGTGCTCGGCGACAGCGCGAATACTGCTGCTGCCCGGGAAGACCGCGACACCGGTGGGAACGCCGGAATCGGCCGGCTCGGCACCCCATTGCCGGGATTCCTTGTAGAGCCGCATGGAGGAGCCTGCGGTATCGGTGAACCACAGCATCGACAGATCGGTGAGGAGCAGGTCGCGGTCGATTGCCGCATCGGGTGTCGGCTTCGCCGGATCGGCATAGGTGTTGACCACGTCCAGGACCCACGCCAGCATCCCGGCCGGCGAATCGGACATCGCCGGGGCGAGAGTCTGCGGGCGCGTGGAGTGCATGCCCGCGTAGCCGGATGTCTCCAACCTGTTCCAGTCCTGGTACCGGGCCAGCTTCTCCCGGTCTCGGGCGCTGAGGTCGGCCGGGTCGATATCCTCGGCCGGGATCGTGATCGGGTCGTTGAGGTGGATACCGGCCAGGTGCTGCGGCGCGATCCTGCCCATCTGCGGTGCGATGAAGGACCCGGCGTCGCCACCGTGCGCCCCGTATCGCCCGTAACCCAACGCGGCCATGAGCTTCGTGATCAGTTCCGCGCTGCGCTCGGTCGAGGCGTCCCCCGGCCGGTGGGTGGAGCCGGAGAAGCCGAAGCCGGGCAGGGTCGGGATGACCACGTGGAACGCGTCGGCGGGATTGCCGCCGTGGGCGCGCGGATCGGTGAGCGGGCCGATCATGCCGGTGAAATCCTCGAAGGGCCAGCCGTGGACCAGCACCAGCGGCAGTGCGTCGGGCTCCGGTGAGCGGGCGTGCACGAAATGCATGCGCTGACCATCGATTTCGGTCAGGAACTGCGGGTGGCGATTGCGCTCGGCCTCGTGGACGCGCCAGTCGTAGCCGCTCCCCCAGTACTCGCAGAGCTCCCGCACGTAGGCCGTCGGAATGCCGTAGGTCCAGCCCGCCCCGGGCAGGTCCGCGGGCCAGCGGGTGCGGGCCAGGCGGGTCCGCAGATCCTCGATGTCGGTGGCCGGGATGTCGATTCGGAAGGGCTCGAAAATCGTCATGCGTCCACCGTAGGAACCAACTAGGTCAAACGCTGTCCTATACCGTCAGCGGATTCCCCTCGGGTTCACCCGCGTTCTACGCTGTTGGACAAGCGTTTCAGCCGCAGCGAGGCGGCCAGGTGAAGGGATAGGCATCGTGGGCACCGCATTTCCACCGGGACCGCCACTGCCACGCGCGGTGCAGACCGCCCTCTACGGCAAATGGCGCGGGACCCTGGTGCGCCGGTCCGCGCGCCGCTACGGCGACGTCTTCACGCTCCATCTGGTCGCGCCCTATGCCGAGAACCTGGTGGTGTTCTCGCGGCCGGAGCACATCCGCGAGATCTTCGCCGCCGACCCCGCGGATCTGCATGCCGGCGAGGGCAATCGACTGCTGGTGCACATCATGGGCCAACATTCGCTGCTGCTCACCGATGAGGACGAGCACGCGCGGGCGCGGCGGCTGCTCATGCCGGCGTTCGTCGGCTCGTCGCTGCGCGGATATCGCGGGCTGGTCGACACCATCGCCGCGGCCCATGTCGACCGGTGGGTGTCGGGGTCGACGGTGCTCACGCTCGACGCGATGAACGATCTGACACTCGATGTCATCATGCAGGTGGTGTTCGGCATGACCGACGAACGCCGCCGCGCCCAGCTGGCGCCGCGGCTGCGCCGGATCGTCAATATCGATCCGATCATCTTCTTCGGCTGGAAGTAT
This sequence comes from Nocardia sp. NPDC059229, assembly GCF_042754165.1. NCBI lineage: Bacteria > Bacillati > Actinomycetota > Actinomycetes > Mycobacteriales > Nocardiaceae > Nocardia > Nocardia sp. NPDC059229. Next base: position 442,183 of record NZ_JBHZAK010000002.1, read on the forward strand.
CCGTTCCTGGAACGGCGCGGGCCGTGGAAACGCTTCCGCGACAACCAGAACGCCATCGACGAGCTGCTCTACAGCGAGATCGCGGAGCGGCGCGCGCATCCGGACCTGGAGGCGCGCACCGATGTGCTGTCGCGGCTGCTGGCGGTCGGCTCCGGCGAGAACTCCACCGACGCACCGCTGTCCGACGAGGAACTACGCGACCAGCTGGTGACACTGCTGCTCGCCGGGCACGAGACCACCGCGTCGGCGCTGTCCTGGACCTGCCACGAGCTGGCCGCCAACCCGGATGTCCAGGACCTGGCGCGCCGGGCGGCACACGACGGGGACGAAAAGTACCTCGAAGCGGTCCTGAAGGAGGCCATGCGTCTGCACACCGTCATCGGCGGGACCGGACGGCGACTCACCCGCGACATGACACTCGGTGGATACGAACTGCCGAAGGGAACCGTGGTCGCGACCTCGATCCTGCTGGCGCATCGGCGCACGGAAGCCTTCCCGGACGCCCTGACCTTCCGGCCCGAGCGATTCCTGGACGGTTCGGTCGCCGCCAACACCTGGCTGCCGTTCGGCGGCGGGGTGCGGCGCTGCATCGGCGCGGGGTTCTCGCTCATGGAGGGCACGGCGGTGCTGCGGGAAATTCTGACCCGCTACCAGCTTTCACTGCCCGACGGGGCGGGCAGCGAACCGTCGCGGATGCGCAATATCACCCACGTTCCGGCACACGGCGCGCGCGTGGTGGTCACCACCGACAACACGGTTCGGGTGTAGCTGGGGTCCCGGACTCGCAGAGGCGCGTATTCAACCGTCGCGTATTCGTGGCAGTCGCTGGCCGATCCGCGCGGCTGGACGCTGGGACCGACGGTTGCGCGATCCGACTGCGTCCGGACGCGCTCGGATCAGGGGTTGACCTGTTGGGCGGAGCGGGACAGATCGACTGCGGCCAGTTTCGCCTGCGACCACTGGACGTATTCGAACAGCGTTCCGTCGGGGTTGCGCACCATCATGTTTCGTCCCGTCGGAATGTCGGCCGGTGGCGTGACGAGGGTGGCGCCCCGGGCCAGCAGGCTCGTCTGCCATTCCTCGAGCGAATCCACCGAGATCACCATGTCCTGCCTGGGGGCGGACGCGAGTGCCTCGGCCGGGCCACCGATCAGTACCACCGGCCCGATGGTCGCGATATCGAGATCGCCCGCCTCGAAACGGAAGTGCAGATCGCAAGCGAGGCCGAGGGCCTGCTCGTAGTAGTCGAGGGTCGGTGAGAAACGCTCGCTCTCTACTCGAACCGGGGTGTATGACTTGACGATTCTCATTGTCCGCCTATCTATTTCGCCTCGGGGAAGCCGTATTCGTGCCAGTTCGCGAGCACCCGCCGCTGGATCTCGGCCGGCCAGCCGTTCTCGAAACTGCCTTTGATCGGCCGCTTGCCGATCGGATAGAGGTCGGCAAGCAGGCAGTTGTAGATGACCTTGCCCGCGCTGAAACCTTGCTGTTCCTCAGGTGACAGGTAGATCCCGAGCGGATCGGTGAGCTTGCGTTCGAAATGGAATTCGCCGCGGTTCACGTCAGGGTGCGAGCGGGTGGCGAACGCCCACACCACCTGATCCAATTCGGTGATATCGATATCGTCTTCGACCAGCAGGATCTTGGGGGCGTGCACCGCGGCGGGCCCGCCGAGCACCACCTCGGCGACCTTGTCGACCAGGTCGTGCGACGCCAGCCCCGTCGTCTCGTGCCAGTCCTGACGCACCGCCAGGGTCAGCCAGTGCACGGCGGCCTCGAAGTTGTACCAGGCCGACGAGATCGGTAGCTCGGCCTCGCGTAGCAGGTGCAGGATTTCACCTGCGGCCGCCGTGCCGGTGATAGTGTCGTCCTCCTCGACCGGCGGCCCGGCAGCGACCACCGGCAGAATCGCGTTGTCCCGGTATGTGATCGCGGAGACCTCGAAGCGGGCTTTGAGCGAGCTCCCGATCGCGTTGTAGCCCGGGTACTCGTTGAAGGGGCCTTCCTCGACATCGTCGTCGAGCAGGACGTGGCCCTCGATCACGATCTCGGCGGTGGCCGGGACCAGCAAGTCGACCGTCTCGGCAGCCACGACCTCGATGCCCTCGCCGAAAAGTGCCCCCAGGTAGTGGCTTTCATCGATACCCTGGGGCAACGGCATTCCGCTGACCACAGGCAGGCCCGGCTCGACTCCGAGGGCGACGGCGATCGGCATCGGCTTGCCCGCCTCGGTCCACATCGCCCGGATGATGCCGATCTGCTGCGATTTCGGCAGCAGGCAGGCAAGAGTTCGCTTGTCGTGCACCATCATTCGATTGACGGACCAATTCGTCCAGGATCCGTCGGGCGTCTTGACGATATTGGCACCGAAGGTCTGGATGTAGCGGCCGCCATCATTGCCGTGGATCCACGGCGTCGGGAAGGCGAATAGGTCGATGTCGTCGCCCCGCATGATGTGCTGCTTGCACGGCGCACTGTCGGCGGCGACCACCGTCGGGGGGATGCCGGGCTTGGTGCGCGCGTCGGCGAGGGCGTCGACGATCTGTTGACCTGTGGCGTCGGCCGGGAGTCCGATCGACAGTGCGAGCCGGGCCAGCCGGTGCCGTGGCGAGCTCAGCGCCGCAGGCGCGCCGAACAGTTGGAAACCACTGTCGGCGTAACCGGTCAGATTCGTGAAAAGCGGTGCCGGAGCACGCAAGTCGTAGCTGCGCCGAATGATCGCGCCGACCTCGAGATTCCAGTCCACCTCCTTGCCGATGGTCAGTACCTCGCCTATCTGCTCCAGTTGGGCGATGAATTCGCGCAGACTTCTCGAGTGGGCCACGGGTTTCCTGTTCTAGTCGCCCTAACGGGGCAGGTCGGGTACGTCGATGTCGAGTAGGTCCAGCGCACGGCCGGCGGAGTGGTCGATGATGTCGGGCACGCGGTGCGGCTGCAGATAGAACGCGGGGACCGGCGGCATCACGATGCCGCCGGAATCGGTCACGGCGGCCATCGCTCGCAGATGCCCGAGTGTCAGCGGTGTCTCCCGGATCATCAGCACCAGGCGTCGCCGCGTTTGCCGGCCCGCGGGCGTCGCGACGAGATGCGTCTCCACCCCGGCCTTGCGGGCCAGTTCCAGCACCCGCATCCCATAGGCGATGCCCGTGGCGCCACTGATTCCCACAACCAGTCGGCGCGGCTTCACCTCGTCGTCCACAGCACCTTCCGGCCTCCGAGTCATCGAATTCGACCGGCAGTCAGAGTGTTTCGCCAGACGAACAGCTCGAAGACTAGCGACGTAGCAGAGATGCGCGTAAGGACCATTGACGTCAGGGGCGTAACCGATTACGACAGGGGCGGTCAACCTTCCAGCGACACGTCTGCGGCTCGGGCGGTCACTAGGCCCTGCGCGGACCAGTTCCTGCTGCCGGTCCCGGTCAGCCTCGCCACGCCGGCTACCTGCGGTTACGCCGTATCCGTTGATTTTTCGGCGATTGCTACCGGAACCCCTAGCTACCGGGCCTTACCCGGTGACCGGGTGCACGTGCAGGGCACAGCTGTCGATCGTCACTGTGACAGTGCGGGTGTCGGTCGAATTCGGTGGCGTGACCTGCAGATTCGTGTACAGCGGGCAGTGATTGCCGGCGGCGTCGACGGCGATGCCCTCGACGACCGCGGTGCCCGGACTACCGGATTCCAGTGTCACGGTGGGCGGTTCGTCGCTGCCCTGCGGCAGACCGCCCATGTATCCGCGCGGGGTCCGATCGGCGTGCAGCAGTGGGCCGCCCGCGCCGGTGTCGACGCCCGGATAGCCGGTCAGCGTGCAGGGGGCCGCGCCGGCGGTGAGGCTGAAAGTGAGTTTCACGCCCCGGTGCCCGGTGGCCGGGGACATGACGTCGGCGGTCACGTCGACCTGGCCTGCGCCGCAGGCCGCCTGGCGCGCCGGGGCCGTGGTCTTTGCTTCCTGGGAACTCGGCGGGGTGGCGGGAGCCGCGGTGCTCCCGCCACCGACCGTGGCCCCGCTCGCGACTGCCGGTGATGTCGCCGGTGGTGAGGTGTTGGACGCACTCGACGAACAGGCGGTCAGGCCGAGCGGGAGGACCCCCAGCGCGGTGAGAATCCCTGTGAGATAGCGCATTTCCCAACTCCTCCCGGTCCGGGAACATTGGCGGGCGGCCCCCGGCGTCCGCACACCTTGTATCGGTTCACGCCGCGCGAGTGTGAGCGCTCACTCCACCGCCCAGCCTAGGGGCGGTCCGGGAACTCCGCGGCTCGCCGCGCCTGCGCCCGCGCCACGAACCCCGAGCAGTCGGGGCATTCGCTGATGATCGGATGGGTGCATTCGAGCAGGTGCTCGAGGAACCGGTCCGTCGCCTCCAGCAGTTCGATGCGCTCGCGCACCTCGGCGCGGCGGTCGGCGATCATGTCCCGCCGGCCGTCATACCCGCTCACTCCGAGCTGCCGGATCTGGTCCAGTGACAGTCCGGTCCGCTGCAGCGTCTGGATCATGCGGGCGTAGTCGAGGATGTGCTCGTTGTAGCTGCGGTGACCCGACGGGCTGCGCGGCGGCGCGAGCAGGCCGACCGACTCCCAGTGCCGCAGCACGTGCGTCTCCACACCGAGCGCGGCGGCGGCGTCACCGATTCTCATGTCCTGGGCTATGGCCACGATTTACCCCTTTACTTCATGTCGACCTTAAGTATTAGCGTTCCAGCATGTCCGATCCAGTGCGCAAGTCCACCATCATCCAATGCTGCACCGCGGCAGTGAGTTCCATTCACGGCGCGGTCCGGCCGCGGCCCATCGACCAGCGGTTCCTGCGGTCCATCACCGACGCCGGGCTGCCGGCGACCGAGCGCACCGTCACGGTCACGCCGCTGCCGCAGTTTCCGCGCTCGGCGCCGACCGCGGCGATCGTGGAGGGGGTGTTCACACCGCGACGCATCGCCAGCTCGCTGACCTCGTTCGTCGTCCAGCACCCCGACGCCACCTTCATCGTCGATCCGAGCTATTGCATCGATGCGGAGCACCGCGCCATCGCGCAGCTGCCCGCTGCCATTCGTCCCGTCGTGCGCCCGCCCGTCGAGACAATCCCGACCATCACCGGCCTGCAGTCCCAGCCCACCCTGCCCGCGCTCGATTTCGCCCTGCCCACGCACGCGCATTGGGACCACGTCTGCGGACTCCTCGACTTCCCGGGGCTGCCGGTTCACCTCCACAGCACAGAGAAGGACTGGGTTATGACCGGGCCGGTCGCGCCGGTCGGCGGTGTGCGCGATGCACTGGTGGACCGCCCCACGGTCGAGTACGACCTCGACGGCCCGCCGGTGCTCACCTTCACCCGCAGCCGTGACCTGTTCGGCGACGGCAGCGTGGTCCTGGTGGATCTCGCGGGCCACACGCCCGGCAGCGTGGGCCTGCTCGCGCACACCGCGCGCGGGTGGATCCTGCTGGCGGGCGATGCCGCCTGGCATGCGTTGCAGATCGAGAAGGTGCGCCAGAAGTCCAGCTTCCCAGGCATTTTCGTCGACGAGAATCGCGACCTGACCTTCAAAACTCTGCACCGGCTGCACCTGGCGCAACGGCTTCTGCCGGTTATCCCCACTCATGATCACGATGCGGCACAGCAGCTCGTCGCACCTCATGTGGAGGCCGCCGAACAGCTACCGTGAACGCATGGGGATCACCGTGCGCCCGGCGCAAATGTCCGACATTCCCGAATTGGCGCGCGTGCTCGGCATCGCGTTCTCCGACGATCCACTCATCATGTGGCTGATCCGGGACGACGCCACCCGGGCCCGCCGCGCCGCCGCCCTCTTCGCCGCCCAGGCTCGCCACCACTTCGTTCCCCTGGGCGGTGTCGAGGTGGCCTGCAATGACGCGAATTCCGTAGTCGGCGCGGCACTCTGGGCGCCACCCGGCCACTGGCACGTCGCCGACACCGCGATGCCGCCCCAGCTGCCGAGCCTCGCGTACGCCTTCCGGCACCGCCTGCTCATGGCCGGCAGGCTCGCCGACCGCATGGCGGCTGCCCATCCTCGCGAACCGCACTGGTATCTAGCCGTCATCGGCTCGCTGCCCGGCGTCCGCGGTCAGGGGTACGGCCAGGCGCTGATGCGGTCCCGCCTCGAGCAGTGCGACGCCGAGGGCATCCCCGCCTACCTGGAATCCAGCAAACCCCAGAATGTCCCGTACTACGAACGCTTCGGCTTCGACGTCACCGGCACCCTCGATGCAACCCGCGGCGGTCCACCGCTGTGGCCGATGTGGCGCACTCCGCGCTGACACGCAAATGCGGTGTTGCCGACCGGGATTCGGCTGGCAACACCGCATTTTGATTGACAGGGTTACGGTTTGCGGGCCATGCCTCCGACCACCAGCTGTTCCCAGACTGTCAGCTCCGCATTGTCCGCGTCGGACTCCGATGGATCGGGACGCCACTGGGCGCATGGGCGCAGGCCGTCTTCCTCCAGGGTGAGTTCACCGAACAGGAACTCGATCTCCGGTTCGGTGCGGAAACGACCGCGACCGAACGCTTCCACGATCTTGTTCGCCGTCGCCACGGCCTCACGGGTGGCGCCGGAACGGAAGTGTGAAATATAGATCCGGCTACCGGAAGGGAAGCGATCCGACCAGTACCGGACCACGCCGGCCGGGTCCTCTTCGTCATTGACGAAGCTCAGGGTGATCCCGAACAGGATGCCCACCGGCTCGTCGAAGTTGATCACGCGCTGTACGTCGGCATGCTTCTGAATGCCGTCCGGATCACGAATATCCGCTTCCAGCACCACGATTCCGTCATCCACGGCGAGCAGGGCCCGCCCGTGGGAGGCCACGAACGGGTCGTCGTCCACATACACGACGCGGGCGTCCGGATACACCTGCCGCACCACCTGGTGCACATTGACGCTGGCCGGCAGGCCGCAGCCCATATCGATGATCTGGCGAATTCCGGCCGCCGCCATGGCCTTCACGGCCCGCAGCACGGCGTCTCGATTGGTGATGGCCAACCGCTCGGATCCGGGTAGGTCCTCGATGAAGTAGTCACCGACATCCTTGTCGACACCGTAGTTGTCACGCCCGCCGAGTACGTAGCTGTATACGCGTGCCACGCTCGGCCGGGACTGCCGCGCTCGCATGGCGTTGATGTTCAAGTGTCACACCCCTTTTTCCTCACCGACGATACCGCTATCCACCAGGAAATCCTGCGCCATCCAGGCAAACACCGCCAGCCGCCCCGAAGGACCGATCGTGCCTATTGCGTAGCGCCCGCGGCGGCCGCGGGCGTCGGCGCCGCCGCGGTGGTTGTCGGTGCGGGAGTAGTGGTTTGGGGCGCGGTCGTCGTGGTCGTGACCGGTGCGGCGGTTCCCGGATCTGTGGTGGTGGTCGGGGCGACCGTGGTGGTCGGCGTCGGGATTATGGACGCCGAAACCGGATCGGGGCAATGGCCGAGTATCTCACCGAGACGGTTGATCTCGGCATTGCTGCGCGGGTCACCGACATAGTTGATCTTGTCGGTGCACTTGACGTAACCGTCCGGCGCGGGGGCTCCGCCGGGGGCCGAGTCGGACACAGGCGGGGTATCGGGCGACTCGCCCGGGGGCTGCTGCTGCGGCGCCGCGCCGCCCGGCGAGCCGGCCGCGGGACTTCCCCCGGCAGGCTGGCCCGCACCCGGACCCGCCGCGGGCGCACCAGAAGTAGTCGAGGCCGCCACCGTGCTCGTCACACTGGTCGACGGCTTGACCGTCGTCGCGATCGCGGTCGATTTTCCCGAGTCGCTCGAGCAACCTGCCACCAGCGCGACCACCGGTGTCATCATCAGCACCGCGATACGCGTGGCCGTTTGCAGGCGCGACCGACCACGCCATTCCGCCAGAGCGGACATCGATTCCTCCTGAGGGTGCAGCCCCAGCCCCGACTCATCCGCTGCACGAGCATCTTTCGCCGATCCGGAACCGAATCGACAACCTTGAATCCAGGGGCATCAACACCCCCCGCTCGACCCTAAGGGCTCCAGCAACCGGACGCCATCGTGCTCGGTGCCCCTATTTCTGTGGGCCACTTATCGATCAGGTACCTGCGATTTATCGATTGAGTGCCGACTCTACTCTCACGGCTTCGCCGCCGAGGCCGGATCACGTTGCGCGAGCAGGGCATCCAGCTGCTTTTCAGCGCGTTCGGCACGGGCCAGGGTCTGGGTGCGGGCATCGTCCAGGGCGGCGAGCCGTTCGGCGGCCTCCTGCCGCGTCTGGTCGACGGCGGCCGCCGATTCCGTGCGCACCGCGGCCAGGTCGGCGGCGGCCTGCCGGCGCACCTCGGTGAGTTCCGTCCGTGACCGATCGAGCTCGGCGCGGGCCCCCTTCAGTTCGTCCCGGGTGTCGGCGACCACCTGATTGCGTTCGGCCACAGCGGCTTCGGCCCGTTCGATGGTGCGCTCGGCATCGGCGGCACGCTGCACGGCGAGATCGCGTTCCGCGCCCGCCGCGGTGATCCGCTGGGTGGCGTCCCGGCGCACCTGCTCGACCTCAGCGGCCGCCTTCGAGCGGGCCAGCTCGATGTCCTCGCCGGCCTGCTGGCGCGCCCGCTCGGTGTCCTCGGCGGATTCCCGCCGGATGGTGCGGATCTCGGCTTCGGCCTCCGCCCGTGCCGCGAACACATCGTCGGCCGCCTGCTTCGTGACGCGCTCGACTTCCTTCAGTGCGTCGTCGCGCGCAGTGAGTGCCTCCGCGATCCGGCTCTCGGCCTCCTCCGCGGCCAGCGCCGCGTCCTCGGCCGCGGATTCGGCTGCCGCCCGGGCCTCTTCGGCCTCCCGCCGCGCCTGCTCGGCCGCAACGGTGGCCATCTCCGCCTCCGCGATCCGCCGTGCAGCATCCGCCTGCACGGCTTGGACCTGAGCTTCCGCGACGGCCGGATCGGCCAGCGTGGACAACTCCGCCACCGCGGTATTGAGCGTCGTCCCAAGCTGTTCGGCGATCGCACGGAACTGTCCGAGCAGCTCATCGGCCCGCAGCCGAGCCACGGTCACCGGCCCCCGTTGCGTCACAGTGACATTCGCCGGGGGTGTCTCCTCCCTCTCGGCCTGCTGCTGCCGTTGCCGCTCTCGCCAGGCCCGCCAGCGGGTGTGCTCCGGGTGATCACAGTATTCCGACGGACGCCCCGGCCCTCCGCCACGCGTAATCGGTTTGGTGCAGCCGGGGTAGTTGCAGATGCTCGACACAACGGAAATCGTAGCGTTGGTTTCGTCAAATACAACGGAACAACACGAAACGAAACCAGAAGAGCCTCAAACCAAACCGAGCCGTTCTGACCCCCGATAAGTGAACGTTATCGGCGGTCAGAATCCGCACTCCGCCCGAAACCGCTTGATTCTGTTTCGTTTCCGTTTGGTTGGCACACACGCTACGGAACTGCAACGAAACCCCTCGAAAACTGGGCACGCATGTACGCCCGTACCATTTCTCACGAGATGTGGCGACTCGTGACCGGGACGGCGACAAGCTCACGGCTGCGGCCTACATTTGCGCAGTACCGACCGCCCATCACCGACCCGGAAGGACGGGATCCGACGTGTCCGACTCAGAACGGATCAACTGGGACCATCTCAAGACTCGACAGCCGACCGACGCCGAACGAGATGCGCTGCGAGCAGACCTTGTCGAACGGGCGCTTGCGGTCAGGAAGAACGGGTGGGACGACTACCGGTCCGTGTGGACCAGCGGCGAGGTTGCCGGTGTCGCCTACCTGCTCCAGGAAGGCGACCTGCTGGAGGAACTCGACGAGCACGAGGGGTCGGTGCTGACCCGATTCGCCGGCGATCTGTACGGCTTCAAGGGCGCCCGGAAGGACATCGAAGCCGGCCTGGTCGGCACCCAGGCGTGGTTCGCCACCGCCCGCGCCGAACTGGATGCCCGCAGTTCCGGCGCGAACGGATAAGCAGCGTCGGCTACTTCGCCTGTGGCGCAGGCTGCGCCGGATCCTTGCAGTACGGGAGTTCGGGTGGGCAGGGGGTGAGGATGGTGGAGAAGTACTGGATGGCGGAGAAGAGGGTGACGGGGCCGCCGGCGAGGACGATGCCGGCCATGGAGCCGACCGCGCCGAGGGTTGCCATGCCGAGCACGCATCCGGCGACGGTGGCGCCGACGAAGGGCACCAGCAGGGCGATGACCGGGCTGGAGATGACGGCGCCCGCGGCACCGCCGACCAGACAGCCGACACCGGCGCCGAGGACGGCACCGAGCACGGCGCTGACGGCCGCACCGATCGCGACGCGTTGCGCGAATGCACCCAGGGCTTGTGCGTCACGTGGCGTAAAGGACTCGGCCACTTGGGTTGCCGCTTGGTCGACGGTCACGACGTCGCGGGCGTCTACCCGAGTGATCTGCTGCGGGTTGGCCTTCGATGGTGTGAGGGTCGCGGTCGAGCCGTCGAGCCGGGCGGTGACAGGGTAGGCGGTGTCGTCGATGCGGTAGGTCAGCGGGAGCGCGGCGACGGGTCGGTCGTGGCGGTCGAAGAGCACCAGTTGCTCGTCGAGACGGCGCAGTGTGCCGTCACTGACGGTAATAACGGCGGAGTCGCCCTGCCGGGTGACTTCGTATGCCACCGGAGCGGATTCGCCGCCTGCGGTCGGTTCCGCGTAGGCCGTTGCGGCGGGAATGACCACTGCAGTCGCTGCGAACGCGGCGACTACCGCGGATTTCCTCATCTTCATGGGTACCTCATCATCATTGATGGAATCGGGCGCGGCCCTGCGGTCCTCGCCCGTGGTGAGCGGAGGTCATGGCGCCCCCGCATCCGGCGGTCAGGCGCCGGAGGCTGTGTCGTTCGCGAGAACCGTTGTCCCTGGCCCGGTATGGGCCGCGACGAGTTCGCGTTTGAGGATCTTGCCGCTGGCGGTCATCGGCAGGGTGTCGGCGAACTCGACGATGCGGGGGTACTTGTAAGCGGCCAATTGCTCACGGGACCAGTCGATGAGCTCGGCTTCGGTTGTCGCCGTGCCGATTCGCCGCACGATGCAGGCTTTGATCTCCTCGCCATAGTGCTCGTCGGGGACACCGACGACCGCGACCAGCGAGACCGCCGGATGGGTGAGCAGCACCTCTTCGATTTCGCGCGGGTAGACGTTGAACCCGCCACGCACGATCATGTCCTTGGCCCGGTCGACGATGTAGTAGAAGCCGTCCGAGTCTCGCCGGGCCAGGTCGCCGGTGCGGAACCAGCCGTCGTGTATGACTTCCGCAGTCGCCTCGGCCCGATTGTGGTAGCCCTTCATCACGTTGTGGCCGCGCACCGCGATTTCCCCGATCTCGCCGGTGCCGGTGATGTCGTTCCAGTCGGCGTCGACGAGTCGGGCTTCGATACCCCACACGGGAACTCCGATCGACCCGGGGCGCTGGTCGCGGTCCGGATCGGCGAACAGTGCCAATGGGGAGGTCTCCGACAGCCCGTAGCCTTCGAGGATCTGCACACCGAAACGCTGGGTGAACCGCGAGAGCATGTGGACCGGAAGTGCCGCGCCACCGGAGACCGCCTTGCGCAGCGTGCGCGCGATGCAGCCGGTGTCGATGCCCTCGTCGACGGCGTTGAGCAGTCCCCAGTACATCGTCGGCACGCCGGCGAAGAAGGTGATCTGCTCTTCCGCCATCAGCCGCAGCGCCGTGGCGGGGTCGAAACGCGGCATGAGCACGAGCGTGGCCCCGACCGAGAGCGGTGCGTTCATGCTGAGGGTCTGGCCGAAGGAATGGAACAGCGGCAGCGCCACCAGGTATGTGTCGTGACGCGCAGAGGTGTTGTCGAACAACCGGTTCGCGGTCAGGGCGTTGAACAGCATGTTCGAGTGGGTGAGCTCGGCGCCCTTGGGCCGGCCGGTAGTTCCGCTGGTGTAGAGGATGACCGCCGTGTCGTCGGGTCGCCGAGCCACAGTGCCGAATCGCTGCGGGCGCTGTGCGACCGCCTGGGCGAGGGTCTCGATCTCCGGATACGACGACGATCCGGCGGGATCATTGGTGATCATGATGAGGTGGCGGCAGCGGGCCGCGTGCCGGAACCCTTCGCGCCCGTACTCCCCCATCGGCAGCTCGCTCGTGCCTTCGAAGCAGAAGTAGAGGTCGGCCTCGGAATCGTCCAGGTGATACGCGATTTCGCGGGGGCGCAGCAGGATATTGAGCGGTACGACGACCGCACCGGCCTTCAGAATCCCGTAGTAGATGATCGGGAATTCCGGCAGATTGGGGCAGGAGAGGGCGACCTTGTCTCCGGGCCCGATGCCGCGCGCGACGAGCAGATCCGCGACCTGATTCGCGCGGGCGTCGAGTTCGGCGTAGGTGAGGCGCTGGTCGCCGAGAACGACGGCGTCGCTGCTGGGACAGCGCCGGGCGGTGTCCTCGAGCAGCACGGCGAGATTGAGCATGGATTTCCTTCGCAGGATCGGCGAAACAGGCTGCGGTGCAGAGTGTTTCGACACAGCCAGGAGTCGGCCGGTCAGGATGCGACGGCCAGCCGTGCGGCGGTGGCGGCCCGTACTTGCGCCGGAGTGATGCCGGGGGCGCATTCGCGCAGCATCAGCCCGACCGGAGTGACATCGATGACGGCGAGGTTGGTGATGATGCGGTGCACAACCCGTTCGCCGGTCAGCGGAAGCGTGCAGTGGGACACGATCTTCGGCGCTCCGGTCTTGTCGGTGTGCTCCATCAGCACCAGGACGCGACCGGCGCCGTGCACCAGATCCATTGCCCCGCCCATACCTTTGACCATGTGCCCGGGAACCATCCAGTTCGCCAGATCGCCGGCGGCCGAGACCTGCATCCCGCCGAGGACGGCGGTGTCGATGTGCCCGCCGCGGATCATGCCGAAGCTGGTGGCCGAGTCGAAGAACGACGCTCCCGCCAGGGTGGTGACGGTCTCCTTGCCCGCATTGATCAGATCGGCATCGACCTCGTCCGCCTCCGGATAGGGACCGGTGCCGAGGATTCCGTTCTCGGAGTGCAGGGTGACTCGGACACCGGCGGGCAGATGGTTCGGAATCAGGGTCGGCAGGCCGATGCCGAGATTGACGTATTCGCCCGGGCGGAGTTCGCGGGCGGCGCGGGCCGCCATTTCGGTGCGGGACCAGCCCGGATTCGTGGTGGCCGTGGTCATGTCGACTGCTCCTGGGCGACGGTTCGTTTCTCGATTTGTTTGAGCTGCGGTCCGGTGTGCACCACGCGGTCGACGAAGACGCCGGGCAGGTGGATGCGCGCCGGATCGAGATCGCCCGCGGGAACCAGATACTCGACCTGCGCGATGCAGCAGCGTCCGGCCATGGCGGCCAGCGGGTTGAAGTTGCGGGCCGACTTCTCGAACACGAGGTTTCCCTCGGTGTCGCCGATGCGGGCATGCACCAGCGCGAAGTCGGCGGTGAGCGCTTCTTCCAGCACATAACGCCGGTCGCCCCAGCCGCCGAAGGTGCGTACTTCCTTGGCGGGCGAGGCCACCGCGACCGATCCGTCCGCGGCATACCGCCACGGCAGCCCGCCATCGGCGACCGGACTGCCGACCCCCGCCGGCGTGAAGAACGCCGGAATGCCCGCGCCACCGGCCCGCAGCTTCTCCGCGAGGGTGCCCTGCGGGGTCAGCTCGACCTCCAGTTCGCCGGCCAGATACTGGCGGGCGAACTCGCTGTTCTCGCCCACATAGGAGGCGATGATGCGGCGGATGCGCTTGTCCGCCAGCAGAATTCCGAGGCCGTGCGCATCGGTCCCGCAATTGTTGGATATCACCTCGAGATCGGTGACCTCGTGGGCGGCGAGCGCGTCGATGAGTGCGTCGGGGATACCGCACAGTCCGAATCCGCCCACCGCGAGCGAGGAGCCCGAGGTGATGTCGGCGACGGCGGCCGCGGCCGATGCGGCGACCTTCGTCATCGGGTAACCTCCGGTGCGGCTGCCGCCGGCGTCGTGTCCTCGACGAGTTCTCGCAGCAGCTCGGCCGCGCGCGGCCAATCCCCGTATCCCGAGGCGGGATTGAGGTGGCCGACATCGCCGAGATCGACCAGTCGACTCCCCCACGCCTCCGCCATCCCGGAGACTCGCCGGTAGGTGGCCAGCGGGTCGGTGGTGGAGGCGGCGACGATGCTGGGAAATGGCAAGCGCCGCCAGGGAATCGGCGTCCACCCGTTGGCGTCCAGTTCCTCGCGCGAGGGATACCCGTCCGGTAGCGGGGTCTCGAAATCCGGGGGCGTGGCCAGTAGCGCGCCCTGCACGGGCCGGGCGGACTGCTGCGCCCAGCGCACGGTGATCATGACACCGGCGCTGTGGGCGACGAGGACGACGGGCCCGTCGATCTCGGTGAGCACCGCGTCGAGGGCGACGACGCGGGCAGCGCAGGAGAGCTTGTCCCGCTCCAGCGGCGGCACCGTGCGGACCCGGTCCAGCTGGTCGGCGAGCCGCGTCTGCCAGTGGTCGGGGACGTGGTCGCGCAGCCCGGGCACGATCACAACGGTCGGTGTGGTGGTCTCACTCATGAGGTGCGGCAAGTCCTTTCGAAGGTCGATACGATGCGCCGGAGTCGAGCGCGGCGAGCCTGCGCAGCCCGGCGGGATAGGCCCGCTTGCCCAGCGCGAGTGCGGCGATGGCGAGCAGATAGGTCAGTGGGGCGAGCCGGAGCGCGTTCGCCAATCCGAGGTGGTCGGCGAGGACGCCGACGACGAACGGGCCGAGTGCCAGACCGAGCAGACTGTTGGCCAGGGTGAGGGTGCCGAAGGCCGAAGCCTGGACGGAGGGGTGGGTGAGGTTGGCGACCATGGCCGCGGCCGGTCCCGACGATCCGCCGGAGAAGAACGCCCCGACGCCGATCAGCAGCAGCTGCAGCGGACCGTGGCCGATGGCGAAACCGATTGCGAGGCAGGCCAGGGCGATCGCGCAGAACACGATGGCCGTGGTCCATTTGCGGGACATGTCGGTACGGCTGACGCGGTCGGTGACCATTCCGCAGCCCACCATTCCGGCGCCTACGAGCAACACGAAGACCGAGGCGACCGCGCCCGCCCGATCCGGGGCCAGGTCGTAGTAGCGGCCGAAGAAGCTCGGCATCCACGACAGCAGCACCGCTGCGGTGAAGATCTGCAGGGCACTGCCCGCGTACGCACACAGGACCGCCGGATTGGTGAACAGTGTCGAGACCGGAACCTGCAGGCCCGCTCCACTTTCCGGGCCAGGCGCCGGGTCGGCGGCGTACCGGGCGAGCTTCTCCTCGGTGACGGCCGCCCGGAACAGCGCCGCCAGGACCAGCCCGAAGACCGCCATGAGGGCGAACGACCAGCGCCATCCGAAGTGCACGGCGATCACCCCGCCGAACGCCACGCCCAGCACCGAGCCGAACGATCCGCCCGCCATGAACGCCCCGCTCAGTGCGGCATGCATGCGGGGCGCGAAGACGCTGAGTACCACGGCGATTCCGACGCTGCCGTAGGCGGCTTCGCCGACGCCGACGAGGAAGCGTGCGCCGAGCATCTGCGGGTAGTCGGCGGCCACCGCGCACAGCAGGGTGGCCGCGCTCCACAGCACCGCCATCAGGACCAGGCTGCGCACCCGCCCCCAGCGGTCGGCCAGCAGCGAGAGCGGCAAGGTCAGTAGACCGACCATCAGCGCGACGACGCTGCTGAGCGAGGCCAGCCGCGAATCCGACAGTCCCCATGCGGTTTTCAGGAAGGGAAAGACCGCGCTGAGGACTTGGCGCGACATGTAATCGGCCAGCAGCAGACCGAAGGCCAGCGCGAAGATGAGCCACGGATACGCCCGGCGGGTCCGTGCGACCGCCGTGGCCGGGGCGGCGGCCGGCTGGCCGTCCGTCCCGGCGGCGGTAGTGTGCAACTCCATTGGTGCTCCTACGTATCCGGTGTGCGAGACGGTGGTGCACACCGGAGTTAGAGAGGGAACCGGGGGCACACGAGCGTCGGCCGCGTGCCCCCGGAAATCGGGCCCTGCCGGATCAGCGACCCGAGATGCTGCCCGGTGCGAGCTGATCAGGCGTGGTGGGTGAAGCCGACCTGACCCGGCTTGCGGTTGGGCGCGAATCCGAGCCTGGCGAGGGTCTCGTCCGCGTCGGCGTAGCGCTCGTCGAGCTTGTAGATCTCGCGCGCCTCCTTGCCGGTGGCGACCTCGCGACCCAGCTCACCGGCGATGCGCACCAGCTGCTCGACCTGCTGCACCGAGGTCATCTTCTGGCCCTTGCGACCCCAGAGGGTGTCCTCGTTGCCGCAGCGCGCGTGCAGGCCCATTGCGATGGCCATGGTGTTGACCGGCAGCACGCTGCGCATGAGCGTCTCGAGGGTCAGCACCGCGCCGTCGGGGACCCGGCGGATGAACTCCATCATGTTGTAGGGGTTGGGTCCGTCGAAGCCGCCGCCGATGCCGACCCAGGTCACCATGAGCGGGCCGGTGTAGACGCCGCGGCGGATCAGCCGTTCCACGGTTTCGAGCTGTGCGATGTTCGCGAGCTGGAAGTGCGGTTGAATTCCGGCCGCCTGCAATCGCTTCAGGTGCTCCTCCACCCAGCCCGGTCCCGCCGGGACGTGCATCTCGCGGTAGGCCTCGTACACCTCCGGGCGGGTGAACGAGGTGCCCGCGATGTCGTCGGCGGTCATCAGCTCGACGATGTTCATCTGATTGGTGTTGATGGCGATGGTGACCTGATCCGGCTTGGGATCCAGCGCCGCGAGCATGTGGCGTGCGTCGTCGGAGAGCCATTTGGCGTCGGCGCCATCACCTTCCGGCGCGAACGAGATGGAGCCGCCGACCTGGAGGATCATGTCCGGCACCGCCTCGCGCAGCCGGCCCAGCAGCTCGTTGAACTTCGAGAGCCGCTTGGAGCCCTTGCCGTCGAGTTCCCGCACGTGGATGTGGAGGACGGTGGCGCCCGCGTTGTAGCAGTCGATCGCCTGCTGGACGTGCTCGTCCATGGTCAGCGGCAGGTCTTCGCGGAAGTCGTCGGGCTCCCACTCCGGGCCGTAGGGGGCGACGGTGATGACCAGCTTCTCCTGGACCTCCGGGAACAGCGCATCGTCGTGAAAATGCATGGGTTTACTCCAATGTGATTGGGCTGGAAGGGATGTCAGTACGGGAGGTCGCCGATGATCCCGGCGCGCTCCATCTTTCGGACCGCGGGCCAGTAGTCCTGGACCGCGTAATGCTGGGTGGACCGGTTGTCCCAGATGGCGAAGCTGTTGGGGGTCCACCGCCAGCGCACCTGGTACTCGGGGACCGCGGCCTGCCGCATCAGGTAGTGCAGCAACTCCGCCGCGCCCGGCGCGTAATCGAAGCCGAAGCGCACGTTCTCGGGCGTGTGGAAATTGACCAGGTGTGTGGTGAAGGAGTTGACGAACAGGATCTGCTCGCCGGTCTCCGGGTGCGTGCGCACGACCGGGTGCTCGGCGTCCGGAAAGCGTTGCGCCAGTTCGTGACGCTGCTCCAGCGGCATGGCCGCGCCGAAGCTGGCCTCGATGCTGTGCCGGGCGCGCAGGCCCTGGATGCGGTGCTTCACCTCATCGGGCAGACGCCGATACGCCTCGGCCATATTCACCCAGATGGTGTCGCCACCGACGGGCGGCGCCTCCACGCAGCGCAGCACCGAACCCATCGGCGGATGCTGTCGCCAGGTGGCGTCGCAGTGGTAAGCGTTCTCGTAGTGTTCCGGCGCGCTGTCCAGATCCTTGTAGATGCGCACCAGGCCCGGGTGGTCCGGGTCGCTGCCGGCGACCGGATGGTCCTCCAGCTCGCCGAAGCGACGGGCGAGCGCGACGTGCTCGGCGCGGCTGATGTCCTGATCGCGGACGAACAGCACCTTGTATTCGAGCAGCAGGGCGCGCAATTCGGCGAAAAGGTCGTCGTCGTGCGCGGCTACGGCCAGGTCGACGCCGGACAGCTCGGCACCGATGGTGCAGGTCAGCGGTGTCACGCCGATCGACCAGCGCAGCGTCGAATCCTCCAGTGGGGTAAGGGTTGTCATGACAGTCCTCCAAGGGGTGTGAGCCCGCGGCAACGGGCGGCCGGAGTTTCAGAGCACGAAGACCGAGGTGCCGACGCTGCGACCGGACTCCAGGTCGCGGTGCGCCTGCTCCGCGTCGGGCAGCACGTAGCGCTGATTGATGTCGACGCGAATGCGGCCCGCGGCGACGTGGGAGAAGAGCTCACCCGCGAGTTCGGCTCGTTCGGCGGGGTCGGCGATGTAGTCGGCGAGCGCGGGGCGTGTCACGAACAGCGAACCCTGCACCGCCAACTGCATGGCGTCGATCGGGGGGACCGGGCCCGACGCGGTGCCGAAGCAGACGAGCAGGCCACGTCGCGCCAAGGAATCCAGAGACGACTGATAGGTGGTCTTTCCGATGCTGTCGTAGACCACGGGCACACCCCTGCCGTCGGTGATCTCCCGGACGCGTTCGGCGACGTTCTCGCGGGTGTAGAGCACGACGTGATCGCAGCCGTTCGCGCGGGCGATCGCGGCCTTCTCTTCACTCGACACCGTCCCGATCACGGTGACGCCCAACAACTTCGCCCACTGGGTGAACAGCGAGCCGACGCCGCCGGCGGCCGCGTGCAGCAGCACGGTGTCCCCGGCGCGCAGCGGGTGAATGCGCCGCAGCAGGTATGCGGTGGTGAGTCCGCGCATGGTCATGGAGGCGGCGGTCTCGAACGGGATCTCCTCCGGCAACCGGATCAGGTGCTCGGCGGGCATCACTCGTTCGGTGCTGTAGGCGCCGAGTGGGCTGCCGGTGTAGGTCACGCGGTCACCCGCCCGGAAATCGGTGTTGTTCGGACCGACCGCCTCGATCACGCCCGCCGCCTCGACGCCCATGCCGGCCGGCAGCGCCGCCGGGTAGAGGCCGGTGCGGAAGTAGGTGTCGGCGAAGTTCAAGCCGACCGCTTCGTGCCGAATCCGGACCTCGCCCGGTCCGGGCTGGCCGACTTCGGCTGTCTCCCACCGCAATACCTCGGGTCCGCCGGTTTCGTAGAAGCGAACAGCTTGTGCCACAGTGCATCTCCTTTTGGACGCGACCGCGCCGGGGCGGCGATCGGCGTTCTGGGTCCGACAGGGGTACCCGGCACCGACCCGTCGCGTGCCGCGGCTGCGGGGACGCTCGGAGGCCCGGGCTATCGAGAACGAGAGACCAGCAGCAGAATCCGGGCCGGGTGCGCTCACCGACCGCGATGTCCTGCTTTTCCGCTGGTCAATTCGTTGTGATGAACCCAGAGTAAGCCGGATCACACTCGATTGCTTATCCTCTCGGGACAGGAATCCATTCACTTCGGGACACAGGAGGATGCCCGGTGAAGCCGCTCGCCCGCTATGCCGCGTTGAGCAACTACGTGGAGCTGGGCCGATCCGTCGGCCTCGATCCGGTCCGTCTGGTGCGCGAATCCGGACTCGACCCGGCGAGCCTGACCCTGCAGGACCGCTGGGTGCCGGCCGCCACCATCGCCGATCTGCTCGAACGCTCAGCCGCCGCCGCGCAGTGCGAGGACTTCGGGCTGCGCCTGGCCGAGCGGCGGCGCATCGCGAACCTCGGCCCGTTGAGCCTGGTCATCCGTGAGGAACCGGATGTGCGCAGCGCGCTGCGGGTCATGTCCCGGCACGCGCACATGTACAACGAGGCGCTGCACACCCGCCTCACCGAACGCAACGGTCTCGCCACCATCCGGCTCGGGCTCGACACCGGGCAGGCCGGCGAAACCCGCCAGTCCGTCGAACTGGCTATCGGAGTGCTGCACGGCCTCCTGCGCGGATTCCTCGGCAGCGGCTGGCAGCCGGTGGAGACCCGATTCACCCACGCCGCGCCTGCCGACCGCAGCACCCATCACCGCATACTCGGACCGAACATCACCTTTGCGCAGGAATTCAACGGAATCATCATCTACACAACCGATCTGGATGCCCCCAACGCCATGTCGGACCCGCTGCTGCGCACCTACACCCAGCAGTTCCTCGACTCCACCGACCTCGCCCCCGCCACCACCATCGACCGAGTGCGGGAATTGATCGAACTCCTGCTGCCGACTGGACGCTGCTCGATCGAACAGATCGCTCGCAGCCTCGGTGTCGACCGCCGCACCATCCACCGGCACCTCGCCGCGGAAGGCGAAACCTTCACCACGCTCTTGGATTCCACCCGCGCCGAACTCGCCCAGCACCTGGTCGCGAATCGCCGCCACTCCCTCACCCAGATAGCCGAAATGCTGGCCTTCTCCTCCCCCGGCAACTTCACCCGCTGGTTCACCAAACGCCATGGCTGCAGCCCGCGAACCTGGCGCACCCAGGGCAAGCCCACCCTCCGCCCGAAAGTCCATGACACCCACCAGGACCTGGAAGGTCACCGTCATCGACCTGCGCCGAATGTGTCGGCGGAACCGGAATCCGACAGATAGCTTGACGGCCGGTAAGGTATTTCTCTACCGTGCAATAGGTCCGTCCGAGGCTCGCTTGCTGTTGCCGAGGGCTGGCGTACCTGATGGAGGTGGGGAGTATGCCGGGCGTCAGCATGCTGTGGCCGGACTCAGTGGCGTTGGGCGACGGCCTGATCGTGGATTCCGGAGCGGTGACCGATCTCCATATCGATCGGATCGTCGCCGCCGTCGTCGGGGCCGATGAATATCGGTTGCGGGCCTGGTTTTCCGAGCCCGTCCGGGACCTGGAGACGGTGCGGTACCGACAGGAGATCTTCGCCGATCTCGCGAATGATTCGGTGCGGGAATGTCTCGACGCGTTCTCCGCCGGCATGCGCGGCACCCGGAAACGGCTCGATTGGCAGGAACACCTGCAACATCCGCATCAGCGACAGTGGTGGCAGCTCAGTGCTACTGCCGAATACGTCGACGCGGTAGCCCGGTTCGCTGAGGCGCTGGCCGCACTCCCCCTGTCCGCTCGTGCGCTGACCCGATGGCGGGAGTTCATCACCGACTACGTCGCCGGGCCGGGTTTCTGCCGTTTGGCCAACGCCGTGCACCAGGTGCAGCAGGCGTTGAGCTCGGTGCGCTACAGCCTGCGGATCGTCGACCGCACCCTCGAGGTGGGGCCCGCCGGCGCCGAGGCGGATTACAGTGCGGCGATCGCGAAGCTGTTCTCGCGCTTCGGTGTCGGCGCGCCGCGGCCGGGGCGGCCGCGGTCGGACTGGGACGACATCAACCACATGGAGGAGCAGATCCTCGATCGTGTCGCCGCCTTACACCCTCGCGCCTTCGAACAGCTCGCCGAATTCGCCTGCACCCACGAGCAGTTCGCCGACACCGCGGTGATGGCGTTCGATCGGGAGATCCAGTTCTATCTGACGTATCTCGCCTTCGTTCGCCGGGTCAGTGGAACGGACCGTGCGATGTGCCTGCCACAGTTGGCGACCCGGGGCGCGGAGATTCAGGCCGATGGAGCGTTCGACCTCGCACTGGTCACCCGTCGCGGGCGCGCCGACACCGAGGTCGTGTGCAACGATCTGCGGTTGTCGGGTCCGGAACGAGTGCTGGTGGTGACCGGTCCCAACCAGGGCGGGAAGACGACCTTCGCGCGCACGGTCGGCCAGCTGATCTATCTCGCCGCGCTCGGCTGTCCGGTCCCGGCCCGCAGAGCCCGCCTGCCGTTGGCGGACCGGCTGTTCACGCACTTCGAACGTGCCGAGCAGGCAACCGATCCCGATGGGCGCCTCGCCGAGGAACTGCTGCGCATCCGCGACACACTCGAGGAGGCGACCGCGGACAGCGTGATCATTCTCAATGAGAGTTTCAGCGCAACCAGTACCGCCGATGCCGTGCGGATCGGCGGCGATGTGCTCGATCGGATCGTCGAGCGTGGCGCGATGGCCGTGTGGGTCACCTTCTTCGACGAACTGGCCCGGTCCGGACCGGCCACGGTCAGCATGGTGGCCGCCACCGACCCCGGGGATCCGTCCCGGCGCACATTCCGCATCGAGCGCAGACCGGCCGACGGCCATGCCCACGCCGTGGTGCTCGCCGAGCGCTTCGGGCTGACCTACGATCTCGTGACCACCAGGATCGCCGCATGCAGGTGAATCTTCTCCATCCTGCCGACTACGAACCTCGTCCAGCAGACAACGGGGACAACGCCTTCGATGATCTCGGTCTCGAGTCGCTGTGCACTGCGGCCTCCGACGATCCAGTCATCCGTGATGCCGTCCGTGCCGGGCTGGCGGCACCGGTGCACGATCTGGAGGTGATCCGCTACCGGCACGCCGTGCTCGCCGACTGCCAGGCTCATCCGATACTGGTGCGCGAGCTCTACCGGATCGCGTCCCAGGCAACCGAAGTCAGGCGCCGCAAGGCCGGTCCATTGCACCGCGCCAGTGGGAAACTGCTGCTCGCGCTGGAACCCCTGACCGAGCTGATCACGTTCCTCCGGCAATTGCGCGCCCTCTGCGATCGGGACGGCCACCGGTTCCGAGCGCCCGGATTCACCCAGCTGATGGCCGTCATCGCAGCTCAGCTCGACGACCGATATCTCGACAGTGTCGAAGCACAGCTGACGGCAATGGATTTCGACCGCGGTCTGCACATCAGCGCCGGGCTCGGCGCGGGCAACCGGATCGCGGGAATCGTGCTGCACGAGCCGATCCGCCGTCGCCGCTTCGGATTCGATCGCCCGAGCCGCCACGCCTTTCGCGTCATCGACGAACCCGACCCCGAATTCGACCCGGTCATGCAGCTGCGCGACCGAGCCGTGTCCGTGATCGCCGATGTCGTCAACGACGCGGTCGTCCACGTGCAGGACTTCTTCCGGCGACTGCGCACTGAACTCGCCTTCTATATCGGTTCTCTCGCACTACACGACCGCTTCTGCAATGCCGGACTGCCGGTGTGCCTGCCGACCCCGCACCCCGCCGGTACGCCGCGCCTGCGTTGCACCGGACTGCGCGACGTCACACTGTGCCTGACCTCCGGCCACCCGGTGGTCGGCAACGACATCGACGCCACAGGCCGTCCCCTGATCGTCATCACCGGCGCCAACAGCGGCGGCAAATCCACCCTGCTGCGCGGCATCGGCACCGCCCAGCTGATGATGCAGGCCGGAATGTACGTCGTCGCCGACACATTCGAAGCCGACATACGCGACGGCGTCTTCACCCACTTCGTCACCGACGAGGACCGCACCCTGTCCCACGGCAAGCTGGTCGACGAGCTGGCCCGTATGAGCCGCATCGTCGACCGCATCACCCCGAACTCCCTGCTGCTGTGCAACGAGTCGTTCTCCTCCACCAGCGAACACGACGCCACCCACCTCGCCGCCCCACTCGTCGACGCACTCCTCGAAGCCGGCGTCTCAATCGTCTTCGTCACCCACCTCTACGAATTCGCCCACCGCCGTTACCAATCCGCCCACCCGACCGATCTCTTCGTCCGTGCCGGCCACCACCCGGACGGCACCCGGACCTTCTCCTTCATGCCGGCACCCCCGGAACCCACCAGCCACGCCGACGACGTCTTCCGCCGGATCTTCGATCGAAGCCCGGCCGACCGCTGAACGCCGTCCGAGCCGAAGTCGCAGGCCGACCCGAAACGATTGTGTCCGAACCTAAATGAGGATTCCCGAGCGTTCTGTCAGCGCGACGGGGCCGCTCCTACTGCTTTCCCTGGTTCAGATGGATCTGCGCTACCAGGGCGCGGTGGTCCGAGCCCGGCAGGTCCACTGTCTCCACCGTGACCGTTCGCCCCTCGGCGATGAGGATATGGTCGATGCCGACCAGGGGCGGCCACCGTTTGTCGGTGGGATAGGTGACCAGATTCCCGGCACCGGCCTGTCCGGCGGCATCGGCGAAACGTCCTGACAACATCACGCGGTACTGCCAATGATCGTAGGTCGCGTTGAAGTCACCGCCAACGATCACCGGCCGACCCGATGGCGACCGCTCGAGAATCTCACGCAAACGGGACAACTCATCGGCCCACACCTGAGTGCCGAACACCGGTGGTACCGGATGGAAGGCGTACACCGTGACCGGTCCAGCGCCTGGAATGTCTGCGGTCGCCGAGAGCTGGTTCAGCACGAACCCGTCATACTCGACAGTCTCCGACAGCGGATAGCTGCTCCAGATTCCCGTCCCGGCCGCGGTCCTTCCCGGGGAGAGATACCGGTACGGCAACACTTGGTCGAGCCCCGCACGGCCGAGACCCTCAACCTCCGCCGGAGTGAGTTCGTTGACGGTCAGCACACCGATGTTCCGCGCGCGCACCTGGTCGACCAGCGCCCCAGGATCTGCTCCGTCGAACAGCAGATTGGCCTGCATCACCATCACCGCGGGTCCTTCGCCGCCACCCGAGCGATCGACGTACAGCGGAGCTCGAGTCCACACCGCAGCGGCCACCACCACGACCGCCACACCCGCACCGATCCAACATCGCATGGCTACAAACGCCACAGCCCCAACGAGCGCGGCACCCATCAAATACGGCGCACCCGAAGCCGCCAAGACCAACACTCGAGACCCCGACCGGCTGAAGTGCAACGCAACCCCAGCGACTCCCGCCAGTGTCGCAACCCACGCGAGCACGCCGACACCGACCCGAACCCACTTCGACATCACACCCAACAGACAAACACACAAGTCCCACAACACATGTCGATGGCCCACCCGGAGACAGGAGACCAGGACGAGCGAATACGCGACTTACTCGGTTGTCTGTGCCGGGCGCGACGATGTAGCCGGGCGGTGTCCGGCGTCTCCACCGCTGGTCAACGCAACTTCATTGTTTTTCGCGCGATTACCACCGGAACCCCGCTTCCGGCAGACCCCAGGTCCAGGTGGTTGAGGAGGTTCTGGATAACGACGTACGGATTCATCGACCGGTCCTTCGTCTGGAAATTCGCGCCAACTGGTTGTGACAGCCGTCACGGTGTGCTCTCATCAAGATACACAGATACATCTCATGTGTCTGTGTATCAGACTCACGAACAGGAAATCCGCATGGATGCACACCGTCTCAGCAGGCGCGACGCATTGAGGGCAGGTGGCGGTTTGTTGGGCGTCGTCGGTGCGATGACTCTGACCGCGCGTACCGCGAGGGCGGAGCCATGGAGGTGGTCGCCCGCCGATTCGGTGGTCGGCGCCGGTGGCGGCGCCGACCCGTTGACCGTGTACGACCCCGATGCCGATTCCGTCCTGGCGGATGTGATCGACCACGCCGATGTGCCCGAGGTCAACAGGCTGCTGGCGACCTGGGTCTACAACGACCAGCCCTTGCCCGCCGGCCTGCCGAAAGGCTTGGCGGACTTCATCGAATCCGCTCGTCAGCTGCCCTCGTGGACCGACCAGGGCAAGCTGGCCAGTTCCTTCGAGTTCAACAAGAAGCGCGGTCTGTATCTCGGCGTGCTGTATGCGTTCGCCAGCGGCATGATGTCCACGGTCATCCCGCACGAGGCCCTCGCGGTGTACTACTCACGCGGCGGATCGCACCTGAAGGAGCGCATCGCCAAGACCGCGAAATTCGGGTACGACATCGGCACGGTCAATGCCTACGGGGACGGCGGCGAGATGATCGTGACCTGTGTGAAAACAAGGATCATCCACGCGTCCGTCCGGCATCTGCTGCCGCAGTCGCCGCACTGGCCCGCTGGCGTCACACCGATCAGCCAGGACGACATGATGGTCACCTGGCACAGCTTGGCCACCACCATCATGCGGACCCTCACCGCATGGAAGGTGCCTATCCCGGCCGCCGAATCCGATGGCTACCTGCACAGTTGGCAGCTGGCCGCGCATCTGCTCGGCATTCGCGACGAGTACATCCCTGCGACCTGGGAGCAGGCCGATGCGCAGGCAAGCCAGCAGCTCGACCCGATCCTGGCACCGACCGCGGAGGGCAACGACCTGGCCAACCAGTTGCTCAACCTCGGCGCCGATCTCGACCTGACGCTGCTCAGCCGCGGCATTCTGGGCGCGTTCACCCGATTCATCATGGGAGACAAGGTCGCCGACTGGCTCAACATTCCTCGGGAACCGGTCTGGAGCCCGCTGCTCGAGGTGGCGTGGGGTCCGTTCGTCGCGGTTCGGGAAGGAGTGTTGTCGGTGGCGCCGGCGGTGGACGCACCCTATTGGATGTTCGACGAGTTCCTGCGCCAGTTCGCCCTGTGGTACGTGGCCGAGCTACGGATGCCCCTGAGTATCGAAATCCCGCTGACCAACCGATGATTCGCCGTCCTCGTCCAGGGACACTCCGGTATGGACGACACTCGGCCCGGCGCGTGATACCCCGCTGGACTCAATGAAACAGCTAACGTACCTGCGTATCAACAACGATGTGGAGTACGTGCAACGCGAACATCAGGCGAAGCGCGATCGCGGCGCAGCCCGAGAACTGACGCAGGACAAGATGTTTCAGGAGGACACCGTGGAATCTGCGCCGCCCGCGAATGAGCTCCCCGCCGGGAAATCCTTGCTCGAACGCGCCTACCTGCAGGCTGTCGAACAGGTCGACGACACCGACCCGATGCGCACCCGCATCCTCGACGCGGCCGAGGAACAATTCCGGCGGTGGGGTATCCAGCGCTCGACCATGGAGGATGTCGCGCGCACCGCGGGGATCTCACGGATCACCGTCTATCGCCGCTTCGCCACCAAGGAAGAACTGGTCGAGCGCGTCATCCTGCGTGAATTCCGCCGGTACTTCGACACATTCCTCGTCGATATCGCGGCGGCGACGAATGTCGGCGACCGCGTCGTCCTCGGATTCGTGAGCTCCCTGCGCGCGCTGCGCGGCAACCCCCTCATCGGTGGACTGATCACCGCCGAACCCGACCACTTCGTCAGCTCACTCGTCGGCGACGACGGACGAGCGGTCGCCATGGTCCGAGAATTCGTAGCTCAGCAACTCCGCCAGGAACAGCGGGCCGGCACCATCCCCCCGGACTTGCAGGTCGAGCTGGTCGCCGAGTTGATGGTCCGAATCTGCGCCTCGTTCCTGGCAGTTCCGAGCCAGGTCGTCGACCTCGACGACGACGAACAACTCACCGCCCTCGCCCGCCAATTCCTGGTCCCCATGCTCGACCCGCACGGGCGATAGCACGCGAACACTGGCGATCGTCTTGCGAAGTCCGGTTCTGTCACGGTGGCCGAACCGTCATCCGCGATCGGTGCGGGGATTCATGGTCGCGGATATCTGGGCGACCAGGCGCCAGGGGCGGTCGGCGTCGGCCTGGGCCTTGCCGCTGGTGAGGATGGCGCCCGACAGGTTGCGGGCACGATCGGACCAGCCGTATTGGGTGGTGAGGCCGCTGCGGCCGAAGTGGGATTCGGTGTCGCGGCCGAACTTCGAGCGGCGGGCGCCCAGTTCGTAGCCTGCCGCGGAGACGCGGCCCGCCATGCCGGGCAGCCAGGGGGCGGGATGGATTGCGGCGGCGAGGGTTTCGGGGCGCATGATGCGGATTCCGTCGAGTTCTCCGCCGCGGGTGAGGATTTCATAGAAGCGGGAGAGTTCGGCGGCGGTGGTGACGAGGTTGCCGGAGGGGAGTTCGGCGGTGAGGAAGGCGCGGGCGGCGTCCGGGTCGGTCGGGCCGGAAAGGCCGCCGCCGAGGGCTCGGCCTGCCAGGTGGCGCCAGAGTTTCGAGGGTCCGGGGCCGACCTTGACGCTGGGCACCACCTGGTCGACGTCCTCGGGGCGGACGCCGAAATTGGTCCAGCGGAAGCCGAGTGGTTCGAGGACCTGTTCGCGCAGATGGTCGCGCATGGCTTTGCCGGTGGCGCGCTGGACCAGCAGGCGCTGGATCAGTCCGCCGGTCAGTGCGTGATAGACGCGAAACCGGTTGGGCGGCCAGCTCGGAACCAGGTCGGCCAGGCCCTGGACGGCGAGTTCCTCGTCGAGGACCAGGTCGGAGCCGCGGTGGGGCGGGGTGATGAACGGGACGCCCGCGGAATGGGAGAGGACGTCGCCGATGGTGATGCGGTCCTTGCCGTGGCCGGCGAATTCGGGGATGTAGTCGCGGACGGGGTCGGTGAGCGCGAAGGCGCCCTGTTCGATGAGCATGAACATCAGGGCGGCGGATACGCCCTTGGCCGTGGAGAATCCGCAGAAGGGCGAGTCGGGGGTCACGGGGCGTTTGTCGGCGTCGGGGGAATCCTTGGGCGTATTGCCCCAGCCGTGGCCGATGGCCCGGTTCAGCACGATGTGGCCGTGACGGCGCAGGCACACCTGGATGGCGGGTGTGGTTCCCATGCGGTACCAGTCCTGCACGGATCGCCAGATCGCCTCGATATCGCCGGGCGCGAGTCCGGCGTCGGCGGGGTCGGCTTCGGGTCCGAGGGTGGTCACCGCGTCGAGGTCCGGGTCGATCCGCACCAGCGCTGTCATACCTGGGCTCATCCGACCAGCATAGGGAGATCGCGGTTCACAGGAAGCTCCCAGCAAGGAGTCAGGGTCTTCACCGGCTGGCGCGACACACTCCCGCGGTGAGCGTGACCACTGCCGAGCTGGCCCCGTCCGAACCGACCGCCCCGCCATCCGAGCCATCATCGGAAGGCCTCTCCCCCGCCCGCCGCTGGGAACGGCCGGCGCTGGCGCTGCTGCTCATCGGCACCGCCGTCGCATACCTGTGGAACATCACGGTCAACCAGATGGGCAACGGCTTCTACGCGGCGGCCGCCTGGTCCGGATCGCAGAACTGGAAGGCGCTGCTGTTCGGGTCGCTGGACCCGGGCAACTTCATCACCGTCGACAAGCCGCCGGTCTCGCAGTGGGTCGAGGGCCTGTCCGGGCAGCTGTTCGGGTTCAGCAGCGCGAGCATGTTTGCACCGCAGGCAATCATGGCGGTGGGCGCGGTCGCGCTCATGTACGGCGCGGTCACCCGGGTCACCCACAGCCGCGGCGCGGGCCTGCTGGCGGGTCTGGTGCTCGCGGTGACGCCCGTGGTGGCGTTGATGTTCCGGTTCAACAATCCGGACGCCGCCATGGTGCTGCTCATGACCGCCGCGGCCTACTGCACCGTGCGCGCGCTGCCGCGGGCGAGCCTGAAGTGGATCGTGCTGACCGGTGTCGCACTGGGATTCGCGTTCCTGGCCAAGATGCTCGAGGGCCTCATGGTGCTGCCCGCGCTCGGGCTGGCCTATGTGATCGTCGCGCCGACCACGCTGCGCAACCGGCTGCTGCACTCGCTGGCGGCGCTGGGCGCGCTGATCGTCTCTTCCGGCTGGTACGTGCTGCTCACCATTCTCTGGCCCGCCGATTCTCGCCCCTACCTGGCGGGATCGAAGGACAACACCTTCATGGATCTGGTGCTGGGCTACAACGGTTTCGCCCGCTACCTGGGCAAGAACCACATGGGCGGCAACGCCAAGAACCCCTTCGAACTGCCCGAGGGCTACCAGATTCCGAAGGCGCTCGAGGGCGGCGGATTCGGTGGCGGGTTCGGCAACGGGCCGGACCGGATGTTCACCGGTGAGATCGGTTTCGAGATCTCGTGGCTGCTGCCGGCCGCGCTGCTCGCGTTCGTGCTGGTGCTGGTGTCGCGGGGCCGCCGGCCGCGCACCGATCTGATCCGCGGCGCGGCGCTGGTGTTCGGTCTGTGGCTGGTCATCGACGGGGTGCTGTTCTCGGCGATGAAGTCGGGCATGCACGCCTACTACACCCTCGCCGTCGCCCCGGCGATCGCGGGCTGCTTCGCCATCGGTGTGTACGAGATGTGGCGGCGACGGGCCCAGGCGTTCGGCCGCGTGGGCGGCGCCGGGCTGATCCTCTCGGCGGGGATCTGGGGTTTCGTTCTGCTGCACCGCAATTCCGACTGGCAGCCGTGGCTGCGCTGGACGGTGCTGGCGGTCACCGTGATCACGGCGCTGGGATTGCTCGTGCTGGCGCTGCCGATTGCGGCCCGCTGGGACCGGCTGCGCGGCCGCGGGACCACGGTGCTACTCGTGGTCGGTGTGATCGCGGGCCTGACCGGCTCCACGGCGTATGCGGCCGCGACCCTGCCGCAGTCGCACACCGGCGGCGGCCCGACCGTGGGCCCGCCCCAGCCCAAGAAGGCCGGACCGGCCGACCAGTTCCGCAAGCAGCTCGAGACGCTGTTCGGCGGTCAGACCGATCCGCAGCTGGTTACCCTCCTGCAGCAGACCAATACCAAGTGGTCGGCCGCCATCGACCGTTCGTCGCCCGCGGCCGGGCTCGAATTGGCCAGCCGCACTTCGGTCCTCGCCATCGGCGGCTTCACCTCCGAGGACCCGGTGCCGACGCTGCCCCAGTTCGAGGACATGGTCCGCAACCATGAGATCACCTACTACCTGGCTCCCGAGGTCCCGCTCCCCGACTCCTGGCGGGTGGATCCGAAGCCCGGTGACACCGCTGCGCCCGCGCAATCGGGTGCGAAGCAGGGCGTCTGGCGTCCGACGGGCAACAAGGAGATCCTCGACTGGGTGACCGCCCACTACACGGCGACCCTGCACTTCGGTTACATGGCGGCCTACGACCTGACGGTCCAGCCGCACTGATCCATTCGGCGGCGTCCCCGGATTCCGGCTCGGCCCACCGAGTCCCGTCGATCCGGGGACGCCGCCGAGGTTTTTCCGGGCCGCTATGGAGAACCTCGTGAACTCGCTCCGCGCCTGTCAGGCCCGGTGTGCAGCAGCACTCGGACCGACCCAGGCGCTGAGCGCTTCGAAAAGACCCGTGTCGCTGGGTTCATCCGCGGCCCATGCCACATAGCCGTCCGGCCGGACCAGGACTGCTGTCGGCGCGGGGATCTCGCCAAGGCCGGGTACCGACCACCGGCCCGCATCGCATCGGGCGTGGACGACGTCGATGTGACCCTGCCAGTCGTCGATTCGCGGGCGGGTTCCGTTCAGGGACAGCAGGACCGGGCGGCCGCTGCGGAGTAGTTCGTGGACGCGCGTACCGCCGGTGGGCAGCGTAAGGTCGACGTCGGGGACGCGATAGCCGGACAGCGGGTGGCCGTCGCCGACGTCGTAGCGGATGTCCAGGGCGAAGAGCATGCCGCCGAGGCGGTTTCGGACCTCGTCGATATCGAAGAGTCCGGCGAGCGTTTCGCGCAGCGCCTCGGTGTGCGGCCCGGGGCGCATGAGCGCGGTCTGGGCGCGGGTGTTCTGCAGGACGCGCGCCGCGACCGGTCGGCGTTCGGATTCGTAGGTGTCGAGCAAGGCCTCGGGCGCGTGGCCCTTCAGAACGGCGGCCAGCTTCCAACCCAGATTGGCGGCATCCTGCACCCCGGTGTTCAATCCCTGGCCGCCGGCGGGGAAATGGATGTGCGCGGCATCGCCCGCCAGCAGTACGCGGTTCGAACGGTAGCGTGCGGCCAGGCGGGCCGCGTCGCCGAACTGCGACACCCAGCGGGGACTGTGCATCCCGTAGTCGGTGCCGGCCACCTCGCGGAAGGACGCCCGGAAGTCCTCGAAGGAGGGTGGGGCCGCGTGGTCGAGGACGCGGTCGTGCCGGTTGACCATGAGCCGGAACCAGCCGGGCTGAAACGGCAGTACCGAGAAATCACCCGGTCCGCGACGCTCGGTCAGGATCCAGCCGGGCGGCGGGTCCGCCAGTTCGGCGTCGGCGATCATGCCGACCATGGTCGCGTCGGTCCCGGCGAACTCGATCCCGGCCAGCTTGCGGACCGCACTGCGGCCACCGTCGCAGCCGACCAGATATGCGGCCCGGATGCGGCGGCCGTGCGCACCACCGACCCGGATCTCGACACCATCGGAGTTCTGTTCGAGGTCGACAACCGGTGAGTCCCACTGCACGGGTGCACCCAATTCTGTTGCGTACCGGTCGAGTTGGGTCTCGACGTCGGCCTGGGTGATGACCAGCCCGGTCGGGTACCGGGTGGCCAGATCGCCGAACTCGATGGGCAGCCCGGCGAAATGCCCCGGACCCCGGCCCCGGAACACATAGCCGTGCGGCCGCACTCGCTCCACCAGCCCGCGCTGATCGAGGATCTCCATGGTCCGGGCGTGGATGCCGCCCGCCCGTGACTGTCCGGTGCGCGCGGTGAGGGCGTCGAGCAGGACCACTTCGATTCCCGCGAGCCGTAATTCGCAGGCGAGCATCAGCCCGGTCGGACCGGCTCCGGCGATGACGACACCAGTGTGGTAAACATTGTTCACCAGACGAAGGCTAAGGGAGGTGATCCGTGTCGTCAACCACGCAAACCCGGCCGCCGAGGCCGCCGCTAGGCTCTGGACCGATGGTCAAACGTGGATTGAGCCGGGATCGGCTGGTAGAAATCGCCCACGAGTACGTGTCGGCGAACGGATTGGACGCGCTCACCATGCGGCGACTGGCAGCGGCCGCCGAGGTGACTCCCGGCGCGCTGTACAAGCATCTGAAGGATCGCCGAGATCTCCAGCGCGCCATGTCCGATGCCGTCTACGCCACCATCGACCTCTCCGATATCGACCTCGAGGCCCCGACGCTCGCCCAGGTCATCGCCTGCTGTGAGCGCATGCGCGCGGCGATGCTCCGATTCCGTGACGGCGGCCGCATCGTCGCGGGCTCCTACTCCCCCTTCGCGGCCACGGTGAATCTGTCGGGCACCCTGATGGCACTTCTACAGGGCATCGTCGTACCGCCCTTCGAGCCCGGCGACCTGCAATCGGTCCTGCGTTCCTACACAACCGGTTTCGTCATCGAGGAGCAGGCCTACCTGGAACTCGTGCGATCCGGCGAATGGCAGCCACTGGTCTCGGCCCTCACTGCCGACGCCCCCCGCCCGAACCCCACCGGCGACACCATCTCCATCATGACCGGCGAGCGGGACCGCAGATTCACCGCCGGCCTCACCGCCATCCTCGCGGGGACAGTCCGCGAGGACCGCCGGTAGCCGAGTGTCGCCCGATCAGGGGGTGACGATCGGGAATGTCGGCTCGAAATCGTCCAGCAGCGTGGCGAGTTCGCCGAGTGCGGTCATATCACCGTCGAGGGTGATGGCGCCCGAGCGGGCGAGTTCCCCGGCGCTGCCCGGGGTCAGCAGCACTCCGACGAGCGCCGCCTTCGGGCCCGACACCGTCAGCCGGGCGTCGTCGGCGCGCCCCTGGCGGGCGTTGAGGACGCCGCGGCGCACCCACATCGTCCACTGCTGTCCCGAATCGGTGAAATCGAGATTGATGCTGATGTTCGCGCCGGTGGCCTGCTCGCCGATGACGTGGACCGCGACGAAGTCGAAGAGGATGTCGATCGGCATGGCCAGAATCGAGTCCGGGCTGGCCGTCACATAGGGCGGCGGCTGCACACCCGCACGCAATTCCTTTGCGGCGCTGAGGAAGACGCCCCGCCACTGCGGCCCCTCGGCCTGATACCCCATCTGCTCGTAGGCGTCGGCCTGCAATTCCCGCGCCGCGGTATTGCCCGGATCGGCGAAGACCAGTTTGTGCAGGATCTCTGTCGCCCACCGATAATCGCCGGCTTCGAAAGCGCGATGGCCCTCGGCGAGAATCGCGTCGGCTCCGGCGAATTCGACGAAGCGGGTGGCCGAGTCGACCGGCGTGTGCGGGTGCAGCGACACCGGATCGCCGTCCCACATGCCGAGCTCCTTGGTGAACACTGCGCGCACATTGTGATGCACGGTGCCGTGGTAGCCGCGATTGGCCCAGGTGCGGCCCAATTCGTCGGGCAGTTCGATGATCTCGGCCGCCTCCAACGGCGTGTATCCCTTGTTGGCCAGCCGCAGCGCTTGGTCGTGGATGTACTTGTAGGTGTCGCGCTGTGATTCCAGCAGGGCACACACCTGGTCATTGCCCCACACCGGCCAGGTGTGCGGGCCGTAGTGCACCACGGCATCGTCGCCCCACCGTTCCAGTGACTCGTCGAGGTAGCGGGCGAAATTGCGGGCGTCGCGGGTGCGGGCGCCGCGTAGGGTCTGAATGTTGTGCAGCGCATGGTTCGCGTTCTCCGCGCAGGTCAGCGCCTTCAGCTCCGGAATCCAGATGTGCAATTCCTCGGGCGCCTCGGTGTCAGGGGCGTAGAGGAATTCGAATTCCAGTCCGGCGATCTCGCGCCGTGTGCCGGTCTCGGTGATCGAGTCGGTGGGCGAAATGTAGGAGACGGTCGCGCCTTTGGTGGAGATGATGCCGATGCCGCAGGTGATGTGTCCAGTGGCGTTCAGGTCCAGCAGGCCGCCGAAGGCGTAGAAACTGCGGCGCGACATGGCATTTCCGGCGATGACGTTCTCACCGATGGCGAACTTGTCGAACGACTTGATCGTGCCCGGGGCGATGATCGGAACCTTCCCCGACGCCACGTCCGCGGGATCGATCACGCCCTTCACGCCGCCGTAGTGGTCGACGTGAGTGTGGGTGTAGATGACGGCCGCGACGGGTTTGTCGGAAACGTGCGCGCGGATCAGGTCCATGCCCTGCTTCGCCGACTCCACCCCGAACATGCAGTCGACCACGATCAATCCGTCGTCGCCCTCGATGACGGTCAGGTTGGCCATGTCGTTGTTGCGGACCTGGTAGATCCGATCGCACACCTGATACAGGCCGCCCAGTTTGATGAGCTGACTCTGCCGCCACAGGCTCGGATCGACCGTGTCGGGCGCGGGCGCACCCTCTTCGATCCAGTCCAGGGCGTGCGGGTCGAAGATGACCGAACCGTCACCGGCGATGACATTGCCCGGCAGTTCGGCGATCAGGCCGCGTCGCACATCCGAGTAGTCCTGCACGTTCGCCAGGTCGTAGTGTGCGGCCGCTTCACGATTCACGCGGGCGGTATCCGGGGTCGCAGGTTTCGGCTGGGTGCACATGTCGACTCCATTCTTCGATCCGTGTTGCCCGAAGTGTTGCCGCGCCTTGAAAGCTACGCCTCAGCCGTTTGGCGCGAATCGGTCGGGTGAGCGGGACACGCGGACAACAGACCGACGGGTATGCGAACATATGTTCGTGTCCGGTTCGATCACGAGGATGAGCGCGCGCCCCGAGCGGGCGGCGATTCTGCATGCCGACCTGGACTCCTTCTATGCGTCGGTGGAGCAGCGCGACAGTCCGCGGCTGCGGGGGCGGCCGGTGCTCGTCGGCGGCGGGGTCGTGCTGGCCGCCAGTTACGAGGCGAAGGCGTTCGGGGTGCGGACGCCCATGAATGTGCGTCAGGCACTGAGCTTGTGCCCCAATGCGATCGTGGTGCCGCCGCGAATGTCGGCGTATTCGGAGGCCAGCAAGGCGGTCTTCGAGATCTTTCGCGATACCACGCCCGAGGTGGAGGGCATCTCCATCGACGAGGCGTTTCTCGATGTGGCCGGACTGTGGCGGATCGCGGGCACTCCGGTCGATATCGCGCGCGGGCTGCGGGTGCGGGTGCGCGCGGAGGTCGGACTGCCCATCTCGGTCGGGGTGGCGCGCACGAAGTTCCTGGCCAAGGTGGCCAGCGCGGTATCCAAACCCGATGGGCTGCTGGAGGTTCCGCCCGACCGGGAGCTGGAATTCCTGCATCCACTGCCGGTGGAACGCCTGTGGGGAGTCGGCGAGGTAACGGCGCGGGAGCTGCGTGAACGCGGCATCACCAAGGTCGGGCAGCTCGCGGACCTGGGTGAGGGGCCGCTCGCGGCGGTGCTCGGTCCGGCCACGGGCAGGCATCTGCACGCCCTGTCGTGGGCGCGGGACCCGCGCCGGGTGGACACCGGGCGGCGCCGGCGCTCGATCGGCGCACAGCGGGCACTGGGCCGCCGCCATCGCAGCGACGAGGAGCTCGAGGCGTATCTGCACGGACTGGCCGACCGGCTCGGGCACCGGCTGCGCACAGCCCGGCGGGTGTGCCGAACGGTGGTGCTGCGCATGCGTTTCGACGATTTCACGCGCGCCACCCGCTCGCACACGCTGGCCGAGGCGACCGACAGCGGCGAGACCGTCCTGCGGGCGGCCCGCACTCTGCTGGCCGCGACCATGCCGCTGATCCGGGAGCGCGGCGGCCTCACTCTCATCGGCCTGTCCCTCACCAATCTGGACGACGCCGACACCATGCAGCTGTCGCTGCCGTTCGAGCCGCGTGCGGAATCCACTCTCGATTCGACTCTGGACGCACTGCGCGATCGCTTCGGCGCGGGCACCGTCACGCGTGCGGCCCTGCTGCGGAAGGGCGAAGGGCTGTCGGTGCCAATCCTTCCCGACTGATCGGTCCTGTTCGGCCGCGCGGGTAGCCTGTGACGCATGGCTCTCGACCACGGCGATCCGGGCGACGCGCCCTCGACTCCCCCGCCGCTGACCCCCATCGCGATCACCACCCGGCCGTCCGCGGCGGATGAGGCCAGAACCGTTGCCGCGGCGACGAATACGGCCACCCTGGCCACCCTGTCTGCCGACGGCGGCCCCTGGGCCAGTTTCGTCACGTATGGACTGCTTGCGGGACAACCGGTCCTGTGCGTGTCCCGGATGGCCGAGCACGGCCGAAACCTGGCGGCCGATCCGCGCGCCAGCCTGTCCATCGTGACCCCGGAGCTGCCGGAGGACCCGCTGGCCGGAACGCGATTGACGCTCGCCGGTGTCGCGGAACGCCCGCAGGGCGAGGAGGCGGTAGCGGCCCGCGAGGCCCACCTGGCCGCGGTCCCGGCGGCCAAGACCTACATCGACTTCAGCGATTTCACAGTGTGGGTGCTGCGTGTGCAGCGGGCCCGCTGGGTCGGCGGGTACGGCCGCATGGATTCCGCGACCGCCGACGAATACGCGGCCGCCCAGGCCGATCCGATCATCCCCGGTGCGGCCCGTGCCATCGCACATCTCAATGACGATCACGCGGACGCGTTGCTGGACATGGCCCATGCCCGCGGCGGCTATCCGGACGCGACCGCCGCGGTCTGCGAACGCGCCGACCGCTTCGGCCTCGACCTGCGGGTCACCACCCCGCGTGGCATCGCGGTCACCCGTATCGGCTATCTCGCGCCGATCGACAGCATCGCCGACTTGCGCGCGGCCACTGTCGATCTGGCCCGGGTCTCGCGACCGGAGTGACCGACCGGATCATGCCGCAGTGGCGATCGTCAGTGCGCGGTCTGGGAGGCGGCGGCGGTCTCGTCGAGGTCGGCGAGCGAAAGCAGGTGGCGGGGTGGGGAATCCCGGATGATGCTGGACCGCACATCCAGACGCCCGTTGACGTGGAGCAGTTCGCCGGAGGCGAGGAGCCGCCATCCGGGGTCGTCGTCCATGCGTTCGCTGGCGATGACGACCGCGGGATAGTCGGTCAGCGCGCCACTGCTGGTGCGAATGCCCCTGTGACGGTGGCTCACGTGGTCGAGCCGCTGATCGCCCTGTGCGCCACCGGCGGCGCGCTCGAGGACATACAGGTCGTGAGTGTCGGGATAGCGCAGGGCCCACAGCTCGGTCGCGGTGGTGAGGATCAGGTTGAGCGCGTAGAGCGGCAGCCGGTCGGCGATCCAGCCGACCGCGTCGGTGATGCCCGCGGTGACATCGCCCGCGTGATGGTCGATCCGGGCGGTGATCAGGGCGAAGAAGCGCTCGGAGTCGGTGTCGCCGTGGACGAGTCGGCGATAGTCACCGAGTTCGTGATCCAGCTCGTCGAGTCCCTGTAGCACCCCGTTGTGCGCGAACAGGCGCCCGTGCTGCTCGAACGGATGGGTATTGCGCGTGTTCAGCCCGCCCGTGGACGCGAAGCGGACATGCGCGACGAAGGTTTCGGATTCGCATTCGCGGGCCTCCTGCGCGAAGAGCCGATCCTCGTAGGCGGCGATCGGCTGCTTCTCCACCAGCGGCGCGCCCGCGGCGGTGAAGGTGCCCAGGCCGACGCCGTCGGGTTCGCGGTGACTTTGCTGGGACAGGCTGTCCGGCGCCTCCAGCAACCAGAAGGTGGCGTGCACCCGCTGCGGCGCGGCCGAGAGTCCGAACAGACGACACATGACCAACTCCTCTCACGAGAGGCGAAGACGCGCGGACTGGACGACAGCACGGCCGGGCTGAGGGATGATTGGGCCATGTCGGACACGCCGTCGGTACTCGAGCATCATCGTATGCCCGAGCATGACGCCATGCGCCTCTCGGGCACGGTGGAAGCCATGATGTGGATCCACCGCAACTGCGTCGAGGGCGACGGTGACACCGAGCAGTCGTGTGGTCGCCGGCAGCAGTTACTGGAACTGCGTATGAAGAACGGGTGGACCTGGCCGCTTCCGAAACCGGATGCGGAATGGCGGTTGCAGCACTGAGGCGGATTCGCCGCCGGGAGCGGAATACCCACGGCGGCAACACAGTTGATGCCGACGATGACCGACGTTGCGCGTCAGCGACTGCACGAAGAAGTGATCGAGCAATTCCGGGCCGGGGGCGGACAGGTCGGCGGGCAGTTCGCCGAGCATGATCTCCTGTTGCTGACCACCACCGGGGCCCGCACCGGGCAGGACCGCACCTGGCCGCTGGCCTATCAGCGCGACGGCGACCGCCTGGTGGTCTTCGCCGCCAATGGCGGCCGGCCGCACCGGCCGGGCTGGTATCACAACCTGGCGGCAAACCCGGCCGGGACGGTCGAGGTGGGCACCGAGACCTGGCCGGTCACCGCTGTGGTTGCGAGTGGGACGAGCGGGCACGGCTGTGGGACCGGCAGCTCGAGATGACGCCGTTCATGGCCGATTTCCAAGCAGGAGTGGAGTGGGAGATCCCCGTCGTCGTGCTGACCCGCACGGCCGCAGCGTGAAAGTGTCGCGTTTCGCCCGATCACGGCAAGACCCCTGACACGATTTCCGCCGGCGTTCCGTGGGGCTTGCGAGCGACCTCCCCGCAAGCCCCATCGCAGAGGTGGAGGAAGGCTAGCGGCGGTCGCGGAAGGTGCGGCGGAGGTCGTCGGTCCATTCGGACGGAACCTCCCAGGGGATGAAATGGCCGCCGTAATCGTGGGCGGTCACATTCACGAGGTGGTACCAGGCGCCGCGGTCGCTGTCGCGGAACTGCTGGGCGCGTTGGGCAGTGGTGACGCCGGGCGGGTTCTCGTGGGCGACGAAGGTGAGGCCGGTGGGGGCCTCGATCACGGGCCAGCGGTCGTGGGACGGGGTCCAGGGGTAGCGATTGTGGTTGGCGTAGAGGCGCATCGAGCTGCCGATGCAGTTGGTCGCCCAGTAGATGGTCGCGTGGGTCAAGACCTCGTCTTTGCTGAACACGGATTCGAAGTCGCCGCCGCGGTGGTCGCTCCAGCGCATCCAGCGCTCCAGGATCCAGGCCAGCATGCCCGCGGGTGAATCCGACAGGCCGTGCGCCAGGGTAGCGGGGGCGAGCATCTGGGCGGACAGGTGGACCGCGAATCGCTTCTCCAGCTCGATGATTCGTGCGTGCACGTCGCCGGGCAGGCCCTCGGGAATCGGGCGGCCGCCGGTGATGTCCCAGGCGCGTTCGCCGTTGAACAGGTCCAGGCGCTGACCGGAGCCGATATGGATCCCGTAGAGGGCGTCGGCGTACTTGTGGCCGAGCTGGCCGGTGACCAGAGCGCCGACATCGCATCCGGCGGCGGCGTAGGTGCGATGGCCCAGCACATCGGTCATGAGGGTGTGCCAGAGGTCGGCGATCATCCAGAAGTTCAGATCCGGGCGCGACGGTATCGGGGTGGAGAAGCCGAAACCGGGCAGCGAGGGGACGATGACCTCGAACGCGTCGGCGGGATCACCGCCGTGCGCCGCCGGATCGGACAGCGGGTCGATCACTTTGGACCAGTGCCAGAAGGTCCAGGGCCAGCCGTGGGTGAGGATCAGCGGGATCGGGTTGTCGCCGACGCCGG
This sequence comes from Nocardia sp. NPDC059229, assembly GCF_042754165.1. Taxonomy (NCBI): domain Bacteria; kingdom Bacillati; phylum Actinomycetota; class Actinomycetes; order Mycobacteriales; family Nocardiaceae; genus Nocardia; species Nocardia sp. NPDC059229. Next base: position 481,824 of record NZ_JBHZAK010000002.1, read on the forward strand.
GCTTGCGCAGGAAGTGAATGGGGACGCCGTCCACCTCGATGCGGTGGTGCTCGTAGGCGTTCATGGCCTTTTCCTGTGCACGCCAATCGAAGTCGGTACGCCAGTGGTCGACCAGGTCGCGCAGATAGGCGGTGGGCACACCGTAGTGGCCGTCGGCATTGCCGTCGTCGTCGAACCAGCGGGTCCGGGTCAGGCGCTGCCGGAGGTCGTCGAGGATGTCGTCGGACACGTGAATCGGGGTCTGCTGCAACGGGAGCACATATTCAATCTAGGGTCGGGGACATGCCAGATCCGACGGAGGTCACCGAGCCGGTGGAACAGGCCGCGGTGATCGCGGTGCCCGACGAGGTGCGCGGCGAATTGCGGCGCGGGGTACGCAGTGTGCTGGTCGACGCGGCGGCGCTGCGGCTGGTGCGCGATCGCTTCGACGAGGTGCAGGCCGGATCGCTGCGGCGGTATCTCGAGGCGTCGCAGTCGGCGAATACCTTGCGCGCGTACCGAACCGACTGGATCGCGTGGGCGGCCTGGTGCGCGGCGGAAGCGCGGCAGGCACTACCGGCGGACGCCCTGGATGTGGCGGTGTATCTGGCCGCGGCGGCGGACGCGCGGCGGGAGAACGGCGAATGGGCCTTCAGCGCTGCCACTTTGGAGCGCAAAGCCGCGGCGCTGGCCGCCGTGCACGCCGCCAACGGATTGCCCTCCCCCACCCGCGCCGACGTGGTGCGGCTGACCCTGCGCGGTATCCGCCGCACCCGGCGCACCCGTCCCAAGCGGAAGCGGCCGGTGCTGCTGCACACCCTCGATCAGCTGCTGAACGAGTTGCCGGCCGCGCAGTGGCCCACCGAACCGGCCCGCCGTCGCGACACACTGCTGTTGCTGGTCGGATTCGCGGGGGCGCTGCGCCGCAGTGAGATCGCCGCGCTGCGGGTCGCCGATGTCGCGGTCACCACCGACCACACCACCGGCGAGCCGCTGCTGCTGATCCAGCTGCCCGCCACCAAGACCGACGCCACCGGCGTCAATGAACAACGCGTCGCCCTGCCTCGCGGTCAGCGCCCGCACACCTGCCCCGTCTGCGCCTTCGCCGACTGGACCCGCCTGCGCGAGGCGCACGTCGCCACCGACCTGCGCGCCTGGCTCGGCACCACCCCGACGCCCGACCCCCACATCCACCGCTGCCACGGCTTCACCGGCACCACCCTCACCGACCCGAATCTGCCGCTGTTCCCGGCCATTTCACGCCACGGCGGCATCGCCGCCACCGCCATGTCCGGCCGCGCGGTCGCCGAACTCGTCAAACGCTATGCCGCCCGCGCCGGCCTCGACCCCACCCTGTTCTCCGGTCACTCCCTGCGCGCCGGCTTCGCCACCCAGGCCGCCCTCGGCGGCGCCAGCGACCGCGAGATCATGCGCCAGGGCCGGTGGTCCAACCCCCGCACCGTCCACGGCTACATCCGGACGGCAAATCCTTTGGAAGACAACGCCGTCACCAAGCTGGGCCTGTAGAGCCCCGATCGGGTACGAGGTCTGCGATCGTGGACTCCAGCCAGGCGCGGTCCGCGCGGCTGGTTGCCGCAGCGAGGGTGAGCATACCCTTGCGGAATCGGTCGGTCATATCGGCGGCGCGCAGGGGTTTGCCGTCGGCATAGAAGTAGCCGGCCGGGCCGTCCATGAAGTGCAGACGGCGGAGGAGGACTCGAGCCTGGTCAGCCGGATCGGGTAGGCGGCCGAGGAAGGCGAGCAGTACCAGAAATGAATTGCGGTCGGTGATCTCGACCTCGGCCGGCTCGCGGAGCCTGCGGAGCAACTCGGCATGGCCTGCGGCGGTGAGGGAGAGCACCTGGCGCGGGGTGGCTCCGCGGCCGGGCTCCTCCTGCCGGTAAAGCAGTCCGGAGCCCGGGCCGACGGGCACAGCGTCGAGCCGCCGCCCGGCTTGGATGCACGGACGACCCCACACCCCCTCGCGTCGTTCCTGCAGAAGATCCGGCTCGACGACACGCCTCGGGTCCATCGCAAGGACTACATCTACTTGGCCGGCTGGTCCGGCACCCCATTCACCGAGGTCTACCAAAGACTTTCGCGCGACCCCGGCTGGCACGTGCACACCGTGCCGACCGGACACAACATTGCCGCCGAAGCCCCCGACGCTCTTGTGCAGATCCTGTTGGAGGTATGAAGCCACGCCCGGGTGTCGCGCAGGTTCTTCCGAGTCTTGCCGAGCGGCTCGACCAGCGATCCTGTTGACGAAGCCAAACACACCGCCCCAGCGCGCGGACGGCGAGATCGAATACTGCACGGCGGCAATACCGCTACGTCACGATAGCGCACACGTCTATCTCTGTTGATCGGCCAACGCCATCGCGGCCGCGATACGTTGCTGACGCTTGCCGCCTTTGATCGCGGAGTAGGAGCCAGGCTTTCGGGCTTCGCGGGCCAGGCCCCACACCGTGGACTTGCAGATGGCTTCTTTGACCGTGGCCGCGAACCGGCCGGCGAGGTAGGCCCGACGGGCGGTGTCGTCGAAGTGGGCCAGCTGCATGGTCGCGCGTTTGCGGCCCAGGCTGATGCACTGGCCGATGAACGCGATATCGATTGCGGCGGGCTCGGATTCGGCGAGGCGGCTCAGAATGGTTCCGGCAGCGTGGGCGCCGAGCGGGATGGCGGCCTGGCAGCTCATGCGCAGGGGTTGACCGGAGGGGGCGGCGGCGTCACCGGCGGCCAGGATGCGCGGATCGTCGATGCTGGTGAGGGTTTCGTCGGTGAGCAGGCGGCCGACGGCGTCTGTGCTCAGGCCGCTGCGGGCGGCCAGGTCCGGGACACCGAAACCGGCCGTCCACACCGTGATCGGGCTGGGCAGTTCGCGACCGTCGGCCAGCACGACACTGTGCGGGTGAACGGCGGTGACCTTCGCATCCGGACCGTCGACGATGGTCACGCCGAGTGTGGTCAGCTGCCGGGCGACCGAGCGGCGGGCGGCCGTTGTCAGGTACGGGCCGAGCAGGCCCCCGCACACCAGGGTGACCGAGCGGCCCTGCTCGGCGAGCTCGGCGGCGGTTTCGATGCCGGTGGGCCCGGCACCGACCACGGTCACCGGCGCGGCCGCGTCCGCACCGGCCAGCGCGTCGCGCAGTTGCTCAGCGTGCTCGAATTCCGCGATGTCGTAGGCGTATTCGGCTGCGCCCGGGACGGCCGGGGCCGCCCCGTGGCTGCCGACGGCGTAGATGAGGTAGTCGTAGGCCACGTTGCCTCCGCTCTTCAGCGCCACGCTGCGCCGCACCCCATCGATCACCGTCGCCTCATCGACGATCAGCCGGATCCCCGCGCCGAGCAGCGCGTCGTACTCGACCGCGGCGGAACCGGAGCCGGCGACCAACTGGTGCAACCGAATTCGCTCCACGAACCGCGGCCGCGGGTTGATCACCGTGATCTGCACGTCCTCCCGAGTCCGCAGCCGGTTGGCTGCGATGATCCCCGCATATCCGCCGCCGACCACGACGACCCTGACGACCCGTTCCATGTCCGCCCTCCTTCACCGTTGGTGGTATCGGACATGAAGACACCATTCGAGCCCGATGTGTGACATCGCGGCGCGTGTCAGTGACGCGGTTCACCGCGACGCCGACGTCACCGAGGCCGTCGCTTGCGGGCCGTGAGCGCCTCGGACCAGGTCAGGGCAGGCGGCCAGGGCGGACCGTCGATGACCGGAATGTGCGGAGCGTGGCGGGTGACGGCCGAGGTCAGGCTCTCACGCGATACGCGCCAGCCCGTCATGCGGCGGTATGCCCAGCGGATGGTGCCGTCGGCGCCGGGGATCAGGTCGGCGCGACCGGCGTCGCGCAGGAGCCGGGCCGACGACTCGGGTATCGGGCGGGCGGCCGGACCGCCTCGGGAGGGTTGGGTGGTGCCGCGGGCCCGCACGCCGATGCAGCGGTGGCGGAACTGATTTCGCGGTGTCGAGGTGGTTTCGGTGAACAGCTCGATCGCGCAGATTCGCGACCAGGGCACGGTCTGGGCAGGGCCGAACGCGTCGGCAGCGAAGTAGACACCCGCACCGTGGACGGCGAAGACCACTCGGCCGTGCGACGCGCGGCGCCACCGCCACAGTCCCGTGCGTGCGACGTAGGCGTCCGGACCGAAGTCGGCAGGAACGGTCATCGCGCGTCAGTCGATGGAGCCGCCGCTGTGGTGACCGCCGCTGTCGGGATGACCACCATGAAGAAAATTGTCACCGGCGCAGCGTGCGGCGCGACCCGGCCGGTGTCAATGCCGGAAACCCGGTCGACCGCGGACGGCACCCGCGGCATTCGGCATCCGACAACTTCGTCTTCCTTGACAAATTTTTTTGTCGGTGAGACTCTGGGGTGGTGCTGGACGTCGTCGTGATCGAAGAACCCGCCGCGGCCGAGGCTTCCCTGGACCCGATCCGGTCCCGGATCCTCGCCGCTCTCGCCGAGCCGGGCTCGGCCGCGATGCTCGCCGGTCGGCTCGGGCTACCACGGCAGAAGGTGAACTACCACCTCAAGGAGCTGGAGCGGCACGGGCTGGTCGAGCTGGTCGAGGAACGGCGCAAGGGCAATGTCACCGAGCGTGTATTCCGCGCTACGGCAGCCTCTTACGTGATCTCCCCCAGCGCGCTGGGTGCGGTCAGTCCGGATCCCGCGCGCTCGCCCGACCAGTTGTCGGCGCGGTGGCTGGTGGCGCTGGGCGCGCGGCTGGTGCAGGAGGTCGGGGCGCTGCTGACCGGCGCGGCCCGGGCCCAGCGGCGGGTCGCGACCTTCGGGATCGACGCGCAGGTGCGGTTCGCCTCCGCGGCCGACCGGGCGGCGTTCGCCGAGGAGCTGGCACAGGCGGTGACGACACTGGTCAGCCGCTACCACGACGAGTCCGCACCGGGCGGGCGCGACCACCGGGTGGTCATCGGCATGCACCAGATACCCACCGCGCGGAAAGACACCGAATCCGGAGCAGGACAGGAGAACTGACCATGGGGCATCCGTTCGAGATCGAGCTGGAGGCGACCCTGCCCGCGAGCCCGGACCAGGTCTGGGAGGCGATCGCGACCGGTCCGGGAATCGACTCCTGGTTCATGGGGCGCAACGAGGTCGAGGCACGGACGGGCGGGATCGCCGCCATGGATACCGGTGGCCGGCGGGAAGAGTCGGTGATCACCGCGTACGAGCCGGGCAAGCACTTCGCGACCCGCACCGGGACCGACGAGGACGGCCGGTTCATGGCCTTCGAGTATCTGCTCGAGGGGCGCGAGGGCGGCAGCACCGTGCTGCGGGTGGTCCACAGCGGCATGCTGGGCGACGACTGGCAGGACGAATACGACGCCCTGCGCCGCGGCTGGCCGTTCCACCTGAACACGCTGCGCGAATACCTGACGCACTTCCCGGGCCGGATCGCAGCTCCCGTATTCGCCGTCGCCATGGGATCTTCCGGGCAGGCGGTGCGGTCGGCGCTCGTCCGGGCGCTGGCGCTACCGGACCCGGTGGCGGTGGGCGCGCGGGTGCAGGCCGAACCGGCGGGCCTGCCGGCGCTGGACGGTGAGGTGGTCTGGGCCGACGACGAGCGTTTCGAGATCCGCACCGCCGACGGGCTCTACACCTTCCACCACGCCCCCACCGGACTCGCGCTGATGTTCCATCACCTCTTCGGTCCCGACACCGCCGGGGCCGAGGTCGCCTGGCAACAGTGGCTCACCAGCCTGCTGGGCTGAAGCAGCCCCGGCCGAACCATTCGAATCACCAACCAACACACCACATATCAAGGAGCAGAGCATGCGCACTCTCATCAGCACCGCCTTCATTTCCCTCGACGGCGTCGTGGAGGGCCCAGGTGGCGAACCCGGCTACCGGAACTCCGGCTGGACCTTCAAGGACGTCGAATTCGTTCCCGAGGCCTACGAGATCAAGGGACGGGAGCAGGAGGAAGCCACCGCGATACTGATGGGCCGCGTCAGCTATGAGGCGTTCAGCCCGGTGTGGCCGGACATGGCGGATTTCGCCGGGTACAAGGGCATGCCGAAATACGTGGTCTCCACCACCCTCACCGATGCCGATCTGGTGACGAACTGGGGCGAGACCACCATCCTGCGCTCCGTCGACGAGGTGGCCGCCCTGAAGCACACCGACGGCGGCCCGATCATCATCCACGGCAGCGCCTCGCTCAATCGCGCCCTCTCCGACGCGGGCCTGATCGACCGCTACCACCTGCTGGTCTTCCCGGTCCTGCTCGGCGCGGGCAAGCGCCTGTTCTCCGAGTCCGACAAGGACGCCCAGAAGCTGAAGCTGGTCGAGGCCGCCACCTACTCCAACGGAATCCAGAAGAACATCTTCGATGTCGTCCGCTGAGGCATCCGGCCCGGATCCGGCAGTTCCGTGGAGGACTCGCCGGTTGGCCCGTGGTATACGCGGGCCGACCGGCCCTCACTACACCATTGCTCGGACATGGCGTCGAATTTCGCCGAAGATGTTGACCACGAGGCGAATTCGATCCAGCGGGCGGACGGATGTTCCCGGGCGCGGGGATAGGGTGTGGGGATGGGTGAGACTCCCCGGTTGCCGGGTTTGGCTTTGGCTGATGCTGATTGGTTGGTTGCGGCTGCACTGCGAGTGGGGGCCGAGCGTGAGTTTCCGCCACTGGCCGTAGCAGTTGTCGATGTCACCGGGTCGGTGATCGTGTTGCGGCGTGCCGACGGCGGGATGCCGATGACGAGCCGGATTGCGGTGGCGAAGGCGCGCACGGCATTGCTGACGCTGCGAGCGTCGGGGGGTATCGAATTGCCGGGAGCGATCACCGGCAGTATCCAGCATCTTTATGGCGGTGATTTCGTGCCGTACGCCGGCGGTGTTCTCGTGACCGAGAACGGGGTGATTCTGGGTGCGGCCGGGGCCTCGGGTGCCCACGCCAAAGAAGATGAGTTGGCTGTGCGAACTGCTGTCGAGCAGTGGCACGAAGACCATTCTCACCCAGCCTAATTGGGTCTCGAGCCCGCACCGAGGGTGATTCGACGCGGGCCCGACCGGCTATTTCCGGCGGATCTCGCGCAATCCGTTGTTCGGTGTCCACCATCGAATGACCAGTTCGTCGCCGTCGACCGTGGTGTGCACGGCTTCTCGGATATCGAGCCGGAACGAATTGCCGTCCCGCACCGGGATTTCGACCGCGATCCCCGAAACTTTGCCGTCGCCGCCGTCCATGGAACCGTCGCCGGGGTTGGCGTGCAGGGCGCAGCGGCCGTCGCGTTGCAGGTCGCGGACCTTCACCGCATCGGCCATCGATCCGAATTTCAGATCCTTCTCGGTGAACTCGACCTCGGTACCGCTGACCCGCGGTGCGCCGTCGCGGCGGATGGTCGCCAGCACGTGGTGTTTGGTCGCCTCGAACCTGGCCCGCACGGCGGCGGCCAGTTCGGGCGCGGCATGCTCGAACTCTCTCCAGGTGGCCATCGGTCCACCATGTCATATCGATCGGGCGGAACGGTGGCGATCACGCAGCGCGCCCACAGGCAAAGAACAGCAGCGTGGATTACTGTGGCCGCGTGGGCTTTACCGAATATGGTCCGGGCGACGTCGTGTACTTCCCGGAGGGGCCGTTCACCGGAATCTGCGGCGTCGTGCGCACCGTCGACAAGCACCGGGAAGAACTACGCATCGACTTCAGCGAGGGCCTGGTCCACCGGGAGGGCGGCGTCCTGAGCGAACGCCGCCACAGCTTCATCGTCCGTTTCGACGAGGTCGAACTCGTCTGACCTGTGGGTGGCCGCCGGTCGGTCGGGCCGTGGGAGGGTGGACACATCCCTCAGCGCCGGGTGAGTTCGCTGTTGATCATGATGGGGTCACCCTTGGCGTCGGTGCCGGTCATGGTCGAGATCTGGTGATCGCCTGAGTCGGCAATGGTCCAGAAACGTAATGTCACAGCGGAATCGCCCTGAGTGCAGGTTTGGGCGGGGGGATCGAGTTTGGCGGTGTCGCCGCGGGAGACGAGCGTCCAGGTACAGCCATCGCCGGTGCGAGCGACCAGCCGGTCGCCGTAATTCCTTGCGAGCGTGACGTTTCCCTGGGGTGCGTTGTTGGCCGACCAGTTTCCCTCGAAGGCTTTCGCGGCGTCCGGGTCGTCCTCGCGGACCCTGGTACGCGCCCCGTGTTGCAGGGTGAAGGTGTAGTCGGCGTCCTGGTGATGACTGAGGGCGGTAATGGATTCGGTTTCCTTGTCGCCGTGTGCCCGTACGGTCCAGGCGGTGGTGGTGTAGGAGTAGCCGAAGGTGGGGTTGTGGCAGGTCTGGTTGGGCGGGTCGAGGGTCAGTCCGTCGGCTATGGACTTGAATTCCCAGGTGCAGCCCACGTCGGTGCGCCCGGTGACCCGCCCGGGGGCGGACGAGGTGAAGATGATGTCGCCGATCTGCGGCCCGTCCGGGACGCCGGGGATGTTCTCGGTCGCGTAGTTGACCATGGTCGAGTGGTCGGGGAAGTCGTAGTTCCAGCGCCCGAGATAGGCCGCGCCGGAGTCGGGCTCGGCCACCGCCGCGGGTGCGGTGACGACGACGAATGTGACGCCCAGGAGGGCAAGGGCAGGGAACGGTGATCGGGACATGACTCGCACAGTCCTTCGATTGACTATCTTGAATACACGGGAACTTGATTGCTAGGTTACCTAGTAATAAGGATGGCGAGAGGCTTGTGAGATGTCAACGAGGAAAACGGATTTGATCGACGCCGCCCTGGCTGGAATCGGCCGTACGGCCGAACGCGGCATGCGAATGAATCAGAGCGCCGCCGCGCGCCTGGGTATCAACGCCACCGACATGCAGGTACTGCAACTGCTGCAGTCGGGCCCGCGCACATCCAGTGAACTGGCGAAACTCACCGGTCTCACCACCGCCTCCATGACCGGTCTGGTAGACCGGCTCGAGAAAGCCGGATTCGTCACTCGCGTCCGGCATCCCGCCGACCGGCGGCGTGTCCTGATCCACTTGAACGATGCACGCGCTCGGGCCGACATCGCCCCCCTCTACGGTCCCCTCCTCGGCACCTGGCGGCGCGCCCTGTCCGCCTACTCGGTCGAGGAACTCACTCTGATCATCGGCTTCCTGACCCGTGTCGAGGAAGGCTTCGACAAGGAACTCGGCCCGCAGGCGGACTGACCGAGTTTCGTCGGTTCGATTGCCGGCGATCGGCTCAACGGCCTCCGGTGCGGCGGTAGTCGAGGACTCGAACCCGGTCGACTTCAACATGAAAGGCCGGTGGGATGGATAGGCCGGATTCCGAGCGTGAGCGGGTGCTGGAGTGGGTCGAGCAGGTGGCGATGTTCTGCACCGCGGAGTACGGGGTGCCACCCATTGCGGGTCGGATCCTGGGGTGGTTGATGATCTGCGATCCGGCAGAGCAGTCGGCTGAGGAGATTGCGGCGGCGGTCGGTGCGAGCCGGGCGTCGCTTGCGACCAATATGCGGGTACTGAGCGACGCCGGTTTCCTGCGGCGACGCACGAAGCCCGGCGAGCGCACCCACTATTACCGGATGGACGACGACGCGTGGGAAACCGTGGTTCGGCGGCGCGTGGCCAGCCTGGCCGCATTCCGCGATGTCACCGCCGCCGGAATGGAATTGGCGGGGACCGACACCGCCCGTGTCCGGCGACTGCGGAGCGCGTACGAGGTCTACGACTGGATGACCAAGCGTCTCACCGAGGAACCCCTTCCCTTCCGAAAGGATGAAATGTGACGACCTCATCGACTCGCGGTGAGCGGACGGCGATAGTGGCCGGTGGCGGTATCGGCGGGCTCGCCGCCGCGATCGGGCTGCGGCGGGCCGGATGGTCGGTCACCGTGCTGGAACGACGCCCCGGTCTTCGCGAGATCGGGGCCGGCTGGTCGTTCGCACCCAATGCTGTGCGAGCGGCGGACGCGCTGGGCGTGGGCGACACGTTGCGCGCGGTGTCGGTCCCGACGCAGGCTGGAGCGACATTGCGCACACCCGCCGGTCGCTATCTCATGAGATTCCGCCCGGGACGCGACACCGCGCTGCTGGCCAACCATCGCGCCGATCTGCACGACGCGCTGCTTGCGCACGTTCCTGCCGAATGTGTGCGCGCCTCAGCCAAAGTCACCAGTGTCGAGCAATCCGACAGCGGGGCCGTGGTCGCCTACCGCACACCGGATGGTCAAGGGCAGGCCACGGCCGACATGGTCGTCGGAGCCGACGGGATTCACAGTGCGGTCCGCCGATCGGTCTTCCCGAATGCTTCCGGGCCGGTCTTCCAGCGTGTCCTGTGCTGGCGTGGCGTCTCCGCACCGGGTTCGGTGTGGCCGGTCGACGGATTCCAGACCTGGGGTCTCGGTGCGCGATTCGGCGCCCACCCGCTGCCCGGACAGCGGGTGTTCTGGTTCCTGACCGTCCGCCAGGACCGGCCCGACACCCGATACGACGACGATCTCGCAGAGATCCGCCACCGGATCGGCGATTGGCACGACCCGATACCCGCCCTGCTGGATGCGACACCGCCGGAATCGGTACTACGGCACGACATTTACGACCTCGATCCGCTGGACACCTACACCCGCCATCGGGTGGTGCTGCTCGGCGATGCCGCCCATGCCATGACTCCATTCCTCGCCCAGGGCGCCTGCCAGGCATTCGAAGACGCGACGGTGCTCGCTGCGCAGCTCTCGGACGATACCGACATCCCCACCGCCCTGGCGCATTACGACCGACTCCGCCGACCCCGCAGCCAACGGGTGCAACACCTGGCTCGCCAGGACCCGAAAATCAGTCTGTCCACCAACCCACTGACGTACGGGCTCATGACCCGGCTCACGCAGATGGCCGGCGGTGCCGTCGCTGCCCGTAAGTCTGCTCCCCTGTGGGACTGGACCCCACCCGCCCTCGATTCACACCACTCCACGCCGGTCGGCCGTGAATAACGTGGCCGCCCAACAGATACGCGCAGCGCTAGCTCTTCAGGAACCTCAGGTAGAAGGCTGCGAAGACCAGGACTATGCCGATGTTCACCATCAGGCGTTCCCAGAAATGGTTTCGGAAGAAGAGGATGTCCACGCCGACGACTACGACAATCAGTGCGAGGACGTAGAGAACGACGGTTGGCGCTCTTCCCATGGTGTAGTTGTACTACGCACTGCCGCGGTGGGGGTGGAGGCCGAGGTCCGGATCGGTGGATTCTCGAGTTTGGGTCGCGGCCAGCAGTTGCGGGCGGAGGGCGGGCCATTCGGTGGCGAGGATGGAGTAGTACGCGGAGTCGCGGATGGTGGCGTCGGCGCCGGCGAAGTCGGCGCGGAGGGTGCCGTCGAGGGTGGCGCCGAGGCGTTCGATGGCCTGGCGGGAGCGGGCGTTTCGGACGTCGGTGCGGAAGCGGACCCGGTGGACCTGCCAGTTGGTGAAGGCGTGGTCGAGCATCAGGAGTTTGGCTTCGCGGTTGGCGCCGGTGCGCTGGGCGGACTGCGCCAGCCAGGTGGAGCCGATCTCGACGGCGTCAGGGGTGTCGGGTCGCGCGGTGACGTGGGCGGGCCAGGGCCACTGTTCGAGGTGGAAGCTGCTGGTGCCGAGGACGGCACCGGAGCCTGCCCGGCGGATCACGAGTGGCAGTTGCCGATCGGCCGTGCGGGCGGCCAGCGCCTGGTCCGCCCAGCGCCGCATGCCAGCACTGTCGGCGGGGACGTGGGCGTGGGTGTAGGAGGTGCGCGATTCGCAGGCCGCCGCTGTCAGCGGCGCGACATCGGCCACCGTCAGCTCGGTCAATTCGACGATCTTCCCCGACAGCATCAACGCCACGCCCGCCCCTGCACGATTGCCCCACACGACTTTTCGCCGCTCGACCCAACCCTACGGCCCCTGGATCCGTGGCTCTCCAGCGGCCCGGCGGCCGAGATTCTCCGCCCAGTGCACAGCGCGGTCCGCAGCGGCGGGATCGGGTCAGGCGGGCGGGGTGCCGAGGATCGTCGTGGGTTCCTTCTCGTCGCGCGGATCGCGGTCGGCGTCGTGGATCGCCTCCTTGCGGGCGACCAGACCGGATACGTCCGCCAGCGGGATGTGTGGAATCAGCAGGGCCACAATGAAGGCGATCGCCAGGCCGGGGAGTAGGTAGGCGAACACCGGAACCAGCGCATGGGCGTAGGCCCCGACGATGGCATCGCGCAGTGGCACCGGAAGGTGGTTGACGACCGCCGGCGGCAGGGCCGCCGGGTTGGCCGCGGTGGACAGCACCTCGCCTGGGTGCGCCCGGAAGGCGGCGTCGAGATTGCCGGTGAGGCGGTGAGTGAAGATGGAACCGAAGATGGCGACGCCCAGCGCGCCGCCCATCTCACGGAAGTAGTTGTTCGCACTCGTCGCGGTCCCGACATCAGTTGCGGGAACAGCGTTCTGGACCAGCAGCACCAGCAGTTGCATGACCATGCCGAGTCCCAGTCCGATGACGAACAGCATCGCCGACACCACCCACGCCGGGGTGTGTGCGTCCAGGCGCGTCATCCAGATCATGCCCGCGGCGATGATGACCACGCCCAGTGGCGGGTACACCCGGTAGCGGCCGGTGCGGGTCACCGCGCCCAGGGTGACGGACACGGTCAGGAACATGCCGATGGTCATGGGGATCGACAGCAGCCCGGACGCCGATGCCGAGACGCCCGTGGCCATTTGGAGAAACGTCGGCACGAACGCCACCGACGCGAACATGATCAGCCCCATGGTGAACCCGAGCAGCGAGGTGGTCGCGAAGGTGCGGTTGCGGAACAGTCGCAGCGGCAGCATCGGTTCGGCGGCTCGCGATTCCACGCCGATGAATACCGAGATCACCACCGCCACGGTCAACGTCATGGCGAGTATCGTCGGCGAGCCCCACCCGTAGCGTTTGCCACCCCAGTCGCTGATCAGGATGAGCAGGGTGGTGCCCGTGCTCATCAGCGCCGCCCCGAGATAGTCCGGCCGCACGGTCGGCCGCTTGCCGGGCAGGGTCAGATATCGTGCGGCAATGATCAAGGCCGCCAACCCGATCGGCACATTGATCCAGAAGCACCACCGCCAACCGAGGTGATCGGCGAACTCGCCCCCGAGGATGGGTCCGCCGACCGCCGTGAGCCCGTAGATCGCGCCCATCGGCGCACCGTACTTGCCGAGTTCCCGGGCGGGCACCACATCGGCCATGGTGGCCTGGGCCAGAATCATCAGCCCGCCGCCGCCCACGCCCTGCAGCGCCCGGAAGACGATGAACTCCCAGAACCCGGTCGACACCGCCGCCCCGAACGAGGCCGCCGTGAACACGGTGATGGCGAACAGGAAGAGCCGGCGCCGCCCGAACAAGTCGCCGAACTTGCCGTACAGCGGCATGACGAGGGTGGTGGCCAGCAGGTAGGCGGTGGTGGTCCAGGCCATGTGCGGGACGCCGCCGAGCTGACCGACGATGGTGGGCATGGCCGCGCCGGTGATCATCTGATCGAGGCTGGCCAGCAGCAGTCCGGCGGACAGGGCCGCGAAGATGAGCCAGATGCGCCGCTGTGTCATGACGAGGGGCGCGGAATCGGTGGTGGCGAGAGCCATTTCGTGAGTCCTCGGTGCTGAAGGGTGGTCACCAGCGCACGGGTAGCGCGGTCAGTCCGCCGGTGAAGACCTCGTCCCGCTCGGCGAGGGTGGCCGGGTCGACGGCGAGGGTCAGGGTGGGGAATCGGCGCACGAGTTGCCCGAAAGCGATCTGCAATTCGAGCCGGGCCAGCGGCGCACCGAGGCAGTAGCGGGGGCCGTAGCCGAACAGGAAGTGCGCGGCCTCCTGCCGGGTGATGTCCACGCGCTCGGGATCGGTGAACAGCGCCCGGTCGTGATTGGCGGAGGCGATGCCCAGCAGCACCAGATCACCGGCCGCGATCTCCACATCGGCGACCTCGAGCGCACTGCGCGCGTACCGGGGCAGGCTGCTGGCGTCGCAGGCGCGCAGTAGTTCCTCGGCGGCCGAGGCCACCAGTTCGGGCCGTTCGTGCAGCAGCCGCCACTGGCCGGGATTCTCCAGCAGCATGCGCACCCCGACCCCGATCTGCACCGCCGAGGTCTCGTGCCCGGCGAACAGCAGAACCATGGCGTGCGTGGCGATTTCGGTGTCGGCGACGCCGTCGATCGCGCAGAGCCGGGACACGACGTCGTCGCCGGGATCGCGCCGCTTCTCCCCGACCAGCTCCAGACAGTAGGCGAACAGCTCGGCCACCCCCTGCTCGACCTTGGCGCGGTCGGCGACATTGCCGACCGCATCGACCCAGTCCCGGAACAGGTTCCGGTCGGTGTACGGCACCCCGAGCAGCTCGCAGATCACCAGCAGCGGCAGCGGCAGGGCGAGCGCGGCCTGCAGATCGGCGGGCGAGCCCTCGTCGGCCATCGCGTCGAGCAGTTCCGAGGTGAGTTGCTCGACCCGCGGCCGCAACTCCCGCATCCGCCTGGGCGAGAAGTGCGGCTGCAGCAGGGTGCGCATGCGCGCGTGATCCTCGAGCTCGGTGTCGAAATTGCCGATCGGCCCGCCCGAGAAGGCCGACTCCCCTAGCCGCGCCGCGGTTTCCGGTGTGCGATGCGCGCGGCCCAGCCGCGGATCGGTGAACAGGTCGCGCACCAGCTCGTAACCGGTGGCCAGCCAGGCCGGATCGCCCGTGGGCGTGGTGACCCGGGTGACCCCGGATCCGACGACCCCGGTCACCGGGCAGATGGACGGAGGGAGCGGCATTGTCATGGCGGTGCTGTCCTCAGGCGAGTTCGATCAGAACGGCGTGGTGTTGAACGGTTTCCGCGCGGGGGTGAAGGCGCGGTCCAGTGCCTCGAGGGCACCGGTGGCGATCTCCTCCACGCGGCCGGCGCGCGCGAGCTCGCCGAGGGTGTGGGCGCCGAAGTAGGCGGTGGTGAGTTCCAGCGGGCCGATGCGGACATCGGCCACGGCCTCCTCGACCGGCGACCAGCTGCCGCGACCACCCGCGATGTCGAGCAGGTACGCGCCGGAACTGAGGCCCCATGGATCGGCGACCTCGACCACCCCGTGGAAGTCGCCGCGGAATTCCCGCGACGCGATGGCCTTGGGCAGGTTCAGGATCCACATCCACATGCCCGCGTCGATTCCGGTCACCGCGGCCACGCGGGAGTCCTCGAGCAGCAGCGGGGTGGGGTCGTCGAGCGCGGTGTCCATCCGGATCTCCGTGTACTCGCCCTGCCCGAGCAGGCACCGCAGCAGTTCCCGGTGCGCGGCGACGGTGAGTGCGCAGAAGTCCTTGACCAGCACCGTATTCCCGGTCAGGTCGTAGATCACGTAGCCGTCCGGGTGCACGATGATGAAAGACTGCGGGCTGATGGCACTCGCCCACCAGGATTCGCCGCGATCCAGTGCGCCCGGGGTGGCCTGCTGCCACAGCGCGTAGATCTGCCGCAGCTCCCCCACCGATTCCGCCAGCCCGACCTCGCGCACCGACGCCCAATCCCGCTCGGAGACCCGCAGTTTCGCGCGTCCCCGGTCGATCCGCAGGTGCCGAGTGTGCGTCGTGACCCCGACATAGGCGTAGCTGCCGCCCGGGCCGGGCATGGCAGCCAGCACGTCCGCTTCGGTCTCCATGGCGATGGTCATGAGCTCGGCCTGGACCTTGGCGTAGATGCCGCGCTTCTGGTGGGTGGTGGCGACCATCCCCTGCGCGCACGCCGCGACCGACAACTGCGCGCCGCCGGGCACGGTCACCGTGGTGCGGATGATCGCGGCGGTCCCCACGATGCGCGGTTGCCGCGCGATCGAGACGTCCTCGACCACCGCGATGTCCTCGAGCCGGAACTGCCGCTTCCACGCCTCGAAGTCGTGGGTCTTCACCCCGCCGAATGCGCGGGCATACCGCCCGCGCAGCTCGTCCCAGTCCGATTCGACGGCTCGGCGGGTGATGATGCCGTCGATGATGCGGCTCTCCCAGTCCGCCATGAGTTCCGATGTCATGCCATGCCTTTCGGGTCGGGGGCGGGGTGCGCGGGCAGGTCGGCGGCGTGGGTGCGCACCTTGTCGAGCGCGGTCAGGATGTCGTCGACGTCGCCGCGCCGGCCCAGCAACACGCTGTGGTGCAGCAGCAGGGTGTGGTCGCGGTAGTGGTCGGCTCCGGGGAAGGGACGACCGGCGGCGCGTTCGACGGCGTCGGCCCACCAGCGCGCGAAGCGGGGTTTGGTGTGCGGGCGCAGCAGGGCGCTGCGGTGCAGGGGCGCGCGCGGCGGGTAGACCTTGGTGCCCAGTTCGGCGGTGAGGGCCGCGGCCACCTGGTCGACGGTGGCGTCACCGAAAGTGCCGGGCTCGAAACGGATTCCGTATTCGTAGACGGCACGCCGATCCACCGGGGCGGGCACCGGAATGGGTGCCAGGCCGGGGATTCCGGGCAGGCCCGCTTCGAGTTCCTTGGCGCGCGTCTCGCGGATCGTGTGCTGGTCGTCCAGGCGCGGCAGCTGGTCGAGCAGCAGCGCCGCGGTCAGTTCGGACATGCAATAGTTCGCGCCCATGACCGTGCCGTCCTCGACGAGCTCGTATTCCCCGGGCGCGGGACCACCGTCGGTGTATCCGCGGGAGTCGGCGCGCAGCATGAGCATTCGCCGGTAGAGCTCGTGGCTGCCGGTGATCGCGGCCCCGGCCTCCCCGGCGGCGAGGGATTTGGCGGCCCCCAGGCTGAAGACGCCGATCTGGCCGAAGGTGCCGACCGCGCGTCCGGCCCATCGGGTGCCGTGGGCCTGCGAGCAGTCCTCGATCAGCGCGAGCCCGGCGGCGTCGGTGACCGCGGTGATCCGGTCGAGTTCGGCTGCGGTACAGGCCAGGTGCACCACGATGACCGCTCTGGTGCGTGGTGAGACCGCGGCGCCGAGGTGGTCGGCGGTGAGGCAGCCGGTGGCGGGATCGACGTCGACGAGCACCGGGACCGCGCCCACCCGCAGCACCGCGGTGGCCGGGGCGACCCAGGTCATGGCGGGTACGATCACCTCGTCGCCGGGGCCGATGCCGAGCGCTTCGAGCGCGATGACCAGGGCGCTCGAGCCGTGGTCGACGCTGACCCCGTAGTCCGCGCCGTTGTAGCGGGCGAACGCCTCCCCGAACATCCGCTCCCGGGACTTGCCGCCGGTCGGGCTGTACCAGGTGACCGACCAGCGCGACGAGTGCAGTGCGGCAAGCAGTTCCGCGGCGGTGCGATTGTCGTACTGAGGCCAGCGTGGCCACGGGCGCGCCGAGCGCACCGGCGTGCCGCCGTGTATCGCGAGCACGGCGGGCCTACCCGACCACGACCGGCGCGGACGCCGACGGCTGGGTGATCACGTCGAGGGCGGCGCGGATCTCGCGTACCGCCACCGGCACCAGCGGCAGGTCGCCGGTGTACTCCGGGCGGCCGAGGGCGCGCAGCAGCACGAACGGCACCGCATCGGGCCGAGGCGGCAGATAGCCCCTCTTGTTGTCGTCGGCGACCACCGCGAGCACATCGTCGATACGCACCGAATCCGGCAGCGCGGGTTCCACCCCCAGACCGGTGACGATCTCGTAGTGGACGCTCACCTCGTCGTCGGACAGCCACCCGCGCGCGTGCGAGATGTGCGCGGCCACCAGCATCCCCAGCGCAATCGCGGCGCCGTGCGGCAGACCCGACGCGCCGCGCATGCGATGATCGCAGATCTCGATGGCGTGGCCGACGGTGTGACCGTATTCGAGGACCAGCCCCGTGCCGCGCTCGTACGTGTCGTCCCGGGTGACCGCGGATTTCGCGGCAATGCTGGCGTCCAGCAGCCACAGCAGCGAATCCGGTGCGGTCATGTTCCCGATGACCGACCGCAACCCGGCCAATGCGGACGGGTCGATGGCGAGGCAGTTCTTCGCCATTTCGCACAGGCCCGAACGCAATTCACGCTCGGGCAGGGTGGTGAAGAACTCGACGTCGGTGAATACCGCCTCGGGCGCGTAATAGGTGCCCAGATGGTTCTTGCCCACTCCGCTGTTGATGGCCTGCTTGAGCGAGAGCACCGAATCCATCGCCGCGATGGTCGTGGTCGGCACGTGCACCAGCCGCACACCCCGGAACAGCAGATTCGCCATCAGCCCCGCCAGATTGCCGGGCACGCCACCCCCGAAGGACACCACCACCGACCGTCGCGTGATGCCTGCGCGCAAAGCGGCTTCCAGGTGGCCGGACAGACAGGTCAGCGTTTTCATCGACTCGCCGGCCGGATGCGAAAGGATCAGGGACGGAATCGATCCGGCCAGCCGGTCGATATCACGGCGGTAGCGCGACAGCACCTCGTCGTCGGTGACGAATACCAGCCGGTCCGCGCCCAGCGCGGCGATGGCCGCACCGATCTCGGTGATGCAGTCGCGGCCGAAATAATAGGGAAACGATTGTTCCCCGATCACTATCGGGCGCGACCGCAGCCCCGATTCGTCGCCCGACAATGAAGTACTGGCCATTTCCGGTGCCGCTCCTCGCTATTCGCCGATACCCCCATCGACTCCCCGGCCGGCGCCGCTGCCGTCCCTCGCACGGCCAATATCGAATGCGAGCTCCCCGCTTGGCAACCGCTCGGATACCCCAGTCATGAGCAGGCGAATTCGCGAGCACCACTGCGCGAAACAGGTTTCCGCACCGCGACCACCGGCGGTGGTACCGCCGCATCCGGGCACCCCGGCTCGTCGTTCCACCGCACCCGGCGGCGCGCCGGCACCTAGGGTGGAGGCACGCTGATCTGTTCGAGGGGATGCCGTTGGCCGACAACGAATTCGGGCTGCAGACCGCCGAGGGGCTGCGCGCGCCCACGCTGGCCGAGTTCGTGCGCGAGCGGCGCGCACGGGCCACCGGCCGGCATCCGGCGGGCCTGACCCGGAAGCAGCTGGCCGAGGCCACCCACGCCAGCCTGGGCTACATCGCCAAGATCGAACAGGGTGAGGCGCTCAATCCCGGCCCGGCCATTCTGGATTCGCTGGCGGCGGTGCTGGAGCTGGATGTGGCCGAGCGCATCCACCTCTACCACCTGGCCCAGCAGCGCCTGGCCGCCTCGTTCGCGCGGGCGCTGCGCTGCGGGGATCCGGCGGTCGGCGCGGTGCGCACCATTCTGGACGCGCTACTGCCGCATCTGGCGGCGGCCCTCGACGACGGCTGGCATGTGGTGGCGTGCAACAGCGCCTTCGACGCGGCGCTACCGGGATTGTCGCGGCACGGCCACGTGCTGCGGTGGATGTTCACCGACCCGCGGGCACGCCTCGTGGTCGAGGAGTGGGAGCGCGAGGCTCAGCTGATGGTCGGGCGTTTCCGCGCCTACGCCGCCGGGTCCCGCGACCGCGACGAGATCGAGCAGCTGCTACGGGAACTGGGCGAGCAACCCGACTTCCGGCGGCTGTGGACCGCGGGACATGTGCACATCGGCCGCCACGACCCCACCTTCACGCTGCGCGATCCACGCACCGCCACCGTGTTCGACGTGCGGGTGCAGCGCTATCGCGGGACCGCACCGGGGCCGGCGCACCAGCTGTTCCTCGGACTGGTCGAGACCTGATCAGGACGGCAGGGCAGCGAGGAACTCCCGCAGCAGTGCGTTGACCTCGCCGGGGTGGGTGAGGTTCGGTGTCATGGCGGCCCCGGCGATGGTGTGCACCGGGGCCGGACTGCCCAGCGCCGCAGCCAGTTCCGCGACCTCCTCGGCGCTGGTGGCCTGATCGGCCAGCCCGCGGATCACCAGTGCCGGACAGTCGATGTCACCGAGCAGCTCGTGCACCGAGTCACGGTTGACCAGGCATTCGCCCGCCAACCGCATCCGATTGCGCGGTGCGGTGGCCCATTTCGCCCGCCACGGCTGCTGATCGGCGGCGGTGCCCCCGATCATGAGCGAGCACACCATTCTGATGGTGGGCCCCGGGGTCGCGCTGCTCGCCCACATGTCGAGCACCTCGCGGTACCCGGCACGCCGCTGCGGCGTCATGGCCGCCGCGCTCGACCCGATCACGATCAGCCCCGCCACCCGCGGCCGCGCCAGCAGCGCCATGCGCACGGCCGTGAACCCGCCGTGCGCGACCCCGCCCACCACGACGCGCTCGAGACCCAGCTCGTCCACCACCGCCCAGGCGTCACGGGCGAGATCCCAGTAGCTGAACGGGGTTTCGTCGTCCTCGCTGGCCCCGTGACCGCGCGAGTCGATGGCGATGATCCGGTAGTCCGGCGCGAGCGCGTCCATCTGCGGGGCGAACATCTCCTGGTCCATGAACAGGCTGTGCCCGAACACCACCGCCGGCCCCGGCCCGCCGGTATCGGTGTAGTGGATCTTGACCGATCCGCGGCTCGCAAACGGCATTCCGAAACTCTTTCGCTTCACCCGGCAGGAAGCGCTCACCGTAGCGCAGATTCCAGCTCGGATGGATGGCGTTGCGAGATGCGTCACGCGCACGGCCCGGCCGGGCCTTTCACCACGAATGATGTTCTGCCCGTGGAAAATACGGCTAGACGCGCGGCTCCAACAGGTACTCGACCAGGGTGATGAGCGATTGCAGGCACGGATTGCGGTCCCGGGCGTCGAGCCGCATCAGCGGCGTGCCCTGGTCGAGGTCGAGCGCATCGCGGACCTCGTCGAGCGGATGCTTGGGCGCGCCCTCGAAGTCGTTGACGGCCACCGCGAACGGCACACCGCGCTCCTCGAGGATGGACAGCGATTCGTCGGCCTTCTCCAGCCGGCGCGTATCGACCAGCACCAGCGCGCCCAGCGCACCGACGGCCAGGTCCTCCCAGATGGGCACGAACCGGCGCTGGCCGGGCGTGCCGAACAGGTACAGCGCCAGACGCGGATTCAGGGTGATGCGGCCGAAGTCCATGGCCACCGTGGTGGTGGTCTTGCCCGGCAGCCCGGCCATATCGTCGACGCCGACGCTGGCCTCGGTGATCGTCTCCTCGGTGCGCAGCGGCCGGATCTCCGACACGCTGCCCACGAACGTGGTCTTCCCGACGCCGAAGTTCCCCGCCACCAGCAACTTTACGGTGCGGGTGACGGTCTGCGGCACATAGTCGACGACGCGCTCATGCGGAGAGAGCGCGGAGTCCATCGAGTACCTCCTCCAAGAGGGCTTTGCCCGGTAGCGCTTCCACCGGGGTCGGGATGGCCAGATGACCGCTGTCCAGTAGATCCGCCACCAGGATCTTCACGACCGAGGGCGGCAGGTCCAGATAGGCCGCCAACTCGGCCAGCGTCAGCACGCCGCGGCGGGCGAGCTGGATGATGCGGCGGGCGTCGGCCGACGCGCCGGGGGCCGGATCGGCCACCGCGACAACCAGACTGACCAGATCCAGCACCCGCGTGGGGCGCGATCGGCCGCCGGTGCGCACATACGCCCGGACCAGATCGGGGTCGCGCCGCGGCCGGCTCATGAGCGCGGCAGATCCGCCCTGGTCCGCGACATACTGCCGAGCTCACGCCCGACCCGCAGGGCCAGTTCGTTCATCCGGTGCGCGACCAGGCTGACATCCACGTCCTGGGTGGTCGAAACACCCAGGAGCGCACCGGCTCCGGCGGCGGTGATGAAGATCATGCCGTCGGCGTACTCGGTCATGTTCTGGCGCACCGCATTGTCGGAGGTGCCGCCGCAGAACTCGGCGAGCGCCTTGCCCAGGGCCCGCAGGCCGGAGGCGGCCGCGGCGAAACGCTCGGCGTCGTCGATGCTCACGCCACCGGTGTGCGCGATGCGCAGGCCATCCTCCGATAGCAGGACGGCGAACCGGACCCCCGGCGCTTCGAGATCGTCGAGCAACCAGGCCAGCCGGTTGGTGTCACTGACGGCGGTCGCGGGCGTACCGGTCACGATGTCATCCCTTCGGAGTGCTCGAACGCGGCCGCTCGACCGCGCTGGGAGCCGCTGTGCCAGGCAGCGGCGATATCGGGTCGCGCGGATGTCTCATCCACGACGACCGGGCGCACGGGTGCCGCCACCGACACCGACGCCGAGCGACGGCGCCGCTTGGGCAGGCCGCCGGGAGTGAGTTCCTGAGGCACCGAATCCATGGCCACCACCGTGGGTTCCGGGTCGGGTGCCGGGATCCGGGCGGGCGCCGGCACGGGGGTCGGGGCGGCAACGGCCACGGGTGTCGGGGCGGGCGCGGCCAGCAGGGTCTCCGGAATGAAGACCATGGCGCGCATGCCGCCGTACATATTGGGGCCGTCGATGTAGACGGAGAAGCCGTAGCGGCGCGCGAGTGCGGCCACGCCGGGGAACCCGACGCGCGGGGTCGGGCCCAGCGCGTGGATGTCGACGAACTGGTCGCCCGCGAGGACGCGGCGGGTCTCCTCGAGCTGCTCGGGGTTCATCCGCACACCGGCGTCGTCGATGATCACCGTGATGCCGTGGTGACCCTCCTGGAAACCGATGTCCACGTACGAGGTCGGCGGCGAGTAGCGCAGCGCGTTGTCGAGCAGGGTCGCGACGGTGTGCACCAGCGGTTCCACCGCGCGGCTCACGACCGGGCGGTCCAGCTCGGTGGCGCGCACCCGGGTGTAGTCGCGGACTCGGCCGGTGGCGCCGCCCACCACGTCGGTGAGGGTCTGCTGCGGCCAGCGACGGCCGGGCAGACCACCACAGACGATCACGTAGGACTGCGCCTGGCGGATCATCTGCTGCACGGAATGGTCGATGCGGGTGAGCGTTTCGAAGGTCTCGTCGTTGCGGTGCTGACGCAGCGCGGCGCTGAGCACCTGACTGACGTCCGCGCCCAGGCTCACCACCGAGGCGCCGAAGGCGCGCACCGCGGCCGAGGTGGCCTCGCGGGCGGAGCCCTCCACCTGGGCGCGGGCGGTGTCGGCGGCCTCGGCGACCGCGCTGCGCGAGGCCTCTCCGGCCTGCGCGACGGCGACGCGGGCGGCCTCCTCGGCCTGGGCGATGGCCAGCTGGGCCACCTCCTCGGCCTGGGCCACCGCGGTCTCCCGCTCGGATTCGGCCTGCGCCACCACGAGCTGCGCTTCGGTCTCGGCTTCGCGCCGGACCCGGTCGCGGGTCTCGATGGCCACCTTCTGCAGCTCCTCGCCGCAGCGGGCAGTCCACTGCCACACCAGCTCCGCGATGCGCGACTGCTCGAGCACGATCGGCAGATCCACGGTGGGGTTGTCGGGGTCCGAGCGTCGCACGGCGGCACCGATGGCGGGCACGACGTTCTCGGTCAGGTTCACGATCATGTCCTCGACCGCGACGTCACGGTTGGCCTGCTCGGCGCGCAGGGCAGCAACCCGCCCGCGTTCGGCGCGCATGGCACGCCACAGAAACAGCAGCCCGACCACGGCGAATACTAGCGCGGCAGCGAGAACCCAGGAAAGCAGCACGGCGTTGTCTTGATTCATCAATTCTCTTGTCGTCCGGCCGATCCTGAAATCGGCGGAGCCACCATAGCAGAATCCTCTGTCTCCCCTAACCTTTCGGTATCTCCGGGCAAACCGCAACCCGGAGCCCATGCAGCTCACAGCATTTCACCGCGATTTGCACCCCGAAGCCCCCGTGCGGAAGGACCCGGTCACCCGGGCGATCCGAACCCGAGGTCCACGGCCCGACAATTGGTCACTCGACCACCAACCCGGATTCCATGCTGTCTCCGCCCCTCACCTGCGCCCTCGCCCCTGCCTGCACACCGGCAACCTCCCGGTTCCCGCAGCAGAACGCCGCGTGGCATTCGGTGGAGACCGCTCCAGCAAATCGTCTCCACCGAATGCCACGCGGCAACGGGCACTGCTCGCGCGAACCTCAGCCGGCGGTGGCCACCGCCGTGGCAGTGACCGCATCGGCGATCCAGGGAACGACCGCCGCGCGCACATCGATCCGCCGGGGCAGCAAGCCATTGGCGGTCAGCAGGTCCGCCGCGCGCTGTTGCTCATCGAGGAACTCCGCGGTCACCGGACCGACGCCGAAGGGCCGGTCACGCAGGGCGGCCTCCCAGGCATCGAGGTCGGCGGTGCCGCCGCGGGCGGCGATATCGTCGACGAAGTACTGTGCGGCCGCGCGCGGGTTCTCGGCGATCCACGCGTCGGATTCCTGCAGGGCGGCGATGATCGCCTCCAGTTCCGCGCGGTGCTGCTCGGCGAATTCGCGGCGGGTGAACCACAGTGACGGGTGGCTGAACACCGACTCGGTGTCGACGAGAGTGTGCAGTTCGGTGGTGGCTTCGAGCGCCGCCAGCGCCGGGTAGGCGCCGACCCAGGCGTCGAGTTCACCGGTGCGCAGCAGGTTTCCACCATCGTGGATATCGGTGTCGACCGGTTCGATATCGGCCCAGCCGAGGCCGGCGCGGTCCAGGGCGAACAGCAGCAGGGTGGTCTGCCAGGAGCCGTGGGCGATGCCCACCCGCTTGCCCTTCAGGTCAGCGACGGTCTCGATGCCGCTCCCGGCCGGGGCGACCAGGCGGCCGTTCTCGATACGCGGGCCGGAGATGCCGACGTAGACGATGTCGCGATCGTTGCCCAGGGCGGTGATCGGCGGGGTGAAGCCGGTGCCGATGAAGTCGTAGCCGCCCTCGGCGAACAGCCAGTCCGAATGCTGGGACGGCAGGGCGGCTTTCACGTCGACAGGTGCGGGCTTGGGCAGTGCCCGCAGATCGACCCATTCCACCTCGGGCAGGGCGCGTTCGAGGATGCCGCGGTGGCGCAGGACGAACAGGGAGTTGTTGTGCGGGAAGTACCCGACGCGGATGCTCATGAAATCTCCTGGTGAATGCGGGTTTTCGGGGATGTGGTCGCGGTGGTCAGCGGGTGGCGGCGAGAGTGGCGGCCGGGCCGGGTACGGTGAGGCGGGAGCGGCCGAGCAGCGGCAGCACCTCCTCACCGACCCGGTACGCCTCTTCCAGGTGCGGGTTCCCGGCCAGGATGAACGCGTCCACGCCCAGGTCGATGAGTTCGTCGAGGCGCTGGGCGACCTGCTCGTAGCTGCCGACCAGGCCGAAGGCCGGTCCGCCGCGAATCAGGCTGAACCCGCACCAGACATTGGGCTGGACCTCCAGATCCCGATAGCCGGTAATGGTTTCGGGGACCCAGCCCTGGATGCGGGCCGCACCCACCGAGTCACCCCGGGCGGCGCGGTTGGCGGCGTCCCGATCGACGAAGGCCCAGCCCTGCTCGATCTCGGCCCAGGCGGCCTCCGCGGTGTGGCGGGCCACGATGTCGATGCGGACGGCGAACTTCGGCGCGCGGCCGGTGCGTTCGGCGTGGGCGCGCACGCCGTCGAATTTGGCGCGCAGGTCGGCGAAGGGCTCGAGCCAGGACAGGTAGTAGTCGGCGTGGCGGCCCGCGGCCTGCACGGCGGCGGGTGAGGAGCCGGAGAAGTACACCTCCGGGAACGGTTGCCCGGCCAGGGCGGGCGGCAGTGCCGCGCCCTCGGTGCGGAAGAAGCGGCCCTCGTGGTCGAGGGGTTCGCCGTCCCATACTCCGCGCAGCACCTCGAGGAATTCGCTGGTGCGAGCGTAGCGGTCGTCGTGGGAAACCTTGTCGCCCCACCACAGTTGGGCCGGTCCCCCGCCGCCGCTGATGATGTTGTAGACCAGCCGCCCGCCGGTAGCGCGCTGCAGGCTGGCCGACATACGCGCGGCCTGCACCGGGTGCAGAAATCCGGGCTGGAAGGCGACCATGAACCGGTAGGTGGTGGTCTCGCGGGCCAGAGCGGCGGCCACCGCCCACGGGTCCTCGGTGATGGGGAACGACGGCAGCAGGCCACCGAGGAACCCGGCCGATTCCGAGGCGCGGGCGACGGCCGCGGCGTGATCGAGGTAGCTGTAGCCGTCGAGTTCGCCCGCACGCACGGCCGGGGCGATATTGCCGGGACCGTAGCCGCCCGCGTGGCCGCGGTTGTAGCGGCGCGGGGTGCGCAGCGAGGCGTGATCGCCCTCCATGCCGATGCGCCAATAGATGTCGATGGTCATGCGGTGGCCTCCTTCAGGGTGCGGCCGGTCGGGTCGGCGAGGAACAGCAGGTGTTCCCCGGCGCGGTAGACCTCCTCGAGGTGCGGGTGCCCGGACAGCACCACGGTGTCGACGCCGGCCGTGGCGTACGCCCGCAATTGCCGTGCCACCTGCTCGTAGCTGCCGACCAAGCCGATGGCCTGCGGGTATCCCAGCTGGGTGAAGCCCGCCCAGCGCCCGTCGCCGAGGTCCAGCGCCTCCGCACCCGGCCCGTCCGGATACAGTTCGCGCCATTGCCTTTCGACCCGGGCCCACGCCTCGGTCTCGGTCTCGCGGGCGATGACGGGCACCTCGACGCCCGCCCGCACAGTGCGCCCGGCCGCGGCGGACAGCGCCCGCAGTTCGGTGAGGGACGCGTCCAGACCCTGCGGCGTCTCGGTGAAGACGTGCACATCGCCGTGCCGTGCCGAAAGTTCCAGCGCTGCGGTCGAATCCCCGCTCAGGTACACCGCCGGGAAGGGCAGGCCGGACAGGATCCCCCGGAATCCGCCGTCGATGACGTCGTAGTACTCCCCCGCGTAGTCGAACCCGGTGCCGCGGAATCCGGCCGCGGGCACCGGGTTCTCGTTCCAGACACCGCGCGCCACGGTGAGGAATTCCGCTGCCCGCGCGTACCGATCGTCCCCGGTGACGCGGTCACCGCGCTGTCGCGCGTCGTCGGCGTCGGTGTCCACCGCGAGCCGCCAGCCCAGTCGCCCCGCCGAGAACCGTTGCAGGGACGCCGAAACCTTCGCCGCGTAGACCGGTGTCCCGAAGCCGGGATGGAAGTCGACGACGACGCGCGCGTGCCGCGTGGCCCGCAGCGCCGCGCCCGCGACGATCCACGACTCTTCGCCCGCCGGGTCGTAGGACGCGAGTACCCCGTCCAGACCGGACAACTCGGCGGCGTGCACCACCTGGTGCAGGTCGTCGAACGGCCCGAACCGCCCGGCCCGGACATCGGTCACGGCAGGATCCACCGAGCGGGCCTCGACGCTCGCCGACCCGCCCACCTCGGCCGAACCAGCGCCGACCACGCCGAGAGCGGGTGCTCGGCCGTTGTCCGGCGCGCCTCCGATAACGTTGCGCCCGGCCCGATTCCGTTCGGCATCGACGGCGGGGATCGGACTGCCGCTCCGGCCGCGGTGTCGCAGCCCGGCATCGGCGCGGCGGCCGTCGCCGCGGCTGGGCAGCCGCCACAGGTATTCGGTCATGCCCGCACCTCCGTGGCGGCGCTGGTCGATTTGCGCGCACCGCGCTTGTGGCGCGCGGCGAGGTCGGCGGGAGCGGTTGAGCGCCCTCGGGGTTCGATCATGCTGCGGCCTGTCCGGCGGCGACGAGGGCGCGCGCCTGTTCGAGGGGTTCGGGGGCGATCCAGGAGCCGAGGTCGAAGTCGGCGGCGAGGAAGCCGTGGGTGTAGAGGAACTGCTGCTGGACGGCGAGCAGCTCGAGGCGCTCGCCGGACAGCGACGGGTGCAGGCCGATGTTGAAGTCCGTGCCGTAGGCGGCGGTGACACCCTCGGGGCCGGACAGGGTTTCGCGTTGTAGCACCTCGGCGGCGTCGTCGCGGTGGGTGGTGGCCCAGTCGGCGGCGCGCAGGGTCTGGGTGAGGAAGCCGATCACCACGTCGGGGCGGGTGTCGAGCAGGTGCTGGTGGACGGTCAGCGGGCGGGGTGTGCCGTTGTTGACGCGTAGCCGCTTGGACTCGGTGACGTCGAGGTCGACCGCGACCCGCAGCCCGTGTTGCTGGGCGACCTCCTGTGCGCGTGCGCCTTTGACGTAGATGGCGTCCACGGTGCCGTCGAGCAGCTCCGCCACACCCCAGGTGAGGCTCCGGTCGCGCTGCTGGATCTCGGTGCGCACCTGGGGATTCGATTCCACGCCGAGCTCGATGACGCGCACGTCGGCCAGCGTCAGGCCGCCCAGGCGCAGGGCACTGGCGAAGCCGTGCAGCGCCATCGCACGCGGGAAGCTGCGCGCTCGGTCCCGCGCCCAGGCCGGAATGCCGACGCGCAGCCCGGCCAGCTCGGCGGCGGAGGTGACCGGCGAATCCGGGCCCACCACAATGGCTTGCGCCTCGTCGATCCAGGTCAGGCCGATGAGCCGGGTCGGCGAGCCCTGGGCGCGGGCGGCCAGGGCGGGCACATTGCCGCCCTCGCGGATGAGGCCGGGCAGATCGTGGTCGAAGTGGCGGATCGCGAGTTCGGGTGCGGCGTCCTGGAGGACGCCGAAGGCCAGTCCGTTGCGTTCGGCGGTGGCGCCGAGCCAGCCGAGGCTGTGGGCGAGCCCGCTGGCGGTGGGGACCGGGCAGCGGGTGTACCAGAGGGTGTCGGTCATGAAGTGCTCCTGGGGTTTTCGGTGTCCGGACGGTCGACGCCGAGCTGGGTGAGGAAGGCGGACCGGTGGCGCAGGGCGGCCGGATCGGTGCGTTCGCGCGGCCGTGGCAGGTCGATGGCCTGATCCACGGCGAAACGGCCGCGGTCGAGGATGAGCACCCGATCGGCCAGCCGTACCGCCTCGTCCACGTCGTGGGTGACCATGAGCACGGCCGGGCGGTGGCGGGCCACCAGGTCGCCGACCAGGTCCTGCATGCGCAGGCGGGTGAGGGCGTCGAGTGCGGCGAACGGCTCGTCGAGCAGCAGCAGATCGGGCTCGCGGACGAGCGCCCGGGCCAGGGCGGCCCGCTGGGCCTCCCCGCCGGAGAGCGTGGCGGGCCATTGGCGGGCCTTGCCCGCGAGCTGCACCTCGGCCAGCGCGCGCAGCCCGGCGTCGCGCGTCGCACGCGAACGGCGCTGCCCGATGGTCACATTCGCCAGCACCCGCTTGGACGGGACCAGGCGCGGCTCCTGGTAGACGGTGGTGCGGGCGGGCGGGACCAGCACCTCGCCGGCGTCGGGCCGCTCGAGTCCGGTCAGCAGGCGCAGCAGGGTGGTCTTGCCGGTGCCGCTGGGGCCCAGCAGCACCACGAACTCGCCGCGGCGGATGGTCAGGTCGACACCGTCGAGGATCACCTTCTCGCCGAAGGCTTTCCGCAGTCCGGTGATCGAGACCGCCAGTGACGACGCGGTGTCGGGTGCGGTGGTCGTCGCGTGCGGTGTCGTCATCGCAGGGCCACCTGTCGCCGCCACGGCATGGCCAGCCGTTCGACCAGCCGCACCGCGCCGTCGAAGACCAGTCCGAGCAGCGCGTACAGGACCACGCACAGCACCATGTAGTCGGTGCGGTTGTATTCCTGGGCGAGGGTCACCAGATAGCCGACGCCCTCGGTGGTGCCCACCTGTTCGGCGGCGATGAGGCCGGTGATGCTGATGGACAGGCACACTCGCAGGGCCATGAGCACCCCCGGCAGCGCGGCGGGCAGGATCACCTCGGCGACCAGCCGGACTCCGGTGAGCCCGAAGCCGCGCGCGGCCTCCACCATCTTGCGGTCCACATTGCGGACGCCGAGGTAGGTGTAGGCGTACATCGGGGCCACCGTCGCGACGGCGATCAGCAGTACCTTGTACAGCTCGTCGATGCCGAACCAGGCGATGAACAAGGGCACCAGCGCCAGGAACGGCACCGCGCGCACGATCTGCAGGGTCGAATCCACCAGTTCCTC
The DNA here is from genome assembly GCF_042754165.1 of Nocardia sp. NPDC059229. Taxonomy (NCBI): domain Bacteria; kingdom Bacillati; phylum Actinomycetota; class Actinomycetes; order Mycobacteriales; family Nocardiaceae; genus Nocardia; species Nocardia sp. NPDC059229. The sequence continues at coordinate 511,335 of NZ_JBHZAK010000002.1, forward strand.
ACCGAGACTGGACAATCCGGCCAGCAGGCCCAGCGCCATCCCGACCGTCACACCGAGCGCGACGCCGAGCGCGGCGCGCGTGAACGACGCCAGCGCGAAATCCGTCAGCTGGCCGCTGCGGGCCAGCTCGAGCAGCGCCGACCACACCTTGGGCGGACCGGCGAGTACCTGCGGCGACAATGCCCCGGTGGCCGACCCGATCCACCAGGCGGCGATGATCAGCGCGGGCAGCACGAATCGCAGCGGCAGCGAAACCCATGCGGGCCTGCGCCGTTCGACCCGCGCCCGGGGCGGAGCCAATCCGGATCGATCCGCGCCCGGGTCCGGGGCGGCCGCGGTCGCACGTCCAGCCGCGTTGTCACCGATCGCGTCCGAGGCGGGATCGGCTGCGGCCGAACGGTTCTCATTCTCGGTCGTGCCGGGCGGGTCGTCGTCGATACCCGAGGCCCGCTGCGGGGCGGGCGCGGCGGAAGTGGCCATGTCAGCGTCCCGGCTGCAGCCCGGCCAGCTGGTCCGGGGTGAGTTTGGACTTCAGGTCGTAGAAGATGTCGGCGGCGGTGATGTCGCGGGAGATGACGCCGTTGTCGCGGAAGAGCTTGACGATGGTGGCGAGGTCCGCGGCGTCGCTGTCGGTCGGGAGGTGCGGCACGGTCGCATCGCCGCCCAGGCGGATGGCGTCGGTCAGGCGCGGGCCGCTCAGCGCACGGGGGCCGGTCTTGTCGAAGACGTTCTGGAAGTCGGCGGGATTGCCACGCTGCTGGGTGGTGAGCTGCTGCACCGTCTGCAGGAATTTCGCGGCGATGTCGGGGTGCTTGTCGGCGACCTCGGTGCGGAACACGAACACCGTGTTGTCCTTGGACCCGATGGACTGCTCGGTGGCGATCTCGACGCCGCCGTTGGCCTTGGCCTCCTGATAGGGCACCAGGAACGAGGCCCACGCGTCGACCTTGCCGGTGGCGAATGCGGTGGCGGCGTCCTTCTGCTGCAAGGGGACTCGCGTCACCCTGTCGGCGGGCACCGCGGCCTGTGCGAGGGCCTGCAGCAGGATGTACTCGCCCTTGCCCGCCGGATTCACCGCGACCCGCTTGCCGGCCAGATCGGCGACGGAGTGGATGCCCGAGTTCGGGGCGGCCAGGATGCCGCTCTGATCCTTGCCCGCCGGATCGGAGACCGACACGATGCGCACGGCGACATCCTTGGACAGCGCGCCTACGACGGGACTGAAGGCAGCGTCGGAGACGTCGAGCTCCCTGGTGTTGAACAGCTTCAACATGGAACTGAAACCCGGTGTGGTGGTGACCCATTCGACGCGGGCGTGCAGTGGTGCGAGCGCCTTGTCGAAGGTTCCGTCGCGTTTGCCGACGGCCAATGGCCCGGCATTGCCCGGGTCGACGACCTTGAGCACCACCTCACCGGAACCGGTGTCGGTCGAGCCGGAGCCACACGCGGCGAGCAGGGCGACGACGGGAGCCAGGACGAGGGCGTGACGCCAACGGTGTGGCCGGCGCGTGCGGAACATGGTGGGCACCTCTTCGATTCGGAACGGTCCAGCGATGCCCTGGGACAGTAGGGATCCCACGCGACCGGAGCGAGGTAATCCATTCCGAGGATTGGAAGGGTTGACAGGCCTCCATCGAAGGCCTTATGGCCATTCGCCTTTCGTCTTTCCACATAGTGGAAAGCTCGGGTCTACCGGACCGGCGCGCCGTGCTACCGTCCCAACCGTGGAAGCCTCCGGAGTGCAGACCGTCGCCCGTGCCTTGTCGGTCCTCGACTGCTTCCGCGACGGTGCGGAGCGCGGCGTCTCGGAGGTCGCACGACAGCAGGGACTGGCGGTCAGCACCACCCACCGGCTGCTCACCGTGCTGGTGCAGGCCGGATTCCTGGACAAGAGCGAGGATTCCGGCCGCTACCGCATGGGCGGCGCACTGGCCGGGTACGGTCAGATCGCCTATCGCCAGCACCGCATCTACCTCGCCGAACCCGCGCTCGAACAGCTCGCCGCGACCACCGGTGCGAGCGTCTCGATCGCCTTGCGCCACAGCATCCACGCCGTGTTGCTGGCCACCAGCCGCTGGCGCGACACCGACGGCCACCGGCTCCAGGGCGTCCGGCTGCCGCTGCATGCCAGCGCGCTCGGCAAGACCCTGCTGGCATGGAACGATGCCGGCGACGCCGAGCTGGCCGCGCTGCCCTACGACGAGGGCACCGCCCGATCCGTCTCCACCCCGGCCGAACTCCGGCGCGAGCTGGTCCGCACCCGCGAACGCGGCTACGCCTACAACGACGAGGAGCTCGATCCGGGCTTCCGCACGCTGGCCGTCCCCATCCTGACGCCCGGCGCGCCCTGCCGGTTCGCGCTGGGGCTGCGCGGAACGACCACGCTCATGATTCCCGAACGGCTCCCGTTCCTGGTCGATCTGGCCAAGATCACCGCCGCCGACATCGCCGCCCGTTTCGCCGCCGCCGACTGACCCGGATGCACCGATCCATCTGGCAATCAATGAATTTCATTCGAGTTCCGATTGGTGGAGGGCGGGCGCGGCTGACACGATGGGCGGCATGCGGGAACAGCGACTCGGGAATGGTTTGACGGTGTCGGCGATCGGCCTGGGGTGCATGGGGTTCTCCCAGGGGTACGGGGCAGCCGACGACGCGGAGTCCGCCGCGGCCATCCGGGACGCGGTGGCGGCGGGAATCACCGTGTTCGATACGGCGATGAGCTATGGGCGCGGGCACAACGAGCGGCTGGTCGGGCAGGCGCTGGCGGGGACGAACGCCCTGGTGGCCACCAAGTTCGGGATCGTGCGGACCGAGACCGGCGTGGGACTCGACGGCAGGCCCGAGCATGTGCGCGGGTACTGCGAGGAATCGCTGCAGCGGCTCGGGCGCGAGGCGATCGACCTGTACTACCTGCACCGGATCGACCCTGAGGTGCCGGTGGCCGAGACCGTCGGAGCCATGGCGGAATTGGTGAAGGCCGGCAAGGTGCGGCACCTGGGCATCTCCGAGGCCACCGCGCAGCAACTGCGGGAGGCGGTGGCGGAGCATCCGATCGCGGCGGTGCAGTTCGAGTGGTCGATGCTGTGGCGCGCGCCCGAGCGGGATATCGTCCCGGTGGCACGCGAACTCGGGGTCGGGATCGTGCCCTACAGTCCACTCGGGCGCGGATTGCTCACTGCCACACTGGATTCGGCAACGGTCGCCGACAGCGACTTCCGGCGCAACGACCCGCGCTTCCAGGGCGAGCATCTCGACGAGAACCTCGCACAGGTGGCGGCGCTGCGGGACCTGGCCGCACGCCTGGGCATCTCGGCCGGGCAACTGGCGCTGGCCTGGCTGCTGGCCCAGGGACCGGACATCATGCCGATTCCCGGCAGCCGCCGTGCGGCGCGCATTCTGGAGAATGCCGCGGCCGCCGCGGTCGAGCTCAGTGCCGAGGATCTCGCCGAGCTCGACAAGCTGGTCCCGCCCGAAGGCTGGTCGGGTGACCGCACCTCCTTCGCGGTCCCCTCGACCACGCGCAACCCCTAGTCGGCTCCGGCCGGCCGGTACAGCAGCGTCATCAGGCTCAAACCGGCCAGGCCGCCGAGGATCTGGGCCGTGGCGAACGCGGGCACCGAGGCTGGGGCGATGCCGGTGAAGGAGTCGGAGAGCATGCGGCCCACGGTGAGTGCGGGGTTGGCGAAGGAACCCGAACTGGTGAACCAGATGGCCGAGCCGAGGTAGGCGGCCACGGCTGCGGCGCTCGCACCGCGGCCGTGGCGGGCGGCGGCGAAGCCCACGGCGATCAAGCCTGCGGCGGCGAGGATTTCGCCGAGCAGGTGGCCGCCGGTGACGCGATGGTGGGTCGCGATCTGCAGTGGAGTGCGGTCGAACATGGCGTTGGCCAGCAGTGCGCCGACGATCGCGCCCGCGCACTGTGCGGCCACATAGGCTCCCAGTTCCCGGGTACCGAGCCCGGTCCGCTGCCGCCGTCCGCCCAGCCAATCCGCCAGTGACACCACGGGATTGAAGTGGGCGCCCGAGATCGGGCCGAACGCCAGGATCAGCACGGCCACGCCGAAGGCGCTGGCGGTGGAGTTCTCCAGCAGCTGCAGTCCGAGATCGCCGGGTGAGAGCTGTTCGGCCGCGATCCCGGAGCCGATCACGACCGCCGCCAGCGCCGCGGTTCCGGCGAACTCGGCCACCGAGCGCCGCCCCAGCGACAGTCCGGCCTCGGCGGGCACGGTGTCGGGGGCGGGATCGATCAGCGGACGGTCGCGGTTCGGCACCCGGACACAGTGACAGACCGGCGCTTGCGCAGGACCGCGTCGCCGCAAGATATCTCGTATATCAGGCGCGGCCGGGTTCCGCGATCAATCGACCCCGCCGTCGCCCACCTCGGGCAGACCCTCGGTGACGCGCAGGCGATCGGCCATGGCGGTCAGCAGGTTCTGGGACTCCTCGCTCAGATCGAAGGCCCGCGTGGACAGTTTGCGCAGGCCGTGGAACTGCAGCCGGGCGATCAATTCCGAGTCCCGGTCGGCAGCGGTGGTGTAGGCGTCGTCGGCGAAATAGGCCGACCGGACCCGGAAGAAGCGGGCCAGCGCGGCGATCGTCTCGCGGGAGGGATCGGTGCGCACGCCCGAGCGCAGCTGGCTCAGATAGGGCTTGGAGATGGGGTGGCCCCACGCGGTCAGCTGGGCGGCCACCTCGGAATTGGTGTGCGGGCGCTCGCCCGGGGCATGCACGACCTCGAAGAGCCTGTTGAGCCGGGCCGCGAATCCGGACGCGGGCGCGGGGACGGTGGTCGGGGTGGCGTCCAGTTCGGCGGCGCGGTGCGGGATGCGGGCGTAGAGCCGTTGCAGCGCGGGCGCGTTCAGCGAGGACCGCTCGAGCAGCTCGGCGACGCGGGCCACCGGGTCCGGGGCGTGGTCGGGGCTCATTCGGCCGCCTCCTTACCGTCGAGGCCGGTCATCCAGCCCTGGTCGCCTTTCAGTCGGGCCCAGCGCTGTTCGACCGCCTTCACGGACGTGAAGTCGAACAGGTGCTGGATCTCACGAGCGGTCAGGCCCATGGCCTTGCCCCACACCAGCCCGCGGTCGCGGTCGCCGAGCCCGGCCAGGCGGCTGCGGAAGGCCAGCCGGTCCACCACCGCACCGGCCACGTCCTCGGTGGCGGCCAGCACCTCCATCAGGTCCGGGCCGTCCTCGGTCACGATGGCCACCGAGGCCGCGGCCTGGAACCGATAGAGGTCGCCGGTGCGGCGGCTGCGGCGGAAGTGCTCGACGAAGGCCAGTACACACGCGCCGATGAAGTAGCTGCCCAGGCCGAGGCCGCCGTCGGCATTCCAGCCGTCGCCGTCGCGGGCATTGCGGCGGAAGCGCTCCAGCGCGCGGGTGATGGTCTCCTGCACGAAGTCCTCGGCGAAGCGGGTCTCCACCAGCAGTCGTTCCTGCGCGGTCGGGCGCAGCGGCATGCGCTTCTGCTCGGCCACCGAGAAAATCCAGCCGGTGCGCACCCACGGCCCCAGCACCGCCAATGCGTGGCGAACCAGACTGTCCGCCAGCAGTTTCCAGGTCGGGCCCTCGAATCCGGCCTTGCGGACCAGCTCGAACAGCTCGTGCTCGGCCGCGTATCTCTCGGGATCGGTCATGTCGTCGGTGTCCTCACCCAGCACCTCCTGATCTCTGATGAACACGTTATAGGCGTGGCAAACCCGCCGCCCCTCTTTCAGCTAATGACCAGTATCCGCGAGCGTGTAAATCGTTCCTTGACAGACGCTTTCACGTAAAGGCAGCATTTACATATGACTGATCCCCGACACCGAGACCCCGCCGACGAACGCGTGGTCCTGGCAAAACTGTTGTCCACCAATGCCGAATTCGTCGCCGAGGTGCTGCGGCCCGGCGACGGCAAGCCCGCGCCGTCGGTCATGGCGGCGCTGCGCGCGGCCCGCAGCCTCGACGGCGTCGTCGACGATGTGCTGCGCTCCCTGGTCCGCCAGGCCCGCGAGGAGGGCCGCACCTGGGCCGAGATCGGCGAAATCTTCGGCACCTCACGCCAAGCCGCGTTCCAGCGCTTCGGCGGGCCCACCGCGGGCATCCAGATCCCGCCGGTGCCGCCCATGCCCGAGATGCCACAGCTGCCGCCCATGCCGGAGCCGCCCGACTGGGCGAGAATGCCCGGCATGCCGCAGATTCCGGGCCGGCCCTTCGGCGGGCCCGGGAAACCGGGCGGTCCGGACCACCCGCAGCATCGCGGCCCCGGCCGGCCGGGCTGGGGCCCGAATCCGCACGGCGACCAGCCCGCCGAGTGAGCGTCCTCGCCGTGTCCGCCACCGAGACCCCGCGCGCCCGGTGTGACCGGGCGCGCCGGCGACTGCTCGCGGCCGCCCGGCAGCGCTACGCCGAGGATCGGCTGGCCGACGCCGTCTCCGCCGGGACGCGCCAGGTGGTGGTGTTCGGCACGGCACTGGACACGTTCGCCGCCCACAATCCCTATCCCGGCCTCCACGTCTACCGAGCCACCGCCGAGGATTTCGGAAGCAGCGCGGCGACAACCGATTTCGGCCGGTCCCACCCCGCCGCGTCGCGCAACGACGCGGCGTCCGGGGCCCGCGTCGCGGAAATCCCGCGACACACACCGGGATTCCGTCCCGAGCAGTCCGCGTTCGTCATCGTCCTCGCGGATCCGCGCTCCGAGGATCCGGGCACTCGGGCAGGAGTCGGCGAGGCGGCGGCGCGCGAGGCGGCCGACTTTGCCCGGCGCGCATCGGGATTCGATGGTCTCCATGGAGTGCCGGGCATGCGGCGGCGTCGTATCGGCGGCGGAAGCCTCGGCTCCGGTGGCGTCACCCACTGCCAGGACCGGGCGGTCGAGTCGGTATTGCGGATGCTGTCGGAGTGCCCCGGCGGTGCCGAGATCGTCTTCGATATGCCGCCGGAGGCTTCGACCGGTATCGAACGGCTGTTGCGCGACACCGGGTGGGTGGTTTTGGCGGATCTGACCGCGGGCGCGTTAGCCTCCCGCTATCTCGACGTCGCGCCCGGACCGGACTATTCGGTCGAACCTCGGGTTGTGTGGGCGCGCGTCGGCAATAATGCCGGACGCCTGCCCGATTCGCTGCCCGCCGAATGAGGAGCCCATGCGCACGCACTCCCGCCGCCATGCCGTTGCCATCCTGGCCGCCGCCAGCGTCTTGCTCGCGACCGGCGCTCCGGCCGGTGCGGCGCCCGCGGCAGCGGACCTGCCCGCACTGGGCGCCGACTTCCACTGGGGTGTGGCCGCGGCGGGGTTCCAGAACGAAGGCCATGCACCCGACAGCAATTGGCGCCGGTATGTGGACACCCACCCGGATTACGACCGCTACGGCGACAGCGTCGACTTCTACGACCGGTATGCCTCCGATATCGCGCTGGCCGCGAATCTGGGCGTCGACACCTACCGGCTCAGTATCGAATGGGCGCGGGTGCAGCCGCAGCCGGGGGTGTGGGACGAGGACGGATTCGCCTTCTACGACAGGGTGATCGCGGCCATCCGGGCCGCCGGGATGCGGCCGATGATCACCCTCGACCACTGGGTGTACCCGGGATGGGAAGCCGATCGCGGCGGGTGGGCGAATCCGGGCATGGTCGAGGACTGGCTGGCGAACATGCGCACGGTGGTCGACCGCTACGCCGGCGACGATCCGATGTGGGTCACCATCAACGAGCCCTTCGCCTACCTCATGAACGAGGTCCGCAACGGCGGGCTGCCCGCCGCCGACGTGCCGGCCATGCAGGCGCGACTCGCGCAGGCACACAACAGCATCTACGACTACATCCACGCCCGCCAGGCCGACGCCATGGTGACCAGCAATGTCGCCTACGTGCCCGCCGCGGACCCGATCGTCAACGGCGCCATGCTCGATGCGATCGCGGCCAAGCTGGATTTCGTCGGCATCGACTACTACTACGGTCTGTCGCCCGACACGGCCGCCGAGTACACCAACTTCGCCTCGTCGGCGCTGTGGAAGCTGCCGCTACAGGCCGACGGCCTGTATTACACGCTGCGTCACTTCGCCCACCGCTTCCCCGGCAAGCCGCTCTACATCGTGGAGAACGGCATGCCCACCGAGAACGGCGCACCCCGCGCCGACGGCTACACCCGCGCCGACGACCTGCGCGACACCGTCTACTGGCTGCAGCGAGCCAGGGCCGACGGTATGAACGTCATCGGCTACAACTACTGGAGCCTCACCGACAACTACGAGTGGGGTTCCTACACACCACGTTTCGGCCTCTACACGGTGGATGTGCGCACCGATCCGAGCCTGACGCGCCGCCCCACCGACGCCGTGGACGCCTACCGCGCCATCACCCACGACTCCGGCGTGCCCGCCGGCTACCTGCCGACCCGCCCGCCCGCGTCCTGCTCGCTGGTGGACGCCCTCGACAGCTGCGCCGACCCGGTCACCCTGCCCCGTTGACTCCGCAGCACGCTCGGCAGCCGACCGGTTGCACCGGACCGTGACTCCCCCTCGTGGAACTGCTTGGGCCACAGGCCGGTACGACACGAAGCAGTAGCCGTCCATCGCCCGCCACCGACACCGCAGATCGCGCACAGGCAGGTAAAGTGGCTGGTGACGGCTCCGAACGGGTTTTCCGGACCGGAAGACCGGACACCGATCGGGGCTCGGGGAGACCGGTCGCACAGCGCGACACGCCCGCCGCTGCCCCGAAATTCAGTTAACCGGCAGCTACGCTCCGATTCGGGACATTCCGACCACGTCCCGGAGGAGGAGCCCCGATGCGCAGACGACTGCACCGCCTCGTCCTGGCCGGGCTCGCGGCCGCCGCGATGCTGCTCCCGGTGGCGAGTATCGCCCACGCCACCCCGGCCACACCCCCGCCCGCGGCCGCGGCCGGCACGCGCGGCAGCCTGGGCCCGGACTTCCTGTGGGGCGTGGCCGCATCGGGATTCCAGTCCGAGGGGCATGCGCCCGACAGCAACTGGATGCACTACATCGACGCCAATCCCGGCTGGGACCGCTACCGCGACTCCATCGACTTCCGCTCCCGCTACCCCGGCGACATCGCCCTGGCCGCGAGCCTGGGGTCGAAGGTGTTCCGCATCGGCATCGAATGGGCGCGGCTGCAGCCCGAGCCCGGGGTCTGGGACGAGGACGGGTTCGCCTTCTACGACCGGCTCGTCGACGACATCGTGGCCAACGGCATGGAACCCATGCTGACACTGGACCATTGGGTGTATCCGGGCTGGGAGGCCGAGCGCGGCGGCTGGCGCAATCCGGGCATGGTGGACGACTGGCTGGCCAATGCCCGCAAGGTGGTCGACCGCTACGCCTCACGAAATCCGGTGTGGGTCACGGTGAACGAGCCGGTCGCCTACATCATGCACGAGGTGCGCCAGAACGATACCGACGCCGACCAGATGCTCGACAAGGTCGCCCAGGTGCACAACCAGATCTACGACTACATCCACCAGGTGCAGCCCAAGGCGATGGTCACCAGCAACGTCGGGTACGTGGCCGGTTCGGAGTCGCAGGTCAACGGCCCGCTCATGGACCGCATCGGCGACAAGCTCGACTTCATCGGCGTGGACTACTACTTCGGCCTCGAGCCGCCCAAGACCAATGCCGTCAACCTGCCCGACGGTTCGGCCGCACCGCCGCCCGGGATGTGGGAGCTGCCCATCCGGCCCGAGGGCATCTACTATGCGCTGCAACACTATTCGCAGAAATTCCCGGGCAAGCCGCTGTGGGTGGTGGAGAACGGGATGCCCACCGAGAACGGCGCACCCCGCGCCGACGGCTACACCCGCTCGGATCACCTGCGCGACACCGTCTACTGGCTGCAGCGTGCCAAGGCCGACGGCATGAACCTCGTCGGTTACAACTACTGGAGTCTCACCGACAACTACGAGTGGGGTTCCTACACACCACGTTTCGGCCTCTACACCGTCGACGTGCTCACCGATCCGAGCCTGACCCGCAAGCCCACCGACGCCGTGGGCACCTATCGCCAGATCATCACCGCGGGCGGCGTGCCCGCCGGCTACGAGCCGGTGCGCTTCCCCTCGGACTGCCACCTGGTGGATCCGCCCGCCAGCTGCGACTCCCCCGTCACCGTCCCCAGCGTGGCCCCGGCCCCCGCGCCCTGACACAGCCGCCGCGGCGGGGTTCAGCGGTCGAGTTCACGCACCGCGCGTTCGATCTCCTCCACCAGGGTGACCCCGCCGACCTCCCGGGCCGCGGCCCGGAACCGGTCGCGGAAACGATCGAGATCCAGGTCGACGCCCTCGCCGCTGTACTCCGCACCCGCGGCCTCGCGGATGACGCGGATCATCTCGTCGGCCAGGGTGGCGATATGGGCGCGGATCAGCTTGCGCAGCACGCCCGACAGGGCGATGTCGGTGCCGACGTCGTAGAGGATGAGCGCTCCGGTGAGCATGGCCGGTTCGGGCACCCGCCAGCGCTCGCCGGCGCGCTCGAGGTAGCCCGCATCGAGCAGATCGTCGAGGATCTCGGGGCGGCGATCGCCGAGCAATTCGGTCAGGGCCTCGTCGTCGAGGACGGTGCCGGTGTCGGCCTCGGCGCTGTAGCGCGGATCGAAGACCTCACGCCAGTCACCGTCGCCGGGTACCTCGGCCTCGAACACCTCGCGGATCGCGTCCAGACGCAGCCCGCGCGCCTGCATGGCGGTGATGGCGTGCAGCCGTTCGAGGTGTTCGGGACCGTAGACGGCTTCCTTGCCGGCCCGGCCGGGCCTGGGCAGCACGCCGACCGAGTGGTAGTACCGGATGGTGCGGGCGGCCACTCCGCTGAGTTCGGCGAGTTGCAGACGGCTGTATCGATCCACCCGAACAGCATAGATACCGCTACCGGCGAACGTTGACAGTTACAACTGTCCGCATTAGCGTAACCGCCGCCACACTGTCGACGACGACAAGGGAGAATCCATGACCCAACGCGACACCGATTTCGACGTGCTGATCGTCGGGTCAGGATTCGGCGGCAGTGTGAGCGCACTGCGCCTCACCGAGAAGGGTTACACCGTCGGTGTGCTCGAGGCCGGTCAGCGATTCGCCGACGACCAGCTCCCCGACACCAGCTGGGACCTGCGCAAGTTCCTGTGGGCGCCGAAGCTGGGCTGCTTCGGGATTCAGCGCATCCACCCGCTGCGCGATGTCCTCATCCTCGCGGGCGCGGGCGTGGGCGGCGGCTCACTGAACTACGCCAACACCCTCTACGTGCCCCCGGCCCCGTTCTTCCAGGACCCGCAGTGGCGCGAGATCACCGACTGGCACGACGAACTCATGCCCTACTACGACCAGGCCCGCAAGATGCTCGGCGTGGTCACCAACCCGCACATGACCCCCGCCGACGAGGTGTTCAAGCAGGTCGCCGAGGACATGGGGGTGGGCGACACCTTCGTGCAGACCCCGGTCGGCGTGTTCTTCGGCGAGGCCGGCAAGACCGTGCCCGACCCGTTCTTCGGCGGCGCGGGCCCGGACCGCACCGGCTGCATCGAATGCGGCGAGTGCATGACCGGCTGCCGCCACAACGCCAAGAACACCCTGGTCAAGAACTACCTGTACCTGGCGGAAAAGGGTGGCGCGCAGGTCTTCCCGATGACCACGGTCACCACCGTGCGCCCGCTGCCCGACGGCACCTGGGACGTGGAGACCGAGCGCACCGGCGCCTGGCTGCGCAAACAGCCCAAGACCTACACCGCCAAGCACGTGGTGCTGGCCGCCGGCACCCGCGGCACCCAGCAGCTGCTGTTCGCCATGCGTGACAAGGGCGTGCTGCCGCAGCTCTCGGCGCGGCTGGGCGTGCTGACCCGCACCAACTCCGAGTCCATCGTGGGCGCGGCCACCCGCAAGGTGAACCCGGATGTGGACTTCACCCGCGGCGTGGCCATCACCTCCTCCATCCATCCCACCCCCGACACCCACATCGAGCCGGTCCGCTACGGCAAGGGCTCGAACTCGATGGGCCTGCTGCAGACGCTCATGGTCGACGGCGGCGGCAAGATCCCGCGCTGGCTGCGGTTCCTGTGGACGGTGCTGCTGCACCCGCTGACGCTGCTGCAGTTCCTGTCGGTGCGCAACTGGAGCGAGCGCACCATCATCTCGCTGGTCATGCAGCATCTGGACAACTCCATCACCACCTACACCAAGCGGGGCCTGTTCGGGCGCAAGCTGACCTCCAAACAGGGTCACGGCGAACCGAATCCGACCTGGATCCCGGTCGGCAACCAGGTCACCCGCGCCGTCGCGGACAAGATCGGCGGTGTCGCCGGCGGTTCCTGGGGTGAGGTGTTCAATATCCCGCTGACCGCCCACTTCCTGGGCGGCGCGGCGATCGGCGCGGACGCCGACCACGGTGTCATCGACCCCTACCACCGCGTCTACGGCTATCCGACCCTGAGCGTGGTCGACGGCGCGGCGGTCTCGGCGAACCTGGGCGTGAACCCGTCGCTGACCATCACCGCGCAGGCCGAGCGCGCGGCGGCGCTGTGGCCCAACAAGGGCGAGGCCGACACCCGCCCGTCGCAGGCCGCGGGCTACGCCCGCATTGCACCCGTTGCACCGGTGCAGCCGATGGTCCCGGCGACCGCCCCGGCGGCGCTGGTGCTGCCCATCGTCGAGATCCGCAGCGGCGGGACCGAATCCACCCCCGCCTGATCCACACCGGCTACAGCGCAGGCCCGTCGATCGTTTCCGATCGGCGGGCCTGTGACGTCGCGCTGGTCAGTGCTGTGACACCGCGCTGGTCAGCGGGCGTGGATGTGGGCCATCGGGGAGGTGGGCGGCGGGACGTCGCCGACGGGGGCACGGAATTCCTGCAGCGCGGCAAGCACATCCACATGGCGGGCGGCGTAGCAGCGCACCTGCGGCAGAGCGTGGGCGACCTCGCTGCGCTCGAGCGGCTCGGCGTCGATGTAGCCGACCTGGTCCAGGCCCACGCCCAGGGTTTCGGCGATGCGGGTGATGGCCGCGGACTTGCGGCCCCAGCCGACCTCGACGGCGGCGAAGCGCTCGGCCACGCCGTGGCGGCGCAATTGCTCTACCGTCCAGGCCCATTCGCCGCGGGAGGCGACGGCGTGCATGACGCCGCGCTCGTTGAGGATGCGCAGCGAGCGCGCGGCCTCGGCGCGCAGCGCGCCTGCGGTGGAGTCGCAGACCACCCCGTCCCACAGGGTGTTGTCGCACTCCCACACAAGCAATTTCACAGTCGCGGCGTTCATTGTTCCCCTGCCAGTCAGCAACCATCCGGTACCAAGGGTGCCGGACGGTCCTCTCTTTCACGAACCGCCCTGCGCGTGACATCGTAGGTGCTGTCTGGGCCAATGCACCAGCGCGGGCGGATTCGGAACGCCGAAGTTCCTATCTACTCGCGAGTACGGTATGTGCGTAATCACCGCTGGTAGCGTCGGATCCAGGCCCGACGGATCGGAAGAAAGGGGCGAATGCCCATGCGGCGGCGCTGGAAGCTCGCGGGTGGCCCACCTGTGCTCGCGCTGACACTGGTACTGACCGGTTGCGGGGCGGCCGAGGATTCGCCGCCGGTGGTGGTGAGTTCGCTGACGCTGGCGCCGCACCCCTCGACGGTCGCCGGTTCCCCGCCCACCGCCTCCTCGCAGGCCACCGACACACCCCAGCCCACCGGTTCGTCCGCGCCGATCGCGAATCCGTCGCCGACCACGCCCGGGGTGCCGGCGGTGGATCCGTTCCCGGATCAGCCGCTCATCGACCACACCCAATGGTCCGACGATTCCGACGGCCGCCGGTTGCGGGTCTATCCGACCCAGGCCGGGCGTTCCGACACCTTCCCCGCCGCGCTGGGGCGGGCCTGGCAGGAGGTGCTCACCTCCGCGCCCGACGCCGATTCCCCCGGCATGTACGACCAGTTCCGCTGTCACTGGGAGTGGGCACGGGTGGTCCAACCGGACAAGACCAGCTGGAATCTCGAACCGTGGCGTCTGGCGGTGGGGTATGACGCGACCGTGGCGGCCCTGTGCAATCCGGGCGGACCCGACCGCTGAGCGGTCGTTCGATGCGGTAACGAAGCCGTACCGACGAAAGCGGTTGCCCGCGAGAACCTTCGAGCGCACCGGCAAATGTGCGTATCGTTGGTGACGTCCAGCGCGAACTCCTGGGAGGGAGGGTTCCGGTGCGCGTCTCCGCAGCCGCGACCTCTACGCCAACGCCGCCCGCCGCCGCCCGGGGACCGGCGCGACCGCCCCTGCGCAGGCTCTTCCCCGCGCTGACCGAAACCTCCGACATCTACCTCGATTCGGCGTCCACCACCCAGAAGCCACTGCCGGTGATCCGCGCGGTGCACCGCTATCACAGTGAACGCACCGCCAATGCCGGACGCGGCACCTACCCGTGGGCGAGCAGCCTCACCCATCGCATCGAGACGGTGCGCGAGCGGATGGCCGAATTCATCGGGGCCGCACCGGATGAGGTGGTGTTCACCGGCGGGTCCACGGCCGGTCTCAATGCGGTGGCGCTGTCGTGGGGGCTGACCACGCTGCGCGACGGCGACGAAATCCTCTACAGCCCACGCGATCACGCCTCGAACGTGTATCCGTGGCATCACCTGCGGCGGTTGCTGGGCGGGTTCGGGCGCACGATCCGGCTGGTGCCCTACCGGGTCACCGAGCTGGGCGAGGCCGATGTCGAGGATGTGGCCGCGCGGATCACCCCGCGCACCCGGCTGATCACCGTGGGGCATCTGCATCACGTGTTCGGGGCGCTGACCACCCTCGAGGAGTTGCGCGGGCGCATCGATCCGGCGATCGCGCTGTGTTTCGACTGCAGCCAGTCCGGCGGGCATCTGCCGGTGCGGGTGGCGGAGCTGGACGCGGATTTCGCGGTGTTCTCCGCGCACAAGATGTTCGGCGCGCCCGGGACCGGCGTGCTGTACTGCCGCCGCCGGCGCCACGTAGAACTGACACCGTTTCTGCCGGGCGGCAATTCGGCGGTGTCGCTGGGTGATTCGGGGCTGCTGGCCGGTTCGATGCCACAGTTGCTGGAGGGCGGCACCCACAATATCCCCGGCATCCTCGCGCTCGGCGCTGCCCTCGAGGTGCTCGACGACCTGGGCCTGGATGCCGTCGCGGCCCACAATCGAGCGCTGACGCAGCGGCTGATCGCGGGATTGCGCCCGATACCGGGCGTGGAGTTCCTGCCGGGCCCAGCGCACGCGCCGTGCGAAACCGGCTACGGGATCGTGTCTTTCACCCTGGACGGGATCAGCGCCACCGATCTCGGGTTCGTGCTGAGCGAGCTCGGGTTCCTGGTGCGCACCGGTGCGCACTGCGTGCCCGCCGACGATGTGCCGATGGACGAGGACTCGGTGCGGGTCAGCACCCACGTCTACAACACCGTCGACGAGATCGACCGGTTCACCGAGTGTGTCGCCACGATTGCCGAGGAGGTCTCTTGACCATGTCCGGCCCCGAACCCCGCTACGACCGGCGTGCCGCCTCCCGGGTGCTGGCCGCGCTGGCCCGGCCCGGCCTGGGCGCGCCCCCGGTGCTGCCGCCGCCGCGGCGCGTCGAATACACCTGCGCGGCACTGCAATCGGAACCGGGCTCGCACCTGACGCTGTCACAGCGGCTGTACCTGGAACGGTTCATGCGCCCGTGTCGCGCCGACCAGGTGACCAGCGCGACCCATCGCATCGCCTGGACCGACAGCGACGGGATCCCCAATGCCGGGCACTACCGGGTGGGTGGTCTGGGCGCGATCGTGCCCATCGCCATGCGCGAGACGGTACTGACGCTGTGGCACGCGCTGCAGGCCGATACCGCACTGGCCCAGCGCATCTCGGAGCTGACGCCGCGCGACGAGGCGGTACTCGAGGGCACCACCACCGACCACGAGCCGTTCGAGATCTTCCGGGTGGGCATCGAGGCGGCGGGGCGAGCGCTGGCCCAGCACGCGCTGCTGGCGCGGTGGACGCCGTATCGGACGCCGGCCGAATTCGCGGTC
Source organism: Nocardia sp. NPDC059229 (assembly GCF_042754165.1). NCBI lineage: Bacteria > Bacillati > Actinomycetota > Actinomycetes > Mycobacteriales > Nocardiaceae > Nocardia > Nocardia sp. NPDC059229. The sequence goes on from NZ_JBHZAK010000002.1 coordinate 527,325, forward strand.
GGCATGCGGGATTCGGGGATCTACGGCGCGGTGGCGACGCGCTGGTTCTGGGAGCTGCAGGCCTCGAGCTACCGGCGCGGCATGATCGCGGTGAGGCTGACCACCCAACCTGATGGGACCGTACGGTATTCGGCCGAGACGGTGGCGACGCTGCGTGCAATGAAGGACATGACCATCGAGGACGCGCACCGGGTCATGCGCCGCGCCACCCACACCGAGGGTTTGACCGTGGCCGAGGCCATCACGAAATACCACGACGAGCTGGATCTGATCTCGCGCCAGTACGCGCTGCTGCCTCCCGGAACGCGCCCGGCGTGCCTGGCGGCCATGCCGCATCAGCTCGACGGGGAGCACTACAGCATTCTGCCGGTGGTGATCGACACGTTCACCGAGGTGTTCACCCGCATCGTGGACCGGGTCACCGTCGCCGAGGTGGCGGCCGACACCGGTTCGGACACCGCGGAACTCGCCGCCGAGGACCAGGTGTTCTATGTGCCCGACATGACCTGCAAGCACTGCATCCGCACCATCACCGGGGTGCTGGAGTCGATGAGCGTGGGCGTGCAGGACATCGACCTGAACAGCAAGCGGGTGGTCGCGGAGTTCCGCAGCCCCCGCAACCGCCATCGCGTGTTCGAGGCCTTGCGCGACAGCGGCTACAACCCGACCGCGGCCACACCCGCGACCAGCGAATCCGCCGTATGACGGCTGCCGCATCGCCGGGAATGCCGGCGAAGATGCATGCGCTGGTGCGGGAGTTCGTGGCCGCGCCGCACGCGGTGGCCGACGCGGTGGCCGAGTTCGGGTCGCCTGCGCATCTGGTGTTTCCGCAGGTGTTCGCGGATAACCTGGAGCGGCTGCGCGCGGCGCTGGCCGCCCGGGTGCCGGGTTTCCGGATCTGCTACGCGCACAAGGTGAATCAGTCGCGGATATTCGTGGAGGCGGCGCGGGCGGCGGGCGCCGGGATCGATGTGGCCTCGGCGGCGGAGCTCGACAGTGCGTTGAAGGCGGGGTTCGAGCCCGAGCGGATCGAGGTGACCGGACCCAAGGGTGAGGGGTTCGTGCGGGAGCTGGTGGGCAGCGGGGTGACGATCAACGTGGACAATGCGTGGGAGCTGGAACGCATTGCAGCGCTGGCGCCGACGCGGGTGCCGGTGCTGGTGCGGGTGTGCGGGTTCGCGGGGACGCCGGTCAGCCGGTTCGGGGTGCCGCTGCATTGCGTCGATGCCGTGCTGGCGCTGCTGGCGGCGCAGCGGGAGCGGATCGAGTTCCGCGGGTTCGCCTTTCACCTGGATTCCGGAGAACCGGCCGAGCGGGTGCGGGCGGTGGAGAGTTGCCTGGCGTTGACCGAGCGCGCCTACGGGTATGGGCTCGCGCCGTCGGTACTGAATATCGGAGGCGGGTTCCGGCAGGTGTTCACCGCGGACGCGGATGCGTTCGATGCGTATGTGCACGCGTTGCGGGAATCGCTGGTGGGGCGTGGTGAGCCGATGACGTGGGGCGGCAACACCTTCGGGTTCCATCTCGAGGACGGCGCGGTGCACGGGACACCGGTTTTTCACAAATACGCCAACATTGTGAGTGCCGACCGGATGCTGGCGGACCTGCTGGATACGGGGCTGGAATCCCACGGGGGCCGCACTTTTGCACAGGTGGCTGGGGAGAACTCGATCGAGATCTGGCTGGAGCCGGGCAAGGCGCTGGTCGATCATGCCGGAATCACGGTGGCGCGGGTGGAATTCGTGAAGGAGACCGCGGACGGCAGTACGCTGGTGAATCTGGATCTGAGTCGCGATACCGTCACCCCGGCCGATCAGGAGGTGATGGTGGACCCGATCCTGGTCCCCACTCGCGATTTCCCCGGCGCGAATTCCGGTGCGGTGGGGGTGTTCCTGGCCGGGCGTTTGTGTCTGGAGCGGGATCTGATCACCAATCACAAGGTGTGGCTGCCGCGGCTGCCCGCTCCCGGGGACTTCGTCGTCTTCCCCAATACCGCCGCCTACCACATGGATTTGTCGGCAGCGCGTGCGTCCATGCATCCGGTGCCGCCGAAACTGGCGGTGGTGCAGCGGTCCGGGACGTTTTCGGTGGGCCGCGACGTCGACTGGCACGAGGTGCACTGATGCGCTACGACCACATCACCGAGCTGATCGGCAATACCCCACTGCTGCGGCTGGATCCGGCCGTGCACGGGCTCGCGCACGTGGAGCTGTACGCGAAACTGGAGTTCTACAACCCGTTCGGGTCGGTGAAGGACCGGGTGGCGTGGGGCATGATCCGCGACGACCTGGATGACATCGTCGCGCAGAAGAAGACGTTGATCGAGGCCTCGAGCGGCAATACCGCCAAGGCGCTGCGCATTCTGGCGGCCATGCACGGGATCGGGTTGCGGGCGGTGACCAATCGGATCAGGGTCGCCGAGGTGCGGGAGCTGTTGCAGTTGCTGGGCACCGACATCGAGGAGCTGCCTGGATTGTCGGAGTGCCCGGACCCGACCGCGCCCAACGACGTGTACTCGGTCATCGAATCGACCATGGCGCGCACGCCCGGGGGCTGGTATCACCCGTCGCAGTACACCAGCGAGAAGAACATCGAGGCGCACCATCACGGAACCGGGCGGGAGATCCACGAGGATCTGGCGCGCGACGGCATCACCCGGGTCGACTATCTGGTCGGCGGGCTGGGCACCACCGGGTCGACGCGCGGCACGGCGACGTTTCTGCGCAAGCACAATCCAGAGTTGAAGACGATCGCGGTGGTGTCGGAGCGCTCCGATTTCATTCCCGGTATCCGCTCGGAGACCGAGATGTGGGATGTGGGCCTGTTCCAGCCCGATTTCTACGACCGCATCATGGCGGTCCAGGCCGGGCGCGCGGTCGACGCGACGCTCGAACTGGCCACGGGGCACGGTGTGCTCGCCGGACCCACCAGCGGCGCGACCTATGCCGCGGCCCTCGAGTTCCTCGGGACCCTGGAACAGCCTGCCGCTCAGGCCGATCCGCTCGTCGCGGTGGTCATCGTCTGCGACCGCCTGGAACCGTATCTGTCCTACATCCGCAAACGCCGCCCGGAACTGTTCGGCAAACCCGGGCGCGCGCCGGCCCCGACCGCGGCCGAATTGTCGGCCACCCCGGTGCTGTCCCCCGATGAGCTCGAGCAGCTCGACCGCACGGCCCGCCCGACCATCGTCGATACCCGGGGCGCGATGGCCTACCGGATCGCGCATGTTCCGGGCGCGGTGAACATCCGCGATGACCACCTCGACGACATGCTCACCCAGGGCGTCCCGTTCTCGCGTTCGCGCCCCGTGGTTTTCGTCTGCCCGGTCGGTGAGGTGTCGCGGCGCTTCGCGGCCCTGGCCCGCCGCGCCGGGTACGACGCGCACAGCCTCGCGGGCGGCATCACCGCGTGGCGGGATGCGGGCAAACCCATGGAATCCGCGCCGCGACCCGAATGAGCTAGGGGGCAGCCGCTTCTCGGGCGGCCCTGATGGCGGCGGCCAGTGCGGGGCGGGCCAGCCCAGGCCGCGTATGCGCACCGCTGCGCGCGCCAATACCGCGGCGCCGCCGTACATCAGCATGAATCCGGGGAGTTCGGTCACCAGGTTGGCGCTGGGGACCGGCAGGATCTCCGGGATGAGCGCGGCCCACAGCAGCAGGGTGAGTACCAGCGCCCAATCTCCGCGTGGCTCAGTGCCTTCTTCGCGTGCCCTGGTGGGTTCTCGGTGTGGCCCAGTGTGTTCTCCGGGCCGCGCGGTGCGTGCGACGACGACGGGCCAGCCGCCCAGCAGTGCCGCCTCGAGGGCGGCCGCCAGTGGCCAGTAGTGATCGATGTCCACGTGCTCGGTCCCCCGCCCGCGAATCGTGTTGAGCAACAGGGTAACCGGGATCGGGGCGGGCGCCGGTGCGAAGTCGGTGAACTCGTGGAATCTGCACTTCGGCGTGCGGGGCGCTAAGGTGCCGGGGGTCGAATTCACCAGCGTTGCCAGGAGTTTCACCATCAGCATCGAGCCAGCCGCCGGTCCGGACACCGACCTGCGCATCACTCTGACCGTCTGTCATGCCGCCACCGTCGTGTGTTTCTCGGCGGGTGTCGTCTCCATCCTGATCGGTACCTATACCGATGGCGGGACGGTGTTCAACCTCGTCGGTGTGGTGCTGTGGCTGGTGGCGCTGGCCGCCCGGTTCGGCGTTTTCGCGATCACCCGGTCGCGGTCCGGCCACGCGGAGTAGCTCCGGTCGCCCGGCGGGGTGAATCCGGCCGGGTCCGTGCACGCCCATGGCGGGCGGGGTTGTTCGCTGGTGGCGAGCCGATGCCGGAATGGGTCATGGCGGCTGGCAGGATGATCTCGTGGAGTGGGCGTTCGGACTCGTATTGCTGGTGTCGGTGGCGGTCGCATTGGCGGCCGGTGCGCGCCGGCTGGGGCTGGGTGAGCCGTTCGTGCTCACCGTCGCCGGGGTGATCGGCTCGTATCTGCCGCTGGTGCCGGAGTTCGATGTCGCACCCGAGCTGGTGCTGCTGGGGTTGCTGCCGCCGCTGCTGTACACGACGGCGATCCGCACGTCGCTGGTGGACTTCCGGCCGAAGAAAACCACGATCACCCTGCTGTCGGTGGGATTGGTGCTGTTCACCGCGTTCGCGGTGGGCGGGGTGGTGTATTGGCTGCTGCCGGTGCCGTTCTCGGCGGCGGTCGCGATCGGGGCGATCGTGGCCCCGCCCGATGCGGTGGCGGCCACGGCGGTGGCGCGCCGGGTCGGAATGCCGCGCCGGATCGTGACGCTGCTCGAGGGTGAGTCGCTGTTCAACGACGCGACCGCGCTGGTGACCCTGCGCACCGCGGTGGCCGCCATGGCCGGCAGCGTGACGATGTGGGAGGCGGGCGCGAATTTCGTCGGCGCGGCCGGTGGTGGCGCGCTCATCGGCGGGGTGGCGGCGATGGTGCTGGCGTTCCTGCGCCGGCGCATCAGCGATCCGGTGCTGGACACGAGCGTGTCGCTGCTGGCGCCGTGGATCGCGTACCTGCCCGCCGAAGGGGTGCACGCCTCGGGTGTGATCGCGGTGGTGACCTGTGGCCTGATCCTGGGTCACGGCGCCCCGCAGTGGCAGAGCGCGGCCTCGCGCATCGCCGAGCACACCAACTGGCGCACCATCCAATTCCTGCTCGAGAGCGCGGTTTTCCTGCTGATCGGCTTGCAGGTGCGGCATCTGGTCGAGGATGCCTGGCACAGCGGGCTGTCGCATTCGACGCTGCTGTGGACCTGTGCGGCGGTGCTGGTGACGGTGATCGTGGCGCGCCCGGTGTGGGTGTTCCCGGCGACCTACGCGGCCTGGCGGGTCGAAGGGCGGCGGCAGGGGAAACCCAAGCCGGAGTGGACCGGTCCGGCGGTGGTGGCGTGGGCGGGCATGCGCGGGGTGGTGACGCTGGCCGCGGCGCTGCTGCTGCCCGGCGATACCCCGGAGCTGGCGACGCTGCGGCTGCTGGCGGTCGTGGTGGTGGGCGGAACGCTGCTGCTGCAAGGCTTGTCGCTGCCGTGGCTGGTACGGGTGCTGCGGTTGCGCGGGCCCAGCCAGGCCGAAGACCTCCTGCAGGAAGCGAATCTGCTGCAACAGGCCACCGTCGCGGGACTGAAGGCGCTCGAGGAGAACATCGCCCCCGAAACCCCGCCGGACGTGGTCGACGCCCTGCGCAACCGCGTGGTGGTGCGCGCCCAGGCGGCGTGGGAGTTGCTGGGCCGCTCCGAATCCCAGCGCGTCACCCCCAGCGGTGAGTACCGGCGCCTGCGCCTGGCCATGCTGGCCGCCGAACGCGAAACCGTGCTGCGCATCCGTGATTCGGGCCAGGTCGATCAGGAGGTCCTGCAGGCGGTCATGGCCACCCTCGACATCGAGGAGTCCACCATCGACCGGGTCGCCGAGGCCGAGGAGGACGCTGGCACCCCCCTGAGCTCCCCCGTCACCGCCGGCGCCTGCGAGCACCTGCGCGAGGCTCCCTGCGTCCGCACTCCCGACACCCCCGACGCGTGCGGTGAATGCCTCGACGAGGGCCTGGTCTGGGTCCACCTGCGCATGTGCCTGGACTGCGGTCACGTCGCCTGCTGCGACTCCTCCCCCGGCAATCACGCCACCAAGCACTTCGACAACACCGGTCACCCGGTCATGCGCAGCGTCGAGCCCGGTGAATCCTGGCGCTGGTGCTACCTGGACGAACTGCTGGGCTGACCGCGAGGTCGACGGCGGGATGGGCGGCCGAAGGCCAAGGGCACGAACAACATCAGTGCGATCGCCTGTGTGGCGAGGGTGAACACGACGACCGCGGTCACCGAATGACCGTAGAGCACACCGATCAGGGTGGAGCCGGCCAGCCAGGCCAGACCGTAGACAGCGGTGAACACGCCGTATCCGGTGCCGCGGCGCGCGGCGGGGACCATGTCGGCGACCGCGGCGCGCAAAGTGGATTCGTGGATGCCCATCGCCGCGCCCCACACGATGGCTCCTGCCCACACCGGACCGGCATGGGTCGAGAACGACAGCAGCGGCACCACCGCCGACAGCGGCAGCGCAATCACCAGCCCCCGCAACCCGATCCGGTCGTAGAGGTGTCCCGAGGCGAGTGCGGCCAGTGCGGCCGCACCCATGGCGGCGGCGTAGGCGACCGGGATCAAGCTGTCGGGGAGCACGTGACGGGCCTGCAGGTGGAACGACAGCACCCCGAACGTGGCGAACCCGGCCATCGAGGTCGCGGTGAATGCCGCGTAGAGCCAGAATCGGCCCGGTAACCCGCCATCGGCTCGCACGGTGGTCCCGGCGTCGTGATGGTCGGTTTCGTAGGCCACCGGCCAGGGCACCGCGCGCCGCAGCCAGGCCAGGGCGAGCAACGCCAACGCGCCGGGAATGGCGAGTACCGCGAATCCGAGCCGGAAGCCGGAGAGCGCGATCATGCCCGCGACCAGCAACGGTCCCAGCAGCGCCCCGGATTGGTCGAGTGCCTCGTGCACCGCGAACGCCTTGCCGCGCCCGATGCCCGAGCCGGCGGCCTGGGCGAGCATGGTGTCGCGTGCCGGGGCGCGCACGGCCTTGCCGAACCGTTCGGCGACCACCAGGCCCGCGGCGGGACACAGCCAGGTCGCCAGCGCCAGCAGCGGCACCGACACCACTGTCAGTGCGTACCCGGCGATCGACAATGCCCAGTGCCGGCCGGTGCGGTCGGACAACGGGCCGGTCACGAGGCGGAACACCAGCGCGACCGCCTCCCCGGCCCCGGTGACGAAGCCGACCAGTGCCGCCGAGGCGCCGAGAGTGCCCAGATACGGGCCGGTGATCGACCGCGCCCCCTCGTAGACGACGTCGGCGAGCATGCTCACCACACCGAACGCCATCACGAACCGCAGCGGCGACAACCGATTCACCCCGGCCGCTCGATCCGCCGGCCGCCACTCGATCCCATCCGCCATGACCGACAGTCTCCCCTGTCGGCCGCTCTCGGCCCGGGTGGTCGCGAGCGGGTCGTTGTGCCCGGTCGGCCACCGGCCGCCCTTGACTTTCCTGCCAGGAAAGTGGACTCTTACTTTCCGAGTAGGAAAGTGAGGGGTCGGCATGGACGGCATTACTCCGGATCAGGCCCGGGCGGCGCTGGATGCGGCGGGGCGGGCGCGGCGGCAGATGGCCGAGGAGGTCGGGCTGCCGCGGGGGTACTGGTGGGGAATGGGTTGCGGCTGGGTGGTTTTGGGGGTGATCGGGGATTTCGGGCCGGGCTGGCTGGCGGCGGTCGCGACGCTGGTGTTCGGCGCGGGGCATTCGGCGCTGGCGTCGCGATTGCTGGACGGGCGCCATCGCACCGGCCGGGTTCAGGTCAGCGCGGAGGTCGCCGGGCGGCGCACACCGCTGGTCGTGATCACCATGCTGCTGGTCCTGGTCGCGCTGACCGTGGTGGCGGCCCTGCTGCTGGACGCCGACGGGGCCGGGCATCCGCGGACGTGGTCGGCGGTGTTGATCGCGGCTGTCATCGGGTTGGGCGGGCCGGAGCTGCTGCGGGTGGGGCGTCGCTGGGTGCGCGCATGAGCGTGGCCCGCTTCGACGAATTGATCCATCCGAGTACGCGATTGAATCTGGTCGCGACCTTGGCCGCCGCGGACTGGGCGGAGTTCGCCTTCCTCAAGGAGCGGCTGAATCTGTCGGATTCGGCGTTGTCGAAGCAGCTGGCGACACTGGAGGACGCTGGGTATGTCGCGACCGAGCGCCGTCTCGAGGGCAGCCGCCGCAGGGTTCGGGCCCGGCTGACCCGCGCCGGGCGCGTCGCCTTCGACGGGCACATCGCGGCGCTGCGGGAGATCGTCGCCGGGGCGACGCCACCGGAGACTCCCGCCGGCTAGGCGCTACCGGCCGGGCCAGGTGTGCGTGGTCAGTCGGTGATTCGCCATTCGTTGCGGTCGGCCATGGCGCGTGCCGACCAGCGGATGGCGTAGCCGATCATGAAGCAGGGCAGCGAGGTCAGCACGAATACCGCCGTCGCGACCACAAATCCGCTGACCAGTCCCATGATCAGCGACTGCCAGCCGGGATCGCAGCGGCTGGTGAACCCGCTGACCGCGGCGCAGTCGCCGAAGGTGGCCTGCCCATAGAGGCGCGCCCACAGCGTGATCGCGGCCCAGATCGACAGTGCCAGCAGCACATTGGCGATGTACCAGCAGCGCACCAGTTTCCGGACGAAGATCAGTGCGCCGAGTTGCCCGGCGTCGAGACCGTCGGCGACGTCCTCGTTGATTCCCAGATGCCGTCCCCAGCTGGAAGGCTCGGGGACCTCGGCGACGACGGGTTTGCTGGCGTACCGGCTTGCGGTCATACAGGTCGATCCTTCTGCACCTCGAACAGTCCACGGGCACAGGTTGATTCGCGGTGCCGACCCGAACTGAAGACAAATCCGGGTCGATCATTGCAGCAGCGGCCGGTTTCCGATGGTTTTGCGGCGGAATCGTGGTCGATCACAGTCGTGATGCCGGGGAGGTGCCGCGGCTTCGAATTGCGGTGCGGCGGCGCCGAGGCCGGGATCGGGGGTGGCCTCGGCGCCGCCGTGTTCGCGGCGCCGCCTGATGCGGGGACGCGGGTGCGAGCCTCGGGGAAGAGACTCGCGGGCATCCGGTGCCGTGGGCGTCTGCGCGTGTCCGCCTGGGCACGATTCGGACAACACGAACGGTAGCGGCAAGGTAGCTGCATTGCTCGGTGGGCGCGAGAATTAGGGGATCGTTAGGGGGATCGGACTTTTCGGGCCGATCGGATGCAGCTGGACGATAACCGCTGATCATGAGGCCGCGACGACCACCCGGATGGTCCGCAACGAGTAGCCCGATACGCGCGTGCCGAGGGTCCTGACCGCCGACACTGGTGGAATGCGCCCTTGGCGCGAAAGATCCCATTCCTCCGTTCATCTGGGGAGATGATCGACGATGATCCGGTCACGGAAGTCGGCCCTCACCGCATTCACCACCTTCGCCGCCGCAGCCGCGGCGCTCGTGCTCGCCGCGCCGCAGGCGGCGGCGTATGTCACCAGCGTCAGCGTGTCCAGCGGGTCGAGCATCGGTCTCGGCGGCGGTGGCTACGGCACCAACTGCTCGTACACGGTCACCGTGAACGGCAGCCCGTACGAATACGTCTGGCTCTACGACAGCAACACCGCCACCTTCGGTCAGCAGCAGTTCAGCCTCGGCAGCGGCGGCACCGGGACCTCCAGCTGGACACCGACCTCGACCGGGGTGCACTACATCCAGGCCTGGACCTACAACGGCTCGCAGTGGGCGTTGGTGACGGTCAACACCGGCATCAACCTCGGCAGCGCCTGCGTGGTCACCGGCTAGCGGCGCGGGCACGATCCGCGCGAGTACCCGGCAGTCCGGTGCCGGGTGTGCGATCGCATCCGGCACCCGGCCAAGGGATTCGGCCCTGTGCGCCGATCAATCACGCGGGAGCGGGTAGTCGCGGTGATCGGACCAGATGCCGGCCACCGCGCGGACGGTCGGGCACGGCCACGCCGCCGGTTCGTGGCCGCCACGGGAGTCGGGCTGCCGGCACACCGAGCAATGCCCGCCCGCATCGGGGGTGTGCTGGCCGAGGATCAGCCGCAGCGCCGCCTGGTGCCGCAACAGTTCCTTCGGGGTCGGTGCGCCGGGCAGGAACACCGACGAGGGGGCGGTGCGGCTGCCGCGGCGGCGCACGTGACGCACCCATTCGTATTTGATCACGCGGCCGGTGTCCCGGAAGTCACGCTCGAGTGTCAGAGCGAATTCAGCGGCTTCCTGCTGCTTGTCGAGGCGGCCCGCGATGAACGCGCTGATATCCATCCACCCACGGTAGTCGGCATTGTCGACATCGCCGCGAATCGGCCCGGCACCGGTCGGACCGCGTCGATCAGCGCCCGGAACGGGCACCGATGACGCGCCCCTCCGTGGGTCGCTCAGCTCACGCACCGAACGCCCGCCGGTGCCGGGTGCGCGATCCCGCCAGGCACCGGGCACTATTCTTGGCCCGGTGCACACCGAGCAGCCTCCCTCCGACGCCGAGCCCCGTATCTGGGGTGGAACGACCCTCACCGAACGCCGTGGGGCGCGCCGGGCCGCGTTGCTCGAGGCCGCACTGGACCTGATCGGCGAGTCCGGGGCGGGCGCGGTGACCATGCGCGCGGTGTGCCGGCGCGCCAACCTGACCGACCGCTACTTCTACGAATCCTTCGCCAGCCGAGACGAACTGCTCGATGTGCTCTACCGCCAGATCGCCGAGGAGTTCCTGGATCCGATGACGGCCTTCGCGGTCGTCGACGATCCGGACCGGGATCGCGCGCTGTCGGAGACGCTGGTGGCGAAGGTGCTCGAGGATCCGCGCAAGTCGCGGCTGTTTCTGGTGGAGCCGTATTCCTCGACGGGGCTGGGGCAGACGACGATCGCGGTGATGCCCGCGTTCACCCGGTTGATCCAGGATCACCTGTTCGCCCATATCGAGGATCCGGTGCGGCGGAGGCTGGCGGCGGTCACCATGGCCAGCGGTAATGCGGGCATGTTCTCTGCGTGGCTCAATGGCACGCTGCGCGCCACGCGCGAGCAGATCGTCGACCATCTGGTGGAGACCATCGACGCCTATCGCGGCGTGTATCGCGGCTGACCCGGGCGGTCCGCCCCGCCCGGATCCGCGTGCGGCGCAGCGGGTTCGGTTCCGGCCGGTCAGGCGGCCGGCACCGCGGTGTGGACGCGGTCGAGTGATCGGCGCAGTATGCGCACCCAGGGTGACCATCGGGCGGGTGCGGCGGGCGGGTGCCCCATTTCCGTCGCGGCGCGATCGAGCAGTTCCTCGAGCACCGCGTCGTGCAGCCAGCGGATGGCGAGGCTCCACAGCAGCCGGCCCCGTGGCGTGCGAGCCCGCGCGACGACGAGATGCCTCATCACGCAACCCCGTTCGCCGCGATCGATGATCTCGAAGGTGTGCGTGCCGGCGAAGGGCATGCCCGGCGCGAAGGTGAACTCGACGGCGCGGCCGGGTTCGTACGCGGTGCAGACGTAGCGGATGCTGCCGTGCCCGCCGTCGGCGCCGACCTGCAGCGGCCGGTCCAGGATCAGGGCCGGCCAGTGCTCGCCGGGCCAGAGCGGATTGCCCGGCTCGGCCACCGCGTCGAGCAGGGCACCGGCCCGCTGCGCCGATACCGGCAGTTCTCGCTGGTGAATGTTCCAGATCATCGACTCACCCGTTCCGTACGGTACCGTATGTTCTGATTCCATACGGTACCGTACGGAGCTATGGCGGAGAAGAGGCGACGGCTCAGCCGAGACGATTGGGTCGCGGCCGCGCTGGCGGCGCTCGGCGAGGGTGGCGTGGGCGCGGTCGCCATCGAACCCCTGGCCGCGCGGCTGGGCGCGACCAAGGGCAGCGCCTACTGGCATTTCGCGAATCGGGACGAGCTGCTGGCGGCGGCTCTGCAGCGCTGGGAGCACGAGGAGACCGATGCGGTGATCGCGCTGGTGTCGGCCGAACCCGATCCGGCGGTCGGGCTGCGGACGCTGCTGGGCGCGGCGCTGGCGCATCCGCAGGAGAAACTCGCGGTACTGCTGGCCGGGGCGACGGATCCGCTGGTGGAGCCGGTGCTGACCCGGGTCACCGTGCGGCGCATCGAGTATCTGGCGGAACTGTTCACCCGGCTCGGTTTCGCCGACCCGGTGGCGAAACATCGTGCCGCACTGGCGTATTCGGCATATCTGGGCACAGGTCAGCTGTGGCGGACGATGCGTGGCACGCTACCGGCCGACCAGGCGGCCTGGGAGTCCTACGTCGACGAGATCTGGCGGGTGCTGACCGCCCCGGGTCCGACCGGGCACGAACCGGCGCCGGACAGCGCGGAGTCGCCGCGGGATTCGGGCTAGGCGCTCAGGGCCGCACCGCGGCCGTGGGTGAGGACCAGGTCGAGCAGCCCGGGGAAGCGGGCCTCGAGGTCCTCGGCACGCAGCCGGTTGAGGCGGCGGGTGCCCTCGTCGCGCTGACGGATGACGCCGGCTTCGCGCAGGGTTCTGAAGTGCCCGCTCTGGGTGGATTTGCTGATCGGCAGGTCGAAGGTGGTGCAGGCCAGTTCGCCGTTCTCGGCGGCGGCCAGGCGGGTGACGATGGTGAGCCGGACGGGGTCGGCGAGGGCGGCCAGCACGGTGGTGAACCGCAGTTCGTCGCGGGCGGGGTGAACCAGTTCGGTCGCGGTTCGGCTTGCCATGGCGTCCAGGCTAGTCCACATGTTCACAAAATCCGAACATCCTGTTATGTTCGGAATTATCGAACATGTCTGTGCCGGGAGGACGCCATGACCGTCGAGCAATCCACCACAGCCCCCGAGGACGTTGCCGCACCGCAGGATTCACCGCCCGGGAGCGGTGCGCGGTTCTGGGGCACCGCCTACACACTGCTGATCCTGTTGACCGGCACGAATGTGGCCACACCGCTGTATCACGGCTACGCGCATCGGTTCGGGTTCTCACCGCTGGTGATGACGCTGGTGTTCGCGGTCTACATGGGGGTGCTGATTCCCGCGCTGCTGATCGCCGGTCCGGCCTCGGATGCACTGGGGCGGCGCCGGATTCTGCTGCCCGCGCTGGCCCTGGCGGCGCTGGGCACGCTGGGTTTCGCGCTGGCCACCGATGTGGTGTGGTTGTTCGCGGCCCGCATCCTGCAGGGGCTGGCGGTCGGTGCGGCCTCGGGCGCGCTCACCGCCGCGCTGACCGAGCTGGAGCCGCACCGTGACCGCCGCCGCGCGGCCCTGGTGTCGGCGGCGGCCTCGGCGGGCGGCATGGGCCTGGGCCCGGTACTGGGAGCTGTTCTGGCGCAATATCTTCCGGCTCCGTACGTGACGCCGTTCGTGATGGAGCTGGCGCTGCTGGTCCCGGCCGCGGTGGCGGTGGCGGCGCTGCCCGAGACCGCGGCGGTCACCCCGTGGCGGCCACGGCGGCCGAGTATCCCGGCCGGGATGGGTGCGGTCTTCGCGGCCGCGGGCACGGGCGCGTTCCTGGGTTTCGCGGTGGTCGGCGTCTTCCTCACGCTGATCCCGACCTATGCCGCGACCCTGTCGGGCAGTGCGAATCTGGTGGTCGGTGGCGCGGCGGCCGCGCTGCTGCCCGCGGCGTGGGCGGTGGCGCAGCTGGTGGGTTACGGCAAACCCGAACGGGCCCTGGACTTCACGGGATTCCCGCTGCTGGCGGTGGGTCTGGTACTGCTGGCGGTCGCGGGCGCGGTCTCCTCGCTGCCGTTGCTGTTGTTCGCAACGGTGCTGGCCGGGGCCGGTCACGGCCTGGCGTTCCTGTCGGGATTGACCGCGATCAATGCGGCCGCGCCGGCCGATCGGCACGCCGATGTGCTGTCGACCTATTTCGTGATGGCCTATTGCGGCAGCGGCGGCCCGGTCATCGGTGTCGGCCTGCTGGCGGGCGCGACCGGTTTGCTGGCTGCGGTGCAGATCTTCGCGGCGGTGGTGGCGGTGCTGTGTGTGGTGCGGCTGGTGGCGCGGGTCGCGGTCGAGGCGCGACGCTAGCGGGAGCGCGAATGCGACGGCGCTCACGTCGGGTTGCCGATCGCGGCGGGCGGGTGTTTACTTTTGGTCGCAAGGTGCCGTCGTTAGCTGAGGCTCCTTCACGGATACAGGCCGGCGATCCCGAACGTCGAGAGACGCCCCGGATCAGGACAGGTTTCCCCGAGCTAAGGGGATGCCCCGACCGGCTCCCGCCACCCGTGGCGGGTTTACGCCGTGGAGTGCTGAAGGTCTTACGAGGGGTGGTACCCGTACCGGCGATGTCGCGCCGGTCCCACTCCCCTGGCATGCGTACGTGTGGCGTCGAGGAGGTGGTGGTCGTGCCCGATGGACCGGATCGAGTTCCGTTAGCCAATCGTTCACTCGGCGTCACTCCTGCACTCTCCTGGCCGCTACCCGTACCCCGGTAGCGTCCGAGTCCGGAGTGCGCCGTCCTCCGCTGGGAGATCGAGATGACCATGTGGGAAATGCTGCTGCGGCTCGGCACGGGTGTCGGGTTGGGCGCGGTGATCGGGTTCGAGCGTCAGTTCCGGGCCCGGATGGCCGGACTGCGCACGAATTCGCTGGTCGCCGCCGGGGCGACCTTGTTCGTGCTGCTGTCCGCGCACGGCTTCAACGGCGCCTCGGCGGATCCGACTCGTGTTGCGGCGCAGATCGTTTCGGGTATCGGCTTCCTGGGCGCGGGTGTGATCCTGCGCGACGGGTTCAATATCCGCGGCCTGAACACCGCCGCGACGCTGTGGTGTGCGGCGGCGGTGGGTGCGCTCGCGGGTGCGGGCATGTATTCGACCGCGGTGGCGGGCACGGTGGCGGTGGTGGTGGTCAATACCGCGCTGCGCACGGTGGCGCGCACGGTGGATCGCCCCGGTGTCGACGAGGTCGAGGCGCAGGAGGCGTTGTACGGCTTCCACGCCGACACCGACGACGCGCACGAGGCGCATGTGCGGGCGCTGCTGGTGCAGTCGCTGACGCGCACCGATTTCCGGCTGGTGTCGATCTCGAGCCACGACACCTCCCCGGGCCGGGTGCAGGTGCGGGCGGAGTTGACCGGTGACCGCCGCGACGACCGGCAGATGGAGGCCGCGGTGAGCCGGTTGAGCCTGGAGCCGTCGGTGACCAGTGTCGGGTGGCGCACGGTGCCGCTGCGGGCGGAGGCCGAGGAGTGAACGCCGCGCTGCGGTCGTATCCGTCGCGCGGGGTGCTGGATCGGCCGCGGTCGCGGTGGGCGGATGCGGCGGTGTTCGCCGCGGTGACGGGTCTGGGCGCCTACATCGCCGACGCCACCCGCGACGGCGACTGGCCGCGCATCCTGGTCGGCGTGCTGGCCATGAGCGCGTTCGTCGTCGGGATCAATCGCCTGTTCTGGCGGCGGCTGTACGCGCTGGCGCAGCGCCGCTACTCCCTGTGACGTGGAGGATGTCATGACCGATACCGTTGCCACCGGCCAGGTTCTGATGGATCTGACCGATATCGACATGTCCTTCACCGGGGCGTCCGGGGAGCGGCTCAACGTGCTCGATCAGGTGAATCTGCAGTTGTGCCAGGGCGAGATCGTCGCGTTGCTGGGCCGGGCGGGGTCCGGGAAATCGACGCTGCTGCGGTTGATCGCGGGGCTGCTGGCCCCGACCGGCGGGCAGGTCCGGTACCGAGAGCAGCCGTTGCGGGGCGCGAATCCGGGTGCGGCGCTGGTGTTCCAGTCCTTCGCGCTGATGCCGTGGCTGACGGTGCAGGACAATGTGGAGCTGGGGCTGGCGGCGCGCGGGGTGGCTCCGGCGCAGCGGCGGCAGCGGGCGCTGGACGCGATCGACCGGATCGGCCTGGACGGGTTCGAGACCGCCTATCCCAAGGAGCTGTCGGGTGGTATGCGGCAGCGGGTCGGGTTCGCGCGAGCGCTGGTGCTGGAGCCGGATCTGCTGCTGATGGACGAGCCGTTCTCGGCGCTGGATGTGCTGACCGCGGAGAATCTGCGCACCGAACTGGTGAATCTGTGGTCCACCGAGGACTTTCCGACCAAGTGTGTGTGCATCGTGACCCACAACATCGAGGAGGCGGTGCAGCTGGCGGATCGAGTGGTGGTGCTGGGGTCGAATCCGGGGCGGATCATCGCCGAGATCACGGTGGAGCAGCCGCGCCCGCGCAGCCGCCGCACGCCGGGGTTCGAGACGCTGGTCGATCAGATCTACGGTCTGCTCACCGGCCGTGACACCGAAGTCGCTGCGGCCCCGGCGGATACGTTGACGCCGTTCGCGGTGCCGCTGCCGGATGCCTCGGTCGGCGGGATCGCGGGTCTGCTGGAGCTGGTGTACGGCAGCGACGGCCGCGCCGACCTGCCGGTGGTGGCCGACGAGCTGAATTTCGAGCTCGACGACCTGATGCCGCTGGTCGACGCGGCGGCGCTGCTGGGTCTGCTGCTGGTGGAGTCCGGTGACGTGATGCTGACCAATGTCGGGGCGAACTTCACCAATGCCGACATCCAGTCCAGCAAGGCGATTTTCGCCGCGCAGGCCCGCCGGCGGGCCCCGCTGGTGCGCACCATCTGCTCGGCGCTGGTGGGCAGCAGCGATCAGACGGTGCGCGCCGATTTCATTCTCGACCTGCTGCGGCGCGGCTTCTCCGACGACGACGCCCGCCGCCAGTTGGAGCTGGCCATCGACTGGGGCCGCTACGCCGAGTTGTACGACTACGACACCGATTCCGGCCGCATCACCGCCGATCCCGCCGCCGATCTGCGCGCGTCCCGAGTCACACCATCGCCGACGGGATCACCGTGGTCAGGCCACCGTCGACGAGCAGGTCCTGACCGGTGATGTAGGAGGCGTCCGCGGAGGCCAGGAACGCGACGGCGGCGGCCACCTCGTCGCTGTCGCCGACCCGCCCGAGCGCCACCCGCGCCCCCGCGGTGGCCTGCGCGTCGGCGGAGGCCTCGGCGCGGTAGGCGGGGGTGTCGATGTAGCCGGGGCTGACCGAGTTCACCCGAATCCCGCGGGGCGCCAACTCCGCCGCCAGCGTCCGCGTCAGATTCTGCACCGCCGCCTTCGTCGCCGAATACAGTGCGGCGCCGGGCGCGCCCCGATACGGGGCGAAGGAGGCGTTGAGGACGATCGCACCCCCGTCGATCAGCAGCGGCAGCATGTGCTGCACGGTGAAGAACGCGGCCTTGAAGTTGATCCCCACCACCCGATCGAATTCGTCGCCGGTGACCGCCGAAACAGGTTGGAACGCACCGATTCCCGCATTCACGAACACCACATCCAGCCGCCCGAACCGCTCGGACACCACCCGCGCCAGCGCCGCGAGATCCTCGGGCTCGGTGGCGTCCCCGGCCACCCCGACCGCCCGCTCCCCCAGCTCGGCCACCGCGGTGTCCAGCCGGTCCTTGTCACGCCCGGTCACGACCACCCACGCCCCCTCCGCGACGAGCCGCCGCGCGGCGGCCAGCCCCATCCCGCTGCTACCGCCGGTGATGAGCGCGACCTTGTCCTGGAACCGGAACCCGTTGTGTGTCATGGCTTCAGCCTGCCGGGCCGCGCAATGGGTAAACAGTGCGCAGTTATCGTGGGTGTGCCACCACCACCTTGCCGAGCACGGCTCCCGCCGGCGCGGCGACAGCGCCGCCGGTGGTGACCGTTCTCAGTCCCTCAGCTCACAGATGACGACCGGGATCTCGCGGGTGGTCCGCTCCTGGTAGTTCGCGTAGCCCTTGTATGCCGGGGTCGCGGCCCTGTCGGCCGCTCGATCGAAGAACACCTACTTTTCCGCCAGATACAAACGGATCACCTCCCGCCGCGGTCCGATGTAGCCGAGTGCTTCGAGCTGACTTCATCCGCCACGCGCCCGCCAAGACGAAGTCCCGTGCGATCGGTCTGGTCACCTCTGGTGGTCACCATATTTTCGTGTCAGTTGGATATATGACCTGATCAGGGCTGTATTAGCAGCCCTCCGTTGCGCTCAGCATCGGATGCTGGAAGGTCGCATCCGATGCGAGGGGCAGCAGGCGGGTTGTCCGGATACCTTCGTTCGCGAGACACCCTCGGCGGCAATGCGTTTCCGCAGGTCGAACCTGTAACGTATGCCGTGTACGCGGCAACGTCAGCTCTTCGGGAGTTGGTGATACATCGGGGGATTCGCTCGAGGACATGCCGAACGACCAGGACCAATGCGATATCCGTTGTTCTTTCGGCGAGTTCTACCGCGACCCCGACTCACCCGCACCAGTCGTGTGCTGCTGGTGAGTCGGTGGGACCTCGGTTTTCGAGGTCCTCGAGACCGACGACGACCAGGTGATTGTCGCGTGCAGCCCAGCAAGGCGCGCAAGGACGGCGGCGACTGACCGCCGCGGCCCGCGCGGCGGTCGTCTCAGGCCGGACGTGCTTGCACGGGAGCGTGTTCGGTGCCGCCGCACCAGATGGCGCGGATGGCGCGGGTGGCGGCGATGTCGGCGAGGGGGTCGGCGTCGAGCAGCACCAGATCCGCACGCAGGCCCGGGGCGATGGCGCCGCGGTCGCTCAGGCCGAAGTGCCGCGCCGGGGCGGCGGTGGCGGCGTACAGGGCCGCCGCGGGTGAGAGTCCGGCGCGCACGAGCAGTTCCAGTTCGTGGTGCAGGCTCGCCCCGTGGGGCGGGTGGAAGGGGATGCCGGGCATCCGGTTGGCGTCGGTGCCGGCCAGGATCGGCACGCCGGCGGCGTGCAGGGCGCCCACCGTGGCCAGGGTGGCGTCGAAATACTTGCTGACGCTGTAGATTTCGGCGGCGCCTTCCATCATGGCGAGGGTGGGGACCACCTGGTGGCCGCCGGCGGCGAGGCGGTCGATATCGGCGGCCGGGACACGCGCGCCGATGGGGACATGAGTGAGGATGTCGACTCCGGCGTCGACGGCCAAGGCGTACGCGCCAGGGGTGATGGTGTGGGCGACCACGACGCGGCCGCACGCGTGGGCCGCACGGACGACCGCGGCGGCGGTCTCGGCGTCGGGGCCGCCTTCGCCGGGGGCTTCCAGGACCATCTTGATGTAGTCGCTGCCGTCGCGGACGCGCTGCGCCACCATGGTTTCCGCGTCGGCCGGGCCGGTGATGACCTCGACCTGCGCCATGCCCGGTACCTGGGCGTGCACGCCGGCCGAGGCGATGATCGGGACACCGGCGCCGCGCACGTCGGTCGTGGCGGTGTGCTCGCGCAGGGCCGCCATCAGTTCGCCCTGCAGCGATGCCATGTCCAGGGCGGTCGTGACGCCGTGGGCGGCATACGAATCCAGCGCGTCGAGGCTGTCGAGGTGGACGTGGGCGTCGATCAGGCCCGGGATGAGGATGGCGCCGCCGGCGTCGAGGGTCTGCGCGCCGGTGGCGTCGGTGCCGATCACGGTGCCGTCGATGACGACGGTGGCCGGTTCCCCCAGCCCGTGGCCGTCGAAGACGCGGACGTTCCGGATGGCCAGTTTGTTGTTCGCGTCTGCCCGCATCGACCCAATCTAGAACCCGTTCTACACCCGGGCAAGATCGAATCGGCTGGACCACACAGGCTTTGGTGGCCACGGGCGCAGTGGTGGTACTCACCGCGGCCTCTGCGTCGGCCGCCTCGCCCTTGACCATCAATGGAAACCCCACACAATTCCAGGTGGGCACGAGTTATGAGCTGGACTACGACCTGACCGCCGCCGACGCGGCCGGAATCCCCGTTCAATGTCTCGTCCGGGCCCGACCGGGTCTGCAAGCGGGTCGAGTTCTGTGCCCGGCCGCTTCTACTTCTACCAACGCAGGTATGCATCGATGAGCCGAGTTCGGTGCCGATGAGGGTCCGCCGCCGCTTGATTAGCGGATCCGGCAAGAAATAGCCACAGCCACAACACCTGTCCTTCGTGCTGGCGATTTTGCGGACCGGGTGCGCGCAGACGCTGAAGATGACCCCGAAGGGAATCGGTGGCATCTGGAATGGGCCGAGGCGGCGCTGGCGAAGATCGAAGACGCCTAGGTCTCGTAGGAGCGCAGCAGGGCGAGGGACTGGTGCAGTGCGTTGGTGAGGTGTTGGTGGGAGCCGGTGGCCTTGTCCATGATCGCGCCGCCTTGCAGGGCGGCGACGAACGCGGAGGACAGGGCGCGCAGCGGGGCGTCGGGGCGTAGGAGGCCGGTGCGCTGCATGGTTGAGAGTTGTTCTCGCAGTAGGTCGATCCAGCGTTCGTACATGCGGCCGACCAGATCCCGGGTGAAGGTGTCGGTGTCGAGTGCCCGGCCCGCGAGTGCCGCGATTTCGCAGGCGTCGTTGATCGTTTGCTGGGAGTGCAGGTGGAGGATCTGCTCGATCCAGGCTTCCCATGCTTGCCAGGTGATGAGCGGTGCGGCCGGTGCGTCGGCTTCGGCGAGGCGGGTCAGGTGGCGTTCGGCGGCGGCCCGGCGCAACTCGTCTTTCCCGTCGGGGAAGTAGTGGAACAGCTGGCCTTTGCTGGTGCTGGTCAGGCGCATGACGTCGTCGAGGTTGACGTCGTTGCCGGTGACGAGAAGGTCGGCGGCGGCCTCGACGATGCGGGCCTTGGTCGCCTCCCCTTTGCGAGTGGGCATGCCTCATCCTACATTTCTGGACTTGTAAGTCCAAAAATTTGGTGCCAGCCTAGTGGACGTGAAAGTCCAAAACCTCTCGGGCCGGGGGCGTTTCGCGGGCGCGCTGCTGTTGCTGGCCGGACTGCAATACCTGGCACTGGAGTACGTCACAGCTCGCGCTTGGCACCACCCCACCTACAGCTACACCGTGAACTTCATCAGCGATCTGGGCAACCCGGTCGCCGGGGATGTCTTCGACGGCCGCACGATCGATTCACCCCCGCACTCGGTCATGAACACCGCATTCATCGGCCAGGGCGTGCTGTTCATCGCCGCGGCACTGCTGCTCGCAACCCGAGAACGGCGTGAACGCCTGCTGTTCGGACTCGTGATCGTTCACGGCGCTGGGGTGATCCTGGTCGGGTTCTTCCACGAATCGGCCGCCAACCAGCACAACGGCGTTCTCGTGGTGCACGGCATCGGCGCGGCCGTGGCCATCGTGAGCGGCAATGTCGTCGCGATTCTCGTCGGTACACGGTGGGGCATACCGACGTGGTTGCGCCGAACCAGCATTGCCCTCGGCGTTCTCGGACTGGCCTCGTTCGCGCTGTTGCAGACCGATCGGCCGCTGTATCACGCGGCGGGCGGGATACCCGAACGCGGCGCGGTCTACACCATCCTGGCCTTCGAACTCCTGCTCGGCACAGTACTTCTCGCTGCCGGGGCCCACCGAGCTCCGGACTGCTCCCTACCCCTCACCACGGAAAGGCTCCCCGCATGAACCACACCGCAACCCAGCGCTTGACCGGTCGCCGCGCACTGGTCACCGGATCGACCTCGGGTATCGGACGCGCAATCGCGATCGCACTGGCTCGTGAGGGTGCGGCAGTCGTGGTGTCGGGCCGCGGCAAGGACGCGGGCGAGGCCGTCGTCGAAGCGATCCGCACGACCGGGGGCGTAGCGCATTTCGTCCGCGCCGATCTGGCCGAATCAGGCAGTGCCGCACCAGAACTCGCCCGTGCCGCGGACGCGGCTCTCGACGCCCCGGTCGATCTGCTGGTCAACAATGCCGCACTGCTCATCCCCGCCCAGTCCCTGCTCGACGTCGACGAGACGCTCGCCGATCTGGCCCTGGCCGTGAACGTGAAGGCGCCGGCGCTGCTGACCGCCGCGATCACCCCCGGCATGATCGCGGCCGGAGGCGGTGCGATCGTCAACACCGGTTCCCTCAGCGGCCTGGCCGGCAATGCCGTGTCCGCCTCGACCAAAGCGGCCTTGCATTCGCTCACCGCGTCCTGGGCGGCCGAACTCGCGCCGCGCGGCATTCGTGTCAACGCCGTGGCCCCCGGCCCGACCATGACCGACGAAAATGCCTCCTACCACGAGACATTGCGCAGTCTGGCCGCGTCGACACCCGACCGCCGCCCCGGCACGGCCGCCGAGGTCGCTGCCGCGGTGGTCTTCCTCGCCAGTGCCGAGGCGGCCCATATCCACGGCGCGATCCTGCCCGTCGACGGCGGACACCAGGCCGTGCGTTAACCACGCCATTCGCCGGTGTCCGTTGTCACGATCGCGAGCGGGCTGCGGTCACGACTTGTCGATAACCCGCATTCCTGGCCGCAGATCCACCGATTCGGCTGTACCGCAAGGCGAATGGATACAACTTTCCCGCAATTTCGGAGTGACGAGTGAATGCTCGCGCATGCTCGAGAACCACCACCTCAACCCGCCCTCATGATCCACACGATTGGGAGTTCACCGTCATGAAGACTCTTGCCCGCCGGGCCGCTGTCGTTGCCGCGGCCCTGGCCGCCGCAGCCGGGGCCCTGACCGCTTGCACACAGACCGACCACCACGACTCCGCGCCGGCGTCCACCTCGGCCGGGGTGTCGCGGGTCGCGGACTGGCAGGGTGACAAGCCGACGATCGTGCTGGTACACGGGGCATGGGCGGACGCGGCGGGTTGGACGCCCGTCGTCGCCGAACTGCAGAAGGCGGGATTCCCGGTCAAGGCGCCGCCGAATCCCTTGCGCGGGTTGGATTCCGACGCCGCCTATATCTCCGATGTGCTACGCCAGACCACCGGGCCGATCATCCTGGTGGGGCATTCCTACGGAGGCGCGGTCATCACCAACGCAGTCGCGGGCAACACCCAGGTCAAGGCGCTGGTGTACATCGCGGCCTTCGCGCCCGATCAGGGCGACTCGCTGGCGAGCCTGAACTCCAGTGCACAGGGCAAGGAAATCCCCGCGGTCCCGGCCACGCCGTCGTCGTTTCCCGACACCGGTGGCGGCACCGGTACAGAACTCACCATCGACCCCGCCCAATACCCGAATGTGTTTCTGGACAACACCGTTGCGCCGGCCCAGCAACGGGCGCTCGCGGCCGAACAGCGTCCCCTCGGCCTGGCCGCGGTGACCGGGGTCTCCGGCGCCCCGGCCTGGAAGACTCTCCCGTCCTGGTACCTGGTCGCCGAACAGGATCGTGCAATCGCGCCCGAACTGGAGCGATTCATGGCAACTCGGGCGGGCTCCCACACCGTCGAGATCGAAGGACCGCACCTGATCATGCAGACCGATCCCGACGCAGTAACCGACCTGATCGAACAGGCCGCGGTCGCGACTCATCGATAGCCCCGATCCGGCTGGAAGCGCCCGCACATGCTGAAACAACACAACGATGAAGGAGAACACGATGTCTGATCAGGCGGCTCCGACAGTGGTGCTCGTCCATGGCGCCTTCGCCGACGCCTCGGGATTCGCCGGGGTCATCCGGGAACTGTCCACGTCCGGGCACTCCGTGATCGCGCCACCGAATCCCTTGCGGGGGTTGAGAAACGACGCCGGGGTGGTGCACTCGGTCGTCGCGGCGATCGACGGACCGGTAGTGCTGGTCGGCCATTCCTACGGAGGCGCGGTGATCGGGCAGGCCGCAGCCGGGCTGAGCAATGTGACGGCACTGGTATACCTCGCGGCGTTCAGCCTCGACACCGGTGAAAGCTGCATCGATGTCCAGCAGCCGTTCGCGCCATCGCTACTGGCCGAAACGGCACGTCCGACACCCTACGATGCGCCGGGCGCGGCCGGCGGGCCCGATCTGTACATCGACGGCCGACGGTTCCGCGAAACCTTCTGCGCCGACGTCCCGGTCGACCTCGCGCAGGTGATGGGTGCCGCCCAGCGGCCGCTCGCGGCGGCCGCGTTGGCCGAAAAGGCAATGCAGGCCGGCTGGAAGGAGATTCCGTCCTGGTACCAGGTCGCCGGGCACGACAACGCCATCAACCCCGAAGTCCAGCGGTTCATGGCCAAACGCATGGGATCGACCATCGACGAGGTCGACGGATCGCACACCGTCTTCATCAGCCGGCCCGTGCGCGTCGCCGAATTCATCAAGAGCGCCATTGCCGGGCGCTGACTACCGCACCGGTGAGACCTGTCGGGTACGCCTCGACATCCCGGTCTCGCGGATGCTGCAGGTCGCCGCCGCCCACGACATCGAGGGCGTGATCGGCAAGCGCGTGGACAGCACCTACCGGCCCGGGCGCTCGCAGGTATTGGCGCAAATTCCCGCTGCGCCGGTCGGCCGAGGTGGTGGTGGTCGGCTGGCTGGCCGGCCACACCCACAGCGAGGTGTTCGGGTCCCTGCTCGTCGCCGCCCACGACAACCAGGGGCGGCTGGTGTTGCTCGGGGCGGTCGGGACCGGGTTCAGCGACGCCACCCGCCGCTCGCTACAGCGCGAGCTGCTGGCCCTGGCCGTTGCCACACCGGCGGTCTCCGGTGAGATCCCGGTATCGATCGCGGCCACCGCGCACTGGGTCGCCCCGCATCTGGTCGGTGATGTCGCCTACCGCGAACGCACCGCCACCGGCCTGCGCCACCTATCCTGGCGCGGACTCCGATTCGACCGCTCACCAGCGGAAATATCGGTTCCCGAACACAACTGACCCTCCGGCCTCAGGCGGTCGGGCCATCGTTTTCCGAACGCGGACATCTCGCGCCTAAGACCGTGTCTCATGTCGTTGTGATTCGTTGACTGCGCGTCGGAACTGGTTCTGCCGCATGGTGTTCGACGTGGCCGACGCAGTCCTGTTGGGAGAACTCCCGCTGGACAAGCCGATCTGACCTGGAAGGATAGAGGTCGTGGGAGCGCAGCCAAAGGACTACTCGACAGCGAAACTTATTGTGCGTTCGTTCGAGGAGACTGTTCGAGCCCGGCCTCATATGTTCTTCGGTTGCCACCGTGAGAATCCCAGGCTGCCCGGTGCCATTGTCGACGCGGTGGTGCGGGATACACTGCGGGAACGGGATCGAGAGACCGTGCGGGTTGAGGTGATCATCGAGTCGGACCACCGATTCACCATCACGGACAACTTTGTCAACGAGATGGACAAGCTCGACGCGAATGGCTTGCCATTGAGCCGATGGGCACTCGGCGCGCTGCTTGCGGTCAGTGCACGAACCTGGATCGAGATCCGAACCGCGGATCGACAATGGCTGCAAGAGTTTGCGGGGACAACGCCCATCGAGTCGCCGCGCGAACAGGAGACGACAGGGAGCCCCGGCACTCGAGTCACGTGCGAACTCGACCGCGACTATCTTCCTGCGACGGCAGTGCTGCCCGCTGCTGGAGATCTTCTGGACGCACCGGACGACCGGGTGATCGTTACAGATCTCCGGGGATAAGTGGCCCACCCTAGGAGCCTTTGCCGTACCCGATGGGCAGGCGTTGTCGGGGTCGCGGTAGAACTCGCCGAAAGAACAACGGATATCGCATTGGTCCTGGTCGTTCGGCATGTCCTCGAGCGAATCCCCCGATGTATCACCAACTCCCGAAGAGCTGACGTTGCCGCGTACACGGCATACGTTACAGGTTCGACCTGCGGAAACGCATTGCCGCCGAGGGTGTCTCGCGAACGAACGTCTCCGATCCAGTGCGTGTCGCGAGCGTCAGAGCGCAATGCGCTTCAGCGCTCGATGCGGGCAGAGCTGCCGGGTCGTCAGGTGCTGGGGATCTCACGTGGCCGAAGCCCCTCGAAGACAGTGGTTATCGCGCGGTGACGACGGGCCGTGTCCCAGCCGTAGTGTTCGGCGGCGGCGCTCAAACCATAGAGGGTCATCAGAAGGTCCGCCAACTGGATGTCCGCCCGTACAGCGCCGCCGGCCTGGTCGGCGGTCAGCAACTGGGAAAGCACTGCTCGCAGGTCCGCGGCGAGGGCTTCGAGGGCTGCGGGTTTGTCCGCGCCGGGGGCGGTGTCCGTAGCTCCGAGGTGCTTTTTCACCGTGGCCTCGGCCACGATCCAATCCACGACCTGAAGCAATGCATCCGGTGAATCGGTATGGGCGGCAAGCGTTCGTGCCCTATCGACCAACCGCCGCATACGTTCGGCGACGATCGCTTCGACAAGATCGTTTTTGGTCGGGAAGTGCCGATACACGGTGCCGACCCCAACTCCTGCGGTGCGCGCCACCTCCTCGATGGGCACCTCGACACCCTGCGCCGCGAAGACCGACTCGGCCACCTCCAGCACCCGTGCTCGATTGCGCCGGGCATCGGCGCGCAGCACTCGCTCGCCGGTCACGATGACGATCCATTGACAAACGGAATCCATATTCCGTATTTTCTAAGCGGAATCATGATTCCGATTCTATCGGGGAAGGCATCATGCACTGCACGACACTGGGCAAATCCGGACTGAAGGTCTCACCGATCAGCTTGGGCGCCATGAACTTCGGAGACTCGGCCTACTTCGCCAGCTGCGGCCGGACCGAGGCGCGGCGCATCATCGATCGATTCCTGTCCTCCGGACACAACCTGATCGACACCGCCGACGGCTATACCGGCGGTGAATCCGAGCAGATCATCGGTGACGCCCTGCGTGGCCGCCGTGACCGGGTGATGGTCTCGACGAAAGCGTTTCTGCCCCAGGGTGACGGCCCCAACCAGCGAGGACTGTCACGGGCACATCTGACCCACGCGCTCGAGGCGAGTCTGCGGCGGTTGGACACCGACTACATCGACATCTACTACTGCCACCAATGGGATCCAGACACTCCGATCGAGGAGACCATGGCCACCCTGGACGGTTTCATCCGGTCGGGAAAGGTTCGCTACCTGGGCTGCTCCAACTTCACCGCCGCACAGATCGTCGAATCGCAATGGGCTGCCCAGCGCGTCGGAGGCACCGCGTTCACCGCGCTGCAGGCGCAGTACTCGCTGGTCGCGCGCACGATCGAGGCCGAGATACTCCCGGTCTGCCACCGTCACGGCCTGGGCGTCACTGCCTGGAGTCCGCTGGGGTCGGGCGTGCTCACCGGCCGCTACCGTGACACAGTCGCGGATGGCGACAGTCGACTCGGTCGGCTACTGGCCTCACCAGCGCCGATGGCCCAACGCTGGGCCGGTGATCTGCTCACCGAACACAACCTCAGCATCGCCGACGAAGTGGGCCGTGTCGCAGCCGAATTGGATACGACCGCCGTCGCCGTCGCATTGGCGTGGGTAGCCGGTCGGCCGGACATCACCTCAACCCTGATCGGTCCTCGCACTATCGAGCAGCTCGATGAAAATCTCACCGAGATCCACTTGCCGACCGAACTCACCGAGCGTCTCGATGCGCTGTCCGCGCCCGCCAACGAACCGGTCAACGGAATGTTCACCAGCGCAGCCTGATCCCGATCCGCATTGCTGGCGCGCGCGTCGATCAGAACGAGGTGCCACGAACTTGCCCTACGCCCCTGTGGCGCTACGACTGCCAAATCCGCTGGGCTGAGGGTGAAGTACCGGAACAGCTCTTCGCGGCTGATCTCCGGGAACTCCCGGAGACGCTGCAACTCCTCATCCGCGAATACCCGCGTCGTTGCCACGAACCCAGCCCTCCGACACCCCCAACCAACCTCATCGGCAGCCAAGCCGAGCACCCACCGCCCCACGCCGCACCCGGAACCGTCGAATCACCCCCTACCAGGGCACATCCCGAACTTCGTTGGATCTTCGGCGATTACTACCGGAACCCCAGGACGGCCCGGTGCCGGCGAGCTCAGGCGGGTGGGGCCAGGCGGAGGCGGTGGAGCTGGTCGAGGCGGGCGGCGGTGTCGGTGCCGGCGCGGGGGTTGTAGAGGACCAGGTGGCGGTCGGATTGGTCGGCGAGGGTGAGGGTGGTGGCGTCGAAGTGGAGTGCACCGGCCTCGGGGTGTTCCAGCGCGTTGACCGCCTGCTGGGCCGGGCCGACATCGTGGCGGGACCACAGGCGCGCGAATTCCGGGCTGCGGGAGGCGAGTTCGGTGATGACGGAGTCGAAGCCGGGGTCGCCGGGGCAGAGTGCGGAGTCGGCACGGTAGGCGGCCACGACCGCGGGGGCGGCCTCGGACCAGGTCTGTGGCATGGCCAGGTAGCGCGGGTTGGTGAAATAGGTGACCAGGCAGTTGCTGCCGGGGCCGTCGTAGCCGAAGACGGCGCGGGCGGTGTCGTTGTAGGCCAGCACATTCCAGTAGCGGTCGCGCAGAACGGCGGGGCGGGGATTCCAGGCGTCGAGCAGGTTGCGGGTCTCGACGCTGATGTCGGTGCCGCTGTCGGTGGCGGCGCAGGGCGGGTTGAGGCCGGCCAGGACGTAGAGGTGAGCGCGTTCGGGGGCGGTGAGCTGCAGGGCGGCGGCGACCGCGTCGAGGACGTCGGTGGAGACGGTGATGTCGCGGCCCTGTTCGAGCCAGGTGTACCAGGAGACGCCGACGCCGGCGAGGACGGCGACTTCCTCGCGGCGCAGGCCGGGGGTGCGGCGGCGGCCCGCGGCGGGCAGTCCGACCTGATCGGGGGTGAGGCGGGAGCGCCTGTCGCGCAGGAAATCTCGCAGGTGGTCGCGTCGTCGGCCCGCTGTGTCCATACCTCACGCTAACAATCACGCATGCCCGATTCGTTCGGGTCCCGGCTAGCATGTGACCGAATTCGGGTCTCGAGGGGGACGGATGCGGCAGATTCTGGTGGCGGCGATGGTGGCGCTGGCGGTGTCGATCACGGTGACGCCGTTGCTGATCCGATTGTTCACTCGCCACCGGCTGGGCCAGCAGATCCGGTCGGACGGCCCGGCGAGCCATCTGGCCAAGCGCGGCACCCCGACCATGGGCGGGCTCGCGATCCTGATCGCCCTGTGGTGCGGGTACGGTTCCGCACACCTGGTGGGGATCTACTACGAGGGGACCGGCACGACCGCGTCGGGGCTGCTGGTGCTGGGGTTGGCGACCGCGCTGGGCGCGGTGGGTTTCCTCGACGATTTCATCAAGCTGTCCCAGCAGCGCAGTCTGGGGCTGACCGCGTCGGGCAAGTATCTCGGGCAGGTCAGTGCCGCTGTGCTTTTCGGGGTGCTGGCCCTGCATTTCCGGGGCGGTTCGGGGCTGACGCCGGGCAGCCGTCAGGTGTCGATCGTGCGCGACATCTCCACGGTGTCGCTGGGGCTGACCGGGTTCCTGCTGGCGGCGATCTTCCTGGTGGTGGCGTGGTCGAACGCGGTCAACATCACCGACGGCCTGGACGGGCTGGCGGCGGGTTCGGTGGGTCTGGCGCTGGGGTCGTATGTGCTGATCACGTTCTGGCAGTACACCCATTCGTGCGCGGTCGAGGCGGTGCCGGGCTGCTACACGGTGCGCGATCCCCTGGATCTGGCGCTGGTGTGCGCGGCCGGCGTGGCGGCGTGTGTCGGATTCCTGTGGTGGAACGCGGCTCCGGCGAAGATATTCATGGGTAACACGGGGGCGCGGGCGCTGGGCGGGCTGCTGGCGGGGCTGTCGATCACCACCCGCACCGAACTGCTGATGGTGGCGGTGGGCGCGTTGTCCGTGGCGGAGATCCTGTCGGTGCTGTTGCAGATCGTCATGTTCCGCACCACCCGCACGCGGCTGTTCAAGATGGCGCCGTTCCATCACCATTTCGAGCTGACCGGGTGGCCGGAGACCACGGTGATCATCCGGTTCTGGCTGCTGGCCGCGATCGCCTCGGCCACCGGATTGATCGCCTTCTACGGTGAGCACCTCACCACCACCGGCTCCCGGCTGCCCTGAAACCCGGAAAACCCGTGTGTCCCACCCGGAAGCGTTTCCGGATGGGCCACACGGGTTTTCGGGTCAGTGCACCACGGCGGGCACGTCGGCCGCGGCTGGTACGGCCGATTTGGCGCGAGGCAGGAAGAACGCCGGAATCAAGGTGGCCGCCAGCAGGCACAGCGCCACCACGAAGGTGTGGGCGAAGGCGCGCGCGGCGAGGTCGAAGCCCTCGCCGAGCAGGGTGTGCGGCAGCTGCGCGAGCTGGCCGTTGTAGCGCGACCCGATGGCCGCGTTGGCCAGCGACGGGTCGGGGGCGCCCGGGGGCAGCTGCACGCCCTTGTCGCCCAGGGTGTCGCCCCGGTTGAGCAGGCTGGTCAGCACCA
Organism: Nocardia sp. NPDC059229; assembly: GCF_042754165.1. Classification (NCBI taxonomy): domain Bacteria; kingdom Bacillati; phylum Actinomycetota; class Actinomycetes; order Mycobacteriales; family Nocardiaceae; genus Nocardia; species Nocardia sp. NPDC059229. Next base: position 557,302 of record NZ_JBHZAK010000002.1, read on the forward strand.
CGGAAATGGTTGCGGTGCCGATGGATCCGGCGGTCTGGTTGACGATGTTCATCAGCGTCGACCCGCGCGCGACCTCACTGTGGGTCAGCGTCTGGATGGCGGCGGTCATGGTCGGCATCATGGTGCAGCCCATGCCCAGACCCATCACGAACAGCACCCCGCACAGCAGCGCATACGGGGTGTCGGCCTTGACCTGGGTCAGGAACGCCATGGACACCGCCATGACGGTGATACCGGTGAGCACGATCTTGCCGGGCCCGATCTTGTCGACCAGCCGGCCCGCGATCGGCATGGTGAGCATGGCGCCCAGGCCCTGCGGGGCGATGAGCAGACCGGCGGCCAGGGTCGATTCCCCGCGCACCTGCTGCAGATACGACGGCAGCAGCAGACCGGAGCCGAAGAACGCCATGGCGAACAGGGTCATGGTCATCACCGCGAAGCGCAGCGACCTGTTCTTGAACAGCCGCAGTTCGATCAGCGGGTGCTCGGTGCGCAGGGCGTGGAAGACGAACCCGATCAGCAGCGCCAGGCCGACGATCGCGGGGATGAGCACCTTGGCCGATTTGACGGTGCCCTCGCCGGGGATCGAGGACACGCCGTAGAGGAAGGCGGCCAGACCGGGTGAGGCCAGCAGCATGCCCAGGAAGTCGAAGCTCTGCGAGGGTTCGGGGTTGTCGCGCGGGAAGACGACGAACGCCAGGATCAGCGCGATGATGCCGATGGGCAGGTTGATCAAGAAGATCCAGTGCCAGCTGAAGGATTCGATCAGCCAGCCGCCCAGGATCGGGCCGCCGATCGGGCCCAGCAGCATCGGCACGCCCAGCACGGCCATGACGCGGCCGATGCGCTGCGGGCCAGCGGCGTGGGTCATGATCGTCATGCCCAGCGGCATGAGCATGCCGCCGCCCAGGCCCTGGATGACGCGGAAGGCGATGAGGGACTCGATGTTCCAGGCCGTCGAGCACAGTACCGAGCCGAGCACGAAGAACACCAGCGCCATCATGTAGAGGCGTTTGGTGCCGAAGCGGTCGGCGGCCCAGCCGGTGAGCGGGATGACGGTCGCCAGGGCGAGGGTGTAGCCGGTCATCGACCAGGCGGCGATGGCGTAGGTGGTGTCGAAGTCGTGCTGGAAGGTGGGGATCGCTACGGTCACGACGGTCACGTCGAGGATCGACATGATGGCGCCGAGCACCACGACACCGGCGATTTTGAAGACGCCGATGTCCAGTTTGTCGTCGGCGGAATCGGCCGCCACGGTATCCGGAGGGGTGGTCACCGGTTCAGCCTGCCAGCCGGTCGGTTACGAAACCAGCACATATTGATATCGGCGTTTCGGCGGCATCCGGGCAGCATCGTCATCACGTCTCATTCCGGCGGCGGCGGCCAGCCGGCGTCATTGTCGTAGAAGTTCTCCGCGGCCGCGTCGGCGGCGGCCGCGGCCCGCATCTCGAACTCGGAGGGGTCACCCGGATCCGGTTCGCGCACATCGCTTCTGCCCTCGGAATCGGTGGGATCGACGGGGATGCGAGCGGTGCTCACGAGGGGTCCTCTCTGCAGCGCGATGGTCGCCGGGAGCCGGATCACCCGATCATACCGAGCGGTAGCAAATGTCCGGCGATCTCCCGGGCGCCCCGGCCGGGCCCCTCGGCGCGCGTACGCTGGCGTTCTCGAGCGATCCAGTCGAGGAGTTCATTCGCGATGACCGACCCGGTAGTGGGCCTGACCGGTACGCTGACCTCGCCGATCCGGGGCAAGGGACTCCTCGGTGAGGTGCAGGTCGCTATTCGAGGGGGAACCGAGCTCTACATCGCCCGCGCCGAGGAGCCGTTGCCGGCCGGCGCGACCGTGCTCGTCGTGGCCGTGCATCCGGGGCGCATCGTCGATGTTGTTGCGTGGATTCCCCTTCCGGGCGATCGATAGATCGAGAACTTCTTTCCACGAATAGAGGAGACAGCGATGCTCGGGTACCACGTTCCGGCGCCGGACCAGGCGATGCTGGTCAGCGGCGGCCGCGCCGGCAAGGACAACGCACCGTTTCGGGTGATCATCGGGCACGGCGCGTGGGTGGTGCCGTTGTTCCGCAAGGTGCGGTATCTGTCGCTGGCCATGTTCGAGGCCGAGATCGGCGAACGCTGCGTCACCAAGCAGGCCATCCAGCTCGACGTGCGGGCGGTGATCGCGTTCAAGGTCGCCAACGACACGCAGTCGATCGTCAATGCGGCACAACGGTTCCTGTCCGAGCAGGAGCGCGAGATGAGCGTGCTGACCGGGCGCATCTTCTCCGGGCATCTGCGCTCGATCGTGGGCTCGATGACGGTGGAGGAGATCATCCGCGAGCGCCAGAAACTGGCCGACGAGGTGCTGGTGGCCTCCAAGGTGGAGATGAGCAATATCGGGCTGTGGGTGGACTCGTTCCAGATCCAGCACATCGACGACGGCAACCTCGGCTACATCGCGGCCCTGGCCGCCCCGCACAATGCCGCGGTCAAGCGTGACGCGCAGATCGCGCAGGCCGCGGCCGCGCAGCTGGCGGCGCAGGCCGAGCAGGAGTCCCAGCGCAAGCAGGCCGAGTATCAGCGCGAGACCGCGATCCTCAAGGCGCAGTATCAGCGCGATATCGACAAGGCCAATGCCGAAGCGGCGCAGGCGGGTCCGCTCGCGCAGGCCACCGCGCTGCAGGAGGTGCTGTCCGCGCAGGCCGAGCAGGCGCGCAAGCAGGCCGAGCTGCGCGAGCAGCAGTTGCAGGCCGAGGTGGTGAAACCGGCTCGGGCAGAGGCGGATCGGGTGCGGATCCTGGCCGAGGCCGAGGCCGATCGCACGCGCATCCAGGCCGAGGCGGCGGCGTCGAACAACCGGATCGCGCTGGATCAGCTGCTGATCGAGCAGTTGCCCGAGATCGTCAAGCAGGCGTCGGTGGGCTTGTCGAAGGCGAACCTGACCGTGCTCAACGGTCCCGATGGGGTCTCGGAGATCGTGAACGGCATGGTGGGCCAGGGGCTGACGGTCTTCAATTCGTTGCAAAAGGCACTTTCCTCCAACAATGATCAGCCCGCGGACTAGAGTGACCGCCAGAGGGACGCGGCGACGAGGAGCGGGTGTTTAGGTGTCCATCGGGAAATTGGTGTCGTTCGACAGTTCTCGGGGTTTCGGATTCATCCGTCCGGAAGACGGTGGTCCGGATGTGTTCGTGCACGTCAACGACATCGGGCTGGACGAGGACGAGTTGCGCCAGGGGCGGGTGTTCGAATTCGATGTGACCGAGGGTGATCGGGGTCCCAAGGCGATCAACCTGGCGGTGGTGCCGGGGCAGTCGGCCCCGGTGCGGCACGCCAAGGGCAAGGATCATCGCGGGTCGGGGCAGATGAGTGCGGCCGAGCATCGCCGGCTGATCACCGAGTTGCTGCTGGATGCCTCGCCGCAGCTGACCGCGGCGGAGATCATCACCATCCGCGACCGGCTCACCGCCTTCGCCGATCAGCACGGGTGGATCGAGAACTGACCGGTTCGCATTACGATCGGTCTCGGGTCCACCGCGAACCGAGGAGGTCGTGTGCAACTGCCTGTCATGCCACCGGTCAAACCGATGCTGGCCAAATCGGTCTCGGAGCTGCCCCGTGACCCGGGGTTGCTGTTCGAACCGAAATGGGACGGCTTCCGCTGCATCGTCTTCCGCGACGGCGACGAGATCGAACTGGGTTCCCGCAACGACCGGCCCCTGACCCGGTACTTCCCCGAACTGGTGGAACTACTGGGTCGGGCGCTGCCGGACAAGTGCGTGGTGGACGGGGAGATCGTGGTCGTCACCGAGAACGGCCTGGATTTCGACACGCTGCAGAACCGGCTGCATCCGGCGGCCTCGCGGGTGAAGAAGCTGGCGGTGGAGACACCGGCCAGCTTTGTCGGCTTCGACCTGCTGGCGCTGGGCGAGCAGGATCTGACCGATCGGCCCTTCGCCGAGCGGCGGCGGATGCTGGAAACCGTGCTCGACGGGCAGGCCCCGGGCACGCATCTGACGCCGATGACCGAGGACCCGCAGGTGGCGGCGGACTGGTTCACCCGGTTCGAGGGCGCGGGGTTCGACGGGGTGATGGCCAAGGCGGCGGATCTGCCGTACCTGCAGGACAAGCGGGTGATGCTCAAGATCAAGCATGAGCGGACCGCCGACTGTGTGGTGGCCGGGTTCCGCTGGCACAAGGACGGGCAGGGGGTGGGGTCGCTGCTGCTGGGGTTGTTCGACGACGAGGGGAATCTGCATCACGTCGGGGTGGCGTCGAGTTTCACCGCGGCGCGGCGCAAGGAGCTGGTGGGTGAGCTGGAACCGTTGCGCGAGAACGCGCTCGAGCAGCATCCGTGGCGGTCGTGGGCCGATGCGGCGGCGCAGGCCAAGGCGGACGGGAAGATGCCGGGCGGGGTGAGCCGCTGGACCGGCGGCAAGGATCTGTCGTGGGAGGCGCTGCGCCCGGAGCTGGTGGCCGAGGTGCGCTACGAGCACGTGATGGCGGGCCGGCTGCGCCACGGTGGCCGGCTGGTGCGGTTCCGCACCGACCGCACCCCCGAATCGTGTACCTACGCCCAGCTCGACGAGGTGGCCCCCGCCGAGCTGGCCGACATCTTCGCCGACGCGAGGAACGCGAAAGGGACTGCGCGGTGAGCGATTCGGTGGAGCTCGAGGTGGCCGGGCATACGGTCGGCGTCTCCAATCCGGGCAAGGTGTACTTCTCCAAGCGTGGGGAAACCAAGCTGGATCTGGTGAATTACTATCTGGCCGTTGCCGATCCGATCATGCGGACCATCGGCGGGCGGCCGGTGCTGCTGGAACGGTATCCGGATGGGGCCTCGGGGAAGTCCTGGTTCCAGAAGCGGGTGCCGAAGTCGGTGCCGGACTGGTTGCAGACCACGGTGGTGTCGACGCCGAACGGGACCACCAGCGACGCGCTGGTCGCTGTCGATATGGCGCACATCGTGTGGGCGGTGAACCTGGGCTGCCTGGGTTTCCACGTCTGGCCCACCCATGCCGGCGCCGAGGCCGCCTCCACGTTTCCGCCGGTCATGGACGCGGCCGGCACTGTCCTGCCGCCGACCGGTGTGACCGATGAGTTGCGTATCGATCTGGACCCCTCCCCCGGTATCGGTTTCGACGATCTGCGTGCGGCCGCCTTCGCCACCCGCGAGCTGTGCACCGAACTGGGTATCGATGTGCGCGTGAAGACCTCCGGCTCGCGCGGTCTGCACCTGTATGCGCTGCTGCAACCGGAGTGGGACGGCTATCAGGTCCGTGCCGCGGCGGTCGCGCTGGCCCGCGAGCTCGAGCGCCGCCACCCGGACCGCATCACAGCCGCCTGGTGGAAGGAAGAGCGCGGTTCGCGGGTGTTCGTGGATTTCAACCAGAATGCTCCGCACAAAACGGTTTTCGGTGCCTGGTGTGTCCGCCCGAAGGTCGGCGCGCAGGTGTCCACCCCGATTTCGTGGGAGGCGCTGGAGGCGATCGTCCCCGACGAACTGACCATCGCGACGGTCCCGGCCCGGGTCGCCGAACTGGGTGACCCGTGGGCCGATCGTGTCCCCCAGACCCTGGAACCGCTGCTGGAGATGTCGGAGAAGGACATGGCCGCGGGCCTGATGGACGCGCCCTGGCCGCCGGTCTATCCGAAGATGCCCAACGAGCCGCCGCGCGTGCAGCCGAGCAAGGCCCGCAAGGACACCGCCGAATAGCGGTGTGCCGGTAGCACTCTCACCGCACAGCCCCCGACGAGCCGCACTCGCCGGGGGCTGTGCGGTTGTGAGATGTCTCTTGGTGGCGGACGGCGAGTTGTGGCGTTACCGTCATCGGCGACAACGCCGACGACTCGGGCTATATCTGGAATGTCGTGCTGTCCGAACAGTTTCCGACACACCACCGACAGGCAGGGGCATTCGATGGACAGCAATATCGAACGCGTGGCGTGGGACCACCCGGCCGCCGCCGCGTACGTGCGTGCGGCCGGTGATGCCGCGGCACTGCTGGGCACCGCGAAGGATCACGCGCACGCCGTGGCCGGTATGGACCTGTCCGGGCTGGGGACCCTCGGCAACGGGTTCGCCGCGGCCTGGGCGGCGGCCTGGACCACCCACGGCGGCCACCTGCAGACCGCGTCGGCGCTCACCGGCGCCTACGGCCAGGCCATCACCACGTGGGGGACGGTGCTCGGCGGGGTGGACACCGAGTCCGCGGCCAGGATTGCGGGCACCGTCCCCGGCACCGATGAGATCCAGGCGTAGGCCCGTCAGCGGATCAGGGGACAACCGATATGCAGACCGGCATTCAGGGCGGAGACCTCACGGCGGTGGCGGAACCCGCTCTGGTCACGGCCTTGGTCGCGCCGCTGGTGAAGCTGCGCGCGGCTCTGGGCGACGGGACCCGCCCCGGCGGGACGGCGTCGGCGGCGCTGGTGGCGGTGCCGGACACCGTGCGCGCTGCTGTGGACGCCCATCGCGGCGGGATCACGCCGCTGGCGTCCACCGGGACCGCAGCGGCGGCGGTGGCGGTCCTGAAGCGAACAGGCGACGAGGTGGGCGCCCTGGCCGACGTAGCGGAAACCCTTGCGCCGCTGGTGACTTCGGCCTACGCCACCCGCGACAAGGCCGCCGCCGACCTGGACGCCCTCATCGCCGATTTCCGGGCCCAGGCCACGCCGCTGGTGAAAGCCGCACGCTCGCAAGCGGATCTGGACTCGGTGGTGAGCCTGGCCGCGGACTACGTGCGCGACGGCGTGAGCGTGGCCGAGGCCGCCGACGGCCACATGGACACCCTCACGGCCCGGATCACCAGCATCGACCAGGCCGGGGTCACCGTGCCCACCGGCCTGCCCATCGGCAACGACATCACCACACAGCGCGACGGACAGGCGGGCACGATCTCATGAATTTGTTCGGCGACCTGCCCGGCTTCGCGGGCGGAGCGATCGTGCCCCCGTCCGGCACCCGGGTGCCGGTGCCCACGCCCGGCCCCGACGCTGACCCGCCCGAGACCGAGGAATTCGAGGTCACCGGCGATATCCGCGATCACAGCTGGGACGAGCTGCCGACCGCGCGGCCCGGCCACCGGACCACCCTGTGGGGCGATCCCGAGCACGCCGCGGCCCTGCAGGGCCCACTGGCGGCCACCGATCCGGTACTCGGGGCCGACACCACCACCGCGGCGGGCACCGCGCGCATCGATACGCACACCACCTACCACGAGATCGAAAAGCATTCCGCCGCCGAGTATTCGGTGACTCTCACGATCCAGATCAAGGCTCAGCCATGACCGACCCTGACGTTCCGGTGTTCACCACCACCAGCAGCAACCGCACCATCACCGTGACCGCCACCGACGCCGGCCAGATCATCGAACTCCGTTTCGAGGCCGCCGAATACGGCCGCGGTGCCGCCGCACTGGCCGCCGAGATCGTGCGCCTGGCCCAGCGCTGCACCCTGCTGGCCCGCGCCCGCCGCCGCGAGGCCCTGGCCGCCTTCGGCCTGGCCGACGTACTCCTGGACCGCCTCGGGCTGCCCGACCCCCACACCGTCGCCGCCGAACTCGCCCGCCTGGACGCCCCCAGCGCCGACACCACCCCGCACAGCTGGGTGCGTGCCCGGTGAGCGCCGACATGCAAGCCCTCATCGCCCAGGTCGGCGACCAACTCGAAGCGCTCACCCTCGCCGCCGACGGCCTGGCCCGGGTCACCGGCCACGCCACCGGCCTGCACGGCACCATCACCGCCGAGGTCGCCGGCGACGGCACCCTGACCGCCCTGACACTGGCCGAGTCCATCACCGCCCACCCACCCGACCAGGCTGCCGCCGCCATCCTGGCCACCATCACCGCAGCCACCACCGCCGCCGCCCGCCACCGCGCCGAACTCCTGGCCCACCTCAGCGACATCCTCACCTAGCCGTCCTGGCTGCCGTCCCCGAACAGCGCAAGCTGACGCGACGAAGCGACCGATCCGCCGATCTTGCGCAGACACCAGGCACAGCTCACCTCCGCCCGGGTCGGTTCCAGCGCAGTCGGCGACCACCCGGCAACACCGGTGTGGCACAACAGCTCCGGAACCTCCTCGCCCTCGACCCAATGCCCGAGGCTGACCGCGTGCACGGTGCGCCCGGACCGCACGACGGCGTGCACACCCGGGTCGCCGAACACCGCCCGCGCGGCGGAGGCTAGAGGAGCGATATCGGTCATGCGCCCAAACGATAGGTCTGGTCACCGACAAACCGACCCCCACCACCGGGGCCTGCTTCGGGTACTGCCGAAGATCCCCGATTTACGTAATGTCATGTAACGTAACAATAAGGCGAGGGTTCTGTTCGAGTGCGGCATACGTCGAGGCTGGTGGCCAGGCTCGTGCGTGGCCTTCCGCACTCCGCACGGTCCGTGCCCGATCTCGTGGAATTAACGTGTCTAGGTGGTATGTAAATGGCGCAGGTGATCGTCGAATGAAGATCGACGTGCAGTTGGATTGCCGGCCCGAGGACTCCGAGCAGGCAGCCGTCGAGAACGCTGCGCTCGGTGTCGACGGGTTGTTCAGCTTCGAGGGCGCGCACGATGTTTTTCTGCCGCTGGCGCTCGCGGCGCGGGTTGCCGAACTGGACTTCTTGACCAATATCGCGGTCGCGTTGCCTCGCAGTCCCTTGCATCTGGCGCATCTGGCCTACGACATGCAGTCGATCACGAAGGGGCGGTTTCGGCTCGGTCTGGGGTCTCAGGTTCGGTCCCACATCGAAAACCGGTACGGGGGTCACTGGTCGCGTCCGGCGGCGCGGATGCGAGAGACGGTGGCGGCGATCAAGGCGATCCTCGGCACCTGGCAGTACGGTGCACCGCTGCGGTTCGAGGGCGAGTTCACCCGCCACACGCTGATGACGCCCACATTCGATCCCGGGCCGATTCCCCGGCTATTCCCCCAGCGGTCAGCACATCGCGGACCTGGCCCGCGCGGTCAAGGAAAGCGCCGCATGAGCGGGGTGCGAGTCGAGGTCGTCGACGGTGTCGGGCTGGTGACGCTCGATCGTCCCGGCAAGCGCAACGCTTTCGACGGGCCGATGGGGCGGGCACTGGGCCGGGCCTACCGCCGGTTGGACGAGGATCAGACGGTGCGGGTGATCGTGCTGACCGGCACACCGCCCGCGTTCTGCGCCGGGGCCGACCTGTCGGCGGGCACGCAAACCTTCGCTGCCCCCGATGATCCGGGCTTCTCCGCCTCGCCGATCACCCCGCCGGCATTCGATCTCGGCACACCGGTGATCGCTGCGGTGAACGGGCACGCCATCGGCATCGGGCTCACCCTCGCTCTGCAGGCCGACATCCGTGTGATGGCGGCGGAGGGGAAATACGCGATCCCCCAGGTACGCCGCGGGGTGATCCCGGACATGATGGCGCACTGGACCCTGCCTCGCATCGGCGGGATCGCCGTGGCAGCCGATCTCCTGCTGACTGGTCGGACATTCGACGGCACCGAGGCCGTCAGCCTGGGACTGGCCTCCCGATGTGTACCCGCGAACGAGGTGTTGGCGACAGCGATGGACATCGCCTCCGACATCGCGACCAACGTGGCGCCCCGGTCGGCGGCGTCGAGCAAGCGGCTGCTGTGGGACGCCGCCCGCAACTCCGATACCCCCGACGCCGTGGCCGCCCGCGAGACTGCGGTCCACCGCCAGCTCATGGGAACCCCGGATGCCCGCGAGGGGGTGCGCGCCCACCTCGAGCGCCGCGCTCCCCGATGGGCCCCGGCGGGACCTGCGACCCACGACCACGCCGAGTAAGAGAAGAGGCCCACCAGCGATGGGAAACACCAACAGATTCGGCGCGGCGACGGTGACCGACGACGTCCTCGCAGGCATCGACCTCACCGGCCACGTCGCACTGGTGACCGGCGCCACCAGCGGGCTCGGTGCCGAGACCGCGCGGTCACTGGCCGCGGCCGGCGCCGAGGTGATCCTGGCGGTGCGGGACATCGCAGCCGCCACCGTGCTGCGTGAACGGATCCGTGACCGGCATCCGCACGCCGTGCTCGAGGCGGTCCACCTCGATCTGGCCGACCTCGGCAGCGTACGGGCGGCTGCACACCTGCTCACTGCCCGTCGACAGCGGCTGAACATCCTGATCAACAACGCGGCGGTGATGTACACGCCGTTCGGGCACACCACCGACGGGTTCGAGCTGCAGTTGGGGATCAACCATCTCGGCCACTTCGTCCTGACAACCGGCCTGCGCGCCGCGCTGTCGGCCGGTGCCCAGCACACGGGTCACCCCAGCCGCATCGTCACGGTCTCCTCCGACGCCCATCACCGGTACCCGGCCGACCTGGGTGACCTGAACTTCCGTCGACGCAGCTACGACAAATTCGCCTCCTACGGCCAGTCCAAATCGGCCAACATCCTGATGACCGTCGAACTGGCCACGCGGCTGACCGGGGACGTCCACGCCTTCGCCGTGCATCCAGGGGTGTGCGCCACCAACCTGGCCCGGCACATGTCCCGCGCGGACTTCACCGAGATGCGCCGGCTGTCGAGCCGCGACCCCGGCCTGCTGCGCACCCTCAAATCGGTGCCCGCAGCGGCCGCAACCACGGTCTGGGCGGCGACCGACGCCCGACTGCCCGAACTCAACGGCGCTTACCTCGCCGACTGCGCGCCGGCGCACGCCAGTGCCCACGCCACCGATCTCGACACCGCCGGCGCGCTGTGGGAGTTGTCCGAACAGCTCACCGCACACCGGCCGTGACCTCACCCCTCACCTGCGTGCCGTCTTCGCGCCGGCGACCTCGCTGTGTCGTGCCGCGACCACATAGAGTGCGCCGCCGAGGGTTTCGACGTAGGCGTCGGCATCATCGAGCCCGCGTCGCAGCCCGCGCATCGACGTGGAATCGGCCAGGAGATCGAACAGAAACCCGGTGTCGACATCGGCGCTGATGTCGCCGCGCTGCACGGCATGGTCGATCAAGTCCGAAAATGCTTGTCGCACAGGCGCACCCAGGGCGGTCAATCGAGCCCGTGCCTGTTCGGTCTGGGTGTCGGCCAACAGCCCCGGGAAGCCCGCGCGCGCAGCGGGGCGCGCTGCGCGGGCCAGGAAGGTCTGGACCCAGGTCTTCAGATCCTCGCGCAGGTCACCGGTCTCCATCGGCAGCGGATGCCCGCCGGGGCCGTGCACGGCCTCCTCGATCAAGGCCTCCCGAGTCGGCCAGCGACGGTAGATCGCCGGCGTATTCACACCCGACTGCCGTGAGATCGCCGCGATCGTCGTCTGTTGGTAACCGACCTCGGCCAGCAGGCGACGAGCCGCCACCAGCACGGCCTGGTCCTTCGATTCGTCCCGTGGACGGCCCATCCTCGGCCCCGCTGCTTCGCTCATAGTTCCATGTAATCACGCTACGTTTCTCCGAGCCAGAATCTGGCAGCGACCGGGGTGCAGAGGTCGGCAACCTCGCAGATATGAACTGTTCGGACCGCCGAGCGCCCTAGAATAGTTATGTAGCACGCCGTTACGTAATGAGTGGCTTACGGCGACCTGGAAACCGTCCTGCACCTGCTCGAACGACCCTCACACCGCCTCGGCGTGGAGTCGCGATACCGATTACCCGACCTCGATTGCCGAACGCGTCGACGCCGACACGGTATGGGTGAATCAGCATGACACGCCAAGCCTTTTCGGCTTCGCCGACCCGCAGCGTCAGCTCGTCGGGGGCACTACCGCCATCGAGAAGTTCCTGCGCTGCAGGGTGATCGGTGTGCACATCGATGACGAACCGAGGTGATCCCCTTGCCGCAACTGCTGGCCGCCTGGGCCGAGGCCTCGCACCGAAACCACTGACGCCCGGCGGTGACACCGCCCGAGGGACAGGGACGCGGGGCGGCCGGGATTCCGGTCGCGGACACGATCCGACCGCTGATGATGTTGTGTCGTAGGACTTTTCGCGTCGCAGCCTGCTCAGGCGGCGCCGGCGGTGGGCTGCTGGATGGCGAGGGCGGGTTCGCGGGCGGCGCACAGGATGAGGTGGAGCAGGGCCACGACGAGGGTTTGGTCGAGGGGGCTCCAGGTCAGGGACATGCGGTTGTGGACGAAGCCGACGGAGATGCCGGAGCGGGGGTCGGTCCAGCCGGTGGAGCCGAAGGCCCCGACGTGGCCGTAGCCGCGGGGTGCCCGCGCGGCGGGGAGGCTGTGATAGCCCAGGTGCCAGAACGGGACCAGCAGGCTGTGGTCGAGGCGGTAGGTGCGGATGCGTTCGAGTTCACGGACGGTCGGGGTGGACAGGTAGGGGCGGCCGCCGACGTATCCGTCACACGCCAGGGCGCTGTACATTTTCGCCAATGCCGTTGCGGTGCACACGGCGTTGCCGGCGGGCAGGGCGGTGTCGAGGATGGCGGGGTCGTCGCCGCGGAAGATGGATTCCAGGCCGGGCACGTAGATCGACGAGAGCGGGGCGCGCAGCAGGCGGGGCAGGCGCGGGACGGCGGCGGCGACCGGGGCCGGAATGCTGTGTTCGGCAAGGGTTTTCAGGGAGCCGACGAGGTGGGCGGGCCGGGTGCGGGACCCGGCGGGCGGGCGGCCCAGGTGGATGCCGTCGACGCCGAGGGGGTCGGCGACCTCGCTGCGGTAGAGCTGGGTCATGTCGCGGCCGGTGAGGGCGCGGGCCAGCCCGCTCATGAGCCAGCCGATGGTGAGGGCGTGGTAGATCGGTGTGCCCAGCAGGTCATCGGGTTTCGCGGCGGCCAGGCGCGCTTCCATGAGTTCGTGGTCGAGGACCTCGCCGGGGGTGGCGGCGGGCAGCGCCGACAGGCCGGCGCGGTGGCTGAGCAGTTCGGTGACGGTGATGCGGGCCTTGCCGTTGGCGGCGAACTCGGGCCAGTATTCGGCGACGGGCGCGCCGTAGTCGAGCAGGCCGCGGTCGGCCAGCCGCGCCAGCACGGTCGCGGAGACACCCTTGGAGGCGGAGTAGACCATGGCGCCGGTGTCGGCGGTCCAGGGGGTGCCGTGGGCGTCGGCGGCGCCGGCCCAGACATCGACGACCGGTTCGCCGTGCTGATACACCGCCAGTGCGCCGCCGTTGCCGCGGCGGCCGGCGAAGACGCGGGCGAAAGTCTTGATGGCGGAGTCGAATCGGGGTTCGGCGGTGCCGTGCACCCCGGTGGGCAGTCCGGCAGCGGCGGCGGAGCTCGAGGTCGTCATCGATCCACGGTAGCGGCGCGGCGACCACCCCGACAAGATGTGTCTGGGACAATTTTCCGGCGTGGTGGAGAGTTCGGATGTCGGTGCCGTCTGCCACAGTGACGGTCATGGATCCGGTGACCTTCCCCGACGCCGCCGCCTTCGACACCTGGCTCGAAGCCAATCACGCACGCCCGGAAGGGGTTTGGATCCGCCTGGCCAAGAAGGGCTCGGGTATCGCCACGCTCACCGAGGACGAGGCGGTCGATGTCGGGCTGTGCTGGGGCTGGATCTCCGGGCAGCGCAAAACCTTCGACGCTGACTACTACCTGCAGAAGTATGTGCCGCGCCGCCCGCACAGCCACTGGTCGCAGGTCAATGTCGACAAGGTCGCCCGACTCACCGCCGCCGGGCGCATGCGCGCGCCCGGACTCGCCGAGGTCGAAGCGGCCCGCGCGGACGGGCGGTGGGCCGCGGCCTACCCGTCGCAGGCGAACTTCACGGTGCCGCCGGATCTGGCTGCCGCGCTGGCCGATCGGCCCCGCGCCCGGCAGGTGTTCGACGCCTTGGACCGGACCGGCCAGTATGCGATCGTGCTGGAGCTGCTGCGGGCGAGAACCGCGAAAACCCGCGCTTCCCGCCTCGACAAGGCGCTCGCGAGCCTCGAATCACACTGAAACCCACCGATTCCGGATGCCCGGGCCGTATCGGGTACCCGGAATCGGTTCGTGCCGGGTTCAGTTCAGTCGTTCGGCCAGCAGCGGCGCGAGGGTGCGCAGCACCTCGAGATAGTCCCCGCCGACGACCTGCGGCGCGACATGGTTCGCACCGGCGTGCACGTGTTCGGCGAGCCGGTCGGCGATCTGGGCGGCGCTCCCGTGCGCGACGACCGCGTCCACGAACCGGTCGCTGCCGGGCTGGGTCAGGTCGGTCTCGTCGAAACCGAAGCGGCGCAGGTTGTTCACGTAGTTGACCAGGCCCAGATAGAACCCGGCCTTCTCGCGGCCGATGACCCGGGCCCGCGCGGTGTCCTCGTCGAGAACCACCTTGTGCTCGCTGACCAGCAGCTTGTCGGGGCCCAGGATGCCGCGCAGCTCGGCGGTGTGCTCGGGCACGGTCAGATACGGCAGGGCGCCGGCGCTGCGGTCGCGCGCGAGTTTCGCCACCCGCGGGCCCAGCGCGGCCAGTGCGCGGCCCTGCTGCGGGACGCCGCGGGCGTCGAGGATGTCGAGGTAGTTCACCAGCGCGTCATAGGGTTTGGTGTAGGTGCCGGTGTGCTCGGGGTGACCGACGCCGATGCCGAGCAGGAACCGGCCGGGGAATTTCTCCTCCAGCCGCAGATAGGTGTCCGCGGCCGCCTCGGCGGTGGAGCCCCACACATTGACGATGCTGGTGGCCACGACGATCGATTCGGATCCGGCGAGCAGTTTCTCGTAACCGTCCCAGTCGGCCGGCGGCGATCCGCCCAGCCAGACCGCGCCGTAGCCGAGGTCTTCGAGTTCACGCACCGCTTCGGGGGTGAACTGCGTGTAGAACTGCCATGCACCGAACTTGCCCAGGTAGTCGAATGCCATACCAGCGGCCAACACATCAAGATCACGACGCATTCCCGGCGGCGCTGTCGAATTCGGCGCGCGCGGCGAGCACCTCGTCCATGTGGCCCTCGGCCCACTGGTGCAGCCGGGTCACGATCACCAGCAGGCTCTGCCCGAGCGGGGTCAGCGAATAGTCCACGCGCACCGGTACCTGCGCGGTCATGCGCCGTGCCACCAGGCCGTCGCGTTCGAGGGTGCGCAGGGTCTGGGTGAGCATCTTGTTGCTGACCGCGGCCACGGTCGCGCCGATCTCGCCGTAGCGGCGCGGTCCCGCGCCGAGCGCGGCCAGGATCAGGCAGGTCCACTTGTCGCCGATGGTGTCGAGCATCTGATTGGTGGGGCAGGCGGCGAGGTAAGCGTTGTACTCGACTTTCGCCTGTTCCCGGCGTTGCGCGGCGGTGGTGGTCGGCATCGTCACTCCCCTGGTGCGGGCCCGGCCGCGAGCCCGGATCGACAACTGGCTGTGCAGATACAGCCGACGCGGTGGCGTGCGCATTCCCGCCCGAAGGGACCGGTTCGGGACGCGATCCGCACTCTCACCGGTGACCTGGGTACTTTTCGGTGCCTACTGGCCGGGCGCCCGGGCGCCGACCTACGGTGAAAGCACGCCCCGCACCGCCGGTCACCCGGCGCGGCGGCGTTCCACCGGTGGACCTTCATTCCTTCGCAGTCACAGGAGCATTCCCATGCGTGCTGTTGCTTTCTCCCGTTTCGGCGGTCCGGAGGTCCTCGACCTGATCGACACCCCCGTACCGGTCCCGGGACCGGGTGAGGTGCTGGTGAAAATCGCTGCCGCCCCGGTCAATCCGGTCGATATCGGGGCGCGGGCCGGGGCGTTCGCCGCGCTGCTGCCCGAGCGCGACCACTACGTGCCCGGCGTCGAATTCTCCGGCTGGATCGAGGCCGCCGGGCCGGGTGTGGCCGACGCCGAGCCGGGGCGGCCGGTGGTCGGGCTGATTCCGTGGCTGGCCACCTTCGACGGCGCCTACACCGAGTACGTGACGATCGCGGCCGAGCTGGTCGCCGCCGCCCCGACCGGCGTCGATCTGACCGCCGCGGCGACCCTGCCGCTCAATGCGATCACCGCGGACCTGGCCGTGGCGGCGGCCCCCGGAGCCCGAGTGCTGGTGACCGGCGCGGCCGGCGGTGTCGGCGGATACGCGGTGCAGTTGGCCGCGGCACGGGACGCGACGGTGATCGCCGTGGCCGGGCCCGGGGACGAAGACCTGGTGAAGTCACTCGGTGCCAGCGAATTCGCTACGCGCGGTGAGGATCTGGCGCAGCGTGTGGGCGCGGGCAGCGTCGACGCCGTCATCGATGCCGCGCTGGTGGGTGCGTCGCTGCTGCCGCTGGTGCGTGACGGCGGCGCGTTCGTGGCGTTGCTGCCGCCGGTGACCCCGCCCGCCGAGCGCGGGATCACGGTGACGACGGTGCAGCAGGCCCCCGACGGCCGCCGCCTGGCCGAACTGGTGGACCTGGTCGAGGCGGGCACGCTCACGCTGCGGGTCGCGGAGACCTTCCCGCTCGCCGAGGCCGCCGCCGCGCACGCCCGCTTCGAGAAGGGCGGCCTGCGCGGGCGGCTGGTGCTGCTCCCCTAGGCGGCTTCGGGTCGGCCCTGGGCGCGGAATTGTCCGGGCGCCACCCCGAATTCGCGTTTGAATGCTTTGGCGAACGCGTATTCGGAGGTGTAGCCGGACTTTTCCGCGACCACCCGCAGCAGGGCGTCGGACTCGCGCAGCAGCCGCGCCGCGCAGGTCATGCGCCACCAGGTCAGGTAGGTCAGCGGCCCGGTGCCGAGGGTGGCGGTGAAGCGTTGCGCGAACACCGAGCGCGACACCCCGGCACGGGCCGCGAGGGACTGCACCGTCCACGGCGCGCCCGGCTCGGCGTGAATGGCCTGCAGGGCGGTGTGTACGGCCGGATCCCGCAGTGCCGCAACCCATCCGGTGCCGCTGGGGTGGGCGTCGTGCCAGGCGCGCAGCATGAACAGCAGCAGCATCTCCAGCAGCGGCGCGATGGCCCCGGACCCGTCCTGGGTGTCGAGCTCGTGGCCGAGCAGATCGATGGCGGCGCGCAGCGGGCTGTGGTGGCCGACGCGGGCGGGCAGATGGATCACATCAGGTAGTTCCGCCAGCGCGGGGTGCGGGCGCGAGTCGTCGAGAGAATAGGCGCCGCACAGTAATACGGTCTGCGCGCCGGTGTCACCCCCGGTACGTCCGGGTTGGGGACTGTCGGTGATGGCGTGGCCGTGGCTGCGCGGCATGAACACCACGTCACCGACCTGCAGGTGTACCGGTTCCCCGCCGTCGGGCAGCAGCCAGCATGAACCCTGCAGCACCACATGGAATCCGGCGCTGTTGCCCTGTGCCGGGAAGTGCGTGCGCCAGGGCGCGTGCTTGACGGTCCGGTTGGAGTGCGGGGTGCCCAGCCGCATCGCGGCGACCGCGTCGCTGAGAATGTCCACCACCCCACCGTACCGGCAGCGTCGGCCCACCCGGACGATCGGATATCAGGGCCGGAGTTTCGGGCATGGATCGTCCGGACCGGACTCCATAGCGTGAAGCGCGAGCCGATTCCCGGTTCGCGTCCCTTCACTCGATGGAGTTGTCTCCCATGCGTATTGCCGTGCACGGCGCCAGCGGTTTCACCGGTTCCCTCGTCGTGGCCGAGCTCGTCCGCCGCGACCTCACCCCGGTCCTGGTCGGCCGCGACCCGGACCGCCTGCGCCGCATCGCCGACCAGGCCGCCATTCCCGACGCCGAGATCCACGCCGCCCACCTCGACGACACCGCGGCCCTCACCGCCGCATTCGCCGGAACCGACGCGGTCGTCAATACCGCCGGACCCTTCACCCTTTGGGGCGAACCGGTGGTACGGGCCGCGATCGCCGCGCGCCGCCCCTACCTCGACACCACCGGCGAACCCGCCTACCTGCACAAGATCCTCACCACCTACGACGAACCCGCGAAACAGGCCGGGGTCACGGTCGTTCCGGCCGTCACCGACGACGGTGTACCCGGTGATCTCATCGCCTCGCTCACCGCTGCCCGCCTCGGTGCGCCGATCACCGAGGTGGTCATCGCCGACCTGCGCCGCCCCGGCGCCGCATCCCGGGGCACCGCACGCTCGATGGCCGCCATCATGGTCGCCGAGCAGATCGAATATCGCGACGGCGGCTGGCAATCGGTGCAGGAACCGGAATCCACCCTGCTCGAACCGGGCGAGGCCGAGCCAGTGCCCATGAGTACTCTCGCGCTGCCGGGCGTCTACACCATCCCCCGTCATCTCGAGACGCCCCGCGTGCGCGGGGTGATCCGCAGCGAGGTCGGCGAGCTGTTCGCGAGCCTGAATTCCGAAGTCGCCGAAACCCTTCCGGAAGTCCCCGACGCGGCCGCGCTCGACGCAGCCCGCTGGTTCATGCTCGCCGAGGCCACCGGCGGGGACGGCCGCCGCGCCCGCGGTTGGGTGACCGGGTTCAACGCCTACGCCTCCACCGCGGTCATCGCCGTGGAGGCCGCGCGCCGGCTGGTCGCCGACGGCGCCCCGGCCGGAACCCTCGCCCCGGCACAGGCCTTCGACGCCGCGAGCTTCCTCGACCACCTCGCCACCACCGGGGTGACCTGGCAGGTCGAGGAGCTCGCCGCCGTCTGAACGCCGTGCCCCACACGGGAATCAGCGCCCGGCGTCGACCTTCGGGAAGGTGTCGCTGACCAGCGTGAGCAGCGCGTCCGCGAGCAGGTGGTGCACCTGCTCGCGGCTCAGGCTGCCGCGCACGATCCACTCACGCCCGGCCGCCTTCACCAGCCCGCCGTAACAGCGCACCAGCGCCCGCAATTCGGCCGAGTGCAGCGACTCGCTCAGCCCCATCATCTGGACCATGCGGTCGGCCGCGGCATAGTCGGCCTCGTCGAGGATGCGCTGCACCTCGGGGTCGTCGCCGACGCCTTCGTGCCCGGTGACCTTGACCCAGGTACTGCCGTGCTCACCGATGGTGTCCAGCAGCCACGAGACGCTGGCGTCCACCCGCTCCCGGGTGGTCCCGGCGGGCACGATCATCTTCTCCGGCCGCGGCAGCGTCACCATCCGCCGCACCACCGCGAGATACAGGTCCCGCTTGTTGCCGAAGTAGTGATTGATCAGCCCGCGCGCCACCCCGGCCCGCTGGGCCAGCTCGGCGGTGGACACGGCCGCGTAGGGGCGTTCGCCGAACATGTCGATGGCGCAGGACAGGATCTGCGCCCGGCGTTCGTCGGGTTCGAGCCGGCGACGGCGCGATGGCGCGTCCCCCGCGTCCTCGGACGCGGGCGGCTCGATATCGATATCAGAGTGAGCGGGCAATGAGATCCTTCATCACCTCGTTGGCTCCCGCGAGGATTCGCAGGACCCGAGCGCCGGTGTACAGCTGGGAAATCGGGTATTCGGTCATGTATCCATAGCCGCCGAAGAACTGCAGGCAGCGATCCACCACATTACCGAGTTGGTCGGTCAACCAGTATTTCGACATGGCCGCGGTGGGGATGTCCAGCTCACCACGCAGATGCTTGGTGATGCAGTCGTCGAGGAACACGCGCCCGACCTTGGCGATGGTCGCGCACTCCGCCAGCTCGAAACGGGTGTTCTGCATGGCGAACAGCGGCTTGCCGAACGCCTCGCGGCCCTTGGTGTAGTCGACGGTCAGCTCGACCGCCTTCTCCGTCATCGCCACCGCCATGATGGCGGTGACCAGGCGTTCCTGGGCCAGCATCTGCATCATCTGATAGAAGCCCTGGCCCTCGGCCGGGCCCAGCAGGTTCGACACCGGCACCCGCAGGCCGGCGAAGAACAGCTCGGCGGTGTCCTGCGCCTTGCCGCCGATCTTGGACAGGATGCGGCCGCGGGTGAAACCCGGAGTGTCGTCGCCCACTTCGGCAAAGATCAGCGAGACACCGGCCGCGCCCAGGGCGGGGTCGGTCTTGCAGGCGATGATGATGCCGTCACACAGCCACCCGTTGGAGATGAAGATCTTCGAGCCGGTGATGACGTACTCGTCGCCCTCACGCACCGCGCGGGTCTTGATGTTCTGCAGATCCGAGCCGGTCCCCGGTTCGGTCATGCCGATCGAGAGCACCATCTCACCACTGGCCGCCTTCGGCAGCACCCGCTTCTTGAGTTCCTCGGACCCGAACTCGTGAAGGTAGGGCGCGATGATCGAGGAGTGCACCGACATGCCCAGTGAACCGTCACCGCAGTGCGCCTGGGCCTCGATGATCGCCGCCTCGTGGGCGAAAGTGCCACCGCCACCACCGAATTCGGACGGGATGGCCGCGCACAGCAGGCCCAGTTCACCGGCGCGGTTGTAGAGCGCGCGGTCGGGGTGCCCCTGGGCGATGAACTTCTCCTCGTGCGGAATCACCTCCTTCTCGAAGAAGGTGGTCGCCAATCCTCGTACCGCCTCGACCTCGTCGTCGCTCCATGCGGGGCGTGCCATCGTCCGTTCCTCGCTTGCCTGAAAAGGGTGCGCCTGAGCGCCTCGCCCCTCAGCGTGCACGGCTATTGGCGGCGTGTCAACAATGCGTCAACAATCGCCCGACCGGGACTGATTCACCTCGGCCAAGGTCGAGAAGATCGGCGTATCCGCATCCGCCTCGATCCCCTGCCGCCGCAGAAACCCATCGATGAGCCCCACACCAGCTCCGTCGCCCGCTCCACGAACTCCGCGGTCTGCTCACCCGACGGCGTATCCGAATCCGACAACCACAGATCCGTCATCGACACCACCGCCCCCACCAGCGCCCGCGACAGATAATCCAGCCCCGCCGTATCCAGGGACACCGCCTCGGCCACCGACCGCGCCAGCTTCTCCAGCCGCCGCGCCGCATCCCGGCCCAGATCCAGTTGCAGCACACCGGCACCCGACTGCTGCACCACCGGCGCCTGCCCCAGATACCGGAACACATTGGGATGCTCCAGAATCCCCCGCGCGTACTCGGTGACGATGCGCCGCAACGCCGTCCGCGGCGGCGACGTCCTCGACGCCCTCATCACCGCCGTCGCCGAACTCGACGCCTGGTCCACGCTGCTCCCCCTCACCAGCGCCATGAGCCACGACAGCCTGCGCCTGTTCGCCGAACGACCCACCGTCCACACCGACACCGTCCTCGCCGCCATCACCGACGCCGCCCTCGACGGCGGACAATGGGTCAACCTGCTGCCCCTCGCCGCCCACCTGCCCGACCCCCAGCTCGCCTTCATCGCCACCCGCGTCGGCGAACAGAACGACGACCGCCTCGGCGACCTCATCCGCGACGCCCACACCGCCGGCCTCTGGACCGCCATGATCCCCATCGCCCTCGCCCAGGACCACGAGGGCCGCACCCGCGTCCTGACCCTCATCGACGACATGGACGACATCGCCGAATTCCTCACCGCCCTCACCCCCGACACCCCGGACACGGCGTGGCAGGCCCTCATTCAGGTCCGCGACGACATCCCCGCCCGCCTGCAAACCCGGCTCGCCGAACGCGCCCGCGAACTCGGCCGCGACGACGACGCAGACGATCTCGCACCCCTCCGCACCACAGCCAACTGACCGCACCCCACACCACAACGCCCGGCCCCGCAACAGCCGGGCGTTTCCCATATCCGGCCCTTTGAGAGAATGGCTCGTCCACCACCCCGCGCACGAAGGATCACCGCAGCTTCCGATGGCCGAGCAGACCACCCCGGCACCACAGTCCGACGCACCAGCCATCGACCCCGGCGACCTGGCCATCTGCCTGCGCGTCCTCGAACAGGCCGGAGAGCTCGACAAGGAACACCCGGACTCCGTCACCGTGCAGCGGGCCGTCGCGCACATGTTCAAGAAGTTCAAGCGCAACAAGCGCATCGCCGCCCGCGACGCCATCTCCGAAGCCGACCGCGAAGTCGTGGCCGCCACCGCCACCGGCTCACCCAACCGCATCGACGACGAAACCGCCGGGATCCCGATCAGCTCCACCACCACCGGAGCCAGCGCCGGAACCCTGCTGCGACCGCGCCCCTGCTACATATGCAAACAGCGCTATACCCGCGTGGACGCCTTCTACCACCAGCTCTGCCCCGATTGCGCCACCAAGAGCCACGCCAAACGCGAGGCCCGCACCGACCTCACCGGCAAACGCGCCCTCCTCACCGGCGGCCGCGCCAAGATCGGCATGTACATCGCCCTCCGCCTGCTCCGCGACGGCGCCCACACCACCATCACCACCCGCTTCCCCAACGACGCCATCCGCCGCTTCGCCGCCCAGCCCGACAGCGCCGACTGGCTGCACCGGCTCCGCATCGTCGGCATCGACCTCCGCGACCCCGCCCAGGTCGTCGCACTCGCCGATGACATTGCCGCACAGGGCCCGCTCGACATCCTCATCAACAACGCCGCACAGACCGTGCGCCGCACCGCCGGGGCCTACAGCGCCCTGGTCGAAGCCGAGAACGGGCCCCTGCCCGCGGGCGAACTGCCCGACGTGATCAGCTTCGGCAAGACCATGCAGGCGCACCCCACCGCACTCACCGCCTCGCTCACACCCGACCTCACCGCGGCCGACATCACCGACCTGGCCCTGGTCGCCGGATCGGCCACGCCGGAACGCATTTCGCAGGGCGTCGCCATCGACGCGGGCGGACTCGTCCCCGACCTCGCCCACACCAACAGCTGGGTCCAGACCGTCGGCGAGGTCGACGCCACCGAACTGCTCGAAGTGCAGCTGTGCAACTCGGTCGCACCGTTCATCCTCATCTCCCGGCTGCGCCCGTCCATGGCCGCGGCGTCGGCCCGGCGCAAGTACGTGGTGAATGTGTCCGCCATGGAAGGCGTTTTCGCGCGCGGCTACAAGGGCGCCGGCCACCCGCACACGAACATGGCCAAGGCCGCACTCAACATGCTCACCCGCACCAGCGCGCGCGAGATGTTCGAGGGCGACAAGATCCTGATGACCGCCGTCGACACCGGCTGGATCACCGACGAGCGGCCGCACTACACCAAGATCCGCCTGTCCGAGGAAGGCTTCCACGCACCCCTCGACCTGGTCGACGGCGCGGCCCGCGTGTACGACCCGATCGTCCGCGGCGAAGCCGGCGACGACCTCTACGGGTGCTTCCTCAAGGACTACGAACCCTCCAACTGGTAACTCACCCCACCTGGGCCTGACCGGCCCCTCCTCTCGTGGCTGTGTTTTGAGGGTGATGGGGCTGGTACAGGACTTTTCCGATGAGAAGGTGACTCATGTTTAGATGCGCATATGTCCGTATCAATATGTTCTATCCACGATTCAACGACGCCATGCCGGTTCAGGCCCCCTTTCCAGCCGAAGGAGACTCCCGATCCGTGTTCGGGCCCCTCGTACAGCACCCCCGCCCTACCCCAACGTCCCAGCGCAGGACCATAATCGACGCACTCCCCCACTACGAGAACGGACGATCTCATGAGTGGAAAATCCTTGGCCACCACGCTGCGGGAGCGACTGCCGTTCCTGCGCTGGTCGGTGATTCGATTCGCTTTGGGCGGGCCGACTTTCATGCGGACCGGGCAGGTGGGCGATGGCCGCGAGGCCGCCGCCCGGGACTACGTACTCACCCATTCCGCCGCGGGCGATCCGGACAGCGTGCTCGCGGCCTACGACGGTTTCGCCCGCACGCAGAGCATGCTGGTGAACGTCGGGGACGAGAAGGGGCTGATCCTCGACGCCGCCGTGCAGCGGGCTGCGCCGAAACTGGCGCTCGAGCTGGGCGGTTACTGCGGGTACAGCGCGGTCCGGATCGGGCGGGCCCTCTCCCCCGGAGCGCGCCTGGTGTCGGTGGAGCTCAATCCCGACAATGCCGAGATCGCCCGGACCCTGCTGGCACATGCCGGGCTCGCCGATCGGGTGAGCGTGGTGGTGGGCACGATCGGCGACGGCGGGAAGACGGTCGAGCGGCTCGCGAGCGAGTACGGATTCGGCTCCGGCGCACTCGATTTCATCTTCATCGATCATGACAAGAGCGCGTACCTGCCCGATCTGAAGACCATCCTGGCGGCCGGCTGGCTGCATCCGGGCAGCATCGCGGTCGCCGACAATGTGCGTATCCCGGGCGCCCCGGAGTACCGGCGCTACCTGCACGAGGCCGAGGGCGCGAGCTGGCGGACCATCGAGCACGAAAGCCACGTCGAATACCAGTCGCTGCTCAAAGATCTTGTCCTGGAATCGGAGTACCTGGGCTGATCACTTCTATCCTGGGGTCATGGGCTACCGGCTGCTGGCCGACGCGACCGCGATCGTGCACTTCCTGTTCGTGGCCTACGTGGTGGTGGGCGGTTTCATCGCCTGGCGCTGGCCGCGCACCATCTGGCTGCACCTGCTCGCCTTCGGCTGGGGTTTCAGCACGGTGCTGTTCACGATCGAGTGCCCGCTGACGAATCTGGAGAACTGGGCGCGGCATCGGGCCGGCGAGGCGGGCCTGCCCTCGAGCGGGTTCATCGACTACTACATCACCGGAGTGCTCTATCCGCGCAGCGCCCTGGAGGAGGTGCGGGTGCTCGTGATGATCTGTGTCGTCGTGTCGTGGGTCGGGCTGGTGTGGCTCTCACGGCGCCGCGGCGCGAGAACCGCTGCGGCGAAGTGACACGTTTACGCAGCTAGAGACATCATTCTGCCCCGTTGCGGACAGAGGGTGCCAGCCCGATGGCCGGGTGATCCGGAGTTCCGGATCACCGCCGCAGGCCGCGGATTCGATATGCGGAGGTGTCACGGATCGGCGGCGCGCCGAAGGCCTTCCGTCCGTCCTGCGCCGTCCAGTCCGGCCTGTTCAGAGCTGTCTTGGCAACTTCTTGGCAAGATGGAAACCGCATCTGGGGGTTCCGGTAGTAATCGCGCGGAAAACAACACATATGGCTGGACCAGCACGGATGGTGTTGTGATCGGTTCGGGCTGCGGGCGGGTGCGGGTAGGTGCTTGGCTTGGCTGCCGATGAGGTTGGTCGGTGTGCTGGAGGGCGGGTTTCGTGGCGACGCAGGTGTTCGCGGCTGAGGAGTTGGTGCGGCTGCGGGAGTTTCCGGAGATCAGCCGCGAGGAGCTGTTCCGGTTTTTCACGTTGACTCCGGCCGATATCGCGTTCGTCGCGCCGGGGCGGGGGCGTGGTCCGGAGGATCAGCTCGGTCTGTCGGTAGCGTTGTGCACGCTGCCGTGGTTGGGGTTCGTGCCGGACAGGGTCGCGGCCGCGCCTCCGGTGGTGGTGGCGCGGCTGGCGGATCAGCTGAAAGTCGATGCGTCGCAGATCCGTTCGTATGGTCGCCGGGCGCAGACCCGCACCGCGCATCTGCGGTTGGTGGCCCAGTATCTGAGCTGGCGGAGCGCGGGTGCGATGGAGTTGAAAGAGCTCGACGAGTTCCTGTTGGCGCGGGCGATGGAGCATGATTCCCCGACCCTGCTGTTCCGGTTGGGGTGTGAGTATCTGATCTCGGCGAGGGTGATCCGGCCCAGTCCCGATACTGTGGTTCGCCGCGTCGTGCACGCGCGTGAGCAGGCGCAACGGGAGACCTACGACCGGTTGGCGCATGAGCTGACGCCGCAACGCTGCGCGGAGTTGGACGGGTTGTTGGTCACCGATGCCTCGATTCGGATGTCGCGGTTGCGGTGGCTGTCGACAGGCCCGGTGGAGGCGTCGGCGGCCGCGGTGCGCAACGAGGTCGAGAAGCTGGGGTTTGTGCGCGGCTTGGGCGCGGACACTCTTGATCTGTCGGTGTTGCCGGCGGAGCGTCGCCGGTTTCTGGCTACCCTCGGTCGCCGGCTGACCGGGCAGGCTTTGGAGCGTCGCGATCCGCAGCGCCGGTATCCGATCTTGTTGACGGTGTTGGCGCAGTCGGCCGCTGATGTGCTCGATGAGGTGGTGGCGTTGTTCGATCAGGCACTGTCGGGCAAGTTCAGCGCCGCGGAGAACCGGATGCGTGAGCGACTGGCCGACCGGGCGAAGACCGGGGAGGACCGGCAGGCGCTGCTGGATGACCTGCTGGCGATCCTCATCGACCCGCAGATCCCTGACGAGGATGTCGGCGGGTTGATCCGGGGCGAGGGCATCGGGTTGGACCGGTTGCGGGCCGCGATTGCGCAGGCCCAGCCGCGGTTGCCGCGTGATCACGGGCATCTGGCCGCTCTCGATTCGTCGTATTCGTATCTGCGGAAGTTCACTCCGGCGGTGTTGTCGGCGGTCCGGTTCTGCGGCGGCACGGCGGCGACGGAGTTGCTGATCGCGGTGAACATGCTGCGCGAGCTGAACGCGACCGGTCGCCGCAAGGTGTTCCACGACGCACCGACGGGGTTCGTGCCGACCAAGTGGCGCGGCTATCTCGACGAGGCCCGCAAGACCGGCAATACCGTGGCCTATCGGCACTTTTGGGAGCTGTGTGTGCTGTTGGGGTTGCGGGACGGGTTGCGTACCGGGGACGTGTTCGTGCCCGGATCACGGCGCTACGCCGACCCGGCCGCCTACCTGCTCACCCCGACCCAATGGGAGCCGCAGCGCGCCGAATTCTGCCGCCTGGTCGACAAACCAGCCGACCCGGCCGCCGCGTTGGCCGCGCTCACCGACGAGTGGCATACGGCGGTCGGTGAGCTGGAGCAGCTGCTCGCCGCCGGTGACGGGCCGGTGCGCCTGGATGAGGCCGGTGATCTGGTGATCTCCCTGCTGACTGCCGAGGACATCCCGACCGAGGCGATCGAGTTGAAGGCCGAGCTGACCGAGATGCTGCCGTTCGCGCCGATCGTGTCGGTGCTGATCGAGCTGGACAAACGCACCGGCTACCTGGACTGTTTCACCCACGCGGGTGGCAAGCAGGCGCGTAGCCGCGAGTTGAAACGCAATCTGATCGCGGTGCTGCTGGGCGTATTCGACGAACCTGGGATTGACCAATATGGCTGCGGCGTCGGGGATCTCCTATGACATCCTGTCCTGGACCGCGGAGTGGTATGTGCGGGAGGAGACCCTGCGGGCGGCGAATCTGGCGATCATCGGCTACCACCAAAGACTGCCGCTGACAGCGGCTTTCGGCACCGGCACGCTCTCGTCGTCGGACGGGCAGCGGTTCCCGACGCGCGGCAAGTCCACCACGGCTCGCGCGGTTAATCACTTCTTCGCCGAGGAGGGCCTGTCGACCTATACCCATGTCACCGATCAGCACACCACCTACGGCACCAAGGTGATCGTCACCACCCGTCGCGAAGCCCACTACGTCCTGGACGAGATCCTCGGTAACGCAACGGATCTGCCGATCACCGAGCATGCGACCGATACTCATGGGGTCACCCTTGTGAACTTCGCGCTGTTCGATTTGCTGGGGATGCAGCTGTCCCCGCGCATCAGGGACCTGGGCAAGATCACCCTGTACCGGCCGGTGCCGCGCGCCGAGGCCGATGTACGGTTCCCGCACGCCGGTCCTCTGCTGACACGGAAATTGAATCTGGACCTGATCGCCGAGCACTACGACGACCTGCTCAGGTTGGCCGGATCGCTGAAGTTCGGGCACGCCACCGCGTCGCTGCTGGTCGGCAAGCTGTCCGCGTCCGGGCGTCAGAACGCGCTGGCCGCAGCGTTGAAAGAATACGGGGCGACGCGCCGCACCATCTACGCCTGCCGGTACCTGACCGACCCTGACTACCGACGCAAGATCTCGCGCCAGCTCAACAAGGGCGAATCCATCCACGCACTCAAACGCGGCCTCATCTACGCCCACGAAGGAGCCATCCGTGCCCGTCACCTGGAAGCCCAGACCGAGCAGGCATGGTGTCTGACCCTGGTCACCAACGCCCTGATCACCTGGACCACAGAGTATTACGGGCTCGCGGTCGAGCAGATGCGCCGCCAAGGCCGCCGCATCGACGCCGACGTGCTGGCCCACGTCTCACCCGCGCACAGCGAGAACATCAACTTCTTCGGCGCCATCGAGGTCGACATCGATGCCGAACTCGCCGCCCTCGGGCCGACCGGCTACCGACCGCTACGGGTGCGCGACACCCTGTTCTGATCCCGATCCCGGCCGGCGAGGCGCGGCGGGGAGAGTGTGCGGGTGCACGGGTTCGGGGAGTGCACGGGCATGAGCGAGACCCTGCGCCAGCATGGTGATCTCGGCGTGCAGGTCGGTGGCGATGGCCTCGGTGCAGGCGAGTGTGATCTGGTGCTGGCGCTGGATGTGTTCGAGCTGGCGCAGGGTGGCCAGGTCGCGGGCGATGTCGTGCAGCAGCGGGTCGATCCGCTCGAGGACCGCGGTGTCGGTGGCGGGCGGGCCGATCGGCGGGGGTGTGGCGGTCATGGTGTGTCGCGGAGCCGGTCGCGTTCGGCGGTGAGCGCGGCGTTGGAGTGGCGTAGTGCGGTGTTGCTGTCTTCGAGGTCGAGGATCCGCGCGATCGCGGCGAGGTTGATCCCCTCGCCGGCCAACGCGGCGATGCGCGCCAACCGGGCCAGGTCGTCGTCGCTGTAGCGGCGGGTACCTCCCGCGCTACGGGCCGGGGTGAGCAGCCCGTGCTGCTCGTACAGGCGCAGCGAATGCGCGCCCATCCCGGCAAGCTCGGCGGCCACCGAGATCCCGTACACCGCTTGCCGCGGGCCCGGCCGGTGAGCACCACCCGGACCGGGCAGGGGGTCGTGTCGATCCAGCATCTGCTCTCTCTTTCTCGATGCCACCAGATTACCTCAGCACGACACTTGCACTCTCCTCACTAGAGTGCTAAAACAAATCTCTGTCAGATGACAGAGGTTATCTGAGCACCACCGAGAGAGAATGGAGTGAGTGGAGGTGGCGACCATGTTGATGCGCACCGATCCGTTCCGGGATCTGGATCGCCTGACCCAGCAGGTGTTCGGCACGTCGGCGCGTCCGGCGGTGATGCCGATGGACGCCTGGCGCGAGGGCGACGACTTCTACGTCGAACTCGACCTGCCCGGCATCGACCCGCAATCCCTGGACCTGGACATCGAACGCAACGTGGTGACCGTCAGAGCATCACGCCCGCAACTGGACCCCGACCGGTCCATGCTCGCCGCCGAACGCACCCGCGGCGTGTTCTCCCGCCAGCTGTTCCTCGGGGAGAACCTCGACACCGACGCCATCCGCGCCGACTACCGCGACGGCGTGCTGCGCCTGGTGATCCCGGTCGCGGAGAAGGCCAAACCCCGCAAGATCGAGATCACCCACCACAACGGCGAGCATCAGGCCATCAACGCCTGACCCCCGGCGCCATCACGGGAGGCCCTGTGATGATCCTCGTGACGAGATGCGCAACCGGTCCCACGCCGAGCGAGACCGCCGAGGAGCTGTCGTGGCTGGATCCTCGGCTGCTGGGCTTGGATCCCGATCTCGAGGGACTGTTCGCCGAGATCGACGACATCCTGTGCCGCGCCGTCGACCGCTGGGACTGCCCGCCGCGCCGCGAACCCCGCACACCCCGGCCACGATCAGGCCGCCGGTGGCCGACCACACGGCACCATTCTCATCGGCCCGGCGGCGCGCAGGGTCGGGAACGCGGCCCGCCCACAGCACACCTGGGCCCGGCTCGACATGGTATTCGACGACCAGTGAGAGCGAGGTGATGCCTGTCAGACATCGACAAACAACGCAGATCACACGAAACGTTCTCCTACACAACTGTTCTCGCGACCACGGGTCGACGACCGTGGCCGGGCCTGCATATCGGCACCAGCGCCTCACGGACACCCCTCGGTCCGGCGCGTGCACAGCCACCGCGAGTGGCACCCCGGCAGCCACGGCACGGGGTCGTTGGCCCGCGCGAGAACATTCACAGGGAAGTCCTGTTCAGATTCCTTCCGTCGACGGGTGAGCCCGGTCAGCTGTGACTTCCGGGCTCACCCGGCCCCTTTCGCTTCATCGACCACGATCGACTCGAGGAGGGCAGAGCAATGAGCAGCACCGCGACCTTCGCCCTGGCGGGCAGCGACTTCGACCGCGCCGAACAGAACCTTCCCGTCGGCGACAGTGACCGCGAGGCCGGACTGGATCCGACGACACTGGCACCGCCGACCGAAACCGTGCGCGCCGCGCTCGAGCACGCCGGGATCACCGACCGTATCGACCAAGCCTGGATCACCCCACTGGACTGCGATGACGACGACTACGACCACCACAATGCCGACTGAGTGCCCACACCTCGCCACCTCCCGGGGCGAACCCCACACCCACGACGCGCAGCAGCTGCCGCGCTGGCAGCACGGCCACGTCGCCTGGTTCAACACCGAAAAGGGCTTCGGGTTCCTGACACCCGACACAGGCCCCGCGGTGTTCGTCGACTACCAGGTGATCGAGGTCCCCGGCTTCAAAACCCTCACCGTCGGGCAACCGGTGGTGTTCACCGCCACCGACACCGGCCGCGGGCCCGAAGCCACCCGCGTCGTGCCCTACATCCGCACCACCAGCGTCGGGCCTCTACCCGCAGCGGGCACCGGCCGGCCGCGCCCACGAACCCGACCCGATCGGCCGTATCGATCCCGCTGCCGTGCGCGCGCCGCATGAGCCGGACACCAGCACCTGACCGAACGAGACGCGACCGCATCACACCTGCTCCCCAGCACAGCCCGACTCCGGTAATCGCCATGACTTCCACACACCCGCCCCAGGCCGCCGGCCACCCGCGCCCTCGCGCTGCTGGGCGCCGGATACCCGCCGCCGCAACCGATCCCGACGACTCCTCGGTCGTGTACTGGCCCGAGCCCAGCCCCCTGCGCCCGTGGTGGGACACGATCATGCAGCCCGCCATGCGCGCCGATCCGGCAGCACCTCGATCTCCTGACCCCCGTCACCCCCGCGCCCGCAACCCCTACCCACGCCGCACCCGACCCGCCGCAAGCGCAATCACCGCTCACTGACCCAACTTTCGGGCCGCCCGCAACCGGGCGGCCCGAAATGCTTACTGTAGTCGTGGTGTTCCGTTTGCCGATCGTCCAGCGGAACACCGGCATCGAGCCCTCCGCTGCTGGTCACGTCATTGTCTTTGTTTTTCGCGCCAGACGCTTTTCGAGGGGCGTCGACGCAGGTGGGCAACCCCCCGAGCCGCTGTTCGCCGGGTGAGCAGAGCTAGAGCGCCAGGCTATCTCGTGCGATCAGCAGGAGGTCTGGAACGGGAAGCACGGCTGTGGTGGGGCAGTCGGCTGTGCTGATGCGATGGTCGAGATGACCACGGTCGTGTCGGCCGGTTTGGCGGTGGATCCCATGTGGGGTCGCCGTAGCATCGGCCGAATTTCGGGCGGATTTGGGGGTTGAGGGATATCCGTGCGCCGGCCCGGCTGAACTGGCCAGGAAGGTCCTTCGGAGATGGACTTCAGCGACGCGGCGTTGCGACCCTAGGGTGAGGGTCCATGAGCTGGATACTTGACACACCATCGGCGCGAGCCGCCTTCGAGATCGCCTCCGAGTACGCGGACGCGACCTTGCTCAACCACTCCGTGCGCTCCTACGCCTTCGCCGCCGCGTATGCCGCCGCGCACGGGCTCTCATACGACGAGGAGCTCCTCTACGTCAGCTCGCTGTTGCATGACCTGGGCCTGACCGCTCCGTTCGACAACCACACCCTCCCGTTCGAGGAGGCAGGTGGTCATGTCGCCCGCGTGCTGACCACGGGTCTGGGATGGCCAGCGGCCCGGCGCGCCCGTGCCGAGGAGGTGATCGTTCTGCACATGCGCGACGACGTCAGCGCGGCCGAGGACGTCGAGAGTCACCTCCTCCAGGTCGGCACCAGCGCGGACGTCTCCGGCCTGCGGGTGGACGAATTCGACCCTGCGTTCCGCACCGCGCTGGTGGCCGAATACCCCCGGTTGGGCTTCGGACCGGCCTTCCTCGCTCTGTTCGAGGACCAAGCGGTGCGCAAGCCGGACTGCGCGGCGGCGGCCTATGTCGCGGGCGGCGCGGCGGCCCGCATCACCTCGAACCCGCTGGACGCCGCCTAACGGGAGGTAATCAGTTCGAAACACGAACGGCGGTCCCGGCTTACTCCCTCTTTCGCTGTATGAAGCCTGATGACAACACCGTCCTACCAGCGGATTACGCCATATCCGCCCGAAATTCGGCCGATGCTACGGCTACCCCTCAACGTTTCCCTGTTCCGGGAGCGTTCGGAAAACGATCTGCGGGGGACGGTATCGCGCGGGCTCCGCCCGATTTCGGTACTACGGGGGCAAGGCCCGTCTGGCCGAGCGGATCGCCGCCATGC
Organism: Nocardia sp. NPDC059229; assembly: GCF_042754165.1. Classification (NCBI taxonomy): domain Bacteria; kingdom Bacillati; phylum Actinomycetota; class Actinomycetes; order Mycobacteriales; family Nocardiaceae; genus Nocardia; species Nocardia sp. NPDC059229. The sequence continues at coordinate 589,263 of NZ_JBHZAK010000002.1, forward strand.
TGCCCGCGCATTCCTGCTACGTCGAGGCGTGCGCCGGCAGCCTGGCGGTCCTGCTGACCAAACCACCAGTGCGCATGGAGATCGCCAACGACCTCGACGGGCTGCTGATGGGCTTCTGGAAGGTGGTGCGCGACAACCCCGTCGAGTTGGAGCGTGTGTGCGCGGCGACCCCGCACGCCCGCGGCGAGCACCGGAGCGCGCTCGATCTGCACGACCCGGACATCAGGACGCCGGGCGGTCACCCCGCGGTGACTGCAGCAGTCGTGGGGTGTGGATCAGCGCCCCGAGTCCGGTGCTTCGTGCTCGTCGAGGGCGTGTTGCAGGGTGGCGTTGAGGGCTTGAGCCTCGGCGAGCTGATCTTCGAGGATCACGATCCGGCACGCCCCTTCCAGGGAATTGCCGGCGTCGATCAGCTCGCGCACACGCGCGGCGATCCGCAGCTGGTAGCGCGAGTAGCGGCGATGCCCGCCTTCGGAGCGCTGCGGGGTCAGCAGGCGCGCGCCATCGAGAGTGCGCAGAAACGCCTGGGTGACGCCGAGGATCGCCGCCGCACGGCCCATGCTGTAGGCGGGGAAATCCTCGTCATCGAGTCTGTCCACCCCGTCTGTACCAGGGGTGGGAGTCGTATCCGGTTGCTGCACAACACCTCTCAGAGATTATTGAAATGACGGGAGGCCCCGGCGCAGGTGCGCCGGGGCCTGGGATCTACGTATACGAAAGGGTCGAACTGTTCACCGGCCCCCACAGGCCGATGGCGCACACCGCACCCGAGAAGCCTCGGGTCGCGGAACAGGTTGTCGATTACTCAGTGGCCACCACCTCCATGCGTACGGGTCCTGCCTGCGAAAGTCCTTGCCTTGCTGTGCCCCGCCCCTCCGGCGGCGGTCCAGCAGCCAGAGGGCCAGCCGGATTCTCGCCTGCCCCGGAGGGACGGGGGTACCGCATACCAGGCAGTTCACCTGCCCAGTCACTCGATCTCTCACTTGACCGACAGTCAAATTACACACCCGTATATGGAATGTCTAGAGCTTCCACTGCAGATTTTTTCGGCCAAGGGAAGCGGCGATCCGGGCGCCGATCAGCCCGCGGACGCCTTGGGTTCCCACATCTGCTGCGGTGTTGGTAGGCCAGTAGCCACTCAGGGTTGCCGGCCGTGATGAGCCTGCGCAGCACCGCCCCTGACCGCATCCCGGTCATGGACCCGCCCGGCCTCCAGGACGGATGGACCGGAGGCCGGGCGGGGGTTCTAGATTCCACAGCTGGTCACCGCAAGACCGGGAGGTGACCGCAGGCCATCGTAGGTATCTCCACCTCGACCGGGACTGCCACCACGCCGATGCACCCGGACCTACCTCCCCGTTCGGAAACGATGGCGGGCTCAAACGGTCAGTGCGTCACCGCTGTTCAGGTGGTCAGCGTAGACCTCGGCGGGACTGCGGTAGCCGTGGATCTTGCGGGGGCGGTGG